>JADZEK010000150.1 GCA_020850595.1 Anaerolineales bacterium
ACCCGTCGGCCGCGGCCCTGTCTCGGGTAGGGGCGTAGCGTGCTACGCCCCGGGCCGGCTATCAAATGGGTTTAGTTTCTGAGCAACCCGGCCTCAGGTCGGTCATCCTGGCGTAGCCTTGTGGCCGGTGACGCGCAGCGTCCCGGGTATTGATAGCTGGTGGCCAATTTCTGCCCCACTCCTGGCACTCCTCAGCGAACGGACTTAAGATGCAATTACCCTGGAGCCGCTGGTTAGAAAACTATATTTTCGGAATATAATCGCAACTTAGGGCATCTGCATGACTACTGGCGGCCGGCTCGGCCGTCTTCAGGCAAAGCGCTTGCATGTCGTCCTCATCTTCGAATGGTCGCGGTCGGCCGGTCATTGGCCGGCGCAAACGCCCGATTAGACAAGCTGACCGCGCGGCCGCCGAAGGGGGCGCCTCGCTGCGCCAAGCGCGGTATACCGCGCCGCGCCTGCCACCCGACGCGCTGCGCCGCGCGCGCCTCGTTGACCTGCTCCATGAAGCCATCCATCGCAAGCTAATCTTGATCTCGGCCGCGGCCGGCTATGGCAAAACCTCGCTGTTGGCGGCCTTCGCGGCTGAAACCGATTACCCGCTGGCCTGGCTGGCCCTGAGCGAAGCCGACCGCGACCCAGCCGCCCTGCTGGCGCACCTGGTGGGCGCCTTGCGCGCCCGCTTCGGGCGCTGGCCGTCGAGCGTGGTTAGGGCCGCCACCCAGGCCGGGTCTGAGCCGGCGGCCATGGCGCGCGCGCTGGCGCACGAGATTGATACCCATATCGAAGACTACTTCGTGCTGGTGCTCGACGACTTTCACCTGGTAGACAGCGAACCGGCGGTGGTGGCGTTCTGCGACGCGCTCCTGGCCAACCTGCCCGAGCAGGCCCACCTGATCATTGCCGGCCGGACGCTGCCCGCCCTGCGTTACTTTGCGTTGGTGGCGCGCCAGCAGATCATCGGCCTGAACGAGGAGCAGTTGCGCTTCACCGCCGATGAAACCCGCGATCTGTTGCACCTGCGCAACCAGCTTGATCTGCCCGCCGGCGCGGCCGAGGCGCTGGCGGCCAACACCGAAGGCTGGATCACCGGCATTCTGCTGACCACCCACCTCATGTGGCAGGGCCTGGTAGCGCGCCTCGTCGAGGCCCGCCAGTCGGAGCGCCCGCTCTTTGACTACCTGGCCGCGGAAGTGCTCGACCAGCAGCCGCCGCTCGTGCAGCAGTTCCTGCTCGAGTCGGCCGTGCTGCCCGAAATGGAAGCGGCCGTCTGCAATGCCGTCCTGGGCCGGAGTGATTGCGCCGAACTCCTGCGGCAGGCGCAGGCCCGGCGGCTGTTCATCAGCGTGGTCGGGGCCGAGCAGCCCGCCTACCAATACCACAACCTGTTTCGCGACTTCCTCCAGACCCGGCTGCGCGCCTGCGACCCCCAGCGGCTGCGCGCCGTGCAGACCGCGGCCGCGCGCTGGTACGCCGCGCACGACATGCCCGAAGCGGCCATGACCTTCTACCTCGCGGCGCGCGAGCTGTCGGCCGCGGCCGAACTGGCCGAGGCCCAGGCCAAGGCCCTGTTCACCTCCGGGCGCCACATCACCCTGCGCCATTGGGCGGACCAATTGGCCGAGGTGGCCGACCAGATCCCGCGCGTCTTCTTGTTCCTCGCCACCGCCGAAGCCGATCTGGACCAGACCGATCGGGCGCTGGCCGACCTCGCCCAGGCGACACTTGGCTACCAGCAGCGCCCCACTGACGCCGGGCGCATCGGCCTGGTCGAGGTCCAACTGCGCCGGAGTTTCCTGCACATTAAAGCCGGGCGCTTCGCCGAGGCCCTGGCGCTGGTCGAGCCGCTGGCGCGCCCGGCCATGAGTTGGCTGCCCGCCGCCTCGCGCGCCTCGGCCCTGCGCCAACTCGGCCTGTGCCAAATGGAACTGCGGCAGCTCGAAGCGGCCGAAGCCGCGCTGACCGCCGCCCGCGACGCCTTGGAAAACACCGAACACACCTACGACCTCGCCATGACCTACGGCGACCTGTCCACGCTCTACCAGCGGTTCGGCTCCCCCTCGCAGGCCGCCCTGGCTTACCAGCGCTCGCTGGCTCTCCTGCGCGCCGAAGAAGCCGCCGCCCCCCTGGCGAACGCGCTCAACAATGCCGGCTGGGATTTGTACATGTTGGGCCAACTCGAGTCGGCCCTGGGTACTTATGTGGAAGCCCTGGAATGGGCGCGGCGCGCTGGGGCGGCCGCCACCGAACGCATGATTTGGGATGGCCAGGCCAACGTGCTGGCCGACCTGGGCGAGGCCGCCCACGCCGCCCGGCTCTATCAGCAAGCCTTGGCGCAGAGCGCAGGAGAAGCCGAGCGCCACTTGCGGGTGTACGTGGCCTGCGGCCTGGCCCGGCTGGCTCGGCTGGCCGGCAACTCTGCCGGCGCGCTGGAATGGCTGCGCCGCGCCGACTTGCAGTTGGGCGAGCGCCGCCTGCTGATGCCGCTGACCAACCGCGCCGGCCTGAAAGGCATCCTGCAGGTTGAAACCGGGCAGGCCGACGCCGGGCTGGCCGCGCTGCGCGCCGCCTGCGTCGAGCAGTCCGCTCTCAAAGAGTTCGTTGATCTGGCGCAGACCTGCTTCTTCCTGGCGCTGGCCGAGTTTCGGCGCGGCGCGCGCGCGGCTGCCGAAGCGGCGCTGACGGAAGCCTTTGCCCTGACGGAGCGGATTGGCTACGACCAGATGTTAGTGCGCGAAGCGCTGCCGGCCCGCGATCTGCTGGAAGCGCTGCGTCAGCATCCCACCCTGGGGGCGCGGGTAGAAGCCCTGCTGGCGCGCGCAGCCGCCGTGCCGGGGTTGCGCGCGCGCTTGGCCAGCCGCGGCCTGCTCACGCCCGAAACACCCCTGGCCGGCGAGCCTGGCTTGGCCATTAAGACCCTGGGCGTCATGCAGGTGCTCAAAGACGGAGCAGAAGTGCCGCGCGCCGCCTGGGGTTCGCAGCGTCCGCGCGAAATGTTCTTCTACCTGGTGGACCGCATGCCGGTCGCGCGCGACAAAGTCCTGGCGGTCTTTTGGCCGGAGATGGCGCAAAGCCGCGCCGTGGCGAACCTATACCAAACCTTGTACCGGCTGCGGCGGGCGCTCGGCCTTGAGGTGGTCGTGCTGGAGGACGGGGAGTGCCGCCTGAGCGCCGACCTGACCCTGGCGGTGGACGCCCTGACCTTTGAGGCTACGGCGCGGCAAGCCCTGAGCGCCGGGCGCGGCGACCCGCGCCGCATGGAACTGTTGGCCCGCGCCACCGGCTTGTACCAGGGTGAGTACCTGCCGGAAGTAGACGCCGAGTGGGCCTCAGAGCGCCGGCGGGCGCTGCACGATCTGTATCTGCAAGTGCTCAGCCTGTACACGGATGAACTGCTGCGCTTCACCCGCTACAGCGAAGCCCGGACCATGCTGGCCCGCGCGCTGGTCGCCGAGCCGCTGCGCGACGACCTGCATGGGCGGATGCTCATGTGCCTGGCCGCCATGGGCCGCCGCCATGAAGTCGTGGACCATTACCGGCGCTATCGCGAACTACTGCGCAGCGAATTGGGCCTGGACCCGCCCAGTGAGCTTCGGCAACTGTACGGCCGCCTGATCGAATAAGCCTGACAATCACGCCCACCCCACAAAACGGCCTGAAACGGCCGTTTTTGCGTTGTGAGGGTTTCGGTGAGGGGCCGCGGCTATGCTCGGCAAGTGCCTCGGAAGTTCTATTAGCCCGGAGGAGAACCATGTCACTCACTCTCACGCTCAACAACACGGCCGCCAAGTTCACGCTCTGGACCGCCCAGCACCCCACCGCGGCGCGCGCCCTGCTGGTCACGCTGCCGTTTGTGGCCGCCCTGGTCACCGCGTTGGTGACCCGCCAGCCGGTCTATGCCTGCGGCACCGGGCCGGGCGCGGGCTGCGGCGGCGGCTAAGCCCCGCCGCCACCCATCGTCTTCCACCGCGAGCCGCTCCCAAGGGGGAGAGCGTCGTGCCATCCCCTCGTCGGAGAACCGGCCACCGCCTAGCCGCGCCGCTGCGGAGTCGTGGTTGCCGGCTCACCGGCGAGGTGGCCCAGGGGCTGTTATGGTAGCAGGTAGAAGGGGCGTAACATGTCAATTGTAGCGATGAATGAAGTCGTAGGGAAGGCCGTCATCAGCGAAAGCTTCTGCGCGGGGCTGTTCAACGGCCGCCGCGCCGAAATGCTCAGCCAGTACGCCGGGCGCCTCGACGCCGACGAGTACGCGGCCCTGCTGAACATCGAGGCCGAGGGGTTGGCCGATTTCGCGGCGGCCATCGAGCAGTGGGCCGCGCAGCGCGAAACGGAGCGCCCGACCGTGCCGACCGACGAGGCCGCCTTTCTCACCGTGACGGGCTGGCCGCACGTCGTGCGCCTCGCGGCCTGTCTGCCGCACGCCTGACCGGCGCTAAGCCTTGCCGCAAGCAGTACCGATCCAACCTGGCGCGCCGGAACTTTGGCGGGCCAGGTTATTCTACTTAAGGCGCCTTGAGCGGGTATGACCACTGCCTCGTTGACCTTTTTGTGTGATTGCCTGGCGGCTGCCCTTTTCGAGCACTATGGCGTGGCGCGCCTGCCCGTGCCGGTGCGCGAAATGCTGGCCAACCCGCCGCCCGACCTGCGCCGCGACGTCAGCCTCACCGAAGTCACCTTTGGCGAGGCCATCTGGCTGCGGCTGCTGGGCGGCCAGGGGTCGGTGTTCGCCAACAGCGACCTGCCCGAGCCGGAGCGCCGCTACTACATGGCCTGCGCGCTGTTCACCGCGCTGTGCGCCACGGCCGGTGGCCGGCGCGTCGGCCTGCCGCCGGTTCCCAACGACGACATGCCAACGCAGATGGACTTATTTGCCCGCCGGCTGCTGATGGCCCCGCGGTTGCTGCCCGCCGGTTGGCAGGCGCTAGGCCCGGCCGGTCTGGCCGAGCTATGCGGCGTTCCCCACGCCGTAGCCGTAGCGCACCTGGCGCAGAGCGCCTAGCCCAGGGCAATTGCATCTAAACTGCGCTTGGGACCGATCAGCCCTATTTTGCCTGTCATTCCGAAGAGCGCATGGCGCCCTGCGCCAGCCCCCCAGGCCCGAAATACCCGTCGGCCGCGGCCCTGTCTCGGGTAGGGGCGTAGCGTGCTACGCCCCGGGCCGGCTATCAAATGGGTTTAGTTTCTGAGCAAGCCCCCCTCCGGTTGCCGGCCATCCTTCGGCATTGTGGGGGGTGAGCAATCTCAACCCAGGATCAGGCTGACCCTTTGATCGTACCGGGTTTAGTTTCTGAGCAACCCGGCCTCAGGTCAGTCATCCTGGCGTACCCTTGTGGCCGGTGACGCGCAGCCTCCCGGGTATTAATAGCTGGTGGCCAATTCCTGCCCCACTCTTGGCACTCTTCAGCGAACGGAATTAAGATGCAATTACCCTGGCGCCTAGCCCCTGCCGGCCCCAGCCGGTGTGTTATCATGCCCGCATGAGTGACCCCACGGCCCCCGCGGGCCGCGGCCCGCGGCGGATGGGCCGTGCGCCGCGCCTGCCGCTCAGCTATGTGGCCGTGCTGGTGGTGTGCGCCTGCCTCGGCGGCGCGACCGGCATGGCGGTGCTCACGCGGCTGGGATGGCTGCCGAGTGTGCCGCTGCTGCCCCCCTCGGCGACCCCCAGCCTCACGCTGCCACCCACGCTTACCCCCAGCCTCACGCCTTCCCCCTCGCCCAGTCCGACCGACACACCCATTCCCCCCGCTCGCGTCGAAGCCGCCGACGCCGCGCTGGCCGCCGGCGATTGGCCGCGCGCCCTGGCCGAGTATGCGGCGGTGCAAGCCAACACCGCCGACCCGGCGCTGCTGGCAGCCGCGGCGCTAGGGCAGGGGCTGGCCCACCTCAAGGCCGGCGCGCCTCAGGCGGCCATTGCCGCCCTCACCACCTTCATCGCAGTCGCGCCGGATTCGCCCAGCGTGGCGGAGGCGCAATTCATCCTCGGCGACGCCTATCGCGCGGCCGGGCAGTGGCCGGAGGCCCTCGCCGCCTACGCCGCCTACCTGGCTCTGCGGCCCAACACCCTCGACGCCTACGCCCAGGCCGGCCGCGCCCAGGCCGCCATTGCGCTGGGCGACTATGCCACCGCCGTCGCCGCCCTCCAGGCGGCCATCGCCGCGCCCCGGTCGGGCGACAGCTTCGATCTCCAGGAACAACTGGCCGAGGTCTACGCCACGCTGGGTGACGTGGAGAACGCCGTAGCCACCTACGACGCCGTCTATCAGGCGACCGACCAAAACTGGCGCAAAGCGCGGGCAGCCGTCAAGGCCGGGCAAGTGCTCTATGCCGACGGGCAGACCGACGCGGCCTATGCGAAGTTCCTGGACGCGGTGAACAACTACCCCGAGGCAGCCGCCACTTTCGACGGGCTGTTGGTGCTGGTCAACGATGGCGTGCCGGTGGACGATTTGCAGCGCGGGCTGACCAACTACTACGCCGACAATTACGAGCCTGCCCGCGACGCCCTCCTGCGCTATCACGCGGCCTATGGCGACGGCGCGCCCAGCCCGAGCGCCCCCGGCGACCCGACCGCCCTCTATCACCTGGGGCTGACCTACGCGGCGCTGCAAGACCCGCCGGCGGCCATCAGCGCCTGGCGTGAACTGGTAGATACCTACCCGGATGACGGTCTGTGGGCCGAGGCCTACTTCCAGATCGCCTTCATCCAGCCCTACCCAGACGACGTAGCCACCTTCACAGCCTTTGCCGACGCCGCGCCCGCCGCGCCCGAGGCGCCAGATGCGCTGTACCGCGCGGCGCGGCTGCGCGAGCGCAACAATGACTTTCAGGGTGCCGTGGCCCTCTGGAACCGCCTGGCCGCAGACTACCCCGCCAGCGCCCAAGCGCCCGACGCCGCCATGCAGGCCGGCCTGGTGCTCTATCGCGCGCACGACTACGGCGCGGCGGGCCTTCGGTTTGAGTTGGCGCAGGCGCTGGCCGCCGACCCCGCTGACCAGGCGCGGGCCGCGCTGTGGATCGGCAAGGTCAAACAGGCCTTGGGCGACGACGACGGTGCGCGGGCGGCCTGGACCGCGGCGGCGGCGCTCGGGCCGCACGGCTACTACGCCCTGCGTGCCCGGCAGCTATTAGCTGGACAGCCGCCCTTCTGGCCGCCCGCGCGCTACAGCTTCAGCTCCGACCAGGCCGCCGAGCGGGCCGAGGCCGAAGCCTGGCTGCGGGCGACCTTCCCGCTGGCGCAGAGCGTCACCAACCTGAGCGACTTGCAGCCGGGCGTGTGGCAAGAGGCGCGCTTTGTGCGCGGCGCGGCCCTCTGGAAGCTGGGGCGCTGGCAGGAGGCGCACGCGGAGTTCGACTCCCTCCGCCTGGCCCTGAACGGCGACCCGCTGGCCACCTGGCAGTTGGCCGTCTACTTCCATACCTTAGGCGCGTACGACCTGGCGATCCGCGCCGCGCGCCAGGTCGTAGACCTGGCAGGCGTGGCCGACTCGCTGCAAGCGCCGAGCTACCTCCTGCGGCTGCGCTATCCGGCGCCGTTCAGCCGGCAGGTGGTCAGCGCGGCCAACACCTACGGCGTGCATCCCTTTGTGATGTACGCCAAGATGCGCATCGAGAGCTTCTTCTGGAAGTTTTCCTACTCGGTGGCTGAAGCGCGCGGGCTGAACCAGTTTATCCCGCCCACCGCCAACGACGTGGCCGCGCAGTTGGGCCTGACCGATTTTGTCCTCGACGACCTCTACCGGCCCGCGGTCTCCATCCCCATGGGAGCGTACTACCTCAACTACATCGCCCAGCAGACCGGCGGGGGGCCGGAGGCCATGCTGGCAGGCTATTACGCCGGGCCGGGCAACGCGGACATCTGGCTCGACCTCGCCCAAGGCGACGTAGACCTGTTCGTGGAGGTCATTCGCCTGCCCGACGCGCAGGGCTATGTCACGACGACATTCGAGTACTTCGAGGAGTACCGCGCCCTGTACGGACAGTAGGGGCGCAGCGCCAGCCGAGCGCTTCTTGCTCGGCCGACGCCCCGGCCCGCTGCCAAAGCCGCCGCGTCATTCAATTCGGCCACCGCTCAAAGCCAATCTTGGCCGATTTACATTTGGCCGGTGCGCCGCTGGCGGCGAACCTTAAAATCCCCCCCGCCTCTTGCTAATGCTGCATTTCTTTGCCACAGTTTCTCTAGGCCCCGCGCCGATCGTTGCCCTTTGCCAACCGCATCCTGCCGGCCGCCTCCACCGTCACTCAACCCCGTAACCAGAAAGCCGCCCACCGCGCCCCACCTGCCCCTGTCAGCCGCCGCACGGCCATCGCTCACACTACCCCGGTTCTGTTTCTTAACTACCTGAGCTGAGGTGATACCTGTGACACCTTCCGCCGATCCAGTGGCCAAGGTGACAATGGCGACGTTGCCCAGCGGGCTGAGTACAAACCAAATAGGTCTGCCGAGTGCCCCTCCGCCCGCAGGCACCCCTTCCCGCCAACGCTGTACTCAGCGCGAGACAAGGTCCCGAACGCTCTTGTCGGGATGGGGGCCGGGGGGGCATAGGCGCGAACGTAAGCAAGCCAACCAGGTGCCGGCGACTTACCCGTACCCGCTCACGCGTCCGCGACCTTGAGCCAGCCGGCCCGAAAGAAGCGCCTCGCCCTGTGTTTGCCCCGGGAAACCCAAAGGGAAGGCGGGCCTGCATTTGGCCCGCCGCCCCTTTAAGAAAATTCATCCCCCTTCCCACATCTTTTCAGTGGGAAGGGGGTCAGGGGGATGGGAGGTCTGTCTTGCAGCGCCCCCCCGGGCGTGTCAGCCCGTGTGCCCATCACCTGCCGTCGGACTGCCACGGCCTAAGTTCGCGCCTATGCCCCGGCCCCCATAGGCGCGAGCGTAAGCAAGTCAACCAGGTGCCGGCGACTTACCCGTACCCGCTCACGCGTCCGTGACCTTGAGTCCGCCGGCCCGAAAGAAGCGCCTCGCCCTGTGTTTGCCCCGGGAAAGCCAAAGGGAAGGCGGGCCTGCATTTGGCCCGCCGCCCCTTTAAGAAAATTCCTCCCCCTTCCCACG
>JADZEK010000151.1 GCA_020850595.1 Anaerolineales bacterium
ACCCAGCGCCACCGCTGTACCCAGCGCCACCGCTGTACCCAGCGCCACGAGCGCGCAGACCATCTTCAACACCGCCTCCATCTGGGATGTCAGCTCCACCGTGGACACCAGCGCCTGCGCCAACAAATTCGTGCCGCCCTATGGCCTGGTGCAGATCACCCCCAATAGCGACGGCCTCGCCTGGCACAACACCGTGCCTGAAGATTACGCCTTCAGCCAGGTCGCCGACCGCACCTACACCTATACCGGCCCTAACGGCCTCGGCACCGGCACGGTCACGCTCACTGTCGCCTTCACTAGCGACACGCAGTTCACCCTGTCGCAGACCTACTTCTCCACCGCCGAGCCGGAGTGCCCGCACGTCTACACCCAAACCGGCACGTTCCAGTACTTCCGTTAGTGGGCCTCTTGTTGTTTCGCGCCGCCCCAGGAGCCGCCATGCCGACTCACTCATCTCATTCTGTCTTCCGCGCCGCCCTTGTGGCCTTGGCCCTGCTCGCCGCGCCGTGGCTGGCGCGCCCGGCCGCCGCCCAGTCGGGCGCGCCCTGCGACCCCGCCGCCGCCTGCTTTAACGTCAACATCAGCCAGGCCACCACCCTCGGCGACTTCTACCTCGACGGCGTGTTCATCGTCGGCGGCGTCAACAGCGTCCACCTCACCACCACGCCCGGCGTCCCCCACACCGTCGAAGTCCGCAACCTGCAGGACCCCACCGTGCCTGGCTACGGCGTGCTGCTGGTCTACCCCGACCAGAGCTTCACCCAGCAGCTCAACCCCGGCGTCACCTGGCGCGCCTACTTTTACCCGCGCACCCAATACATCCGCGGCACGCTGCAATACACCTGCCTGCCCTACGGCTGGGCCGCCGCCGACCAGGTCGCCTGTCGCGTCACCATTGACGGCGTCCCCATGCCCGACCTGGCCCCCGGCGCCGGCGCCTCCTACACGCTCGACCCCGGCGCGCGCGCCGTCCACACCGACCTCGTTGGCGCGCAAGCCAACAACTGGAATACCACCGCCCGCGACGACGCGCCCACGATTACGGCCGGGCGCACCACCTGGCTCACCGCTGCCTTCACCCACAAGGGCGTCTTCAAGGTCTCCCTGCTGCCCGCCGGCCTCGTCGGCGATATCTACCTCGACGGCAACTTCATCGTCGCCCAGTCCGCTGCGGTAGACCTGTTCACCGCTTCCGGCACCGTGCACACGCTGGAGGCCCGCAACATTCAAGACCCGGCCGCGGGTGCGCGCTACCGCTGGGCCGCTGCCAGCACCACCGCCTCGGTCTACGCCGGCGGCACGCGCTACGTCTACCTGCGCCCCACCAAAATCTGGTTGCAGGGCAGCCTGAGCGTGCTGTGCTCCCTCAGCCGCAAGGCCGCCGCCGATGACGCCGCCTGTCAGGTCATCCTCAACGGCACGGAGATCGGCCGCGTGGCCGCCGGGGCGCGCGGCGTGTTCAGCCTGGGCCTGGGCACGCACTCGCTCACCATGGCCGTCGTCGGCGCCAGCGCCGGCAAGTGGAACGGCCCCGTCAGCACGTCGGTGACCATCGTGGGCGGCGGCACCACTTACTACACCGGCCGCTTCAGCCTCACGCCCACCACCGTCACCACGCCGCCCAACGTCGCCCCCGTCGCCAACAGCGGCTTTGAGTTCGGCGGGCAGGTGGCCGGCTTTGATCGGCCCGACCTGATGCGCTACGCCGGGATGCTCTGGGTCAAACGCCAGGTGCGCTGGAGTCCCGGCGCCACTGCCGACGCGGGCCTCATCAACGACGCCCACGCCAAAGGTTTCAAGATTTTGCTCAGCGTGCTCGGCAGCCCCGACGACATTCGCGGCGGCGCGAACTACGCCGACTATGCCCGCTTCGTGGGCGACCTGGCCCGCTTCGGCGCGGACGGCATCGAAGTCTGGAACGAGATGAACATTGACCGCGAATGGCCCGCGGGCGAGATTGACCCGGCCAAGTACACCGAGTTGCTGCGCCAGGCCTATACCTCCATCAAGGGCGCGAACCCCGGCACGCTCGTCATCAGCGGCGCGCCCGCGCCCACCGGGGCCGAGGGCGCCTTTGGCCGCGCGCGCGTCTGGAACGACAACACCTTCATCGCCGGCATGGCCGCCGCCGGGGCCGCCAACTACCTGGATTGCGTCGGCGTCCACTACAACGAAGGCATCCTCTCGCCCACGCGCAGCAGCGGCGACCCGCGTGACCCGTACTACACCCGCTACTACTCGGGCATGGTCTCCACCTACTTCAACGCCTTCGGCGGCGCGCGCAAGCTGTGTTTTACCGAGCTGGGCTACCTCACCCCCGAGGGCTATGGCCCGCTGCCCGGCAGCTTTGGCTGGGCCGCCAACACCACCCTCGCCAACCAGGCCCAGTGGCTGGCCGAGGCCGTCAGCCTGGCGCGCGGCAGCACCACTGTCCGCCTGATCATCATCTTTAACGTGGACCTGACGCAGTACGGCGACGACCCGCAAGCCGGCTTCGCCATGCTTCGGCCAGGCGGCGGCTGTCCCGCCTGCGAGGCCCTCCACAACCTCACCGGCGGGCGCTAGGCCGTGACCGACCAGGCCCCCCGGCCCCTCAGTTGGTGGCGGCGCTATGTCTTCACCCGCGAAAACGCGGCTGCGCTGGCCCTGTGCCTGATCGTGGTTGCCGTCATCATCGTCACCGCCGACACCGCGCCGCAGTGGATCTACCAGGGTTTCTAGCGCCGCCCGATTCGGCGGCCCCAGGCAAAATTGGGCCTGCGTCCAGCGGGGACGCGGGCCTGCCTGTTTGGCCCAATCACCCGTCTGCCCGCCGCTCCCCGCGCCCATGACACTCCTTCAGCTTGGGGTCTTCGCCCTGCTGGCCCTCCTGGGCGGGGCGCTCGTGCCGCCGCGCGCGCGCGGCTGGCTGCTGCTGGCGGCTAGCGTGCTGGCCCTCTACTGGCTCCAGCCGCTCACGCCGCTGCGCTCCTTCGACTTCTGGTTTCCCACCGCCACCCTGGCCCTGACCGTCTTCGTCTGGGCCGCCACCCAGCCGGTTCCCGCGCCCCCCGCCCGCGTGCCCGCGGCCGGAGCCGCCGCCCCGCCCGCCAAAGCGCTGCCCCCAGCGCCCGTGGTGGACCAGCGCGACACCCTCGTGACGGCTGGCGTGTTGGCAGCACTGGTGGTGCTCATCGCCCTGCTGCGCTACCTGGGGCCGCTCTGCTGCCTCACGCCCGACCGGCCGCCCGCCCTCCTATCGGTGCTGACCGCTGTCGCCGTCGTCGCGGCCCTGGCGGCGCTGCTGTGGCGGGTGCCACACGCTGGCTGGCTGTGGGGCGGGGGCGTCGTGCTGCTGCTGGCGCTCTTCGTGGCGCTTAAGACCGAGCCGCTGGGCCGCGCCCTCAGCGCCGGGCTGCGCGCCCTCAACGGGCAGTCGCCCGGCCTGGCCCTCGCCGCCGACCTGCGCTGGCTGGGCTTCTCCTACGTCGCGTTCCGGCTCCTGCACGTGTTGCGCGACCGCGCGCTGGGCCGCCTGCCTGCCGTCAGCCTGCGCGAGTTCGTCACCTACGCCTTGTTCTTCCCGGCCCTCACTGCCGGGCCGATTGACCGGGTGGAGCGCTTCGTCAAGGACACACGCGGCCCGTTCAAGCTCGACCCGGCGGGCCTGGCTGAGGGCGGCGCGCGCCTCGTGCTGGGCGTGTTCAAGAAGTTCGTGCTGGCCGACAGCCTGGCGCTGGCCGCCCTCAACGCCACCAACGCCGCGCAGACCACCTCCACGCTCTGGCTGTGGGTGCTGGTCTATGCTTATGCCTGGCGGCTGTACCTGGACTTCAGCGGCTATACCGACATCGCGCTGGGCGTGGCGCGGCTGGCGGGCGTGCGCCTCCCAGAGAACTTCGACCGGCCCTACACCCGCCCGAACCTCACCTTGTTTTGGAATAGCTGGCACATCACCCTCTCGCAGTGGTTTCGCGCCTACGTCTTCAACCCGCTCACGCGCTGGCTGCGCGCCCGGCCGCTTCCCGCGCCCGCTATCATCTTCCTCACCCAGTTCGTGGTGATGCTCCTCATCGGCCTGTGGCACGGCGTCACGCTCAACTTCGTCCTCTGGGGGCTGTGGCACGGCCTGGGGCTGTTCATCCACAACCGCTGGGCCGACTTCACCAAGCCCCGCGCCGCCGCCCTGGATGGCCGGCCGCGCCTCAAGCTCGCCGCCCACTGGCTGGGCGTCTTCCTCACCTTTCACTTCGTGACGCTCGGCTGGGTGTGGTTTGTGCTGCCCACGCCCGCGCTGGCCCTGCGCGTGTTCGGCGTGCTCTTTGGCCTGGGCTAACCCATGACGACTCCCCTGCCGCCCACCCCTGCCTCGCCCGCCCGCTTCGTGCGCCGCGTGCTATTCAAGGCCGCGCTGCTGTTCGTGGCGCTGAATTTGTTGTTCGTGGCCGCCAGCCCCATGCCGCTGCTCGGCCGGCTGACGCTCTACAACACCGTGCTGCCGGGGCGGCTGCGCCTGCCCTACGGCACCGACCCGGCCAAAGCCTACAACCTGAGCCTGTACAACCTGGAGGCGATGTTCGCGTCGCAGGCGCTGGCGCGGCCCAAGTCCGCCGGCGAGTACCGCGTGCTGCTGGTCGGCGACTCGTCGGTGTGGGGCTATCTGCTGCCCGCCCACCAGACGCTGGCCGCGCAGTTGAACGACCTGCACCTCACGACGGCCGACGGCCGGCGCGTGGTCGCCTACAACCTCGGCTACCCAATCCTTTCGCTCACCAAAGACCTGCTGCTGCTCTCGCGGCTCGCTGTGTATGACCCCGACCAGATCGTCTGGTTGATCACGCTCGAGTCATTCCCGCCAGACAAGCAGCTCTTCCCACCGCTGGTGCAGAACAACGCACCCGCGGTGCGCGGCCTGATCGCGCAATACGCGCTGAGCCTGAACCCGCACGACCCGCAACTCGTGAACCCCAGCCTGTGGGACCGCACGCTCATCGGGCAGCGCCGCCCGCTGGCCGACCTGCTGCGCCTGCAACTCTACGGCTTCCTCTGGGCCGCCACGGGCATAGACCAGGACCTCCCGGCCGACTACCCGCCGCGCGCCGAAGACCTGGCCGCCGACGAGAGCTTTCACGGCCTGACCCCGCCGCACACCCTCACCACCACCGACCTGGCGTTTGACGTGCTGGCCGCCGGTGTGCAGGCCGCCGGCGACACGCCCCTGTTGCTGGTGAACGAGCCGATGTTCGTCAGCGCCGGGCAGAACAGTGACCTCCGCTATAATTTCTTCTACCCGCGCTGGGCCTACGACGCCTATCGCGTGTTATTAGCCCAGGCCGCCGACGCCCACGCCTGGCGCTACCTTGACCTGTGGGACGCGGTCGCCAACACCGAGTACACCGACAGCCCCATTCACCTGACACCGCTGGGCGAGAGCCAACTCGCCGCCCGGCTCGGCTCGGCCGTGCTGGCCGTGGCCGCCGACCAACCCTGATAAGGAGCCTGCATGTCGAACGCCGCCCCCGCGCTAGCCGAATACATCGCCACGAAAATCCTCAAGCAGCCCAACCGGGCCATCAAGCCAGACGAAGCCCTCATCTCCAGCGGACTGATTGACTCGTTCAGCCTGGTAGACCTGGCGCTGTTCGTCGAAGACCAGTTCGGCGTGCGGCTGGACGACTCGGAGTTGAACGCCGCTACCTTCGACACACTGGCGCAGCTGGTGGCGCTCATCGAGCAGCGCCAGGCCTAGCCCGCGCCCGCCTGTGACCATGCCCCTCGCCCGCACCCTCGCCCAGCGCCTGCGCGACCACTGGGCCGCCACGCCCGACCGTCCCGCGCTCCATCTGCTCTTCCCCAAGCAGCCCGACCTGACCCTGACCTACGCCGCCCTGGGGCAGGGCGCGGCCGGTTTCGCGCGCGCCTTTGCCGCGGCTGGGCTGGCCCCCGGCGAAGTGGTCGTGCTGATCCTCCAGCACGGGCCACAGCTGGCCTTCGCGTTCTGGGGCGCCATCCTGGGCGGGCAGGTGCCTACCATCATGCCGTTCCTGACCGAAAAGCTCGCGCCCGAGAAGTACCGCCAGGAGCTGGCCGCGCTGGTCGCCATCACGCGGCCCGCGGCCATCGTCACCTACCCAGAGTTCGCGCCGGAGGTGGCGGCGGCGCTGGGGCCGCAGAGCTTGGTGCGGCGCGTGCTGATCGCGGACGACATCACGCCCGACACCACCTCCGACCCAGGCGCCCTGCCGGGCCTGCGCCGCGCCACCGCCGACCTGGCGCTGCTCCAGCACTCCTCCGGCACCACCGGCCTGCAAAAGGGCGTGGCGCTCTCGCACCAGGCCGTGTTCAACCAACTCGCCGCGTACACGGCCGCCTTGCGCCTCGCGCCAGACGACGTGATCGCGAGCTGGCTGCCGCTGTATCACGATATGGGTTTGATCGCCGGGTTCGTCATGCCTGTGGCGGCGGGCGTGCCCCTGGTGCTGCTCTCGCCCTTCGATTGGGTGCGCGCGCCGTACCGGCTCATGCAGGCCGTCTCGCACTATCGCGGCACGCTCACCTGGCTGCCCAACTTCGCCTTCAACTTCTGCGCGCAGAAAACGCGCGATCGTGACTTGCAAGGCGTAGACCTGTCATCGTGGCGGGCGGTCATCAACTGCTCCGAGCCGATGCGGGCCGAGAGCCATGCGGCCTTCGCCGCGCGCTTCGCGCCGTTCGGCCTGCGGGCCGAAGCGCTGGCGACCTGCTACGCCATGGCCGAGAACGTCTTCGCGGTCACGCAGGGCGGGCTGGCCGGCCCGGTGACGGTGGACGTGGTGGACCGGCGCGCGCTGATCGCTGAAGGTGAGGCGCGGCCCGCCGCCGACGCGGCCGGGCCGGAAGTCGTGCGCATGCTGTCGGCCGGAAGGCCGCTGCCCAACGTGCAGGTCAAGGTCCTGGCCGACGCGGACGCGCGTGGCGCGCGCCGGCCGCTGCCGGAGCGGCGCGTCGGCGAGCTGGCCCTGCAAAGCGATTGCCTGTTAACCGGCTACTTCCACCGGCCCGATCTGACCGAGCAGGCGTTTCTGGATGGCTGGTACCTGACCGGCGACCTTGGCTACCTGGCCGACGGCGAGGTGTATGTCTCCGGCCGGCGCAAGGACCTGATTATTGTGGGGGGCAAGAACGTGCACCCCCAAGACCTGGAGGCGCTGGCGAGCGAAGTGCCGGGCGTGCATCCGGGGCGGGTGGTGGCATTTGGGGTGTTCAACGCCGAAGCCGGCACCGAGGACGTGGTCGTGGTGGCCGAAGTGGACGAGTTGGATGTAACCGACCCGGCCACCGAAGAGGCGCGCGCGGCGCTCGCGAATGCCATCCGCCGGCACATCAACCAGGGGTCAGATGTGGCCGTGCGGCAGGTGCGCCTCGTCGGGCCGAAGTGGGTGCTCAAAACCAGCAGCGGCAAGACCGCCCGTGCCGCCAACCGCGAAAAGTACCTGGCCGAGACGGCCGCCCCGGCCTAGAACGTGTTCCTGATTGACATAGGAGTTACGCAGTTCGCGCAATTCCGAGCCTCGGCACGCCACATCTGGCGGGTAACTGAGCCATGCACCCGCCACAGGTACGATTGGAGTCATTCAACTGCGTAAGTCCTATGACAGATGCCGTCTCCGTGCCCGCCGGCCGCAGCGCTGCCGTGGGTAGGGGCGTAGCGTGCTACGCCCCGCGCTCGCTACCAGCCGCTCAGCCGAACTCAATCAGGCAGCCGCTCTAGTACGCGCCGTCGCCGCGCAGCACCGCCGGTACGGTGCGCAGCAAGATCACCAGATCGCGCCCAAAGGAGTAGTGCTCGATATACTCGAGCTCCAGGCGCACACGGTCGTCCAGTGGCAGGTCGCCGCGCCCGTTAATCTGCATCGGCCCGGTCAGCCCCGGCTTAACCGCCAGGCGCGCGCGGTGCCAATCGGTGTAGCCCGCGACCACCCGCGGCTCCTCTGGGCGCGGACCCACCAGGCTCATCTCCCCCTTTAGCACATTCCAGAACTGCGGCAGCTCATCCAGGCTCCAGCGGCGCAAGAACCGGCCCAGGCGCGTCACCCGCGGGTCGGTCGGGCGCTTGGGCGTGGGCAGCTCGTCGGCCCCGGCCACCATCGAGCGCAGCTTCACCATGCGGAAGCGCCGGCCGTTCTCGCCCACGCGCTCTTGCACAAAGAGCGCCGGGCCGGGTGAATCCAATCGCACCAGCACCGCCAGCCCGGCCAGCAGCGGCGCGCTTAACACCAGCGCGACAGCCGACACCCCCATGTCCAGCAGGCGCTTGAGCAGGCGCTCAGCGCCGCTCAGCGCGGCCTGGCGCGGGGCGCGCTGCGCCCGTAGGCCCACCAGCCCCACGGCCAGGCCCAGGCCGGAGGCCAGGGCGCGAGCCATGAGCAGCCCGGGGGCCACGAGCAGCACCGGCGGGTCGCGCCGCGCCAGTTTGAGCAGGAAAGGCACGGCCGTGGCGAAGAACACTCCCTGCGCGGCCAGCGCCCCCCACAACAGCCAGCCGCCCGCGGGTGTGAACGGCAGGAGCGCCAACCCCGCGAGCGTCAGCAGTCCGGCCAGCCCTTGCAGCCCCAACTGCACCCGCTGACTGGGCGGGGTGTGCGAATCGCCCAGCGCCTTCTCCGGGTGCCAGCGCAGCAAGAACGCCTTCCAATAGCCGATCCAAAACTTGCGCCGCCCATACTCGCCCAGCGAGCTGTCGTGCTGGTGGTAGACCACGGCCTCCGGCGCGAAGACCAGGCGGTAGCCCTTCTCGGCCAGCCGGAACGAGAACTCCTGATCCTCGACTGAAGGGACGGGAAAGGCCGTTTCGAACCCGCCATTCTCAAGAAAGACGGCGCGGCGATAACCAGCCGAGTAAGTGTCAATGAAATCAATGGAGCGTCGGCGGGCCGTGCGGTCGTACTTGTCCTGATACTCCTGCTGGACGAAGCGGGCCACGCGGCTGGTTTGCCGGGTGCGGTAGACGCCGCGCGCGCCCACCACCTCCGGCGGGTCGAAGGCGGCGGCCAGGCGCGCTGCCCAATCGGGGGCCGGGGCGCAGTCGGCGTCGGTGAACAGCACCAGGTCGCCCGCGGCCTGCCGCGCCCCGGCATTGCGTGCCGCGGCCGGGCCGGAAGGCGGCAGGTCCAGGCAGCGCACCGCGAAGCGCCGTGCCACGGCGGCCGTGTCGTCCGTGGAGCCGTCATTGACCACGATCACCTCCAACCTGGCGCGGCCCACGGTCTGCGCTGCGAGTGCTTGCAGGCAGGCCGGCAGTGTGGCGGCTCCGTTACGAACTGGGACGACGACGGAGATCATCGCGACGGCGGGCAGGCCCCAACGGGGCGCCGCAGCCCCGGCTTACGGCCGGGTATAAATCAGTTTCAACAGGAAATCGGCCATCCAGCCGGTGGTCTGGCCGTCCATCAGGCGCACTTCCAGCCAGGTAACGTCGTTGACCACCTGTTGGCCCGGCAAGACGTAAACCTGCTCGCCGTTGGGCACCACGGCCACAACGATGCTGCCGCCGGGCAGGTCGCGCACGCGGCCATTCAGGGCCTCTTGCGCCTGAACCTCGGCCAGGCCAATCGCGTCAGCGGGCAACTCGACCTCCGTTGGGGCGGGCGTGGGGCTGACGTCGGGCGTGGCCGTGACGGTGGGCGTGGAGGTGACCAGGGCCGGCGCCAGCGTGGGGCGGCGGGTGGGGGTGACGATAGGCGTCTCGGTGGGGGCCGGGTCGGTCGGCGCGGCGGTGGGCGTAAACGTGGCGGTGGCCGCCGGCCGGGTGGGCTGGCCGCCGAACAGCCGGTCGAGTTGGAACGACTGCGGGCTGGTGACAGCCACAATGACCAGGCCGCCAATGACCGCCAGGACGGCGACCAGTAATAGCAGGGTGTTCGCTTGCGATTGAGATTGACGCATGATGCCTAGAAACCTATTCGCTTTCATCGCCCGCCGCCGTCGCGGGCGTCTTCGCTATGCGGCCGACAGCGCCGGCGCGTCACGCAGACGTCCGGTGCCCGGCCGGCCTGGGGCGGCTTACTGACTGGAGGGAGTGGCCGTCGGCGCCGGCACGCACTCGTGCAAATACTGGGTCAGGGTGATGTTGCGCTGTTGCAGCTCGAGCGCCAGAATACCCACATACCGAAAGTGCCACGGCTCATAGGCGTAGCCGGTCTGGTCAACGGCGTAGGCCGGGTAAGACAGCGTGAACCCATAGTACGCGGCTTGGCGGGCCAGCCATCGGCCTTCTGGCTGATCGGCAAATCTCACGTTGAACCCGTCGTCACCGCCGTAAAACTGGATCATGTACGCGGAACTGAAGTCTACGGCGGTGCCCAACTGGTGCTCACTGTGTCCCGGGATGGCGCTAATGTCGGCGGCCCGCTCGGGGTGAAGCTTGAGCCACTTATCGTAGGCCAACTGCTGCTCGGTGATGTCGCGATAGCCTGACATTACTAACGGCGCCAACCCGGCCTGGTTCATCGCATCGAGCATATCGAGCAGCGGCTGGATGACTGGCTTACGCAGCGGGATGGCGCGGTATTGAATATTCCTGGTTTCCAGCGGGGCGACCTCCAGGTCGGCGGGCACGTAGTCGGCCGGGAGCGCGGTATCGCGGTCCACCACGGTCAGCAGGTCAGCGGGGATCTTGCTGTAGAGCGAGCAGTTCTGCTCGTAGAGGGCGGTTTGGGTGGCGGCCGGCAGCGGCGTATTGGTGGGGGTATTGGTCGGCGTGGCCGGGATGGGCGTAATGGTGGCGGTGCTGGTCGTGGTGGGCGGGGCCGGCGTGGCGGGCACGACGACCACCACCACCGGCGTCGGCGACATCAGCGTGACCTGCGCGGCGGCGGCTTGTGCCAGCGCCACCGTGCGCGCCGTCGCCCGCAGCATGAGTCCGAGCAGCACCAGTCCGACGACGATGAAGAAGACCCAGCGGATGACGCCGGAGTTCATGGGCTGGCGGGTAGGATGGCGAGCGGCAGACATGTTGTCGTAAACAGCAATCCGGCAAATTTCAGGCCGCGCGGGCGGCCACCGATACAACCGGCAGCCGGCGATTGCGCGGCTGCCCGTCTACTTCACTGACACCCTACCAATCCGCTGGCCGACTAGCCTGTGAGCGTGTCGAATCTTACTGGCGATGCTCCAGATGGTCAACCCATCCGCAGGGCAATTGCATCCAAACTGCGCTTGGGACCGATCAGCCCCATTTTGCCTGTCATTCCGAAGGGCGCGGAGCGCCAGCCCGCCAGCCCCCCAGTGGCGAAACACTCGGCAGACCATGTCATTCCGAAGCCCCCCTCCGGTTGCCGGCCATCCTTCGGCATTGTGGGGGGTGAGGAAT
>JADZEK010000152.1 GCA_020850595.1 Anaerolineales bacterium
ACCCGTCGGCCGCGGCCCTGTCTCGGGTAGGGGCGTAGCGTGCTACGCCCCGGGCCGGCTATCAAATGGGTTTAGTTTCTGAGCAACCCGGCCTCAGGTCGGTCATCCTGGCGTAGCCTTGTGGCCGATGACACCCAGCGTCCCGCGTAATCATAGCTGGCGGCCAATTTCTGAGCCACTTTCGGCACTCTCTCAGCAATCGGAAATAAGATGCAATTGCCCCGTGGACAATTACGCTCCAGCCCTTTATACTCGCGCGCGATGTCCACTTCGACGGTGACTCCTAACGCAAAGGCCGCGCCGCCCCGCACGCTCCCCGGCCTCCTGGGCTGGACGCGCGCCAGCTACGTGCTGATGAGCCTGTTCGCCGTGCTGGTGTTCATCATCATCGTGGTTTGGTGGCCGCTGGCGGTGGATTATCTCGCGACGGCCGACCCGCGCTACCCGCTCTGGCTGCAACTCGACTGGCTGCTCCTGGGCGTATTCGCCGCCATGTCCCTGCTGATCATGGCGCGGCCCGACCTAAAAGCCGACGCCCTGATCGTGCTCATCGGCTTTGCGGGCGGCCTGGTCATCGAAAGTTGGGGCACGCAGACCAACCTTTGGCGCTACTACACGCACGAACGCCCGCCGCTGTGGATCATCCCGGCCTGGCCCATCGCCAGCCTCGCCATAGATCGGCTGTTCCGCGCACTGGGGCGTCTGTTCCCGGCGGCGGAGGCCAGGCGTCCCGGCGCGTACCAGGGGCTGTACTGGCTGATCTTCCTCACCTTCTATGCGCTCATGCTCGCGTTTGTGTGGCCCACCATGGAAAAGAGCCTCACGCTGGCGGCCCTTGTCCTGTGCGCCGTGCTCATCGCCACGCCGACCGACTACCGCGCCGCCACCCTGACGTTCTTGGCTGGCGCGGGCCTGGGCTACTTCCTAGAATTGTGGGGCACCACGCGCGCCTGCTGGACGTACTACACCTTGGAGACGCCGCCGCTCTTCGCCGTTCTGGCGCACGGCATGGCGGCGGTGGCGTTCTGGCGCGTGAACCTGCTGTGGCGCTGCCTGGTACGGCCGGAGGGGTTAGTGGGGCGGCGGCTGCGGCGGCCAGTGGCGCCCGAGGCGGCCGAAGGCTAGCCCATGCCGGTGAAGTCCAGCGGCCTCTTCCCGCACACCGGCTGTCCGCCCAGCGCGGCAGCGGTGCGCGGCGACGCCCAAACGGCTGACCGGCCTGGCTTCTCACCCCCTCCTGCCGAATGGTCATGCATCGTCGTTGAATCATCACGTCCGAGGTCACCTGCTCCCATGCTGCCCGCCGCCCGTCTGTCACTGCCCGAACTGATCATCTTCGACAAGGATGGCACGCTCATCGAATTTCATGCCATGTGGTCCGGTTGGCTGGAAGGGTTGGCGGCGCGGCTGGCGGCCGGTGCGGGCCGAACACTGGCGGCGGACTACCTGAGTCACGCCGGCTATGACGCCGCCGCGCGCCGCACACTGCCGGGCGGCCGGCTGGCGCGGCTTTCCATGGCTGACTTCTACGCGCACGGCATTGAGTTCCTAACTGAGCACGGCGTGGCTGATCCGGAGCGTGTGATGGCCGCCGCCTGGAGCATTCCTGATCCTGTGCACACCGCGCACCCAATCACCGATTTAGACGCGCTCTTTAGCCTGCTGCGGGCGCATGGTTGCCGGCTGGCGGTGGCGACGAGCGACGACCACGGCCCGGCCGAAGCCACGCTGGCCCACCTGGGCGTCCTCCGCCACCTGGAAGGCATCTTGGGGGCCGACGACGGCCTGCCAATCAAGCCCGCGCCCGACATGGTGCTGCATTTCTGCCGCCTGACCGCTGTCGCCCCCGCGCGCGCTTTGGTCGTGGGCGACTCGCAAGAAGACTTGCGCATGGCGCGGGCAGCGGGGGCGGCGGCTGTGGGGGTGCTCACCGGTATCACCAGCGCCGCTCAACTCGCGCCGCTAGCTGACCATGTGCTCGATGGGGTGGATCAGTTGCCGGCGCTGCTCGGGCTATACCTTCCTTCTAGGGCGACTTAGTCGGCATTCAGCGCCGATATTCCGAATTTCATCACTGTCGGAAACGTGACAGTTCGTTTAGAATTCTGCCGTTTGGTTTGCTCACCGTGCCACGCCCATCCAGGCGGTCCGGTCCAAGCCGCCGCCCGCCGCTGATGATCCGCCGCACTTACTCTTGCGCCGGATGCGGATAGGCCCGCCAACGATCCCGAGGAGCTGCCCATGCTAGATGCCGCTGCAAGTGCCAGTCTCCCTACCGCCGAGGAGATCTACCAGGGGCTATTCGACAACACCGTTCTGGGTAAGGTGCCAGACGTCAAGGCGCTGACCCAGGCCGGCCTGGCGCAGGGGATGGACCCGGTGAAGCTCCTGTACGATGCCTTGCTGCCCGCGCTGCAAGAAGTGGGTCGGCGCTTCGAGACCGGCGAGTTCTTCGTGCCGGAGATGCTGATGTCGGCCCGCGCCATGCAGGGCGCCCTCAACTTGCTGCGCCCACTATTAGCCGCCAAAGGCGAAAAGAGCATCGGCAAGGTTGTCATGGGCACCGTGAAAGGCGATGTGCACGACATCGGCAAGAACCTGTGCAACATCATGCTCGAGGGGGCGGGCTTCGAGGTCATTGACCTGGGCGTGAACACCGCCCCGGAGAAGTTCGTGGACGCCGTCCGCACCCACCAGCCGCATATCTTGGGCATGTCGGCCTTTCTGACGACCACCATGCCTATGATCAAGGTAACGGTCGAAGCGCTGAAAAAGGCCGAACTGCGCGACACGGTCAAGGTCTTGGCCGGCGGCGCGCCGGTCACCGACGACTATGCTGTGCGCCTGTCTGGGGCCGACGCCTACTGCCCCGACGCCAGCGCCACCGCCCGCAAGGCCAAGGAACTGGTCGGCGTGGCGGGCGAAGCGCCGGGCGGCGCGCTGGCCGTGGCCGTGAAGGCCGTCGAACAGATGATGGGCAACGTCGAAGAATAGGGCGGGGCGCTCACGCCTGGCCAAGAGCTCACTCCAAAGGCACCCATGCAAACCGAACTGCACTCCAAGACTAAAACCGTTGTCATCGGCCCCGATCAGCCGTTCGTGATGATCGGCGAGCGCCTGAACCCTTCCGGCCGCAAGAAGCTGGGGGCGGAGATGGCGGCCGGCGACTTCAGCCGCGTGCGCAAAGACGCGCTGAGCCAGGTGGCGGCGGGCGCCCACGTGCTCGACGTAAACGCCGGCGTGCCGCTGGCCGATGAGAGCGACCTGCTCGTGGCCGCCATCCGCGCCGTGCAAACCGTAACCGATGTGCCCATTTGTATTGACTCGTCGGTCGCTGAGGCCCTCATCGCCGGGTTGGCCGCTTATGAAGGCCGCGCGCTGGTCAACTCGGTCACCGGCGAGGATGAGCGGCTCGACCAGGTGCTGCCGTTGGTGAAGAAATACGGCGCGGCCGTGATTGGTATGGCCAATGACGATACGGGCATCTCGACCGACCCGCATTTCCGCCTGGGCGTGGCGCGGAAAATTCTGCATCGCGCGCTCGACTACGGCCTCAAGCCCGAAGACGTGCTGATTGACCCGCTGGCTCTGACCGTGGCGGCCGACCCGCAGGCGGTGCAGTGCACCCTGCACACCATGCGGCTGGTGCGCGATGAGCTGGGCCTCAACCTGGTCTGCGGCGCCAGCAACATCTCCTTCGGCTTGCCCGACCGCTCGCCGATCAACGCCGCCTACCTCTCCATGGGGATGCTCTGCGGGCTGACCTGCGCCATCACCGACCCGACCAACCCCATGCTGCGCCAGGCCATGCTGGCCGGTGATGTGCTCATGGGCCACGACGAATATGCCGCGCGCTGGATCGGTGACTTCCGCGCCCGGCAGAAGGCCGCCGCCGCAGCCGCCGCCGCGCCCGCGGCCTAGGCCGCCGGCCCCCCATGGAGCCTGCCCGCCCGAACCTACAGCCCGGTTACCGCGCCGGAGGCCGTCTGGAGCGCGTCCTTCGCGCCGGCCTTTTTGCCGTCACCGCCGAACTCGACCCAGCCGACAGCGCCGACCCGCAGGCGGTTTACGACGCCGCGCTCGTGCTCTCGGAAGTCGCCGACGCCATCAACTGCACCGATGCCTCCGGCGCGAATGTCCACATGTCCAGTCTGGGCATGTCCGCCTTGCTGGTGCGCGCTGGGTACGAACCGGTGTACCAGATGTCCTGCCGCGACCGCAACCGCATCGCCCTGCAAGGCGACGTGCTGGGCGCGGCGGCCCTGGGTGTGACCAACGTGCTGTGCCTCACCGGAGACGACGTGACCGCCGGTGACCAACCCCAGGCCCGGCGCGTGTTCGACTTTGACTCGCTCCACTTGCTGCGCACCATCCGCACCATGCGCGATCACAGCCAGTTCCTCAACGGCCGCAAACTGACCGTGCCGCCCAAGGTCTTTCTGGGCGCGGCCGAGAACCCGTTTGCGCCGCCCCTCGACTGGCGCCCGTTGCGCGTCGGCAAGAAGGTGGAGGCCGGGGCCGAATTCATCCAGACGCAATATGTCTTCGACGTGCCGGTGTTCGAGCGTTTCATGCGCCGCATCCGCGACCTGGGGCTGGACAAGCGCGTGTTCATCCTGGCCGGGGTGGGGCCGCTGCGCACGCCCAAGGCTGCCGACTACATGCGCAAGAACGTGCCGGGCGTGGTCATCCCGGATGCCGTGGTAGCGCGCCTGCAGGCGACGCCCAAGGCGCGCTGGGCCGAAGAGGGGATGCAGGTCTGCGTGGAGATCATTGAGCAAGTTCGCGCCATCGCCGGAGTGGCGGGCGTGCATGTCATGGCCTTCCGCCAGGAGCAGATGGTGGCGGAGATCATCCGGCGGGCCGGGCTGTTCCCGCGGGTGACGCCTGCGGCGCTGCACCCCAACCCGCACCGGCAGACGGCCGGCTAGGGCGAAACAGATTTGAGGCCGGCGAAGCGCGCGTCGCGCTCGAGCGTCAGGCGCAAGCCATCGGCCAGGCTCACCCGCGGGCGGAATCCGAGCCGTTCCTCAGCCAGCCGCAGGTCCGCGCACATCCGCGACACGCCGCCGCTCTCGGCCTTGCTGTAGAGCACGTCCACCGGCTGGCCCGCGGCCTCGCCCACCAGGCGCGCCAACTCCCGCACGCTCGTTTCTTGCCCGCTGCCCACATTGATGACCAGGCGGTTGATCTCCTGCCTCACCGCCGCGGCCGCCAGCGCCTCCACCACATCGTCCACGTACACATAGTCGCGTGTCTGGCGCCCGTCGCCGTGCACCACCAGCGAGCCGCCCTGGAGCGCCTGCCGCAAGAAGCGCGGGATGACCGGCGCGTGCGCGGCGGGCAGCGGCTGGCCGGGGCCATAGGCATTGAAAACACGGAGCGCCACCGTCTCTAGGCCCCACAATTGGCCGATGGTCTGGACGTAATACTCGGCCGAGAGCTTGCTCACGGCATACGGGCTGCGCGGGCTGGGCGTCTCGCCCTCGTTCAGGGGCTGCCGGCCGTGGTCTCCGTAGACCGCTCCCGACGAAGCCAGCACCACGCGCTGCACGCCCGCGTCGCGCATCGCCTCCATGACGCTGACCGTGCCGCCCACGTTGACGGCATTGTACTCGCGGGGGTAGAGCACCGACTCGGGCACCGAGACCCGCGCTGCCAGGTGGTAAACACAGTGCACGTCTTGCAGCAGGGTCCACAATTTGGGGCGGTCGTTGACGTCGCCGCGCGTGAAGAGCACGCGCGGCGAAAGGCGCTCAGGGTCGCCGGCCGATAGATCGTCGAGCCCGCGGACGGCATGACCATCGGCCACCAGGCGATTAGCCAGCGCCGAGCCTAGAAAGCCGGCCGCGCCGGTGACAAGGAAGTTCATGGGGAAGCGATTATAGCATGTGCTATCATCGCGCCATGCGCCGTTGGCGGTTGTGGGTGGCAGATTGGCTCGTCGTAACTTTGGCGTGGGGACTGCTGGTGTTGATGCTCAGCGCGCTCCTCACTGGCGATGTCTACCTGGCCACTGACTTCACCAGCCAGGTGCGCGCCCATATTCGCAATACGGAGTTTGACTTCATCGGCTGGACCTTCGCCGCCGCGGCTGAAAAGCTGGGCCAGGCCAGTCTGAACCAACCGGCCTACGCCGCCGAGACCACGCGCTCGGCCTACGTCCTCGACTTCTTTGGCCTGCGCCGCCAGATCGAGCAGTTAGAAGGCCAGATTGCCAATCGCTACGCCGACCCGGCCGTTACCGACCCCGCCGCGGCGACTGCCGGTGAGCGCGCCCAGGCCGCTGCCCTGCGCGTCCGCTTGCGCGCCACGCAGCCCGCGGCGGAGGCCATCCTCGAAGAGCAACTCAGCGCCGTCCTGGCCGAACAAGGCTTGGCCGCCGGCGGCCAACCCATCCCGCCGGTAGCCTTCCACCTCACCCCGTTGCCCTACGCCCTCATCGTCTCCCCGCGCACAGTCATTCGGCAGGACGCCAACCTGGATGTCAGCGGCGACCTGACCCTGGATGAACAAGTGGCGCTGGAAACGGAAGTGGCCGAGGCGCTCGATGTGTCGGCGCTGGTCGTGCCGCTCGGCGGCATCGGCACCTACCCGACCATGGTGGCGCAAAGCAGCGACCTGAACTGGATCGCTTCAGTGGTCGCTCACGAGTGGATCCACAACTACTTGACTCTGCGGCCGCTGGGCGCCAGTTATACCTTCTCCGGCCAACTGCGCACGATGAACGAAACGACGGCCGAGATGATTGGCAACGAGTTAGGCGAGTTGCTGATCGAACGCTACTATCCCACGCTGGCCCGCCCCCCAAGTCCCTATCCGTACGTTTTGCAGCGCGACCAGGCGCCGGTGGCCGCGCCGCCGCCAAGCTTCAGCTTTCAGGCCGAAATGCACGCCACGCGCGTCACCGCCGACCGGCTGCTGGCGGAGGGTAAAGTCGCCGCGGCCGAAGCTTACATGGAGGCGCGCCGCCGCTTCTTATGGGACCACGGGTACCAACTCCGCCGGCTCAACCAGGCCTATTTTGCGTTCTACGGCGCCTATGCGGCCGGCGGGCCAGGCGCAGGCGGTGCCGATCCGGTCGGCGAAGCCGTGCGGTTGCTGCGCCGCCGCAGCGCCACCATCGCCGATTTCGTAAACACCATGGCCTGGTTCACTGGGCCGGCAGACCTGTTTCGCTACCTCAACCTGCCGCTGCCCTGAAGCGCCCGGCTGCCGGCTTGACCTGCGCGGCCTACCAGCGGCTCAGCAGCGCCGCCAGCAGCAGCGTGTGGTCGGGCAGCGAGCCAAGTTGGATGTGCTCGCGCTCCGAATGCGCGCCCTGGCCTTGTGCGCCTAAGCCGTCGAGCACGGGCACGCCCAAGGGCGCGACAAAATTGGCGTCTGACCCGCCGCCGGTGCCGCCTTCGGTGATCGCTAGGCCCACTCCGGCCGCCAGCGCCTGGGCGCGCTCAAAGGTCTGGGCCATCAAGGCATCCCGCGGCATGGGCGGGCGATTGATGCCGCCCAACACCTCCAGGCTGGTGCCCGTTAGCACCGGCTGAAGCGACTGCATCACCTGCGTGACACGGTCGCCCTCCGCGGGCGTCATCACGCGCAGGTCAATCTTGGCCCGCGCCTCATCCGGGACGACGTTCGAACGCGTGCCACCCGCTACCACGCCCACGTTGAGGGTGGTGCCCTTGGCATAGTCCGTCAGCCGCTGAATCGCGAGCACCTGATGCGCCAACTCCTCGATGGCGTTGCGCCCGCGTTCGTGGTCGGCTCCGGCATGGGCGGCGCGCCCGCGCACCGTCAGGTCAAAATCGCCCACACCCTTGCGCCACGTTTTCAATGCGCCGTCGGGCAGGCACGGCTCCAGGCACAGCACGAGCTCAGCCTGCCGGGCCAGCGCCTCGATCAACGCCCGCGAATGGTCGCTGCCCAACTCCTCATCGGTCGTGAACAACGCCGTCACTGGGCGGTCGGGCCACAGGTCGGCCTCGCGCAGCGCCGCCACCACCGTGAGCAGCATAGCGATGCTGGCCTTCATATCCAGCGTGCCCGGGCCATGCAGTCGGCCGTCGCTTTGCACACACGGCTGGCGCTCCAACGCGCCGAGCGGATAGACGGTGTCAAGGTGGCACAGCGTCAGGATACCTGGGGCGGCCTGCGTGGCGCCTCCCCATGCACCCACGACAATGTCCCCCGCGTAGGCCCGCGCTTCCACGCGCACCTGCGCGCCGCGGCGCCGTAGCTCGGTCGCGACCATGCGCCCGAGCGCATCTACCGCGTCCTTCTCGGTCGTCGGCGACTCGACCTCGACGAGGCGGCGAGTGAGCGCGACCTGCGCATCCAGGCGATTGGCAAACAAGGCGCGAGTGAGTACAGGCATGAGCGATTCCTTCGGGCGGGCAGCTAGGCTAACCTTTACGGGCCGGCCTGGGCGGCCGGCGTTCAGCGAGTGTAGCCCGGCATGGGGCGCTGTCAAGCCGGTGTATACTCGCGCTGCTTACTTTTCTGGTCAGAACGCTCCAGAATGACACTGCCCTTCTACCCTGGCACGTTTCCCGCCACCCCCCGCCTGCTGGCGCGCTTTCTGCCGCCCTTGGCCGAGGGCGTGGCCGCGCATTATGCCCTGCAACGCTCGCGGCCCGGCGATCTGATCCTCGACCCGTTTGGGGTGGCCCCCTGCGTGGCGCTGGAGGCCCTCGGCCTCGGCCGGCGCGTGCTCGTAGCCGGTTTCAATCCGGTGATGCGCCTGGCCGTGTCGCTGGCAGTGTGCCCGCCGGCCATGCCGGAGTTGCGCGCCGCGCTGACGCGGCTGGGCGACGCGCCGACGGGCCGCGCGGCCGCCGACCGGCTAGAGCGCCAGATCAACGGCCTGTACCAGACACGCTGTGCCTGGTGTGACACGTCAGTAACAGCCGACTACTTCGATTGGGATGCCGAGCGCGGCGAGCCGGTCGAGAAGGGCTACGTCTGCCAGGCGTGCGGTGGACCGCGCACTGGCCCGACTGACGCCGCCGACCGTGAGGCGGCCCGCCGCTTCCTGCGCACCGGGCCAGACTATCACTACCTGCTCAACCGGGTGGCGGCGCTGGCTGATCCCGATCGGGCTGATGCCGAAGACGCGCTCCAGGTCTATCCGGCGCGCACGCTCACCGCTATTGGCTCGGTCCTGCTGAAGCTAGACGGACTCGATCTGGGCCGCGACAGCGACCGGCTGCTGGCCGGCCCGCTCATCGCCGCCTTCGATGTGGCCACCAGCCTGACCCAAGATCGGCCTCGCGCGCTGACGGTGCCGCGCCGCTACCGCGAGGTGAACTTCTGGCTGGCGCTGGAACGCGGCCTGGGGCTGGTGGCGGGCCAGGCCCAGCCCGATCGCACCGTCCCGCTCGATCAACTGCTGACCGATCGGAACACCGCCATCCACGCCTACAGCGGCCCCGCGCGCGGCCTGGCAGCCCGCCTGCCGGCCGGAGCGTGCCAACTGGTGCTGGCGGCCGTCCCACGCCCCAATCAGGCCTTCTGGACGCTCTCAGCCCTGTGGGCGGCCTGGTTGTGGGGGCCGGCGGCGGCTGAGCCGCTGCGGGCCGTATTGCGCCGTCGCCGCTACGATTGGGCCTGGCACGTGCGCGCCGTCGAACGCATCTGTAGAGCGGTGCGGCCCACCCTGGCCCCCGCAGGGAGCTTGGTCACGCTGTTGGCCGAGGCCGAGCCGGGGTTCACGGCGGCGGTCTTGGCGGGCACAGCCGCGGCTGGGTTCCGGCTGGCAGGCACGGCGCTGCGCGCCGACACGGCCGAAATGCAGGCTGACTGGCGGCTCGCGCCGGACCGCGCCAGCGCCGTGCTTGCGCCTGAACAGCAAATGGCCCGGGCGCTGGCGGCCATGCAAGCGGCGCTGCACGCGCGCGGAGAGCCTAGTCGGTGGCCCACCCTGCAGTGGGCGGCCGGCGCCGGGCTAAGTGGGCGCTTGGCAGCCGAGGGCGATGAGGCGCTGGCTCAGTTGCTGCGGGCCGTGGAAGCGGCGGCGACGTCCCCCGGCGCCCTGACGCGGCTGGGCGCCGCCCCCGGCGACGAACTGCCCAACGGCTTATGGTGGCTGGCCGACGGCGGTGCGGCCGCGCCGCCGCTCGCCGAACGCGTGGAGTTGGAGGTCTGGCGGCGGCTGAGTGACGGCGCGCCGGTGGACGAGCGCGACCTGTTGCCGCTCACCTACGCCGTGTTTCCGGGCGCCCAAACGCCCGGCCTGGGCTTGGTGCGGGCCGTGCTGGCCTCCTACGGCCTGCCGCTGGGCGGCGGCTACTGGCAGTTGCGCGCTGAGGATCAACCCGAGGCGCGCGCGGCCGACCTGGCCGCTACGTTGGCGCACTTGCGAGCGCTCGCCACGCGCAGTGCGCTGGAGCCGGCCGGTGACAACCCGCTCGCGTGGCACGAAGACGGCCGGCCGATTTACATCTTCGTGGTACAGTCCACGGCCACGCTCGCCGGCCCATTGCTCGGCGCGCTGCCCGCTGCGCGGCAGCGCTTCCTGGTTTTACCAGGCGGGCGCGTGGCGTTGGCCGAACACTGCTTGCGGCGCGATCCGCGCCTGAAAGCTGCCTTCGAGTCCGGCGGCTGGAACATCATCAAGTTTCGGCACGTGCGGCGCATGGCGGCCGATGCCGCGGTGACGCGCGCCACGTTAGCGCCGGCCCTGGCCGGTGACCCGGTGGAGGCGGCGCAGCAGTTAGCGCTGCCCGAAGGACCTGTATAGCCGCCGAGCCTGTGTGCTTGGCCTTTGTGGAGGTTAGCTTGGACGCTCCGCGCTGGAAACGCCCAATTGACTATTGGCTGCTGTGGGTGGCAGTGATCGTGCTGGCCGTCGTGAACTATCAGCTGATCACGACGCTGCTCGAGACGCGCCGGCAGGTGACGGCTCAGGTGGCCGATGCCGCCGAGAGCGCGGCCCAGGCGCTCGACGGCATGAAAAACGCCACCATTGACTACCCGGTGGAGATCCGGCAGGCCATCCCGATCTCCATGACGATCAAGTACACCGACACTATCGTCGTACCCATCAGCTACACGCTGCCGGTCAACACCAATGTGTCTGTGCCCTTGCGCACGCCGCTGGGCACCTTCCCCATCAATGTCCCCATCGCCATGAGCGTGCCGGTGCGCTTCACGCCGACCGTGCCGCTCGATATCAAAGTTCCGGTGTCGTTGACCGTGCCCATAGCGATTGACGTGCCCATCCACGTAGACCTGGCGACCACGCCGCTGGGCGAGGGCCTGGCCGACGTGCAGCAATATCTGTATGACGCCGCCGACCAGATCCGCACTGGCGGCCTTGGCGTGCCCATCACGGCGACTGTGCCCGTCACCATCACCGTCACCTTGCCCGTCACCCCGACGACCGCGCCCAAGAGCACTCCTTAGCCTGCCGATGGACCTGCTGAACCTGCTCGTTCTTGCGCTGGTCGGCTATGCCCTCGGCTCATTGTCACCCGGCGTCTGGCTCGGGTGGGCACTGCTGGGCCGCGACATTCGCGCCGGCGGGTCCGGGCATTCTGGGGGCACCAACGCGGCGCGCCAGGGCGGCTGGCGTTTTGGCCTGCTGGTGGCCGTGCTAGACGTAGCCAAAGGGGCGCTGGCTGCGTGGTTGGCCGCCCGCTGGGGCCTCAGCCCCTGGACCCCCAGTGTGGTCACAGCGGCGGCCGTGGCCGGCCACTGCTGGCCGGTGTTCGCGGGCTTTCGGGGCGGCATGGGCCTTTCGGTGCTTGGCGGCGCGCTGCTGGTCCTCTCGCCGACGGCTTTTGCCGTTGGGCTGGGGCTGGCTGCCGCGGGCACGCTGTTGCTGCGCCACAGTGCCCGCGGCAACCTGGCCGCCGGTGTCCTCATTGGCCCGGCGGTCTGGCTCGTCACCGGCTCGGCCACCGTCGCGCTGGCCGCCGGCGCCGCCGGCCTCGTGATCGCCCTCCGGTCACGCTCAGATTGGCGGCGCGTCTACCGAGAATTGTGGCTCGACCGTGACCCCGCCGCCGCGCGCAACGCTCACTCAGATTGACCAGGCCCGCTGCGGTCCAGCGTGAGCAGGACGCTCGGCTCGGCTGCCCGCAGCCGGTAGGCACTGCCGGGCGGCACTACCAGCAACTCGCCCGTGCCCAGGTCCCGCCGGCCCGCTTCGAGCTCCACCGCCACGCCGCCGCGCAACGCCAGCCACAACGCCCCAAAGGCGGGCGCCACGCTTTGGGCGCCTTCGCCCTTGGCTTGCAGCAACAGTAGCTCGAAGTCCTCTACCTGCGCCACGGTGACCGCCTGATACGGCTCGGTTGCCAAAGTCGTCAGGCGGGCCAGGCGCACCTTCTCCAGCGGCGGATCGGTGTCCAGCGGGCTATGGCGATGGCCGTTCTTGCGGTCGCTCAACACGGTTGGCCGGATGAGAACCACCACCGAGCGCAGTTGCGAGCCGGAGCGATGGCTGAGGCCCTTGGGCACAACCACCAACTCCTCCGAGTGCAGCGTCAGCCGGCCGCGTTCGGTGTCTAAGCCGATCACGCCCTCGTGGACCAGGAACAGCTCGTCTTCGTCAAGGTGCTTGTGCCATCCCACTTGGCCCTGGCAGACGAACACGCTCACGCTCAGGTCAGCGATGGTTGCGAGCGACTGGACGACAAACGGGCGATCCACCCGGTTGGCGGCCGCGCTGAGGTTGATCACGGTCGGCAGCATGGCCCCATTTTACTCGGGCGGCTCTACATGCACTACCACCCGGCTGAGCAGCGGCTCAGACGAGTGCAGCGCTTGTTCGATGCGTTCGGCCAGCGCGTGGGCCTGAATGAGCGGAACCTCGGCCGGCTGGGTAATGTGCAGGGTGGCCGTGACGTGCCCGGCAATGTGGTGGATGACCACGCTGTGGCACGCGCCCGTGCCGGCGATGCCGTCGGCCAGGTCGGTCAAGTGGTCGCGCAGGGCCTTGCGGTTGGCGCTGGAGAGCCGGCTGCCTTCATCGGGCAAATAAGTTGAAATGGGCTCCAGGTGGGTCACCAGGCTGCGCAACTCAGGCAAAGCCTCGTGGGCGCGCTTCTCGAACAGGTCGGCCACCGCGTGCGCTTCGCCCAGGGTTAGGTCGTCGGCCATTTCCAGATGCGCCTCCACGGCCAGGCTGCCGTCGTGCTCCACGTGCGCGTGCAGGTCGTGCAGGCCCAGGCTCTGGCCGTCAGCCACCTGGCGCAGCTTGATGGCCAGCGCCGCCCAGCCGGTTTGGGCGTTGTCCCACTCTGGTTCGATGTGCACCACCGTGTCCACCACGTCGGGAATGGCCTCGGCGATGCGCTGCTCGACCTCGCTGGCCACTGCGTGGGCCTGCTCCGTATCCATGGCCGGGTTCACGCGGATATTCAGGTCAACGTACGCCGCGCCGGAACTGCCACGCGAGCGCACGCCGTCCACCGCCTCTACACCCGGCACGGCGCTCACGATCTGCGCCACTTGCGCCGGGTCGGCCGTCGCCACATCCGTCAGCACGTCGGAGCTGGAGCGCAGGATGCTGAAGGCGGCCCGGAACAGCAGCAGCACCACCGCCCCGGCCACGACGCCGTCGAGCCACGGCAGGCCCAGCCGCGCCCCGATAAGCGCGCCAATCACCGAGAGGGTAACGTACAGGTCAGTGCGCGTGTGGGCCGAGTCGGCCAACAGCAGCGGGCTATTGAGACGCCGCCCGGCGCGCGTCTCGTAGAGCGTGACGCCGAGGTTGACGACAAACGTTCCCCCCATGACCGCCAGCATGATCGGCTCGACCGGCGCGGCGGCCTGGCCCGCCAGAAAGCGCTCGACGACGCTGCGCCCGATCTCAAACCCAGCCACCAGCAGCAGCCCGCCGATGCCCAGCGTGGCGACCGTTTCGTATTTGCGATGGCCGTATGGGTGATTAGCGTCCGCCGGCCGCGCGGCGATCCACAGGCCGACCAGGCCGATGATGTTCGAGGACGAATCCACTAGCGAGTGGAAGGCGTCGGCCACAATGGCCAACGCGCCCGTGGCCAGGCCGACGCTCAGCTTGACGGCGCTCACCGCCAGGTTGAGCCAGAGCACGAGCCACAGCACGCGGCGTACTTCGCGGCTGCGGTCTGGGGCAGGAGCGGCCATGGGCGGCTACGGCCCTATGGCCGGCGGCACCACGATGATGGTCACCTCCGGCGTCGGCGAAACGGCCTCCGTCTCCGTCGCAGTCGGCTCGATTTTCTCGGTCGGCGTGGGCGTGGCGGTCGCCGTCGGGCTGGCGGTCGGCGTTGGCGTTTCGGTCGGCGTCACCGTCACGGTGGGCGTCTCGGTTGCTGTGCCCGTCGGGCGCACCACGGTAAAGTGCACACGCGCCTCGGCTGTGCCGCCGCTCCGGCCGTAAACGATCACGCGCAGAGTCACTGGGCCGTCCGGTAGGCCGGATAGATCCCAGTCGCCCAGCTTGCCCGTCTCGTTGACCGGTACGCTATCGGGGCCTTTGACTGATGCCCAGCCTTGCGGATCTGCGCTAAGGCCAAAGTCAAGTATGTAGTGGTCAAAGTCGGCCGTCGCGCCCGCCTGGCCGAGGATCTCGATGGGCGCGGCGTTTAGGCTGCCGCCCTCGGGCGGGAACGCAAAGCTCATCATCGGATGCGGCGAGTCGGCGCCGCAACTGGCGGTGGGCGCCCAGGCCAGCGGTGGGTTCATGCCGTGCGCCGCGGCCCACGCCTGGCCGTTGGGATCTTCGATCAGCCACTTCTGTGCCCAGGGGTCATCCACCCCAAAGACGATTCGTTCCTGCTGAAAGAGCGCATCATTCTGATAATAGCGGGCGCAGTCAGCGGTCTGCCGCAAACTGGTGAACGGGTCAAGATAGGCGCGCTGCCACAGGTCGCGCTCCTTCGAGAGTGGCAGATGGTTGGCGGCAAAAACCTCGCTGCGCTGCTGGTCGCCGGGGCAAAACTCGCTCGGCTCAGCGCCGGAAACCGCGCAGATGGTGCGCTCGACAATGCCCGCCGGGCGCGCAAACGGCGTGGCCCGCCCGGCCAGCGCCCCCTCCATGAACTGATGCCAGATGGGGGCCGCGCCGGTAACGCCGCTGGTGTTCACCATGGGCGTATAGTCCGCGTTACCCACCCACACCCCCACTACCAGGTCCGCCGTGTAGCCGATGGTCCAATTGTCGCGGTAGTCGTTCGTCGTGCCGGTCTTCACCGCCGCCGGAAACGAGAGTTGCAAGGCCGAGTTCGCGCCGAAGGCCGGTGAGCGGGCGTTATTGTCGGCCAGGATGTCGCTGATGAGGTAGGCCGTCTCGGCCGATATCACTGGCTGGTTCCAGTTGTCGGGCGCAGGCTGGCAGGCGGGCGTATTGGGCTGCATCTCCGCCGGGCGCAGTGGCTGCTGGCAGATCACGTTGCCCACCGCATCAGTGATGCGCAGGATGGAAACCGGGAAAGTGCGCTGCCCGCTATTGGCCAGGGCGGCATAGGCGTTGGTCATCTCTAGCAGACTGGCCTCGCCGCCGCCGAGCGTCAGCGCCAGCCCATAGTCCTCGCGGTTAAAGGCGGCGATGCCTAGGCTGTGGGCGAAGGGCAGAAACGCGCCGTCGCCGTAGATGCCGGTGAACGCCAGGGCCTTGACCGCCGGAATGTTGTACGAGTTGGCTAGCGCCGTACGCACGCGCACCGGGCCGTGGAAGAAACCGTCATAGTTGACCGGTTTGTAGGGAGGGTTGGCGCCGTCGGGAAACTCGGTCGGCACGTCCCACAACAGCGTGGCGGGCGTCCAGCCCTTCTCGAACGCCAGCGCATAGGTCAGCGGTTTAATGGACGACCCCGGCTGGCGCGGGCGCAGCGCCATGTTGATCTGGCCGTCCACCGGGTCATTGTAGTCGTCGGAACCCACCATCGCCACGATTTCACCCGTCGTGGGCCGCATGGCCACCAGCGCGCCGTTGGTGACGTGGCGGTCGGTCAGCGCGGCGATTTGTTGGGCCACGGCCGCCTCGGCCGCCTGCTGGAGCGCGGGGTCGAGCGTCGTGTAGACGCTGTAGCCCGACCGGTACAACTGTGTGCCGTAGGTAGCCTCGAGTTGTTGGCGGATATAGTTGACCCAATGCGGGAAGCGCGCATCGGTAACCGGCGGCTGGAAATTGTAAGTCGCCATGGCTTCCATGGCATCGCCGACAGCGCTGATGTCAATACAAACGGGCTGAGGGCTGTTGCTGACGCCGGTGCAGCCGTTGGCCAGCATCAGCCCCAGCACCTGACGCTGGCGGCCCAGCGTCGTCTCAGGGTCGGTATACACATCGTAGACGGCTGGGGCCTGTGGCAGCCCAGCCAGGAACGAGGCCTGGCCCAAGGTCAGCTCCGCCGCCGTGGCTCCAAAGTAGGTCTCCGCGGCGGCTTCGATCCCGTAAGCCAGGTTGCCGTAGTAGATCTCGTTGAGATACAGCTCCAGAATCTCATCTTTGGAGTAGCGGCGAGTGATCTCCGCCGCCAGGATGATCTCGCGAATCTTGCGGCTGTTGCTGCGCTGGGCGGCTTCCTCCGGCGAGAGCACCAGGGCGCGCACCAACTGCTGCGTGATAGTCGAAGCGCCGCCGCCCGATAGCCCCGTGCCGCCCGAACGCAGGTCGGTGTAGATCGCGCGCAAGATGGCAAACGGGTCAAAACCAGGGTGCGAGTAGAAGTCCTTATCCTCGGTGGCGATGGTGGCAGCCACCAGGTAGGGCGAGATGCGCTCCAGCGGCACGCGCGTGCGGCGGCCTTCCTGTGGGTCCACGATCTCATAGATCAGATTGCCGGCCCCGTCATACACGCGGGTTGTTTCAAACTGCGAAGCCCGCGCCTGCAGGTCGTCTACGCTGGGCAAAGTCGCCGCCACTGACACGTAGCCGATGACCAACACGCCGATCCCCAGCACCACGGCCGCCACCGAGGCGATTGCGCCGAACTTAATCAGGCTCCACAGGCAGCCGCCCACGGTGCGCCGGCGGCCGCCGGGCGCGTCGGCCGGCCGGCCATACGTCGGCCGCGATGGCACCGCGGCTTCGGTCGCTGAGGCTTGGGCGCCGCGTGGCGTACGGCTCGCGCCCGGCTGGTTGAAGCGCAGTGCGCTCGGCTGGACGCGCGTGCCGTACGGATCCTCCTGCGGGATGCGCCCTGGCGGGTGCGGCATGTTGGTGTGGTTATCAATCGGCGGCGGCGGCTTGGGGGTGGCTGCCCGCGTTGGGCGCGCCACGGTTTCTGGCTGGAACCAGCCGCCGGTCAGTTCAGACACACCCGCGGGGCGGCTGCCCTTATCGGCTGGCGGTGCGGGGGCTTTGGCTGGCTCGGCTGACGGCGCCTGCCGTCGCATCGGGCCGGTGTCGTCCAGCGTCGGGTCGAGCTTTATAGTTAGATTTGGGTCGGTCGGCGGCTGGGTCGCGGGCGCGGCAGCGCTGGGAAGTGTGGCCGGGGAGGCTGCCTGAGTGGCCGGCGCGCCCTGAGCAGCGTGAGGCGTGGTGTCCGCGGCCGGGTTGGGTTGGCCTGCCGCCAGCCGGCGCAGCTTCTCCGCGGGGGACTCAGGCGGTTGCAGGGTCATGGGAAATAGTATAGTCGAGAGCAGCCGCAACTCGCGTCCACCGCACGACCGAGCCGGCGGGCCGCGGCGCGACCAGCCCGTCGGCTTCCAGCAGATCCAGGTGCCCCAAGACCTCCGACATCGCCAGGAAGAAGTCCAGCGGCCGCGTCAGTCGCGGGAAGAGCGGCTGGGTCAGCTCCCACAACGTCCGCGGCGCCTCCGAAACGATCCCCAGGATCTTCTGTGCGCGGCGGTGATGGAACCGGGCGCGCCGAGCCACCAACGCCGCCACCTCCCTAACTGGCTCGCCATGGCCCGGCAGCGCCACGGCTGGGTTCAACGCAGCCATGCGACGCATGTGGTGCAGATAGTCGAGCAGGCGGCGCGGGCGCGGGCCGTGCCGGTTGGGCGGCGGCTCAACAATGGCGTTCGAAGAGATGTCGCGCAGCAGGTGGTCGTTGGCTAGGAGGGTGCGCGTGTTCGGCTCCCACAGGCAGATTAGGCTGCCCGCGTGGCCGGGCGTATGGAAGACTTGCCAGGGCTCGTTGCCCAGTGTCAGCGTATCGCCCTCGTCCACCAACTGCGTCGCCGCGGCGCCATCCGTCCAGTGGGCAGCGCTGTCGCTGGCCGTCTTCATAGCCGCCAGGATGTCGTCCGGTGCGCCGGCCTCGACCCACAGGTTCCGGTAGAACGGTTCTTGCCGCAAGCGTTGGTCGTCATAGTTTGCCAACCAGGGGGCCGTCTGCGGGTGGGTGATCACCGCCGCGCCGGAGGCGGTAGCCAACTCCCCGGCCAACCCGATGTGATCCACGTGGTGGTGGGTCAACACGATCTGCCGCAAAGCGGCTGGCTTGTAGCCCAGCGCCGCCAACCCGGCCAGCAGCGCGGTGCGCGTCAGATCGGCCTTCGGGCCGGTGTCAATCAGCGTCAGCGCCTCTCCCTCCGCCAGGTAGACGTTCACCGGGCCGACCGGGAACGGCGTTGGCAGAGTCAGGCAGTGCAAATAGGGGGGTAGGGGCATGACCGGGCCGGCCGCTGCGCGGCTCAGATAAGACGACGCGCGGCAGCCTGGCGTTCCACCAGGTTTACGCGCTGGCGCCGCCGTAGTGCCGCAGCCCCAGCCGAAACACCCAGCGCGCCAGTAGCAGCAGCCCCACAGCGAGCGTCGCCGCGCCCAGGAGGCTGACCGGTGTCAGGCGGCCTGTGAGCGCCTCGGCAGGCACGGTGACGGCGAAGGCAACCGGCACAATGAACGTAAGCCCGGCGCTGAGCCAACCGGGGTAGATGCCGACCGGCCAGCGCCCCGCAGCGTAGATGCCCTCGAACAGGTTGGCCATCTCTTGAGCACGGATGATCCAAAAGGTGGTGCTGGTGAGCATCAGCCAGAAGCTGTAGACCATCAGCCCGCCGAACAGCAGCGCCGCGGCGAAGCCCAGCGCTTCCGCTAGCCCGAGCGAGTTGTGCAGTTCCATCACGGCATACCCCAGTACGATCAGCCCCAACACCACGTCCACCAGGCGCCACAAGCGCAACTCACGCACGCTGACGATGACTTGCGCGTCTTCCGGCTTGGTCAGCGCGAAATCCAACGTGCCGTCGCGCACCTCATCCATCAGGCGCAGCATGTTGGGCTGGATAATGGCGTTGATTAGCCCGCCCATGAGAATATGCACCCCCATCACCGCCAGCAGTTCCGGCCGCGACCAGCCGCCCAGCGCCGTCGTGTGATCAAAAACGAGCGCCAGCCCCACCAACCCCACGCCCAGCGCCACCAGCGATTGCAGCAGTTGGACAAAAAAGTTGACGCGGTATTGCAGTTCGTTAAGCGCGCCAACGCGGAAGTATAGCCCCATGAGGCGAAAGACGCTCATCCTAACTCCCCACCGCCGAAAAGCGCCGCACGCCGAGCCGCCACATGGCCTGCACCGCCAGCCCCCCCAGCATTATCCACAGTAGTTGCATGCCCAGGCCAACGAACAGTTCGGCGGGGGAGAGCGTGCCGATCAGCGCCTCGATGGGATAGCCGAACGTCCAGCGGAATGGCAAAAACCAGGCGAGTTGCTGCACCCACACCGGCATGAGCACGAGCGGCACCAATCGCCCCGAGAGCAGCAGCTCGGCAGCGAAGTACAACTCGAACAGCGCCGCGACGCGCGTCGTCCAGAAGCTGATCATGCCCAACAGCCACAGCACCATTGACCGGATGAGGTACGCACCCCATATGGCAAAGAAAAACACCACCACCTCCAGCCCGCTTGGATTCAGCGTCGGGTGGAACACAAGCGACAGCATCCACGCCAGCGGCAGCCACAGGAGGATCACGACGATCTTCCAGCCTGCAAAGTACGCCAGGTCCTGGTGCAGCGGGTGGATCGGCTGGAGTAGCATGGCCGCCAGCTCGCCCTTCTGGATCCGCCACTCCCAACCATAAGGCGTAAACACAATGTTCATATTACGCACCAGCGTCCAGACGATGTAGTAGGCCGCCAAGGCCCCCGGCGTGTACCCCGCCACCGCGCCGCCCTGCGTGCGCGCAATGGTGGACCAGACCACCAGGTAGATGACCGGCTCGGCGATCATGCCGATCATGTAAAAGTAATTGGCGACCGGGTACTGAAACTGCTCCAAGATCGCCAGCCGCATCCGCGTGCGGTAAAAATCCAACATGCCCGTCATCCGCCCGCCTCCCCGCCGGCCGGCGCGGCCTGCGTGAACACGCGCTCGATCACGTCCTCAATCGGCGGGTCTTCGATGGTGATGTCGCCCACCGGCAGATCAGCCAGCAGGCGCGCCGTGGCCCGGGCCGCCTCCGCCTTGGGCACGCGCAGCGCAATGCGCCCCTCGCCGCGCTCCACCACCTCGCCATACCCGCTCAGGTCGGCGGCCGCATCGTCGAGTTGCACGCCGATGGTCTTGTAAGCCGAGAAGCGGTCTACCAGCCCCGCCAGCCCGCCGTCGAACAGCAGCCGCCCATGATGGATGACGATGACCCGCTTGCACAGCGCGACCACGTCCGCCATATAATGGCTGGTCAGCAGCACCGTCGCCCCGTGGCGCTGATTATATTCGGCCACGAAGGCCCGGATACGCTTCTGCATGGTCACGTCGAGGCCGATGGTTGGCTCGTCTAGAAACAGCACCTGCGGCCCGTGCAGCAGCGCCCCGGCAATCTCCATCTTCATGCGCTCGCCCAGCGACAGGTTGCGCACCGGCTTCTTCAGCAGCGGCCCCAGGTCCAGCAGGCCGATAAATTCATCGCGCGTGCGGCGAAACTCCACCTCCGGCACACGATAGACGGCGCGTTGCAAGTCGAACGAATCGCTCGCCGGCAAATCCCACGCAAGTTGGTTGCGGTTGCCCATTACCAGCGTCATTTGCCGCAAGTAGCCCTTGTCGCGCGTCCAGGGGGTATAGCCCAGCACCTGCGCCGACCCGCCGGTCGGGTGCAGCAGCCCTGCCAGCATCTTCAGCGTCGTGGTCTTGCCCGCGCCATTCGGGCCGAGGAAGCCCACGACCTCGCCCGGCTGGATTTCGAAGCTCACCTGATCCACCGCGCGAATCTCGCGCGTCTTCCGGCGCACCAGGCTGCGCACGGCCGCGGCCAGGCCCGGATCGCGCTCCGGCACGGCATAAGTCTTAGTCAAGCGGTTGACAGAGATGGCGGGGGACGGGTTGGGCGGCATGGCCCTCCTCGATGCGAGACGCCGGTGGAGCTAAGCCGGATGCCCAGTGGTCAGCGCCGAGGCGCGAGCTGCTTCGCCCGCGGCTGCCCCGGTGGCCTGACCCAACAGGTCGTCAAACTCCGCCACACTGGCGCAGGTGAGCAGCGGGATGCGCAGCGCCTCCTCGCCGGGCAGCCCGCGCAGATACTTCGCCGAGTGCTTGCGGAACAGCAGCAGGCCGGTCTGCCCGCCGTAGAAGTCCAGGTTCAAGGCCAGGTGCTGGCGCATGAGCTTGATCTTGTCAGCCGGCCGCACCTGCTCGCGCTCCAACCCGGCAAAGATCCACGGGTTGCCGATGGCGGCGCGGCCGATCATCACCGCATCGCAGCCGGTGTGCGCTCGCATCCGGCCGATGTCGGCCACGGCGCGCACGTCGCCGTTGCCAATGACGGGCACCTGCACGGCCTGCTTCACCTCGGCAATCGCGTCCCAGTCCGCGGCCCCCTGGTAGGCCTGGGCCTTGGTGCGGCCGTGCACCGCAATCAAGCTGGCGCCGCAGTCCTCGAGGATGCGGGCCACCTGCCGGTAGTTGCGGTTGTGCTCGTCCCAACCCAGGCGGATTTTGCCCGTCACCGGCAGGCGCAAGCGCTGCGTCAGCCGCGTGAACACCCGGGCGATCTTGTCGGGTTGGCACAGCATGCCCGAGCCTGCGCCCCGTTCGGCGATGCTCTTGACATAGCAGCCCATGTTCAGGTCAATGATGTCAGGCGCGCGGCCGGGCGGCAGGTCTTGCAGGCGCGCGGCGGTTTCCACCAGTGCATCTTCGTCGTGGCCGTAAATCTGGAAAGTCATGGGCCGCTCGCTGGGGTGATAGCGCAGCTTGGTCCACGCCTTCCCCGTCAGCTTGCGGCTGCGCAGTTCATCCACGTTCACAAACTCAGTGTACGACATGGCCGAGCCAAGTTCACGGCAAATCAGCCGGAATGGCAGGTCAGAATACCCGTCCATCGGCGAGAGCACTGCCCGGCCGTAGACCGCAATGTCGCGCACCCAGAAGGCGGGGCCGGCGGCCTCCGGCGTCGGAACGAACCGCTGTTCGGCAAGCATCACCTGCATGATACCAAACATCCGGCGGCGGGGGCAGGGGGCCAGGGCCATTGCATCTAAACTGCGCTTGGGACTGATCAGCCCAATTCTGCCTATCATTCCGAAGAGCGCATGGCGGCAGGCCGCCAGCCCCCCAGTGGCGAAACACTCGGCGGACCATGTCATTCCGAAGCCCCCCTCCAGTTGCCGGCCATCCTTCGGCATTGTGGGGGGTGAGGAATCTCAACC
>JADZEK010000153.1 GCA_020850595.1 Anaerolineales bacterium
CGAGTTGGGCGAGGTGGAGGCGGTGGTGGGGCGGCACCCGGCGGTGGGGCAGGCGGTGGCGGCCATCTGGGACGGCGGCGAAGCCGACCAGCGCCTCGTCGTCTATGTCGTCCCCCGCGCCGAGGCCGAGCTGCCCGACGCGGGCGCGCCGCTTGAACCCGCGCTCCAGGCCGAACTGCGCGCCTACATTAAAGAACGTCTGCCAGACTACATGCTGCCCGCCGCCTTCGTGGCGCTGCCGGCCTTCCCGCTGACGCTCAATGGCAAGGTAGACCGCCAGGCGCTGCCCGCGGCCTTCACCCGCGGTGTGCTGCCCTCCAGCGGGCCGCTGCCGGGCGGCCTGGCTCAAGACCTGGCCGCGCTCTGGAAAGAAGTCCTGCATATCAAGCAGGTCGAACGCAATCAGTCCTTCTTCGATCTGGGTGGGCACTCTGTCTTGTTGGCGCAGGTGCGCGCCCTGCTGGCCGAGCGCTTGCACCTCGAAGTCTCGCTGGTGGAGCTATTCAAGTATCCCACCGTGGACGCTCTGGCCGACTTCCTCGCCCAACGCCAGGCCGCCCCTGCGCCCCAGCCTGCCGCGCCGCCCGTCGCGCCGGCCGTGAGCACTTCGGCCATTGCCATCGTCGGCCTGGCTGGGCGCTTCCCCGGCGCCCCGACCATCCCGGATTTCTGGCGCAACCTGTGTGACGGCCGCGAGTCAGTTCGCTTCTTCAGCGACGCCGAACTCCTCGCGGCCGGCGTAGACCCGCGGGCGCTGCGTCAGCCCAACTACGTTCGGGCGCGTGCGGCGCTTGACGACATTGATCTCTTTGATGCCGCCTTCTTTGGCTACAGCCCGCGCGAAGCGGAACTGATAGACCCGCAGCAGCGCATTTTTCTAGAAGCCGCCTGGGAAGCCCTGGAACACGCTGGCTACGCGCCCAGCCAATGCGCGCACCGTGTGGGCGTCTTCGCTGGGGCAGGCCTCAACACCTACCTCATTAATAACTTGGCGGCCTCCGAACCGCTGGAGTTTAGCGGGCCGGCCGGCTATCAGACCTTCATCAGCAGCGACAAAGACTTCCTAACCACCCGCGTTTCCTACAAGCTCAACCTGCGCGGCCCGAGCGTGGCGGTGCAAACAGCCTGCTCCACCTCGCTCGTCGCGGTGGCCCTGGCCTGTGAGAGCCTCGTGCGCGGGCAGTGCGATCTGGCGCTGGCCTGCGGCGTAGCCGTCAACGCCGCGCAGGTCGCCGGCTATCGCTATGAGTCGGGCATGATCCTCGCGCCCGACGGGCATTGCCGCGCCTTTGACGCGCAGGCCGCCGGCACCGTGCCCGGCAGCGGCGTCGGCCTGGTGGTGCTCAAGCGGCTGTCCGAAGCGCTGGCCGATGGCGACACCCTCCACGCCGTGATCCGCGGCTGGGCCGTCAACAACGACGGCGCCGGCAAGGTTGGCTACACCGCGCCCGGCGTCACCGGTCAGGTGGAAGTCATCCGCGCCGCCCTCGCCGCCGCCGAGGTAGACCCGGCGACGATTGACTACGTCGAAGCCCACGGCACCGCCACCCCCCTGGGCGACTCAATTGAACTGGCCGCGCTGACCGAAGCCTTTCAGTTGGACCACCGCCCGCCTGGCAGTTGCGCCATCGGATCCGTCAAGACCAACATCGGCCATCTGGATGCGGCTGCCGGCATCGCCGGATTGATCAAGGCGACGCTGGCCCTGCGCGCCGGCCTGATTCCCCCCAGCCTGCACTTCACGCAGGCCAATCCTCACATTGATTTCGCCGCCGGCCCGTTCCGCGTCAACACCGCCCTCACGCCCTGGCCCGCGCATGCCGGTCCGCGCCGCGCCGGGGTCAGTTCCTTCGGCATTGGCGGCACCAACGCCCATGTGATCCTCGAAGCGCCGCCCGCCGTTACCCCAACCGCGCCGCCGGCCGAGCGCGCCCATCTCTTGTGCCTCTCGGCCAAAAGCGCTCCCGCGCTGGAGGCGTTGGCCGCCCGTTACCTCGCCGCGCTGCCCAGCGGCCTCGCCGCCGCCGATTTCGCCGACGTGTGCTACACCGCCGGCGTCGGCCGCGTCCACTTCGCGCATCGGCTGGCGATCGTGGCGCGCTCGGCCGCCGAGGCCGCCGCCCGGCTGCGTGAGTGGGTCGCGGCCAACCCCCGCCCGCGCGCGCCCACGGTCGCCCGACCCCGGGTGGCCTTCTTGTTCTCCGGCCAGGGCGCCCAATACACCGGCATGGGCCAGGCCCTGTACGCTGCCCAACCCGTGTTCCGCGCCGAACTTGACCGCTGTGCCCAACTGCTTCAGCCGGTGCTCGACCACGACCTGCGCGAGGTGCTGTTTGCGGCCGGCCGCGCGCCCTTGCTCGACCAGACCGCCTACACCCAGCCCGCGCTCTTCGCCCTGGGATGGTCCTTGGCCCAGCTCTGGCAGTCGTGGGGGGTCCGCCCCGCCTTTGTCTTGGGTCACAGCCTGGGTGAGTACACGGCCGCCTGCGTGGCCGGCGCCCTTAGCCTGGAAGACGGTCTGCGCCTCGTGGCGGCGCGCGCGCGGCTGATGCAAAGCCTGCCGCCCGAAGGCGCCATGACCGCCATCGCCGCTGGTGAGGCGCGAGTCACCGAAGCGCTGGCCCCCTATGCCGCGCGCGTCGCCATTGCGGCCCTCAACGCCCCCGCCGAAACGGTGATCGCCGGGCCGCGCCCAAGTGTCGCCGCCGTGGCCGCCGCGTTCGAAGCGCAAGGCGTGCGCTGCCGGGCGTTGGCCGTCTCGCACGCCTTTCACTCACCGCTCATGGACCCGATCCTCGACGCCCTCGAGCGCGAGGCCGCTCAAGTCCATTGGTCTGCGCCGCGCCTCCCGCTGGTGTCGAACCTCAGCGGCACGCTCGCCCGTCCGGAAGAACTCATCCGTCCCGACTATTGGCGCCGCCACGCCCGTCGGCCGGTGCGCTTCGCCGATGGTGTGCGCGCCCTCCAGGCTCATGGGTGTGACGTGTTCGTCGAGATTGGCCCGCGCTCGGCCCTGCTGGGCCTGGCCCGCGCCTGCCTGCCCGACACTGACGCCGTCTTCGCGCCCTCGCTGCGCAGCAGCCGCGCAGACCCCGAGCAAATGCTGGCGAGCCTGGGCCGGCTCTATGCGCACGGCGTTGACCCAGACTGGCGCGGCGTTTGGGGCGATGCGCCCCGTCGCCGACTGGCGCTGCCCGCCTATCCGTTTCAGCGTCAACGCGCCTGGGTAACACCCGCCCGCCGCCCGCCCGCCGAAGCGCCGGGAGACGACCCGCTCCTCGGGGTGCGGCTCGCCTTGCCGCTGCCCGAAATCATCTTTCAGACCCAGCTCTGGCCGGGCAAGTCGCCCTTGCTCGAAGGTCATCGCTACTATGGCCTGGCCCTCGTCCCGGCCGTGTGCTTCTTAAGCATGGCGCTGTCAGCCGCCAACGCCGCCTTGCCCGGTGAACACACCCTCACCCACGTGACCTTTCTGCACGCCCTCGTGCTGCCCGAAGACCAGCCCCGCCGCGTGCAGATCGTCTTGACGCCTGATGCCGACGGCGCCCGGCTGGCCGTCTTCAGCCAGGCGGCGGAGGCCGATGCCGCCGGCAGCGCCTGGGTGCAGCACGTCGCCGGCACAGTCCGCGCCGAGCGCGGCGCCGGCGACTGGGCCGAACACTTCGACCACGCCGCTGCCCTGGCCCGCTGTCCCACCCAACTGGCCGGAACCAGCTTATATGACGCCCTCCGGGCGCAAGACATCGTGCTCGGGCCGAGCCTACAGCGCCTCACCGCCCTGGCGCTTGGCCCCGGCGAAGCCGTCGGTCAGATCGGCCCCGCCCCCGACGCCGACCGACTTCAGCCCTATCGCGCATTTCCCAGCCTGACCGAGGCCGGCCTGCAACTCATCAGCGTGGCGGCCTCCCCGGCCCTGGCCCAGGGCGGCCCGCGCGCCGTCTACGCGCCGATCAGTGTCGAGACGGTGCGCGTGAGCCCCGCTGTCGGCCAGGCTTGCCTGGCTCATGCCCGCCTTCAGCCGGGCGCCACCGACGAAGGCTACACCGGTGACGTGCGCCTCGTGGATGCCGACGGGCGCAGCGTGGCTGAGTTGCTGGGTGTGCGCTATCGAGCGGCGAGCCGTGCGGCGCTCCAGCGCGCCGCCGATCCGGCGACGACTGAGCCGCTCTACACCCTGGCGTGGCGCCCCTCCCCCTTCGTGCCCGGCGACGCGCCTCCGGCCGGCCGCTGGTTGGTCTTGGGCGAACCCACTGGAGTCGCCGCCGCGTTGGTCGAGCACTTGGCGGCGGCCGGCGGCCAGTGCGTCACCGTCTGGCCGGGGCCGGGCCTGGCCGAGCTTGCCCCCGGCCGCTGGCAGGTCAACCCCGAACAGCCAGACGAGTTGGAGCACGTCGTGCGCGCCGTAGCGGCCTCGGCCGGGGCGCCCTGGCGCGGCCTCGTTCACCTTTGGGCGTTGGGGGCTGAGGTCGCAGCGCCGGCCGCCGCTCCGCCTTCCCTGGCGGGTCTGCGGAGCGCGTTAGCCCTAACCCAGGCGCTGGTGCGGCATGCCCCCGCCTCGGCGCCGCGTCTCTGGCTCGTCACAGCCGGCGCGCAGCCGGCCGGCGGCGCCGCGGCCTTGCTCGCGCCGGAGCAAGCCCCCCTGTGGGGCCTGGGCCGGAGCATGGCGCACGAGTATCCCGAGCTGTGGGGCGGGCTGGTAGACCTTCAGCCGGGGCGCTTGCTCGAAGCCGTGCGCGACCTGGCGAGCTGGATCACCCAGCCGCCCAATGGCGAAGACGAAATGGCCTGGCGCGGCGGGCAGCGCTGGGTGCCGCGCCTCGTCCGGCACACGCTCGCCGCCCACGCCCTGCCCCCCCTCGACGGCCAGAGCACCTACCTGATCACCGGCGGTCTCGGCGGCCTGGGCTTAAGCGTCGCGCGCTGGCTGGCGGCGCACGGCGCGCGTCACCTCGTGCTGGCCGGTCGCGGCGCGCCCCCCCCGGCCGCGCTCACCACACTGGCGGCCTTAGAACAAGCCGGCGCACAGGTCGTCGTCCTCAGTTGTGATGTCGCCGAGGAACAAGCGGTGGCGGGCCTGCTCGCCCACCTCGCGGCGCAGTTGCCGCCGCTGCGCGGCATCGTCCATGCCGCCGGCGTCCTCGCCGACGCCGCGCTTCTCCAGCAAGACTGGGCGCGCTTCGCCCCGGTGCTCGCCCCCAAGGTAGCCGGCGCCTGGCATCTGCACACCCAGACCCGGTCACTGCCGCTTGATTTCTTCGTCTTGTTCTCCTCCGCGGCCGGCTTGCTTGGGTCGCCGGGCCAGGCCAACTACGCCGCTGCCAACGCCTACCTAGACGCGCTGGCGCACTACCGCCGGGCGCAGGCGTTGCCGGCCAGCTGCCTCAATTGGGGGCCGTGGGCCGAAATTGGGATGGCGGCCCACAGCCAGGCGGCTCGCCGCCGCCGGCTGGAGCACGGCCTCGGCGAGATTGCGGAGGCCGACGGGCTGTCAGTGTTCGGCGCCATGCTCACCTCCGCCCTGCCGCAGCTCGCCCTGTTGCCCGTAGATTGGGACCGCTACCGCGCGCGCCCCGGCGGTGGCCGAGCCGTCATCGCCGAACTCATCCAGCCCGGCCACCTGCGCCATGCCACGCCGGCCGCCGCGCCCGAGGCGCAGTTGCGCCTGGCCGCCGCGCCCCGTGACCGGCGTGACCAAATCAACGCACTCATCCGCGCCCAGGCCCTGCGCCTGCTGGGGCTTGACGCCGCGCGCCCGCTCGACCCACAGCGGCCCCTGCAAGAACTCGGCCTCGACTCGCTCATGTCCATTGAACTGCGCAACGCCCTGGGGGCGGCGCTGGGTGTGGCCCTGCCCGCCACCCTCCTGTTCGACTACCCAACTGCCGACGCCTTGGGCAGCTATTTAGAAGGTCTCCTCGCGCCGCCCGTCCCCGAGCTGGCCGATCCCCAGAGTGCGGCCGCCTCCCGCGCCGCCCCCGCTCAGCCGCGCGACCCGCTGGCGCAACTGTCGCAGGCCGAGCTGGAGGCCTTGCTCGATGCCCGGCTCGCACAGCTTGACCACGGGCTGGAAAAATGACCACGATGCCCACCATCGCGCCGCCACCCGATCAGCTCGACCGCCTCCGCCGGGCGCTCCTGGCGATTGACCGCCTTCAGCAAAAGGTGGATCAGTTGGAGAGCGCCGGCCGAATGCCCATCGCCATCATCGGCATGGGCTGCCGCTTCCCCGGCGCCGATAGCCCCGAAGCGCTCTGGCAGTTGCTGGCCGACGGCCAAGACCTGGTGCGCGATGTCCCCGCCGACCGGTGGGACATTGACGCTTACTACGACCCCGACCCGGCCGCCCCCGGCAAAATGTACACGCGGGTCGGCGCCTTCCTAGATCGTGTGGATGGCTTCGACGCCGAGTTCTTCGGCATCTCCCCGCGCGAAGCCGCCGCGATGGACCCACAGCAGCGCCTCTTGCTCGAAGTCACCTGGGAAGCGCTTGAGCGCGCCGGCTTGCTCCCCGCGCAGTTGGCCGGCAGCGCCACGGCCGTCTTCCTCGGCATCTTCTCCAACGACTACTATCATCTCCAAATGCTCGCGGGCAATGACGCCATGGATGCCTACACCGGCACCGGCAACACCGCCAGCGTCGCGGCCGGGCGCCTCTCCTATCTGCTCGGACTCACCGGGCCGAACTTGGCCCTCGACACCGCCTGCTCCTCCTCGCTGGTGGCCGTCCACTTGGCCTGCCAGAGCCTGCGCGCCCGTGAGAGTGACCTGGCCTTGGCCGGCGGCGTCAACCTGATCTTGGCCCCCGACCGAACCATTTATTTCTGCAAGCTGCGCGCGATGGCCCCCGATGGGCGCTGCAAGACCTTCGACGCCCAGGCCGACGGCTACGTGCGCGGCGAAGGCTGCGGCCTCGTCGTGCTCAAACGCCTCGACGATGCCCTGCGCGCTGGCGATCCCATCGTCGCCGTCATTCGCGGCACAGCCGTCAACCAAGATGGGCGCAGCAGCGGGCTGACCGCGCCCAACGGCCCAGCCCAGGCCGCGGCCATCCGCCAGGCCTTGGCCGAAGCCCGCCTCGCGCCCAGCCAGATCAGCTACGTCGAAGCCCACGGCACCGGCACCCCGCTCGGCGACCCGATTGAGATCGGCGCGCTGGCGGCCGCCTTGGGGCCGGGCCGCGCCGCCGCCCAGCCGCTGACTATTGGCTCGCTCAAAACCAACCTGGGCCACCTGGAGGCCGCTGCCGGGGTTGCCGCCCTGATGAAAGTGGTCGTGATGCTGCAGCATCAGCAGATTCCGCCAAACCTGCACTTCACGACTCCCAGCCCCCACATAGACTGGGCGGCCATGCCCATGCGCGTCCCGACCACTCTGCTGCCCTGGCCCGTGGCCGCTGGTGAGCGTCGTCTGGCCGGCGTCAATTCGTTTGGCCTGAGCGGCACCAATGCCCACATCATCTTAGAAGAAGCGCCGCCCGCGCCGCCCGCGCCGCCCGCGCCGCCCGCCGCGGCCGGCGCGGGGCCATGTCTGCTGCCCCTCTCGGCCCGCAGCAGTGGAGCGCTCCAGTCGCTGGCGCGCGCCTACCGTGGCGAGCTGGCCGCCCAGCGCTGGCCCCTGCCCGCCGTGTGCTACAGCGCCGGGGCGCGGCGCGCGCCCTATGAGCATCGCCTGGCGCTGGCCGGCCCCACGGCCGAAGCCCTCCTGTCTCAACTCGACGCCTATCTCGCCGGCCATCTACCGCCCGGCGCGGCCGTCGGTTATGTGCCGCGCGGCCACCGGCCCAAGCTGGCCTTTGTGTTTCCGGGGCAGGGCGGCCAGTGGGCGGGCATGGGGCGCGGCCTGCTGGCGCGTGAGCCGGCCTTCCGGGCGGCGCTGGCGGCCTGCGACC
>JADZEK010000154.1 GCA_020850595.1 Anaerolineales bacterium
CACACCCGCTTGACCGGCCGCCCTCGCTCAGAACGAGGCCCGAGGCCAGCCGCTATCATGCCCTACCGCTGGTCGTGTAGGCCAGCCTGTGGAACATCTGTGCTCTCAGTTTCGGAGATGCACCCTTACTACATGGCCCTGTCGGGAGAGGGTGCAGAAGCCGTTCGCATATATGCCGATCTGATCGGGCAGGCCCTGAACCAGCAGAAGGTTGCGCCATCGGAACTGCCCGGTTGGTTCCACTCGGGAGAGCTAGCTCCGACGTACTTCACCCCGGCCTTCACGCTAGAAGTCAGCCCGGTTGCCATCTCGGGCCACGCCGCCGGATACCTGATAGCGCTTGGCTTCTTGCACGACATTGACACGCCCGGCAGCGCCTGTCTGCTCGCCGTGCAAGACCAGGACGACTATGCTATCTATCAGCTCCATGATGGTTTTGCGGGCGCGGGTTTCTTCGCCACGCTCCGTAATCCTTCGGAGTGTTTCGTCAAAGATGTGACCGATGATGGCAACGCTGAGATCATTGTCAACCAGTATTCGGGTGGTCACGTAGGCACGACCGAGATCACCGTGCTGGATATCACCCAACTGCCGCACGTGGTCATGCCATTCAATCCAGCGCGGGACCGAAGCCTGGCAATCTGGAATGGCTGGATCAGTAGTTATCCAACAGTAGAGGGAACAACCCAACTGGAGATCGGCGTGGCGCTCGGCCTATACTGTGAGGAGTATGGTCTTAGCCGCTACCAGTGGAATGGCCAGTGGTTTGAGATGACCGGCGGGCAATTGGTATTCGGAGAAGGCTTTGCAGGCGGGGACGAGGCATTGCCCGATTGTCTAAAGGGGATCAGCGACTATGTGCGCGACTTGGGTGCGCTGGACGCCGCTGCGGCACTCCAAATGGCCTATTCAGCCTATGCGCCCACGGTGAAGAGCCAGCGAGAACTGCTCGACGAACTGCGTGTCAGGCAAGGGCTATACAGCGCATATGCCGGAGAATTCGAGGCGGCCCGAGCCGTCTTCAATGAAATTGTCCAAGCGCCGGCGGCCAGCAATAGCGCCTGGATTCGGCCCGCGCAAGATTTTCTGCTTGCCTTTGAGGCCCCTACGGACCTGCTTTCCGCCTGCCTGAAAGTGACAGCATGTGAGTATGAGGTTGCCCTGCCTGCAACCGTAGCAATCGCCTATGCAAATGCGCCGTTGGCTCAATTCACTGGCGAATTGAGAACCGCCGGCGTGCAAATTCCATCTGAAGGTTGGTTCGATTTTGACGCCGATGGCAGGGATGAACGTTGGTTTGATACGATACTACCCAGCGCAGCGGAGCCCGAGCTATGGATAGCAGCGACCTATGGTAGCGTGACGAAAGCGCTGCTCGTCGGCCCCCGGCCTGTGCTTGACTCAAGCTTCGTCTATATCAATGACGATCAGCCTGAGATACTGACCGATCTCGGCAATGGTCAAGCCCTGGAGTTGGGGCATCACCCGCTCACGGGTGAGCCATTTGCGGTTGTCCGAACATCCAAGTCACCTAATCCTATTATCGAGACGCTAGAACGCTTTAGAGCGCTGCGAGAACAACTCATTCACGGAAGCGCCCCTGCGCCGATCTACGAGCAATTGTTGGAGATTGACCAGCTATCCACAGGCTGCCCGTTCGAGGTCACCGAAACATCGGGCACGGTTGTCGCTTACTACGACTGCGCCGCGTATCGTTATACCCTGGCCCTGGCCGCAGAGCTCGCCGGCAAGGAGCGCGAGGCGCTTGCGTTCTATCGGGCCGTGCTGAGCGATTACCCGGACAGCGCCTTTGCAGAACTGGCCCGGGCGCGCTTGGGCCTATAGCCAGGCTTGCCTGGCCCGCGAATGTTGCCTAGCCCCCCACCCTGCTCTAGCAACTAAACGTAACCGGGCCGGTCACACTGGACCGGCCCGGTTTCTTTAAGGTTGATTTCGTTAAGGTTCGCGCGTTAGGCGGACTGCGGCTGCGTGAGCGCGGCGGCCGGCAGTTGCGCCAGCCGGGCCAGCACCAATTGCTGGATGCCGGCGGCCAGCTCGGCCTTATCTTGCAGCGCATCGAACGTCACCCAGCGCTGCGGCTCGGCCGCCGCCAGCGCCAGATAGCCAGCGCGCACCCGCTGGTGAAAGGCCAGCGCGTAGTCGTCCAGCCGGTTCCACTCCACGCCGCCGGTCTGCCGGCGCGCCAGCCCGGCCGCCGCGTCCAAATCCAGCAGCAGCGTCAGGTCGGGCCGCAGCCCCTCGGTGGCGAACTCGGTAATGCGCCGCAGCGTGTCCAGGTCGAGGCCGTGGCCGTAGCCCTGGTAGGCCAGCGTGCTGTCGTAGTAGCGGTCGCACAGCACAATGCCGCCCGCCGCCAGGTGCGGCCGGATGACTTGCTGCACCAGTTGCGCGCGCGCCGCTGAGTAGAGCAAGATCTCGGCCCGCGGGGCCATCTCGCGGTGGTTCAGGTCGTGCAGCAGCCCGCGAATTTCCTCGCTGATAGCCGTGCCGCCCGGCTCGCGCGTCAGGTAGGCGTCGTAGCCCTGCGTTTGCAGGCGCTCGTACAGCCGCTTGATCTGCGTGGACTTGCCCGAGCCGTCTGGCCCCTCGAAGGTGATTAAGAAGCCCACGGCCTCAGTCCCGAAAGATGCGCACGCGCCGGCGCGGCTCTTTGCCGTAGGAGTGCGAGATCAGGTTGGCCTTGCGCGCCAGCTCGTGCTGCAAGCGGCGCACGTAGGCCGAGGCGGGCGGCAGGTCTACGGACGCGGTGCCGTTGAGCACGGCGGTGATGGCCTGCTGCGTTTCGGCCAGCGCGTCGTTGGCGTCCTCTTCATCGGCGGCGGGCGTGCTCAGGTTGAACAGGTCGGAGAGGAAGTTCTCCATCTGCCCGACGGTGTTCGAGCGCAGCACGTAAATGGGCAGTCCGCGTTCTTCGGCTTCGCTAACGATGCTCTGGTGGCGGCGGTAGTAGGTTTTTAGCGTCACCAGCGCCTGGGCGTCGGCCAGGTCTTCGGTCACGGCGGCGGGCAGGCGCAGCCGCTTGGCGGCCTGCTCCAGCCGGTTGCGGGCGATGCCGTAGGCGTAGATGCGCACCGGCGCCAGGCCCACCGGTGCGGCGGCCGTCACGGCCCGGCCCGGTTCGCTTTCGTATGCGCCGGGCGTGGCCGCCGGCGGCCCGGCCGGCAGCGCGCGATGGCGCGACTCCCACACCGGCCCGCCCGCCAGGTTGCCGCCTTCGGTGCGGCCCAGGCCGCGGCCGTTGCCGCTCTGCCCGCCGTTGGCGCCATAGCCGCGGCGCTGCGGCTCGGGCGCGGGCTGCTCGATGCGCAGCTGCCCGGCCTCGTCGCGGAAGCGCTTCTCCGGCGGGATCGGCCGCCCGCGCAGGAACGAATCCACCGCCGCGCCCACGTCGGGGTGCACGTTCAGGTTCTCGCGCTGGAGGATCTCGATCAGCACATCGAAGGTCGGCGGGGCGCGGCGCTCCAGCACGGTCTTCTGGGTGCCGCGGCGGCGGGCTTCTTCGTCCGAGAGTGTGACGCTCTCGATGCCGCCCACCAGGTCGGCCAGCGTAGGGTTGAGCAGGATGTTTTCCAGCGAGTTGCCGTGCGCCGTGCCGATGAGCTGCACGCCGCGCTCGGCGATGGTGCGCGCCGCCTCGGCCTCCAACTGCCGGCCGATCTCGTCAATGACGATGACCTGCGGGTTGTGGTTCTCCACCGCCTCGATCATCACCTCATGCTGGAGCGAGGGCTGCGACACCTGCATGCGCCGCGCGCGGCCGACCGCCGGGTGCGGCACGTCGCCGTCGCCGCCGATCTCGTTGGAGGTGTCCACGATGACGACGCGCTTGTTGTCGGCCAGGATGCGCGCGGCCTCGCGCAGCATCGTCGTCTTGCCCACGCCCGGAGCTCCGAGCAGCAGCACGCTCTTGCCGCTCTCGATGATGTCTTGGATGATGTCAATGGTGCCGTAGACGGCGCGGCCCACGCGGCAGGTCAGGCCGACCACCTGGCCGCGGCGGTTGCGGATGCCGCTGATGCGGTGCAGCGTGCGCTCCATGCCGGCCCGGTTGTCGGCGTCGAACGCGCCGATGCGCGTGATCACATAGTCCAGCTCTTCGCGGGTGATCTCCGCCTCCGCCAGCACCACTTCGCCGTCGGTGAAGCGCGCCGTCGGCACGCGCCCCAGGTCTAAAATCACTTCGAGCAGTTCGTCCGGCCGATTGATGGCGCGCAGCTTATCGCAGATGTGGGTCGGAATGACCCGCAGCAGCGCTTCAAGATCATCGGTGATTCGTCTTTGCATGAGGCAGCCACCAACTCCAATCCCAACCAAACTTCCGCGGCGTCACCGGCGCGTGGCTCGCCTCGTCGCCGGTCGTGTAGTGCGTGCTGGCGATCGGCGTGGGCACCTGGCCCTCCACCACCGGCAGCGGTTTCAACACCGGCTCGGCCAGGCGCACCGCCAGGCGCTTGACCATCACGGCCTGCGAGCCGAGCGGCTCGAAGCCCACGCGCGCCACCACTTCTTGCAGCCAGTTTTGGTAACGGCGCACGCACACAAACAGCGGCTTCTCGGCCCGGCCCGGCAGCAGCCGCAGACAGGTCGTCAGCACCGCCTCGGCGCAGTCGTCGGCCTCCGGGTGCAAAAACGGCTCGACCCACACGCCCTGCGGCCCGCGGCGCACGTCCAGGTAGGCTACCAGTTCACCGGCCTCGTGCAGCACGTAGCCGCGCTCGATGTGCTGCGGCCCCGGCTCCACCTGCTGCACCAGCCGCGGCACCACGTTGCTGTAGAGCGTGTTCACCGCCACGGTGTCGGCCCGCACGGCCGGGCGCAGCGGCACCGTCTCGGCGGCGTCGCCGGTCAGCCGATCCGCCGCCAGCTTCCACAGCGTCTGGCGGGCGTAAATCGCAAAGCCCGCCTCGCGCAGGGTCTCGTACTCGGGGCTCTTGTCGCTCACCTCGGCGATCAGGTTCTGGGCGCGGCGCTCGCCGGCCTCCACCGCCAGGCGATCAATCACGCTCTGCCAGCCGTTGCCGGCCTGCTCTGCCGCGGGAGCGATGAACAGCACGCGCGCGTGCTGCTCGCCCGGCCGGTGGCGCAGCTGCCCAAAGGCGGCGTGCCCGTTGCCGTCGGCGCGCCAGATCAGCGTGGGCGCGCCCGCCATCGGCATCAGGTACGCCACCAGCGCGTGCTGCAGCGGGTGGTTGCCCTCGGTCAGCCCGGTCTCAGAATCCAAGCAAACGCCCCGGTCGGCCAGGGTCTTCACCAGGCCTACGTCGCGCCAATCAAAGGCTCGGATCATCGTTTAGCGCATTTCAGAGGGCAGCCGCACCTTGCTCGAGCGCTCGATCAGCCCGCGCAGAGCGTCGCGGAAGCGTTCCACCTCGCGCACCGTGCCGCGCCGCAGCGCCATCTGGCCCGGCGTGTCGAGCGTCAACATGGCCTTGCGGCGGAAGTATTCGCGGTAGAGTTCGCGCAGGATGTCTGGCTCGTTGCGGCCTTGCGCGCGGGCCATCATGCGCGCCTGGTCGGGCATGCCGTTGGCGGCTTCTTCCGGGATCACCTCGTTCCAGTGCGGGCTGGCCTCGTCCACTTCCACCAGGCCATACAACTCCACCAGGTCCTTGCGCGGCACGGCCATCGCCAGCGCGAACAACGACTCTTGCCCGGTGGAGGCCCGCCGCCACCAGCGCACGGCCTCCGGGCTGGCGATCCATTCCCACTCATAGTCACCCGGCTCGGCCCCAAACCGCCCGGCCAGGGTCGTCGCCTCGTAGTGGGTGATGTACTCCGGCAGGCGCTGCCAGGCGCGGTAGGGCAGCAGCAGCACCAATTGCGTCTCCGGCATTTTGGGCAGGTCGGCGAAGACGTAGTTGGTCTGGTCGTTGACCAGGAAGGGCTTGGTGGCTTTAACCTGATTGAAGAATTGGTTAGTCAACCTGACACCCCCGAACCCAGGTGTTGGCGGCCCGCATACGCTTCGGTTGGAATTCTACCATGCGCTTACGCCAGGACAAAGAGGACGCCTGGGGCAGAACCGCCCAGCGCCGGCGAACGGTCAGGTGCCCACAAGTTTGACCCTTGGCAGCCACTGATTGTGAATTTTTACACGGTGGCGCGGGCCTGCCGTTTGTTAATCTGCACGCGGCGGGGCGGCCCAGCGCGGCGTGCCGCCCAGCGGGCGCGCCGCGCCGGGTCGTGGGGTTCGAGACGGGCTGGCCTACCCGCCGCGCGGGAGTCGGCCGCCGCGGTTGTTTACGGAAACAGGCTGTGGGCGGGCTGCCATCCCAGTTGGTCTTTTGCGGCCTGATTGCTGCACCGCCACGACGGCGGGCATGGGGCCGAGTTGTCGCGCTTCGGCCTCGCTGCGCCGATTGAATCTGCCAGGCGGTCGAGATAGTCGCCATAGCGGATGGGTTCGGCGGTGATATTGAACACAGACCCGGCCGGGGCGCGTTCGCCGGCCGCGACCACGGCGGTCGCCATGTCCATGACATGGATCAGTGACACAAAGTTCCGACCGTCGCACGGCACGGTTTCCTGGCCGAGCCGCAAGCCCTCCATTACGGTGTCCTGGTGCGTGTCCTTGCCCACGAAATTGGCCCCGCGCAGGATGCACCATTCCAGCTTCTCCGGCGGGTTGGCTTGCACCATCTGCTCCATGGCGATCACCGGCGACCCGGTCCGGGCGCGCTCGGGGCCGGTATCGAGGGGCGTGGCCTCCGTGATCCAATCATCCCCGTGATCGGCATAGGCCATGGTGATGCTCTGCTGAAGGTAGCGCCTGACCCCGGCCTGCAGCGTCGCCGCAAGCAGCACCCGGACGCCGTCCGTCCGTAGCCGGGTGTTGGCTTCCCAGGCGTTGGGCACCGTGAAGTCGCGTGGAATGGCCGTGGCGATGTGCGCCACGGTGTCGCAGCCCGCCAGGTGAGCCGCCAATTCGTCCGTGGTGGTGGTCAGCAGATCACATTCAACGATTTCAGTGCCCGTCGGAAACAGGCGGTGCGCTTTGGCGGCTGAACGCGCCAGGGCGCGCACGGTATGGCCCTTCTGCAAGAGCAGGGGCACCAGTGCGCGGCCCAGAACCCCGGTTGGTCCAACGAGTGCAATTCGCATACAGTTATCCTCCTAGCTATGCTGATAAGAAAAGCTCTCGCCGGCCGGAAGCCGCCCAACTAGCGGTTGCGCCACGCTGCGTGACCTCGCCGCCGCCAAACCGGCGGCGCGCTGGGTCGGCCTTCTATAGGCGAAGCGTGACCGGCAGGCCGAGAGCAACTCGCTTCCAGTGTAGGATTGAATAGCGCCGGCGTCTACCCCAAATAGCACCCGAACTCAGTAAAGCGCGGTTTCCTGGTCTGGGCCGTCACGTCTTCGGGCGGTCAGGCAGGGCGGCCGCAGATCGCGCGCTTACTGGGGCCTGGGGTGGGGGGCTGGTATGATTAACACTGGGCCGGTCGGCGGCGCGTCTGGTTGAGGCACGAGCGCGAGCACGTGCGGCGCTGGGCCGGTGGTATGCTGGGGTGAGTAGCGGATCGGTAGACGGCGGAGCTGGCCGGCCCGCCGCGAGCCATAGCGCGGCGCTGATCGTTGGCGCTGGGCGCGGCCGGGTGGTGGCGTTTTGAGCGGCCAGTTCTGAAGCCGACAATAGATGTTATGTAAAGTAAATAATCTTAATTAAATCGGGGTAGGGGGTCGGGTTGCTGGGTGCGCCGGGCGTCTGGCCGAGCCAATGGCCCCGCGACGGGCAGACGCGCGTGCGGCAGACAGCGGGCCGCCGCCACGTTTCACGTGAAACAATACCCGCCCAGAGCTCGCCAAACGCCGCCGCGCCCTGTTCCGTGCGCCTAATAAGAGCCGGATTTCCTGCTCACTGACGGCTATTTCGCGCTGGCGCGGCGGGCTGGTTTCGCCTATGATGAGTCTCCGGGCGCATGCCGCCCCGTGACCTGCGAGTGCTCCGGCCGCTGCCTCCGCACTCAGGATACCGACCATGCTACTGCTGACCTATGCCATCAACCCGTTGTTGATGATCGCCCTGCCCATCGTGCTTGGCCTGGTGCTGGCCGCCCGGCTCAAGGCGTCCTGGCGGCTGTTCTTCATCGGCGCGGTCACGTTTATCGCCTCGCAGATCGGCCACCTCCCGTTCAACGCCCTGTTGGAGAACGGCCTGCACATCAGCAAGCTCCCGCTGGCCGTCTACGCCGTCATCCTGGGCCTGAGCGCGGGCGTGTTCGAGGAAGTCGCGCGCTATTTGGTCTACCGTTTCTGGATCAAGGACGCCCGCCACTGGAGCCAGGCGCTGATGTTCGGCGCGGGCCACGGCGGCGTGGAAGCCGTCATCGTCGGCGCGTTGGCCGCGCTGGGCGCCATCAACATCCTGGTGCTCAGCCAGCGGGATCTGAACACGCTGGGCCTCCCGGCCGACCAGCTGACCCTGGTGCAGGAGCAAATGGCCGTGGCCCTGAGCTACCCCTGGTGGTATCCGCTGCTGGGCACCATTGAGCGCGTCACGGCCATCTGCACCCACCTGACCATGGCGGTGCTGGTGGTGCAGGTCTTCAAGCGCCGCAACCTGCTCTGGCTGCTGGCCGCCATCCTGTGGCACGCGGCGGTGGATGCCACGGCGGTGTACGCCATCGGCACGCTGGGGGCCGAGAACGGCGCGGTGTGGGTCGAGATCATCATCGGCCTCTTTGCGCTGGCGGGCCTGGGCGTCATCTGGCTGCTGCGCGAGCCGCCGCTGAAGCAACCGGAGGTTGCGACTGTGCCGCTGGCCATGGCCGCCGCCACGCCGCTGACCCCGACCGCGCCCACGGCCGAATCGCTAGACAAGACGAGATATCAATGATCCACACAGACGGGCTGACCAAGACCTTCGGCGCTACTGAGAAGGCGCTGACGGCGGTAGACCGGCTCTCGCTCGACGTGGCTGAGGGCGAAGTCTTCGGCTTCCTGGGGCCGAACGGTGCCGGCAAGACTACCACCGTGCGCATGCTCACGGCCCTCATCGGCCCCACGGCCGGCAGCGCCCGCCTCAACGGCTACACGCTTGGGCAAGACGACGCCGCCATCCGGCAGAGCGTGGGCCTGCTGACCGAGACGCCCGGCATGTACGACCGGCTGAGCGCCGAGAAGAATCTGACCATCTATGCCCAGCTGTATGGCGTGCCCGACGTGGCTGGGCAGGTGCGCAAATACCTGACCATGCTCGGCCTGTGGGAGCGCCGCCAGGACGAGGCCGGGAGCTTCTCCAAGGGCATGCGCCAGAAGCTGGCGCTGGCCCGCGCGCTGCTGCACGAGCCGCGCCTGCTGTTCCTGGATGAGCCAACCAGCGGACTGGACCCCGAAGCCGCCAAACTGGTGCGCGACTTCATCGCCGAGCTGAAGGGGGAAGGGCGCACAATCTTCCTGTGCACCCACAACCTGGATGAGGCCGACCGCCTGTGCGACCGCATCGCGATCTTCAAGACTCGCCTCATCACCGTAGACTCCCCGGTCAATATCCGCCAGCGGCTTTACGGCCGGCGAGTAGTCGTCCATTTGGGGCAGGCGGCCAACGACCTGACCGCCGTGGCCCAGACGCTGCCTTTCGTCAAGAGCGTCGAGGCCGTGGACAACAAGCTGGTCGTCGCGCTCGACAACCCGGAGGCCGACGATCCCGCGCTGATCCGCGCCCTGGTGGAGCAGGGAGCGGCCATTCAGTTCGTGGGCGAATTGCGGCACTCGCTGGAAGACGTATATCTGCGCCTGATTGACGAGCACAATGCGCCGTCGGCTCCGCCCGTCGCCTAACGTTTCACGTGAAACCGAGACAGACTAACCTATTTGTGAAAAATATCACAAATAGGTTGAAGGTGGAAAGATGAACCTACCCCGTGTGCGCACCGTCATAGACAAAGAATGGGCCGAGGTCTTCAAGAACAAGCTCGTGCTCTTCACCGTCGGCTTTCTGCCCCTGATCTTCACCGCGCTGCCGTTGGGCATCTTCTACGTCACCAGCCACAGTGCTCCCAACACCGGCGACTTGGCCGACCTGCCCGCCTCCTTTCAGGCCATGTGCGCGGGCGCCGGCCCGGCCGACTGCTTGCAACTCTACCTGCTCAACGAGTTCCTGCTGCTGTTCATGATGATGCCACTCATCATCCCCGTCTCCATCGCCGCCTACAGCATCGTTGGCGAGAAGACCACCCGCAGCCTCGAGCCGCTGCTCGCCACGCCCATCAGCACCATCGAGCTGCTCACCGCCAAGGGCCTGGCCGCTGCCCTGCCCGCCATCGCCGCCACCTGGGCCGGCTTCACCGTCTTCCTCATCGGCCTGCCCCTGGTGGGCGGCGGCGCCATCGTCGTACGCCAGGTCCTCAGCCCGGTCTGGCTGCTGGCCATCTTCGTCATCAGCCCACTCATGTCGGTGCTGGCCGTCGTCTTCGCCCTCATGGTCTCCTCGCGCGCCAGCGACCCACGCGTGGCCGAGCAGACCGCCGCCGTCATCATCGCGCCGCTGCTGGCCGTGCTCTTCGGCCAACTCGCCGGCGTCATCGTCCTCAACGTCACCTTCATGCTGGTCGCCATCGTCCTCCTGGCGCTGATTGACCTCGCCATGGTCTACCTCGGCGCGCGCCTCTTTCAGCGCGAGAACATCCTCACCCGCTGGAAATAAGGCGCGCCCATTGGCGCTTCGGCCGCCGCCTGGAACATTGCCATGAACACTCGTCGTCTCGTCCGGCTGCTCCTCGCCGTCTTTGTCCTGGTCGTCCCCCTGGCCGCCTCGGCCCAGACCGACTCGACCCTGGAGCTTTACGTCCGCCGCAATGTCGGCTACTCCGGCGCCGGCGAAATCCAAGGTTCGTTTCGCCTGGAGACCAACGCGCCGCCCGGCGTCGTGAGCGTGACCTTCTACATTGATGACACGGTGGTGGGCACCGATGCCGAAGCCCCCTTCCGCGTGGACTTCGACACGGACAACTATGCCGTCGGGCCGCACACCCTGCGCGCCGAGGGCGCGCTCGCCGACGGCGGCACGCTCAGCGCCGCGCCGCGCCAGTTCAGCTTCGTCAGCGCCGCCGACAGCTGGCGGGCCGCCCAGGACATCTTCGTGCCGATCTTTAGCGTTGCCCTGGTCCTCATCGTCCTCTTCGGCGGCCTGGCGGTGTTTCAGGCCATGCGCAGCAAGGCCAACCCCACGCCGCTAGGCGCGCTGCGCAAATACGGCCTGCTGGGCGGCGCCATCTGCCCCAAGTGTGGCCGGCCGTTTAGCCGCCATTGGTGGGGCCTCAACGCCGGGCTGGGCAAGTTCGACCGCTGCGACCATTGCGGCAAATGGAGCCTGGTGCGCGCCCTGCCACTGGCGCAGCTGCGCGCCGCCGAAGCCGCTGAGTTGAAGAACGCGGGCGAGGGGGCCGGCGCCGTGCCCGAGCCGAGCAAGGAAGAACGCCTGCGCAAGCAACTGGACGACTCACGCTACAGCGACAACTGAGCCTGGCCTCCCGGCGCGGGCTACGCCATCTGCCCGTTCTGGACCTTGGCTTGACATAATCTGAATTAGGTTGGCATTTCGTTTGCACCGCGAGTCGCGCGGTGTTATCATCCACCGCGCAATGCTCGGGCGCGCTTGCGCGCCGCCCTGGCCTGGAGGCCGCCGATGGATAACGAAACTCCCCCAGCCGAAGCGCCGGTGCGCAGCGTCTTTTCTAGTTTGCCGCCGGCCGCGCCGCCGCCGCCCACCCCGCTGCCCGCCCTACGCGCGCCGCGCCCCACGGCCACCAGCGCCTTCTGGCGGCTGGCTACCCTGTTCAGCCTCCTCGTCAACGTGCTGCTGCTGGTGGTGCTCGGCGTGGCCGGGCTGCTCATCTTCCAGATCAAGCGCCAGGTGGCCCAGCCCCTCATCGGCGGCCTGTACGACAGCTTCGTGCAGATGGACGCGGCCAGCATCCTCACCACCGTCCACGTGGATGACACCATCCAGGTTAACGACACGATCCAGGTCAACGACACCATCACCGTTAACGACACGCTGCCGGTGCTATTCAACCTGCCGCTCGACACCATCACGCAGGTCACGCTCACCGACGACACGCCGATCCCCAACACCACCGTTATGCTCAACGGTTTGCCCGTGCCCACCGACATCACCCTGCCCGCCGGCACGCCGCTCAACATCCACCTGGCGCTGGTCGTGCCCGTCAGCCAGACCATCCCAGTGGTGCTGCGCGTGCCTGTCACGCTGCAAGTGCCGGTGAGCCTGGACGTGCCGGTGAGCCTGGATGTGCCGGTGAACATCCCCCTCAGCGAGACGGAACTGCACGCGCCGTTCACCAACCTGGCGGCGCTGCTGCGGCCCTACCACACCTTCTTGGAGCAGACGCCCAACTCGTGGGGCGAACTGTTCTTCCCGCGTTGAGCGCGCCGGCGACCCCGCCCAGCGACCGGCCCCCGGTCTGCGATTACGAAGGTTCGGACTACCAGCAGGCCTTTTGGGATACGGGCGCGCGCGCCTACGAGGACCAGACCGAGGCGCACGCTCTGCAGGCGCTGCTGCCCGCGCGCGGCCGGCTGCTGTTGGAAATCGGCGCGGGCGCGGGCCGCAACACCCCGCGCTATGCCGGGTATGAGCGCGTGGTGGTCATGGACTACTCGCGCACGCAGTTGGAGCAGGCGCAGGCGCGCTTGGGCCGCAGCGCGCGCTATGTCTACGTGGCCGCCGATGTCTACGCCCTGCCGTTCGCGCCCGGCCTGTTCGACGCCGCCACCCTGATCCGCGTCATCCACCACCTGGCCGACGCGCCGGCCGCCTTAAAGCAAATCCGCGCCGTGCTGGAGCCGGGCGCGGTCTTCATCCTTGAGTTCGCCAACAAGCGCAACCTTAAAGCCATCTTGCGCTGGCTCGCGCGCCGGCAGGCGTGGAACCCGTTCGCGCCCGAGCCGGTGGAGTTCGTGAAGCTCAACTTCGACTTTCACCCGCGCAGCATGCGCGCCTGGCTGCGCGCGGCAGGGCTGCCTCCGCAGCAGGTGCGCGCTTTGTCCTACTTCCGCCTGGGCCTGTTCAAGCGGTTCGTGCCGCTCAAGCTGCTCGTCGGCCTCGACGCGCTCCTCCAGCCCACCGGCCGGTGGCTGCCCTACTCGCCCAGCCTGTTCGTCCGCGCCCAGGCAGACGGCCCCGGCGCGAAGGCGCAGCCCGGCTGGTTCTTTCGTTGCCCCGTCTGTGGCGGTCTCGACCTCGCCGAAAGCTCCGCCGCCCTCACCTGTGGCGGCTGCGGCCGCGCCTGGCCCGTCAGCGACGGCATTTACGACTTTCGCGGCGTGCGGGCGTAAGAACTGGGGCCTCAGGGGGAAAGAAAGGTGACTCAGGGGAAGGCCCCTTCCCTTGAGTGCGCGGACCCCGCGCCTCCGTCTACCTCACCGCCAGCGGCAGGTACACCCGCAGCTCCACCAACTCGTCGTAGCCCAGGTCAAAGCCCAGGCCGAGCGGGCGCGCGTCGCCGTCGAAGTCGTCGGTCACGCCCGCGTTCGCGCCCGCGTCAATCGCCGGGCTGCCGCCGCCCAGGTGGTAGTCGTAGGCCGCCGGGTTGGCGAACAGCGGGTCGCCCGTGGGGTGATGGCTGCCGCTGGTCGCGCCCGACGCCGGGCTGCCGACGTTGAAGAACAAGTTGTAGTCCTCATACAGCGTGCCGCTGCCCTCCACCAGGCCGCTGGTGTAGCTTGCCACGATCGTGTTGGTCACCCCCAGCGTCCCCAGTTCCAGGTAGACTGCAGTCCCGCTGATGCTGCTCGCGGCGGCGAAGGTGCTGTGCAACACCACGCTCTCGCCGCCCGTGACGGCATACCACACCGCCTGGCCGGGTTGGTCAACCGCCACGTTGTCGGCCAGCAAGCTGTTCACCAGGCGCAGATCGCCGTTCGCCAGCAGCCCCAGGCCGCCGCCTTTGCCCTGGCTGGTGTTGCTCAAAAACTGGGTATTGGTCACGCTCAGGCCGTTTTCGGCCCGCACCGCGCCGCCGGGGCAGAGTAATCCCAGGCAAGCATTGCCCTGGAACACGGAAGCGACCAGGATGGCCGGACCGGGGAAGTACGCGCCACCGCCGCCCGATTGCGCCGTGTTATTCTGGTAAATCACGCCGCTGACATACGCCGCATTGCCGCCGCTCAGCCCGCCCCCCAGACAGCCGTTATCGCTGCAAAGGTTGCCGCGCAACCAGCCGTTGGTCAGCGTTAAGACGGCCCCGGTGTGAATCGCCCCGCCGCTACCCCGCGCAGTGTTGCTGATGAAATCCGTGGTGTTGATCACTAGGTTCTGGGTAGATTCGGTCCACAGCGCGCCGCCCCGGCACAGGTTGAATGCGCAGTTGTTGCGTTCAAAGCGCGCCCCGCTCAGGCTGACCAGCTCCGGTCCGCTGCTGTAAATGACGTGCAGCCCGCCGCCGCCGGTTTCCGCGCTATTGCTGATGAATTGCGTGCCGGTCACCAACAGCGTGCCGCGCACATCGAGCCCGCCACCAGTGCCGCCCGAGCTGTTGCCCTGGAACAGGCCGCCGCTGACGCTGGCCTCCAGCGAGTTGTAGATCCCGCCGCCGCCGCCGACGGCCGTGTTGGTCAGGACCAGCGTATTGCTCAGCTGAAGATAGCGGCTGACCAGCCCGCCGCCGAAGCAACTGCCGCCGCACCCGTTGCGCTCGAAGCGGCCGTTCTCGATCACGGCGGTGCCGAAGACGAACGCGCCGCCGCCCCAGCCGCCCGCGGTGTTGCTGATGAACTGGGTGTCGCTCAAGACCAGCCGGTATTCCACCGGGTTTTGCTCAATGTTCAGGCCGCCGCCGTGGTGGGCGGAGGTGTTGTTGGTGAACAGCGCGCTCGTCACCGTCAGGTTGGCCGCGGCGTACAGCCCGCCGCCCTGCCAGGCGCTGTTGTTGCGCACGATCAGGTTTTGCAGCCGCGGCTGGGCGGTCTCGGTGATTAGCAGGCCGCCGCCGCAGAACTGCGGGCACGCCGTGCCGCCGTCCACGTCGCCGCCCTGAAAAGTCAGGCCCGAGATCACCACTGAGGCGTTCACCGCCACGCCCGTCACCGTGATGACGCGCTGGCCCGCCGCCGCCTGGAGGATGGTGGTGGCGCTGTTCGTGCCCACCAGGTTGACGGTCTTGCTTAACGTCAGGCTCTCGGTGTACGTGCCGGGGTTGACCTGAACGGTGTCGTTGGGGTTCGCGCCATTAATGGCCGCCTGGATTGACCCGCCCGGGTTGACGAGGATGGTGGTGGCCGACCCCGCGTGGGCCGGGCGGCCCGCCGCCAGCAGCAGCAGCGCCGCCGCGGCCAGGCCGAGCACCAATGACAGGCCGAGACCCGTGGCGCGGCGACCGCGGACAGCATGGTTAGACATGGAAACTCCCTCTGCGATTTGGGCCAGGCCGGGCGACGCCCAGGCGGCTGGTCCCAGCAGACGCCGCCCGTGAGTATAGAACGATTGGTAAATCTGACAACTTGTGCTGGGTTTCGGCGGCCTGGCACGTGACACGGTCAGGGACGCTGGGGAACAAAACAGGGCCTTCCCGGGAGGCCCTGCGCAACAGCCTCCACGTCCCTGGCCGGCCTAGCTTTCCGTCCTCCAATAGCTCCCCCCGGCTTTCTCCCGGTCCATCCATTTCCAGTCAATGAACGTGCGCCGCAGCGTGGCGGTGTCGGGGTGCAGGCGCTTGAGCCGCTCGTTGACTTCTTTCTCGGTGTAGCGCGGGCCGACCTCAAACGCTTGCAAAGCGTAGCGCGCCACCACGCGATACTTCTTTGCCTGCGCCGGCAACTCGCGGATCGCGCCCTCCGGCGTGAGGAAGTCGCGCAGCACCCGGGCCACGTACTCGTCTTCGGTAGGCGGGACAGCGGCGGCCGCACGCGGCAGGGCCTGGGCCGCCAGCGCGTGCAGGTAGTCGCGCCGCAGCCGATAAGTCTGCGCCGCGCTGTGCGGGCCGTCCACCAACTCGGCGTGGCTCAACCCGTCCAGGTGCTTGCGGATGGCGGCCGGCGGTAAGCCCAGCGCCTCGGCCAACTGCGCCGCGCTCTGGTCGCGTTCCGCCAGCCGCCCCGCTACTTGCAGCCGGCCCACGTCTGATAAAGCCTTAAAGAATTCCAGCAGCGCCGTCTCAGCCGGCCCCGTCAGCCTCGCCATGTATTACCTCTCGTCTGGGATGCGCCAATACTCGCCGCCCGCCCGCGCCATGAGCTTGTACTCGATGAAGGCCCGTCGCAAGCTGGCCGTGTCGGGGTGCGCCTGGCTCAGTTCGGCGTTCACTTCCTTTTCGGAATAGCGCCGCCCCGGCTCAAAACGCTCCACCAGTGCCCGCAGCACCACTTGCAGCTTCTTCTGGGAGGCGGGCAGGCGCGTCAGCGTGCCGTCGGGCCGGAGGAAGTCGCGCCGCACCTTGGCCTCGAACGCGCTGGGAGGAGGCTCGGTTTGCGTCAGCAGGCGTTCGGCGGCCGCGGGCAGCGTCTCACGCGCTAGCAGCCGCCCGGCCAGGCCGCGCACCACGTCTAGCCGCAAGCGGTAGCGCTTGGCGTGGCCGTCTATCCGCGCGTCTACCAGCCCGGCCTCGGCCAGCCGCGCCAGGTGGTGCGACACCGTGGCGGGCTTCAGGTCTAGGCGCTGGGCCAGCGCCTCGCCGCTGTAGGCCGTCTCGGCCAGCAGCCCCACGATCTTCAGCCGGGTTTCGTCCGCCAGCGCCTTAAAAAACACCAACAAATCCGGCTCAACCGCCATGTATCCGCTCCATCCTAAAGATTAGATGTATATCTAATCTTATCACACGACGGTTTCCGGCGAGGGTCAATGGCCGGCCGGCAGGCGGGCGGCTGACCCCTGCGCCCCGCCTGTCTTCCGCGCTTCTCGCCGCTGCTCAGGCGAGGTAGAATGCGCCCATTCGCCATCGTCAGGAGCGCCCCATGCCGCCGCACCGTGAGACCTACCCGATTGAGATTGCCGGGGTCAAGCGCGACCTCCCTCTCTTTGAAGTCAAGCCCGGCCTCAAGATCGCCGTCCTCAACATCCTGGGCGACGTGGAACTGGTGGAGGCCGCCGCCGGCGCGCTGGCCGAGCGCCTGGCCGCCGTGGACTACGACCTGCTGGTCACCGCCGAGGCCAAGAGCATCCCGCTCGTCTACGCCCTGGCGGTGCGCACGCGCAAGCCCTACATCGTCCTGCGCAAGTCGTACAAGCCCTACATGGGCGAGGTTATTCAGGCTGAAACGCTCTCCATCACCACCGGCGCGCCGCAGACCCTCTTCCTCGATGAGAAAGACCGCGCCCTGGTGGAAGGCCGCCGCGTGGTGCTGGTGGATGATGTGATCTCCACCGGCTCCACGCTGCAGGGCATGCGGCTGGTGCTGGGCAAGGCCGGCGCGACCGTCGCGGCCGAGACCGCCATCTTCACCGAGGGCGAGCGCGCCTTGTGGGAGCACATCATTGCGCTCGGGCACCTACCGGTTTTCACCGGCGGGGAGCGGTAAGGTCTGCGTAACAAATATCGCTAGAATAGACTGTACCGCCAGGAGGTGCTGATGTTAAAAAGTATGTTCGGACGCAAGGAAGAAGAAGAGCGCGTCAAGCTGGAGGGCCGCCTGCCCCCCGGCCAGTCGCTGACCAACAAGTTTCCTGTGCTGCACTACGGCCCGGTGCCGCGCTTCGACCCGCTCACCTGGGATCTGCGCGTGTTCGGCGAGGTCGAAGCCGAACAGCGCTGGAATTGGGACGAGTTCCAAAAGCTCCCCCGCGCCAAGATCACCATGGACCTGCACTGCGTCACCCGCTGGAGCAAGTTCGACACTGAGTGGGAAGGCGTGGCGCTCAAGACGCTGGTAGACCAGGGCCTGATCAAGCTTAAGCCCAGCGCCCACTACCTGCTGCAACACTGCGAATACGGCTTCACCGTCAACATCCCGCTGGAGGTGGCGCTGGCCCCGAACTTCCTGCTCGCCACGCACTACAATGGCCAGCCGCTGGAGGCCGACCACGGCTTCCCGCTGCGCGGCGTGATCGGCCACATCAACGACACGGACTACAAGACTCCCTACCTGTGGAAGGGCGGCAAGTGGCTGCGCGGCCTGGAATTCCTCAATAAGGACCGCCTCGGCTTCTGGGAGCAGGCCGGCTACCACAACGAAGCCGACGTGTGGAAGGAACAGCGCTTCTCCTACGGCTAAACCGCGCCTGGCGCGGCCGTCGGGCCGCGCGTTCTGCCGCCGCCAACCGGGGCCGAGTGCGCGCTATTGCACTCGGCCCCGCCTTATTTAATCCAATCCACGGCCGCCCTCTTTCATTCGCTCCTTCTCTTTCCTTTGCCTCTCATCAGTGCTATCCTACGCGCCATGACCTCCATTCTGCTCGTTGACGACGACCCCGATATGGCCGAATTGCTCGGCCACATGGTGGACATCCTCGGCCACACGCACCGCTTTGTGCGCACCGGCCCGGAGGCCCTGGCCGCCATCGCCGCGCAGCAGCCCGACGCCATCGTGCTGGACGTGATGCTCGAAGACACCGACGGCTGGGCGCTCTTCGAGCAGTTGCGGCCCGCCACCAACGCCCCCATCATCTTCATCACCGCCTGGCGCACCGGCGAGAACCGCCGCCGCGCCGAATCCCTACGTGCCGACGGCTTCCTCGCCAAGCCTATCTCTCACCAAGACTTCGCCGACCAGCTCAACGTGGTGCTGGGCAAGCCCGCCCGCCGCCTCAGCGCCGAACAAGCCTGAGGCCCCGCCGCCAAGCCCACCCTCGACCCCGCCCGGGTCTAGCGTTGGCAGAAGAAGTAACCCCCCGCCTTTTTTGGACCCAAACAAGAAGGCGGTCGCAAGACCGCCCTTCGTGCTAATTCGTGGCTAAAGCTTTTTCAGCCGTGTGCCTTAACGTGCCCCCCTTCAATTCGTGCTCATTCGTCGCCCGTCATTCGTGCCCATTCGTGGCAAAAGTCCCCCGTTACCTAACAGGCGGCGGGAAGAAATCGGCCTCGAACTCGTTCATCATACACGCCGCCTCGCCCCCCAGCGCCTCCAGCGGCAGCGCGCGCGCGATCTGCAGTCGGTAAATCTTTTCCGCCACCGCGCCAAACCGGAACTTGTAATCCTCATCCCCGCGCAAAAAATCAAACGCCGCACGCTGGTGCTCAATGGCCCACGCCAGCAGGTAGCCCAGCAGCACCCAACCCGGCGAGAGCGCGTTGAAGCGCGGATCAATCGCGGAGTTGTAAATCCACAAGCGGTTGGCGTAATCAAACATCAGATACGCCGCCGCCCGCTCGCCGTTCACTTCTAAAAACGCCAGCCGCAGCCAGCCTGCCCGGCCCATCGCCAGCGTCACCGCCCGCATCTGCGCGCGCATCGCCGGCGTCAGAAAGGCTGCCTTCTCCGGGTTGTGGCCCATCATCTCAATGAAGGCCTCGGCCTCCTCAGCCAGCACCCGGCCCCTATCCTGGCCGGAGTGTCCGGTGACCATATACCAGGTCACCTTATCGTCGCCGCCCTCGGCCCGGCGCAGCTTGCGCCTGATCTCCTGTCGTTCCTTCTTCTCCACCATTGTCGTTAAGTACGTGTCCCAGTCGCCGGGCAGGTGGATCACCGGCACCGGTTGCAGCAACTGCTCGCTCGCCGACCAGCCGCGCTGGGCCGCCGCCTGGGCCAGCGCCGCCCGCGTGGGCGAGGCCGCCGGGAGGTTATACAGGTCCAGCACCTCCCACTCTGGCGCGTCGGCGGCCGTCAGGCGCGCGAGCAGGCCCGTACAGAACTCCGCCGCGTGCTGCCGCGCCACAATGAAATCCAGGTAGTCCGAAATCTCAATGCTGCCCACCAGCAGCAGCGCCGGCCGGCCCTCGCGGTTGGCGGCCCGGAACAGCGGCGCAATCCCCACCAGCGCCCCGGCCTCATCGCGGGCCGTCACCACAGCCAGCTCGGCCTGCGGCCACTCGCCGCCGCCGCGCTCGCTCCACCACGCGGCCTGGTACTCTGCCCGCAGAAACAGCACCTGCGTCGCGCAGCGCTCCACCAGCGCATTCCATTCGTCGTGCAGCCGCGTGAACACCGCGGCCTCCCGGTGCAGTTCAAATTCCATCCCACGCCCAATCCTTTACACAGAAGGCGGAACCCCCGCCCGTCCCACACCGGCGGCTTTCACCCGGCCTGTCTTGACCCCTGGCCGCGCGAGCGGGCCGGCCGGTGAGCAGCGCCACCGAAGCGCCGATCTGGCAGCAATCCTGCAACTACGCCCATGCGTATTGCGGCTCAGCCATTATAGCGCACGGCTTTTGCCTGCCAGCCGGCGAGACCGCTGATCGCTGCTACCCGTGACGCCTAAGCGCGTAATTGTGATGAGAAGCGTGATGAGAACCCACCCAGCCGCCTCAGCGGCAGCGCCCCCGCGCCCCAAGCTATCCGCCTTGACCCAACGCTCCCGGCGCACCCTTACCGGCGTCTCACGTATAATCCAGCCATGACCGACCTGCTCGACGTCAGCGCGCATTGGCTCAACGTCAGCGGTGGCCGCGCCACCGCCGATGAGCCGCCGGGCTTCCTCTCGCTCGCCGCCCCGCGCAAGGCCGCCCGCGGCCGCGAGAAGGATGCCCTCTTCCTTTGCCTCGGCCTGCGCGCGCGCGAAGCCGCCCCGCCCGAGCAGTACGACGACCTGCTCCAGTTGGCCGCCCACACCTTCTATGGCAGCCCCGGCTCGGCCACCTCGGCCCTGCGCGCCGCGCTCGCCGCCGTCAACCAACGCCTGCTTGACACCAACCTCGGCGCGGGCGCCCCCACCCAGGGCGGCCTCGTCGCCGCCGTGCTGCGCGGGACCGACTTCTACGCCGTGCAGGGCGGCCCCGGCCTGCTGCTCGTTATTCGCCCCACCGGTCACGAACGCTTCCCCAATGCACCCACCCGCCCGCTGGGCCAGAGCAACACCCTCGACGCGCTCTACTTTCACACCAGCGTCGCCGGCGGCGACTACTTTTGCTTCTGCAGCCAGCCTCCGCGCGGCTGGACCGACATTGCCCTGGTGGGCCTGGGCAACCTGACCTCGCTGGAGGCCGTGGCCGAGCGCCTGCGCGAAACCGCCGGGCCAGAGGCTGCCGCCCTCTTGGGCCGCTTTGAGGCCGCCAACGGCGACAGCCATGCGCCCATCGTCCCGCCGCGCCGCCCCGAACCTGTGCCGCGCCTGGCTCAACCCTCGGCCGAAGCTGCACCGGAGCCTGAGTCAGAGGCATCCGCCGGACCGCCCACACGGCCGACCCGCCGGCCGCGTGGCGCCGGCCTGGCCGAGTTCTTCCGCCTCAAGCCGCGCCCCGCCCCCAACGCCGAACCGGAAGACCCCGCGCCCGACGCAGCCGGCGTCACCCCCACCGTCGCCTGGGGCGGCGCCCCTCCGCCTGACCCGGCCGCCGTTCAGCCCGATCTGCCGCACTTCCTGGCCGACCGCGGCCCGGCACTCCCGCAAGCCGAGCTTGATCCGCCGGCTGAGCACGCCTCGGCCGCCGAGTCGCCGCGCCAGTCTGCGCCGCCGACCGAGAGCCGCCCCGGCCTGTTGGCCCCGCTCGCGCGCCCGTTCCGCGCGTTGGGGCGCGCCCTGGGCGTTACCCTGGCCGAAGGCCTCCGCGGCGTGCGCCGGCTGTTGGCCCGCCTGATGCCCGAAGGCACGCTGCAAAAGGACGGCCTGTTCATCGTGCCCACCTCGGTGCAAATCGGCCTCGCCATCCTCATTCCGGTGCTGGTGGTGGGCACGGCTGTCTGGCTCTATCTGGAGAACGGCCGCAACGAGCAATACGTCGGCGCGCTGCGCGAGGCGCAGTGGGCCGTCAGCCTGGGCCGCGCCGCGCCCGATGAGCTGAGCGCCCGCCCGCATTGGGAAGCCGCGCTCGAGTGGGCCGCCACGGCCGAAGCCATTCGTCCCGGCCAGCCGGAGGTGGCGGCGCTGCGCCAAGAAGCGCAGGGCAAGCTCGACACGCTCGATTGGGTCACCCGCCTCGACTTCCAGCCGCTGCTCATCAACGGCCTGGGCGCGGGCACCCAACTCACCCGCCTGGTGCTGGCCGGGGCGGATATCTACGCGCTCGACCGCGGCTCGAACCGCGTGCTGCGCATCACCGCCAACCCGCTTGGGGCCGCGGCCACCGGCAGCGCGCCCGGCGCCTACACAGTTGATACCGCCTTTGCCTGCTCCGGCGGCCAGACCGTGCGCGACGTGACCATCGGCCAACTGATTGACCTGACCCTGGTGCCCGGCCCCACCGTCCTGGGCGGCGACACCACCCTCAGCGGCGACGTGCTGCTGGCCCTCGACAGCCTGGGCGCGCTCCTCTATTGCTCACCCGGCCTCAACCTGCCCTATGCCAGCTACCTGACCGCGCCCGAAACCGGCTGGGTGCGCCCCGTCGCCATGGAGCTTTACGCCGACCGGCTGTATGTGTTCGACCCCGGCAGCAGCGAAATCTGGCAATACCAGGCCTCCGGCGGGGCCTTCAGCACACCGCCCGCGCGTTACTTCACCACCGTCTCGTACAACCTCAGCGATGTCGCCGAGTTCTCCATTGCCGGCGGCGATGTGTTCCTGCTGCGCGCCGACGGCCGCGTGGCCAACTGCACCCGCAGCGGCCCCGGCTCGCCCGCCGCCTGTGTGGAGGCGATGACCTTCAGCGACCAGCGCCCCGGCCGCGCCGCCGGCGACCGCCTGGCCGATGTCGCCAACCCGCTGGCCCTCAGCTACGACCAGCCCCCTGAGCCTTCGCTCTACCTGCTCGATGGCCAGACCTCCGGCATTTACCAGCTCAGCCTCAAGCTCGTGCTCGTGCGGCAGTTCCGCCCCTATTACCCGCTGGCCGGCCCCATCAGCGCCGTCGCCATTGACCCATCCAAGCGCCTCTACGCTGCCGCGGGCGACAACGTCTACGTCGCCGCCCGCCCGTAGCCGCCCAGGCCACGACATTTGTCTATCCTCTGCGCTGGCTGCCGGCCTGCCCCTCAGTCCCCCGACGTTCTTGAGTCCCTGGCTTTCTTGACGCATTTTCGGCTTCCCCCTAGAATACCGGCGTGTCTAATGAACTTCTAACCGCGTGGGGCGCGCCGCGATGAGCAGCCGCTGGCCCGGCAAGTACGTCATCGGCCTCACCGGCAACATCGCCACCGGCAAGAGCGTGGTGCGCAAGATGTTGGAGCACCTGGGCGCGTTCGGCCTGGACGCCGATGCCCTGGCGCACCAGGCCATCGCCAAAGGCGGCCCCGCCTATGCCGGCGTCACCAAGCTCTTTGGCGAGTGGCTCCTCACTGCCGACGGCGAGGTCAACCGCGCCCGCCTGGGCCGCATCGTCTTTAACGACCCCGAAGCGCTGCTCCAACTGGAGGCCCTCATCCACCCCGTTGTCGGCCAGGCGGTGGATTTCCTCGTCAAGCGCACGCGCTCTTCCGTCGTCGTCATCGAAGCCATCAAGCTCATCGAGGCCGGTCTGGCCCGCGACTGCGACGCGCTGTGGGTGGTGCACGTGCCCGAGGCTATGCAGGAGGCGCGCCTCATCGCCAAGCGCAAGCTCTCGCCCGCCGAGGCCCGCACCCGCATCACCGCGCAAGGCCCGCAGAAAGACAAGCTCAACGCCGCGCACGTCGTCATTGACAACAACGGCAGCTTCGAGGACACCTGGACCCAGGTGCAAACCGCCTTCAACAAAATCCTGCGCCCCGCGCGCCTGCCCAGCGGCGCCGGCACCACGCCGCTGCCGTCGAGCACCGGCCCGCTGGCCGTGCGCATTCGGCGCGGCCTGCCCAGCGACGCCACAGCCATCGCCGCCTTCATTAAGAAAGCCACCCGCGGGCGCGTCTCGCTCGCCCGCGCCGACGTCATCGCCGCGTTTGGCGACAAGGCCTACATGCTGGCCGAGCTGAGCGGCCACCTGGCGGCCGTGGCCGGCTGGAAGGTGGAGAACCTGGTCGCCCGCGTGGATGAACTTTACGTGCTGCCCGGCGCGCCGCTTGACCAACTCACTCCGCCCATCCTCGAAGCCGTGGAGACCGCCTCGCGCGAGCTGCAAAGCGAGGCCGCTCTGGTCTTCGTGCCCACCGCGCTGGCGCAGGCCGCCGCCTCCGCGCTGGCGGTGCGCGGCTTCACCCTCTCCGCCCCCGAGAAGCTCAGCGTGGCCGCCTGGGTTGAAGCCGCCCGCGAGTCTATGCCCGCCGGGTCGGCGCTGCTCTTCAAACGCCTGCGCGAAGACCGCGTGCTGCGTCCCATCTAACCCGACTCGCCCGAACCCCGCACCTGCGGTAAGATTGGCGGCGATGTGCTGCCCGCTTTCGGAGAGCCGCCCGCATGACTAAGCTTAGCGCCTGGATCAAGGCCCACCCGCGCCTCACCGCCTGGATTGTGCTGGCGCTGGGCATGAACGCCATGCTGGTCTACGAGGCGCGCAGCGTCGGCCTGCTGGCGGGCCAATGGCTGGCGCTGATCGTCGCCACCACCCTGGTGGCGGGCCTGTGCGTGTGGATCATCGGCTGGGAAGACGACGACGAAGACGACCCGGCCAACAACGCCACGGTGGTCGAGCCGCCCGCTGCGGCGCCGCCGAAAACGCCGGCCGCCCCCAAGCAGTAACCGGCTTCGTTGCCGCGCAGCCCGGCCTACCCGCCGGGCTGTTTTTATTCGTGAATCGACTGCACCGCAGTTTTAAGTTGACTTATTGCGCCCAATTTGGTAAACAAGAGACAGCCCGGCGCTCTACGCGCTCATTCACGCTCGGCTGGACGCCGAAGAAGGAAAACCCGGCATGGCCCTGTCGCTCAAACCCGCGCTGCTCGAAAACGCCACCGACCCATCGAAGATCCAAAAGCTGATGAAGGCCGACCTGAAGGCCAGCGTCGGCAAGAAGAACCTTAAGTTCGTCGTGGCCAAGAACTGCCAGATCGGCCCCAAAGCCATCAGCCTGTTCATCATCACCCCCACGCCCAACCTGTACGAGACGGTGCTCAAGACCAAGTATCCCAAGGCCATTCGCGCCAAGGGCACCTGCGACATCCTCAAGGGCGACGGCGGCAAGTTCAACGTGACCATCCGCACCGCGGTCGGGCCGATCCAGCCGCAGGCCGTGGCCCTGTTGGTCAAGCCGGCGGTCGTGAGCGACTCGAGCATCCAGGCGGTTTACACGCCGCCCTCGGCCAAGCCGGAGGGCGTGCCCGAGTGGGCCAAGCAGGAGTACCGCCGCGACGCCAAGCGCATCCTGATGGCGAGCATGACGACCGACGGCAAGATCGGCAGCGTCTACTTCAGCGACGGCCGCATCCGCACCACGCACGGGGCCGGCCCAGAGAAGGAAGGGCACGGCGGCCAGACGACCGTGCAGTTCAACGTGGACGAGAAGGCGGCGCTGGCGGTGTTCAAGAAGGAATACCCCAAGCTGTACGCCTCGGACGATATGTGGGACCACTTTGACCAGTGGCTGGTCAAGAAACTCAAGAACGTGAACGTCAAGAGCGCGCCGAGCTGGGCCAAGGTGATCGTCACGCCCGAAAAGGCGCAGAGCAAGCCCTCCGATGACGTGAAGCTGTTCGAGATCTTCAAGAACATCAACGGCAAGGTGGAGAGCTGGCACCCCTCGCGCGGCACGGCCGTGAAGTTTGTGACGGACAAGCAGACGGTGGCGGTGCTGGAGGCTGCGATCAAGCACATCAACCAGCAGAAGCTGACCGACCCGAACGCGCGCAACGTGGCCTTCTACGCGTTCGTGAAGTCACGGCTGCCCAGCTTCGTGCAGTACATGCGCGAGCCAAAAGACGTGTAGCGCCCGCCGCACCGCGCTTGACGCAACCGGCCCCGAGCTAAACTCGGGGCCGGTCTATTTCGGCGCCCGGCCGGGGCGGTATAATCGCCCCCGCATGACCGACGCCCCGGCTTCTCACAGCGACAAGGCCGCGCTGCGCGGCGAGCCATCCTATGTGTGGCGCGCCGGGCAGACCCGCCGCCTAGGCATGATCCGCGCCGCCGCGCCGCGGCTGGGCCAGCCGGGCGCGCGCGTGCTCGAGAACGGCTGTGGCGTGGGGGCCTACCTCGGGCCGCTGCGCCAGTTCACCCCGCACGTTTTCGGGCTGGAGTATGAGTTCGAGCGCGTGGCGCAGGCCGCCGCGGCCAACCCGCCGCCGCTGGTTGTGTGCGCGGCGGGCGAGGCGCTGCCGTACCCGGCCAACACCTTCGATGTGATGCTGTCGAACGAGGTGCTCGAGCACGTGCAGGACGACCGCGCCGCCGCGGCCGAGATGGTGCGCGCCCTACACCCCGGCGGGCGGGCGGTGGTCTTTTGCCCCAACCGCTGGTACCCGGTGGAGACGCACGGCATCTACTGGCGCGGGCGCTACATCTTCGGCAACATCCCGCTGGTGAACTACCTGCCTGACGCGCTGCGCAACCGCTTCGCGCCGCACGTGCGCGCCTACACCGGGCGCGGGCTGCGCCGGCTGTTCGCGGGGCTGCCGGTGCGCATCGTCACCCACACGCGCATCTTCGGCGGCTACGACAACCTCATCCGGCGCTTCGGGCCGTTGGGCAGGCTGCTGCGCGCCACGCTCTACCTCGCCGAGCGCACTCCCCTCAATGTACTGGGCCTCTCGCACCTGCTGGTGGTCGAGAAGGTCTAAGCCTCCCCCCGCTGCGCTTACCGGCTCACATCTTCCTGCGCCCACTGCGGCGGCTGCCGCTTCTCCAGCAGCTCGGCGAAAGTTTCAGTCAGGCCTTCGCGCAGGTCGCGCGGGGCGTAGCCCAACTCGCGCCGGGCCTTGGCGTTCGTGCCCAGGTAGGTAACGCCCGCCAGCACGCGCAACGACTCGCTGTTGTAGGTGCCCTCAATGGGCACGACCTTCTCCAGCAGGCCCATGAGCGCGGCGGCGGCGCGCAGCAGGCCGGGCGGGGCGTGCAGGCGCGGGGCGGGCACGCCGGTGATGGCCTCGGCGGTCTGGAAGAAATCAATCAGTGTGTGCGCGGGGCCGGCGATGATGTAGCTCTGGCCGGCGTGCCCCTGTTCCAGGGCCAGCAGGTGGGCACGCGCTACGTCGTCCACGTGGGCGAACGTGAGCGCGGTGCCGCTGGGCAACAGCGGCAAGCGCCGCTGGAGGTACTGCCGCAGCGACTCGCCCAGGCTGCTGGTGTCGCCGGGGCCGTAGATACCGCCCGGCATGACGATGACGAGCGGCAGCCCGGCGTGGCTGAACTCCCGCGCCAGGTCGTGCGCGGCGGCCTTGGTGCGGTCGTATTCGCTGAGGTGCCGCCCGTGGAAGTGGTAGCTCTCATCCGCCACTGCGCCGTGCGTGTCGGAGTTGACGGCCAGGGTGCTGGTGTAGACGCCCTTGGGGATGCCCAGGTCGCGCATGGCGGTGAGCACGTGGCGCGTGCCCTCCACGTTCACCCGTTGCCCGGGGCGCTTGTCGCGCTGGCCGATCTTGTACCAGCCCGCGATGTGGAAGACGCCATCCACGCCGCGCATGCCCGCAGGCAGGCTGGCTGGGTCGGTCACGTCTCCAGGGAAGAGCTGGACGCCTAGCGCGGCCAGCGCGGCGGCCGCGGCCGGTTGGCGCACCAGGGCGTTCACGGCGTGCCCCTCGGCGCGCAGCAGCCGCGCCACGCGCCCGCCTACGAACCCCGTTGCTCCGGTGACAAAGTACTTCATCGCTCACCTGCCTTTCGCGGGCGGCGCGGTCCGCCCCATTGATTCTACGCGCCGCCGATTACGCCGCCGCGAAGGCCACCTCGGGGTGTGCCGGATCAGGCCCAGCCAGCAGTGGGGCCGGCGCGCCGCGCAGTTCGCGCTCGAAGAAGGCCAGCGCGTAGGCGTTCAGGGCCTGCAAGTAGCGGTAGACGTTGCCCGAGTCGAAGTCGGCCAACTGCGCCAGGATGGGGAACCACAGCGCCACGCCGGTGAAGTGCAGCGACCGCGCCCCCAGCAGCGTCAGGCTCAGCGCCCCGGGCGGCGTGGGCGCGGCGGGGCTGCGCCCGAGCATGAGCGCGGGCTGGCTGAGGACCGGGGCGGCGGTCTCGCCCACGCCCGCGGCCCAGCGACCGTCGAGCGCGGCCACGGCCTGCACGCGCGGGTCGGCGGCGGCCAGGGCCAGCGCGGCGCTGCCGCCAAAGCCCACGCCCAGCGCGCCAATCCGTGTCAGCTCGAGTTGCCCGGCCCAGGCGTTGTCGGGGCCGGGGGCGTTGAGGCGCTCCAGGTCGGCCAGCACGGTCTGCAGGTCGGCGGTCCATAGGGCCAGGCTCTCAGAGGCCAACCGCCCCCACGGGCCGCTCTCGGCGCGCACCTCGGCCAGGCGCGCGCCGAAAGCGAGCCGAGGGTCGTCAACATCGAGCGCGGCCAACCGGCCGTCGGGGTACACGGCGGCGAGGCTCTCGCCCGGGTGGCTGACGCTGAGCACGACGTAGCCGTGGCTGGCGAGGGCTTCCATCAGGTAGCTGCTGCTCACGGCGTTCTCCAGCCCATAGCCGTGTGAAAAGAGCAGCACCGGCCACGGCCCGGCCGCCAGGGGCGCGCCCGCCCGCGCATGCGTGGTGAGGTGCGTCACCTGGCTGAGCGCCGCGCCGGGCAGACCGTGGTGCTCCACCAGCCGCCGCAGGGTGTTGGGCAGCATGCCCTGGCGCGCCAGCAGGGTGAAGGGCGGGCGCGGGTAGAGTACGCCGCCCTCTGGGAAGCCGACGGTGCCGCCCAGGCGCGAACCTTCGGCCGCGGTGGCGGGATACCAGGCGTTGACCAGCAGGGTGCGCCCGCCGTCGGGGCCGGTGGGGCCGAAAGGGTCGGCGCGGCGCGGGTCAACCAGCGGCCAGGCTTGCGTTCCGACGGGGAGCGGGCCGGCGGGCTTGGGCCAGCCGAATACAGTGCACATGGACGCCTCGCGTTAGAAAGTTAAGATCAGGCCGCCGAGAGACAGCCCCGCGCCGGTGCCGACCAGCAGCAGTTCGTCGCCGCGCTGGACGCGCCCGCCGCGCACGGCCTCGTAGAGGCTGGCCGGGAGCGAGGCGGCCACGCAGTTGCCCAGGCGGTCGAGCGTCATGACGATCTGGGCAGCGGGCCAGCCGAAGAGCTGCATGGCGCGCAAGCCGGCCTTGCTGGGCTGGTGGGGCACGACGAGCTTTATGGAACCAAGACCCCGCGAGAGGCCGGGACGCAGCTGTTCGAGGAAGGGCGCGCTGTGGGTCAGGGCCAGGCGCAGCACCTCCGGCCCGTTCATGTGGAACAGGTTGTCCTCGGGGCGCGTGTCGGGATGGTTGGGGTGGCGGCGCGACCCGGCCCCGCGAATGGCGGTGTGGTCCGCGCCCGCGCCGTAGGTCTCAAAGCGGGCGGCCGTCACGCCGCAGGCTTCGTCCACCGCCGGGCGCGTGACGACCACCGCCGCCGCGGCGTCGCCGATAAGCGAAGCGCTCTCCGGCTCTTTAACATTGATGCCCACCGAGCCGATCTCGGCGGTGACGATCAGGATGTTATGATAGCGCCCGGTGGCGAGCAGGTTGGCGCTCAGGTCGAGCGCGGCCAGGAAGCTGAGACAGGTGGCGTGCACGCTCAGCGCCGCGATACCCGACTCGCCCAGGCCAAGCTGGCGCTGGATGAGCGGGCCGCCGTCGGGGATGGCCTGCTCGGGCGTGCCGCTGGCGTTGAGGATCAGGTCGAGGTCGGTTAGGGCCAGGCCGGCTTCAGCCACGGCCTCGCGCCCGGCCTGCGCGCCCATGTATGAGCTAGTTTCGGTGGTGGCCCAGCGCCGCTCGCGCACGCCGCTGCGCCGCTCGATCCACCCGGCGGGCAGGCCGCACAAGGCTTCCACCTCGCGGCTGGACACCACGCGCTCCGGCAGGTAGCGGCCCAGGCCGATGATTTTCAACGGCAGCGCCATATCAGAACCCAGACCTCTGAATGATCGGAACCGCTACTTTGTCCATCAGGACGCGCAAGAAGCGCCACGGCCGCCGCCGCCACGCGGGCAGGTGGGCCGTGTAGACGGCATTGTACTCGATGGCCGCCTGCCCGCCGCGCAGCCGCTTGAAGGGGCCGACGCCGGCGCTGAAATGGACCTGTTTGCCCAGCGCCAGCGCGTCGAGCGAGGTGAGGGCGGTGAGCATGCGATACAGGCCAAGCTGCTTGGGCAAGGCAGTGTTGTAGCCGAAGAGCGGCGCGGTGATGTGCCCGCCGCGCGTGACGTAGCCCAAGACGGCGTCAATCCGCCCGTCGCGGGCCAGGGCCTTAATCGTCAGCAGCTTTTCGGCCAGGGCCAGGCGCAGAAAATCGGGCGTGAACTGCGGGTTGTAGCGCGAGTATTTGCGCAAGTAAAGGTCATCGTAGAGCGTGACGAGGCGTTCGGCGTCGCCGGGTAAAAGGTCGGCGGCGGTGAGCACGCGATAGGGCGTCCGCCGCAAAAGGCGCAAGTCGGCGCGGAACTCGTCGCGGTGCTGCACCGCGGGCCGGGCCACGTCTTGATAGTAAACCTGGCGGCTGAAGAGCAGCGCCGCGCCGGCCGACTGGAGGGCGCGGGTGAGGGCCGGCGCGCCGTGCTGATCTACCGAGCGAAAGATCACCGCGCGGTCGGGGAAGGCGGCGGCCAGCGTGGCGATCAGCGCGCGCACGTTCGCGTCGGTGAGGCCGGCGGGCGGCAGGTTGGTGGAGAGCAGCCAGTTGTTGGCCAGCACGGCGCGGTCGAACTCGGCGCGGCGAAACCAGGCGGCGAGCGGCCGGAAGAGCAGGCGCAGCAGCGCCTCGACCGACGGGTTCTTAAGCGCGGCGAACTCCTCCTGCCCGTAGGTGATGTAGTGCGTGTACGGCGAGACGACGTAGCTGTTGGCGGGGTTGAACGCGCCCGCCGTGGCCGGGAGCATGACCTGGTGATCCACGCACAGCACATAGAGGTGCGTGTCGGCGTTGCGAACGTAGCGCGTGGGACCGTCGCGCAGCAGCGGGGTGAGGTAGCGGCGGGCCTCGGCGCCCTCCGGCGTGGCGGGCCACGCAATCGTGTCCACCTCGGCGGCGGAGTAGACCTCCACCGGCGCGCTCATGGCGTTGAGCTGAGTTGGGCGGGCAGGGTCGTGGTCGCGCCGATGGGCGGGGGTGTCCAGGGCGCGTAACCTCGCGCCTGCCAGGTGACCCAGACATAGCCGGGGTCTTCCAGCGCATGCGCGAAGCGAAAGGCGGCGGCGGCGGGGTGGCCGTCGGACCGCTGGGCCAGGATGGTGACTTGCAGGTCGCCCAAGTCTATCAGCGCGCCGACTGGCAGCGGGTGGGCCGGGCCGCGAAAGACGCCGTCGAAGCCGGTGATGAAACCATCGGCGGGGGTCAGCGTCAAGGTCGCGGCGTCCGCGCGCGTGACGGTGACCGCGCCGAGGCCGGTGGCGAGGCCGCGCACGCGGGTCGGGGCGGGTAGGCCGTGCTGTTCGCGCAGCAGCGGCAGGTAGGTGGCGTGGGCGAAGCTGGGCGCGCTGACGACGATGACGGTTTGCGCGGCCAACTCCGGGCCGGCGGGCAGCGCGGCGGCGGCGGGGGCGAGACCGCCCAACAGCGCGGGGCTGAAGGCCGTGAGCGGCAGCAGCAGCGGCGCCAGGCCTAGGTGGACGACAAGCAGCGTGCCGCGCACGACGCGCCGCCACGCTTGAGGCGCGGGCGGCGCGTTGAGTCCTTCGGCCAGCAGGCCACACGCGCCCAGCCCGGCAATGAACAGCAGGCGGTTGGCGGGCAGCGCGCCGCCCGCGGGCAGGGCCGCCGCCAGCAACATGCCCGCGCCCCAGAAGCGCGCCGTGGCGCTGCGGGCGACGACGGGCCAAAGCCAGAGGGCGAGGACCACGAGCGCGGTCACAGCAAACAGCCACAAGCCCAACCGGGCCGCGCCGGTCAGGAACGGCGCGACCTCGGCGGGCGGCAACAGCCACTGGCCGAGGAGCAATACTGGGCCGTGCCGGGCGAGGGCGCTCAGAAAGGCCAGGGGTTCGCGGGCCGGATCAACGTAGGTCGTGCCCCACTGGCCGTAGCCCAGCGCAGTATAGGTCGTGCGCCAGAGTGCGATGACCGCCAGGGCAGGCAGCAGCGCGCGAAGGCGGTTCGTCCAGCGCCCGGTTTCGAGAAACACGGCGGCCGCGAGCCAATAGCCCAATCCCGCCGCCGCGCCCTCGTTGCTGAGGAGGGCCAGCGCCAGCAGCGCTATGCTGAGCCACACACCCGGCCGCCAACCGTCTCGCCGCCAGCGCAGATGCGCGATGAGCGCCAGGGTCGCGAACAGCGCCGCCAGCAGGCCATTGCGGTTGGCCAGCCAGGCCGCGCCGAAGCCGTGGGCGTCATCCACGGCGTAGAGCAGGGCGGCGAGGGCGGCCGAGGCCGGCGCCGGCGGGTGCTGGTCGGCGACAGTGCGGTAAAGCCCGGCGGCGGCGGCGACGAGGAGCGCGAAGTAGACCAGGCTGTGCGCGTGCATCAGCGCGGGCACGGCGGGCCAGAGGCGGAAGTCGAGCCAATGAGTGAAGGCGGCGGCGGGCCGCCAGAAGGCCACCTGCGCCGTGGGCAAGGTCCACCACGGGTAGAAGCCGGAATTCATTTGCGCCTGGGCGTGAGCGGCGTCGCCGCCCATGAGGGCGAACAGGCGATTGAGGGCCGTAGGCGCGGCCGGGGCCGAGGCGCGCAGAGTGGCGAAGAGCAAATCGTCATCTAACTGGCGGCCGGCGGCCAGGGCGGGCAGGGCGAGCGTGACAGCCAAGAGCGCGGCGAGCCACGGCCCGCGCCGGGCGTGGAGCCGCTTGCTTAGTGAGAAAGCCATCGCGCTTTGAGCCAGGGCCAGAGCGACCGCACCTGCTCTGGGTCCACGGTGGTGTGTGTGAGCAGGATGAGCAGTTCCTCGGCGGCGGCGAAGCAGAAACTGCCCAGCGCCAGGTAGAAAAGCGGCGGGCTGTAGCCGCCGCTAAAGAGCGCGTGGAGCACAAACACGGCTTGCAGCAAGCCGCCCACTTTGCCCGAATGCAGGTGGAGCGTGGAGACGCGGCCGAACTTGACCCGGCTGTAGACCAGCAGCGCGGCATACAGGCCGGCGGCGCACAGCAGCAGGGCGGGGTGCGCGCGCCAAATGGCCGGGCGGCGCAGGGCCAGCCAACCCGCGACGGAGAGGGCCAGGGCCTTGTCCGCCAGCGCGTCGAGGTCGCCCGCGGCGTAGCGCGGGTCGCGGCGGGCCAGCCAGCCATCGAGCATATCGGTGAGGATGGCGGCAAGCAGGCCGACGGCCAGCCAGAGGTCTTGCGCGGTGAGGGCCAGCGCCCAGAGCGCGGGCAGCGCCAGCAGCCGCAGCCAGGTGAAGGGGTTGGGCCGCGATCCAGCGATGGATTTCATGCGCTGTCGGGCGCGGGCATGTGGCGGGCCACACGTTTGAACTTGCGCGGGCTTAGCTCGGGCAAACCGCCGGCGCTGAAAGCCAAGCGCGGCTTCACCGCGCCGGTGCGCGCGCACAGGGCGGCCAGGGCGGCGCGGATGGCGGCTTCGGCATCGGCGCGGGCGGCGGCGGGCAGGGCCAGGGCGATCTCCACGTGGCCGGGGTCGGTCTGCGTGGCGGTGTAGCCTTCGAGCAGCGGCCCGGCTCCGGAGAGGATCGCGCGCCGAATGAAGTCGGGGAAGAGGCACACCCAGCCCCGGCCGGATGCGGCGGGAAAGTAAAAGATGTCGTCGCAGCGGCCCTCAATGGTTTCGAGAGCGCGGCGCGGCGACCCGCACGGACAGGCCGTCGGCTTAAGGGTGAGCACGTCATCCAGCCGATAGCGCAGGATGGGCTGCGTCTGGCGGTGGAAGTCGGTGAGGATGGGCGCGAACTTCCCCGTGCGCTCATCGAGCCAGTCGGTCTGCACGACAAGCAGGTCTTCGTTCAGGTGCAGCGTGCCGTGGTCGCAGGTGGCCCCGAGGAATCCCTCGGTGGCCTGATAGACCTGATGCACTGGGCCGCCGAACTGCGCGGCGATGGCGGCAGCGTCGAGCGGGTCGAGCACCTCAGCCACAGAGACAACCTTGCGCGGCCCGATCGTCAGCCGCCCGGCGCGGGCTTCACTCGCCAACAGCGCCAGCAGCGAGGGGGGGCCGACGAGGATGGTCGGCTGGTAGGCGTTGAGGCGCGCCACGTGGGCGGGCAGCGGGTCGAGCAGGTCAAAGTAGGCAAAGCGAATCAGGCGCGACCGCACGCTGCGGTAGAGGTTGCTATTGGCGCGCAAGAAGAAGGCCACGCGCTGCGCCGCCAGCCGCCCGCCGGGCAGCACGCGGGCCAGCGCCGCCCCAGCCCAGGCCGCGCGCTCGGCGGGCGAGACGAGGAACAGGCTCCGCGTGCCGGAGGTGCCGGAGGACAGGCCGACGGTGAGGCCGCCGGGCAGGGTGGGCGCGAAGTCGCGAGTGGCTTCGGCCCGTTCGGCCAGCGCCAGCGCTTCGCTGAAGCACACCCCGGCGGTGTTCAACTCGTCGAAGTGGGCGAGCATGACGCGCTTGTTGATGGGCGGCGCGGCGGCCCAAGCGCGGCCCGCGAAATGCGCGCGGTAGAACGGCGAGCGCGGCAAGAGGCGTCGGAGATGGCGCTCGACGGCGCGGGCCTGATAGGCCTCCAGTTCGGTGCGGGTGCGGGCGCGCGCGCCGGGGCCATAGCGCGTGCGCCAGTAAGCAGCGAGCACTTGTGCGGTGGCGGCGTTCATGGCGGCCCGTTCACAACTGCATGTCCACGCGCGTCTCGCGGGCCTCGCCGGCGCTGGGGCCGTGGCGCAGCAGGTGCTGAATGTGCGGGCGCAGGACATCCAGCGGAGTGTAGGTGTAACGCGGCCCGCCGAAGCGCGCCAGGTTGGCGGCCTGCGCCGAGAGGATGGCCGCATCTTGCCGCAGAGCCAGGCGCAGCAGTGCCACGAGCAGCGGCTCGCCCAGCCGGCCGGCCAGCGCCGGGGCCGGCGCCACGCCAACGGCAAACAGGCGCACGTGGGTCAGGTCTACCGGCGTGAAGTGCAGCGTCAGGCCGAGCTTGAGCCGCGGCCCGGCCCAATAGTCGAGCGCGGCCACGCACGGCAGGCGGAACGCGCCCACGGCGCGATCTAGCCCGCCGCCGAACAGCCGCGCAATGAGGCCGCGCGGCGCTTCGGGATATTCAGCCTCGGCGCTGTCGGCGTGGCGGCGCACGGTGGCGGTGACGGCGCGGCGGCGGCCCTCGCGCCGGATCAGCCCGGCGTGGACGAAGTGCGTGTGGGTGCCGTCGAGGAAGTTCTCCAGCGCGTCAGGCAGGGCGGCGGTCAGCGGGCCGGCCGCGCCGCTGAAACCGGCGTAGCCGCGCTGGCCGAGGTGGGCAAAAGCGGGCGGGTCGCCGGGCGGGGCGTCATCGCCGAGGTAGACCCACACAAACCCCTGCTGCTCAACCACGCGGAAGGCGGGCACGGCGCGGGCCGGCAGGGCGCTGGGCAAGCCCTCCGCCAGCCCCGGCACGGCGCGGCATTCGCCCGCGGCGTCGAACTGCCAGCCGTGGTAGGGGCAGGCCAGGCAGCCGTGCGTCACGCGCCCGCCCGCCAGCGCCACGTTGCGGTGCGGGCAGCGGTCGAGCAGGGCGGCAGCGCGGCGGGCCTTATCTCGAAATAGCACCAGCGGCACGCCGAGCACGGTGCGGGCCAGCGGGCGGGAGCGTAGCTCTCGGCCGGCGGCCACAATATACCAGTGGCTCGCGAGCGCGGGCCAGGCCTGCCGCACGGCCGCTGCCTCAGGCGTGAGCGCCGCCCATTCAACTTGCGGCGGCATAGCGCTCCTGCGCCTCTTCACAGTGGGCGGGCACGAGCGCCACGGCCGGGCGGTGCATGTGCAGGGTGTGCAGGGCGTGCAGCGTGGCGCGATACTGCGCGGCATCGGCAAAGAGCAGTTGGGCCAGGGCGTGCGGCGGGCGGTCTTCGCGGATGGCGCTGCTGTGCCAGCAGGCGTCGGCCAGCAAGAAAACCGGCGCGGCGGCGGTGCGCGCGAGCAGGCCGATCTGCCCGACGGCGTGGCCGGGCAGCGGCACGGCCAGCAGCGTCTCGTCGCCGAACAGGTCTACGCCGTGCCTGAAGGGCGCGAACTCCGGCGGCAGCGGGCGCAGCGCGGCGGGGTCGAGCGGGGCGGCGCGCGCCTCGAAGTCCGGCGGCATTACCTCGGGCAGGTAGGCGGCCCGCAGGGCGCTCAGGCCACGCCGGCCGCGCACGGCGGCCCAGGCCTCCGGCCAATAGCTGAAGCGCGCGGCCGGGAAGTCGCCCAGGGCGCTGACGTGGTCGGCGTGAAAGTGGCTGATGAGGATGCGCGGAATATCCGCCGGCCGCAGCCCGCGCTGGGCGAGTTGATGCACGGCCAACTGCTCCTCGCGCAGGGTGGTGGGGGTCAGGCGCGCATAGAGTTGGTTGGGCCAGCGGCGCGTGGCGGTGAAGAAGGCCCTGCCGTAGCCGGTGTCGAACAGCAGCGGCCCGGCCGTGGGATGCTCGATGAGCGCGAAGGTGGCCGGGAAGCGCACCGGGCCGAAGCCGCCTCGCCCGCGCGTGATGTGCTCGGGGAAGACGCAGTGGCCCGCCTCCAGCAGGGTGAGCGTGACGGCGCTCATGCCTGGGGCCGCTCCCGCCAGGCGGCCAGGAAGCGCTGCATCCCTTCGTCAAGGCTCACCCGTGGCGCGTAGCCCAGGTCGCGCCGGGCGGCGGTGATGTCGAGCGTGGCGTCGAGGGCCAACATGCGCACGGCGTAGCGCGTGAGGGGCGGCTCACGCTTGAGGCCGAGCAACCAATAGGCTAGCTCAATGGCTCCGGCCAGCGCCAGAGCGGCGCGCAGCGACACGCGGCCCCGCGGCGGGCCATAACCGAGGGCCGTGCTGACCTGAGCAATCAGCGGCCACAGCGGCTGCGGCTCGCCGTTGGTGAGGTTGTACACGCCGCCCACCGCCGCCGGGGCGCGCGCGGCCAGCAGCAGGCCGTCCACCACGTTATCAATATAAGTCAGGTCGGCCAGGTTGTCGCCGGGGCCGATGACGCGCAGCCGGCCGTGCGCCACCTGCCGCAGCAGGCGCGGGAAGAGGGTGGCATCGCCGGGGCCGAAGACGGCCCGCGGGCGCAGCCTCACCGTGGGCAGGCCCGCCGCTTGGGCCTCGGCCACTACCTGCTCGGCCAGGCGCTTGGTGTCGGCGTAGGCCGTAAGCTGGCGGGCGGGCAACGGGTCATCCTCGCGCACGTTGCGGCGCGCTTCGCCGGCGAAGCACAGGCTGGGGGTGGAGACGTGCACGAAACGTGTCACGCCGGCGCGCCGGGCGGCGGCAGTGAGCGCCTCGGTGGCGCTGACGTTGGCGCGGTAGAAATCTCGGTACGGCCCCCAGGGCGCGGCGAGCGCGGCGCAGTGGAAGACGTAGGCCGCGCCGGTCATCGCAGCTTCAGCGACCTCGGCCTGCGCCAGGTCGCCGCGCACGAAGCGCATGCCGGCCGCTTCGAGCACCGCGCCCGCCCGCCGGCCTTGCGCGGTGACGCGCGCCCCCAGGGTGTGCAGCCGGTGGGCCAGCGCTCCGCCGATGAAACCGGTGGCGCCGGTGACGAGCACGGGCCTGCCCGCCCAGCCGGGGTCAATCGCTGCGTCGCTCATTCTCCGTTCCACTCGATGTCGGCGGTGGAGGCTTCTAGGCCGCTGATGCCGAGACGCGCCGCCCGCAGCCCAAACTCCGCCAGCGCCCGCCACTGCCGTAACCCGGCCGCCCGGTCGCCAGGGGCGCTGATGACATCTTTCCCGGTCCGCAAGGCGCGCACCCAGGCCCGCAGGCCGCGGCCCGAACGAAGACCATAGAGCCACATGGCGGCGGCCAACATGCGCGGCGGCCCCGGCGGCGGCGTGACGACCTCCGGCCCAGCCGTCCGCAGTGTCTGCGCGAAGCCGGGGTGCGCGGCCAGCAGGTGCACACCGCTGGTGGTGCGCGGATTACACTCCAGCGCCCACAACTGCCCGGCCGCGTCCTCGATGAAGTCAAAGGCGATCTGGCCGGTGAAGGCCAGGCGCGCCACCAAAGCCGCCACCCAGTTTTGCGCGCCCACGTGCGCCTCGGCCTCAAAGTAAATGGCCGCGCCTTGGCCCGCGCTCCACGTCACCGGGTAGGCGGCGTGCGCGGCCAGCCGCCCGGCGTGCGCCACGCTGTAGGTGCACAGGGCGCGCCCACGCACCAAGCGCTGGGCCACCCACGGCGCGGCGGGCGTGGGTTGCACCTGAGCCAGCGCGCGGGCGCTGTGCGGCGGCAGCAAGGTGCGCACCGCGAAGCGCGAATAGGCCGGCTTGAGCACCCATACCCCCGGCCGGGTCAGCGCCGCGCGCAGGTCGGCGGCGTTTGCCAGTTGGTGTGTCTCCGGCACGGCCAGGCCCAGGCTAGCGGCCAGCGCGGCAAAGCGTCCCTTGTGATGTAAAGGATGCAGCCGCTCCAGCGGCTCGCACAACACGCGGCAGTGGGCGGCCAGCCGGTCGCGCGCCCGCGCCACATGAAACAGCTCTTCGCAGGTGGGCACGAGCAAGTCAATGCGCTCGCGGATCAGCAGGTGCTCCAGCGCCGCCGCGAACCCGGCCGGGTCTTGGCGCGGGGGCGGCACGCGCGCACTGCCCGCCACGGCCGGCGCGCCACGCGTCAGCGGCCAGCGCGCGCTCTCGGCGACGAAGACCGTATGCCCGGCCCGCGCCAGCAGCCGCGCCAGTTCCAGCGTGGCCGGGGCGCGGCCGCCCGTGAGCGCGACGCGAGCCATAGAGCCATGATTATAGAGGCCTTGCCGAGATTACTGAAAGGCTGCGCTACAATATGCGTCTCATGCGCCGCCTGGTGCTGGCCGCCGTGCTGCTGTTGGCGACGATCCTCCTCGTGGCGCAGTTCGGCCGCCTGGGGGAGTTCGTGGCCGTGCTGCGCCAGGGCCACCCCGGCTGGCTGGCGCTGGCCTTCGGCGCGCAGGCGCTGTGGCAGGCAGCGCAGGCCGCGCAGTGGTTGGCCGCGCACCGCGCCGTGCGCCTGCCGCTGCGCTTCGCCGAAGTGCTGCCTGCCGTGCTGGTCAACAACTTCGCGCTGCTCGCCGTGCCCAGCGGCTCGCTGAGCACTTTTGCGCTCTTCACCGCCAACGCCCGGCAGCGCGGCCGTTCGCCCGCCGCCGCCGGCCTGGCCGTCATGGTCTTCGCCGTCTTCAACTACCTGGTATTGGCCGGGTTTGCGCTGACGGCCGCCGTGCTGCTGGCCGTGCGGGGTCAGCTCAATCTGCTGTTGGCGCTGCCCGTGCTCGCCGTGCTGGTGGAGGCGCTGGGGCAATACGCCTTACTGCTCTGGGCGCTGCGCGCGCCCGCCCAGGCTGAGCGCGCCGCGCAGTGGGCGCTGGCCCGCCTCAACGCCGCCGCGCAGCGCGTGGCCCGGCGCGACCTGCTGGCCCCGGAGCGCCTGGCGGCCTTCAGCGCCGAGGCGGCCGACGGGCTGGCCGCGCTGCGGGCGGGGGGCCGGCGCGCGCACCTGTGGCTGCTGGCCGTGTCGCTGGCGGCCAAGCTGCTGCTGGCGCTGCTGTTCGCGCTGGTGCTGCGGGCCTTTGGGCAGCCCGCGCCCGCCGCGCTGGTCATCGTCGGCGTCAGCCTGTCGGCCGGGTTCAGTGTGGTTTCGCCGACGCCGCAAGGGGTGGGCGTAACGGAAGGCGCGGTCGCGCTCGCGCTGACCTTGTTCGGGCTGCCGCTGGAGACCGGCCTGGTCGTCATGCTGGCCTACCGCGCGCTGGGCCTGTGGTGGCCGTTCGTGGTTGGCTTCGCCACGCTGCAACTTTCCGGCCTGCGGCTGCTGCGCGGCGCGGCCCGCTAGCGCCCGGCCGCCGGAGCGCGCGGTTCGCGCACCAGCGCGCTGAGCGTGATGATCAACGCCCCGGCGAGGATGAGGGTGCTCAGGGCTGCGCGCAGCCCAATGCTGTCAGACAGCCCGCCGATGACCACCGGCCCGATCAGAAAGCCCAGGTAGCCCACGGTGGTCAGCGCCGCGCTGACCTCGCCCATGTGCGCCGGGGCGCGGTTGCCGCCCAGCGTGAAGGCGGTGGGGGCCAGCCCGGCCAGCGCCACCCCCGTGACGGCCAGCCCGGCCAGCACCAGCGGCGGCCAGGCCGTGGCGAGCGCTAGCCCCATGCCGAGCACCGTGAGCAGGCCGCCGCCCGTCATAAGCCGCCGGCGGTCGAGGCGATGGCTGAGTCGCCCGGTCGCCAGCCGCCCCAGCAGCAAAGAACCATGAATCACGCCCAGCCCCACCGCGCCCACCGCCGGTGAGAGGCCCAGCGGCCCGCGCAGATAAATCGCCATCCAGTCTTCCAGCGCGCCCTCGGTCAGGTAGGCCAGGGCGGCGATGCCCGCCAGCGCGGCCAACCCCGGCAGCCGCCACACGCCCAGCCCCAGCGCCGGGGCCGAGGCGGCCGTCTCGCTGGAGGCTGCCGTCGGGGTGGAGGCCGCGGCCGGCCCAGCGCCCAGCCGCAGCGCGGGCACGGTGAGGACGCCCAGCGCCACGGCCAACCCGCCGTAGAGGTAGAGGTAAGGGACGCCCAGCGCCACCAGCCCGCCGCCTAGCAGCGCCCCCGCGCCCGAGGCGGCGCTGAAGGCGGCGTGATAGTAGGCCAGCCGCCCCTGCCCGCCGGCGTGCTCGTTGGCCAGCGCCGCCGCGGTGATGCCGACATCGTACGCGCCGCTGGCCCCAAAGAAGATGAAGAGCAAGAGCAGCAGCGCGCCATAGGAGCGCACGACCATCAGCCCGCCGAAGGCCAGCGCCATCAGCATGGCTCCCACGGCGATCAGCCGGCGCTCGCCCCAGCGGTCAGACAGCCGCCCGCCAAGCAGCGCCACCGGGAAGGAGGCCAGAAAGCCGGCGGTCAGCGCTCGCCCCAGCGCGCCCCCCGACAGGTCCAGGGTCCGCTGAAGATCGGGCAGGGCCACCTGCCACACGCCGAACACTAGGCCGAACAGCGCGAAGGCCGTGCCAACCAGCCACACGCTGGTGCGCCGGCCGGGCGCGCCACGCGGCTCTATCCCGGCGATGAGTTCTGGTTCCACGCGCTGCCTTTCACGTCAGAAGATGAAGGCCATGAGTGTAACATAACGCCTGCGCGCCAGGCCGCAACGCTTTCCGCGTTTGCGCGTAAAATGCAGCTATGCTCCCTGCCGCGAAAGTCCTCCAGCCCGAACTGGTCGCCCTGCGCCGCGCCATCCATCGCCACCCCGAGCTGGCCTTCAAAGAGCACCGCACCGCCGCGCTCGTGGCCCGCACGCTGAACGAGATTGGTTTGGAAACCCAAACCGGCGTGGGGCGCACCGGCGTGGTGGCCTACCTGGGCGAAAGCTCCGGCCCGGTGGTGGCGATCCGCGCCGACATGGACGCGCTGCCGATTGAGGAGATCAACACTACCGAGTATGCCTCGGAAGAGCCAGGGCGCATGCACGCCTGCGGCCACGACGCGCACACGGCCATGCTGCTGGGTGTGGCGCGCCTGCTGGCCGGGCAGCAACTGCCGGGGCAGGTGCGGCTGCTGTTCCAGCCCGCTGAGGAAGCCGCCGACGAGTTCGGCGTGAGCGGCGCGCCGCGCATGTTGGAAGACGGCGCGCTGGAGGACGTGGACTATGTGCTGGCGCTGCACGTGGCGCCCAGCCTGGCGACCGGCACGATTGCCTGCCGCCCGGGCCTGGCCTCCGGCGCGGTGGATACGTTCCGCGCGCATGTCAAGGGCGTGGGCGGGCATGGCGCGCACCCCGACCAGACGGTGGACGCGATCTGGCTGACGGCGCAGGTGCTCAACGCGCTATACGCCGTGCCGTCGCGGCGCATTGACCCGCTGCGGCCGGCGGTGCTCTCGCTGGGCGTGGTGCGCGGGGGCACGGCCTCCAACGTGATCCCGGCCATGGTGTACCTGGAAGGCACACTGCGCAGCCTGGACGCGGAAGTGCGTGAGCAGTTGATCGGGGAAGTGCGCCGCTCGCTGGAGATCGCCCGGACGCTGGGCGGCGATTACACGCTGGACATCGAGCGCGGCTATCCTAGCATGGTGAACAACGCCGACGTGGTCGCGACGATTGCGAACGCGGCCGAGGACCTGCTGGGGGCCGAGGCCGTGGTGGCGTCGCACGGAACGTTGGGCGCGGAAGACTTCGCCTACATGAGCGCGTTGAAGCCGGGGGCGATGTTCTCGCTGGGGGTGCGCGCGCCCGGCGCGCCCATCCGCCCGGTGCACACGCCGGATTTTGATTTGGATGAGGACGCGCTGCCGATTGGGGCGGCGGTGCTGGCCGAAACGGCGCTGCGGCTGTTACAGCAGGGCACGGCGGCGTGAAGCCCTGAGCGCGCCTGGCAGGCCGCTCAATGGTTAAAGAACACCTCCCCGCTCCTGCTCGGCGCGGGGAGGCGTTGTTAAGGCGGGCGTGTGACGGCCGCGGTTCGGCCGGAGCCAAGCGGGGGCGATCTAAGCTGAACTGGCGCAATCCGCGGCGAGACACAAGGAGGCGCCCAAGTTCACAGCTAATCGGCACAAGCTGGTGTCGTTTAGGTCATGATTGGCTGGCCGCGGCCCTTAGCTGCTCGTGCTGAAATTTGCCCCAAAATCAGCGTATTTTGCCGCTTGACACTAGAACAATTTTGCTACAAACTATAGGCGCAAGGGCACGTACTTATAACCGTTTTTAGCCTAAAGCTTAACATGCCCAACAGCCTCACCAGCGAGCAGGTGCTGGCCCTCGCGCCAGACACCAGCTCCGCCCAGGCCGCCCGTGGCCTGGCTGTTCCCCACCAGTGGGTTTCTCTCAATCACATGTCCCAGGCCGTGTGGGGCGAATGCCGTGGCAGCGGCGCCGCGCCTTACCAGGTGCTGGCCGCGCCCGACGGCCGGGCGTCGCGCTGCACCTGCCCCAGCCGCAAGCGCCCGTGCAAGCACGCGCTGGCGCTGCTGCTGCTGGCCGCCGCCGAACCGCCGCCGCTCATCTCGGCCGCGCCGCCCGAGTGGGTGCGCGCCTGGCTGGCCGAACGCGCGCGCCACGAACCCGCCGCCGTTTCCACGCCTAAACCCGCGCCCGACCCCGAAGCCCAGGCCCGCCGCGCCGCGGCCCGCGCCGCCGAGCGCGAGGCCAAGGTGGCAGCGGGTGTGGAAGAGCTGAGGCTGTGGTTGGCCGACCTGGTGCGCCGGGGTTTGGCCGCCGCGCAAGGGCAGCCGCCGCGCTTTTGGGACGGCATGGCGGCGCGGCTGGTGGATGCGCAGGCCCCCGGCCTGGCGCGCCGCGTGCGCGAGCTGGGCGGGCTGGCCGCCTCGGGCGCGGGCTGGCCCGAGCGCCTCACCGACCGGCTGGGCCGGCTGCACCTGCTGCTCGAAGCGTACGGCCGCGTGACCGACCTCTCCCCTGATCTCCAGGCCGACGTGCGCGCCGCCGTGGGCTGGACGGTGAGTCAGGAGGCGCTGTTGGCCGAGGCCGGCGCGCGTGACGAGTGGCAGGTGCTTGGCCGACGCGTGGAAGCTGATGACCAGTTGCGCACACAGCGCACGTGGCTGTGGGGCCGCGCGACCGGGCAGGCCGCGCTCGTGCTCACGTTTGCGGCCCAAGGCCAACCCCTCGAAGTCAACTTTGCTCCCGGCACGGCGTTGGCGGGTGAGGTGGTGTTCTTCCCCAGCGCGCTGCCGCAGCGCGGGCTGCTGAAGCCGGGCGCGGCGCTGCGGGCGTTTGGCGCGTGGCCGGGCTACGCGTCGCTGGCGGAAGCAGCTAGAGCGTACGGCCGCGCGCTGGCCCGCCAGCCCTGGCTGGAGCGCACGCTCGCGCCGCTGTGGGCGGTGACGCCCGTGCGGGTGGAGGGCGCGTGGTGGCTGCGCGATGTGGCCGGGCACGGCTGGCCGCTGGCCGCGGGCTTTGAGGCCGCCTGGCAGCTGCTGGGCCTGAGCGGCGGCGCTCCGCTGCCGGTGTGCGGCGAGTGGGACGGCGAGGCCTTTTGGCCGCTGAGCGCGTGGGCGGAAGATCATCTGGTTGTGTTGGGGGCCGCATGACGACCGATACGCACACCTTCTGGCAAGACCTGGTGGCGGCCGGGCTGTTGGGCGTTGAGCGCCGCGCCTTTACCGCCGCGCCTGCCGGGCCGCTGGGCGACATGCTGGCGGGCCTGCCCGCGCCTACGCCCGCCGAACAGCGCTGGCTGGCGGCCGCCGCCGCCGCGGGTCTCTACTGGCGGGCGGGCCGCGAGCCGCTGCGCCTGCCGAGCGCGGCGGAAGCGCCCGCGCCAGAGGCTGACTGGCCGGCGTGCTCCCCGGCGGCCGCGCAGCATCTGGCGACGATGTTGACCGGCCAGTTCGCCGAGGTGCTGCCCGAATGGCTGGCCCGCCTGGCGGCGGCGCGGCGCTGTGTGGCCGCCGACCTGCTGCCCGCGGCGCTCGACCTGGGGCGCGCGCGGCCCGAACTGCGCGCCGCGCTGATGGCCGTGCTTGGTCCGCGTGGGCAGTGGCTGGCGGCGCAGAACGCCGACTGGGAATACGCGAGCTACGCGGCGTACCTGCCGCTGGAGGCCGATACACAGGCATTGACGGCGGCCTGGGAGACGGGCCGGCCCGCCGCGCGCGCCGCGCTGCTGTGGCAGCTCCGCGCCCGCCAGCCCGCCCTGGCGCGCACGCTGCTGGCACTGACGTGGCAGCAGGAGCAGGCTGAGCAGCGTGTGCTCTTCATTGAAGCGCTGGCCGAGGGCCTGAGCCTGGAAGACGAGCCGCTCTTAGAGACGGCGCTGGACGACCGCGCTAAGACGGTGCGCGCGGCGGCGGCCGAACTGCTGGCGCGCCTGCCGGAGAGCGCGTTCGCGCAGCGCATGGCGGCGCGCCTGGCGCCCCTCCTTCACCTGGAGCGCGGCTGGTTCAACCGCCGCAAGTTCGATTTGGAGCTGCCGGCGGTGTGCGACCCCGCTATGCAGCGCGATGCCGTTGAGCCGAAGCCGCGCGGCAAACGCGGCGAACGGGCCTGGTGGCTGCTGCAAATCGTCGCTGCCGCGCCGCTGGCTTTCTGGACCAACGCGCTGGGCGCGCCGCCGGCCGAGTGCGTGCGCCTCTCGGCCGGGCTGGAGTGGCGCGGCTTGCTGTGGGAGGGCTGGAGCCAGGCGGTCACCCGGCAAGCGGCGCTGCCCGCTGCCGCCGATTGGGCCGAGGCGTTGGTGAGCGCACTGCTGCTGCAAGCCGAGGCGGTGAGCTTTGGGCCGCTGCTGCTAGCGCTGCCGCGCGAGCGGCGCGAGGCGCTGGTGCTGGGGCACGTGCAGGCCGAGGCAGTGTTGAGCGACGGCCGGCCCGCGCTGCGTTTGCTGGCCGAGACCTGGGATCAGTGGAGCGCCGCGTTCAGCGCGGCGGTGCTGGAAGCGTTGGCGCGGCACATCGCCGGGGATCATGCCGTGCATCCGGGACCAGCGCTGAGCTTATTGGGGCAGGCCGCTTTTTGTGTGGCCCCGGCGGCGGGGTTGCAGGCGGGCGAGCAGCTCGTGGCCGCGGCGGGGGAGCAGCCCTATTGGCCCGCGGCGGTGGCGCGGTTTCTGACAGTTGTGAGTTTTCGGAACGAGATGATTAAGGCGCTGGAGGGGTGAAGGGGCGCTTTAACGGGCTTGTGGTGGGGGTCAAGCCAACGGTCGCGAGCGGATTAGGGGAATGGCAAAGCGCTCGCTGCGCTCGCAGAGGGCACGAGTAGTTTGAGAAGCCCAATTTCGTTAAGGTAGTCCTGATTGCCGGGGCTGAGCCAGCCAAGGAGTGGCAGCGGTGACATTCAATCTATTGCGCGAGCACGCCGAACAGCAGTTTGCGTTGGAGCTGCAAGCCCTGGCGCAGGCCGACAACCGCCCGCGTCCGCCGAACTGGCGGCTCTCGCCGTGGGCCGTGGCGTTGTATGTCCTCGGCGGCAAGCTGCCCAACGGGCTGGTCATCTCGCCCAAGTACTTCGGGCAGGCGCGCCTGATCGAGATCGCCATCGCCACGCTGGCGACCGACCGCGCGCTGCTGCTGCTGGGCGTGCCGGGCACGGCCAAGACCTGGGTGGCCGAGCATTTGGCCGCGGCCATCTCGGGCGACTCGACGCTGCTGGTGCAGGGCACGGCGGGCACGAGTGAAGAGTCCATCCGCTATGGCTGGAACTACGCGCGCCTGCTGGCCGAAGGCCCTTCGCGCGCGGCGCTGGTGCCCAGCCCGCTGCTGCGCGCCATGCAACTCGGGCAGATCGCGCGCTTGGAAGAGCTGACGCGCATGCCCGCCGACGTGCAAGACGCGCTGATCACGCTGCTCTCGGAGAAGACGCTGCCGATCCCCGAGTTGGGCGAAGAGGTGCAGGCCGTCAAAGGCTTCAACCTCATCGCCACCGCCAACAACCGCGACCGCGGCGTGAATGAGCTGTCCAGCGCGCTCAAGCGACGCTTCAACACCGTGGTGCTGCCGCTGCCCGCCTCGCTGGAGGCCGAGGTAGAGATCGTGCAGCAGCGCGTGGCGGCGCTGGGCCGCGCGCTGGAACTGCCCGCCGAGCCGCCGGCGCTGGAGGAGATCCGCCGCATCGTGACGGTCTTCCGCGAGCTGCGCGCTGGGCTGACGGCCGACGGCAAGACGCGGCTGAAATCGCCCAGCGGCACGTTGAGCACGGCCGAGGCCATCTCGGTCGTCAACAGCGGGCTGGCGTTGGCCGCCCACTTCGGCGACGGGCGGCTGCGGCCCAACGACCTGGCCGCCGGGCTGCTGGGCGCGGTCATCAAAGACCCGGTGCAAGACCGTGTGGTGTGGCTGGAATATCTGGAGACGGTCGTGAAGGAGCGCGCGGGCTGGAAGGACCTGTATCGCGCCTGCCGTGAGGTGACGGAGTAACCCCGTGGCCGCCCCGCACATCTTCGGCGTGCGCCATCACGGCCCCGGCTCGGCCCGCAGCCTGCTCAAGGCGCTGGAAGAACTGGCGCCCGACTGCCTGCTGGTGGAAGGCCCGCCCGACGCGCACGCCGTGCTGCCGCTCCTGGCCCACGCCGCGATGACGCCGCCGGTGGCGCTGCTCATCTACGCGCCCGAGACGCCCGAGCGCGCCGCGTTCTATCCCTATGCGGTCTTCTCGCCGGAGTATCAGGCGCTGCGCTACGGGCTGGCGCGCGGCATTGCGGTGCGGTTTATGGACCTGCCGCAGACGCATCAGTTGGCCCTGCGCGCGGCGGAAGACGAGGCCGTTGCCGCGCTGCTGGGGCCGGAGCCGGAGGACGCTGCCGCGCCCGAGCCGTTGGTGATCGGTGCACCGCCCGACGCGGCGGACGGCGAGGCGTGGGACGAGGCCGCGCCCGAGGCTGAGCTTTCGGTACAGGCCGACCCGCTGGGCTGGTTGGCGCGCGCGGCGGGCTACGCCGACGGCGAGCGCTGGTGGGAGCACATGGTCGAGCAGCGGCAAGACAGCGCCGGCCTCTTTAGCGCCATCCTGGAAGCCATGACAGCCCTGCGCGCCGAGGTGGACCGCACCGCCGAAACGCCCACCGACCCGCTGGAGGCGCAGGCGGCCGCGCGCGAGGCCGCGCGCGAAGCCCACATGCGCCAGGCGCTGCGGGCCGCGCAGCGCGCCGGCTTTGAGCGCATCGCTATCGTGTGCGGGGCATGGCACACGCCCGCGTTCGTGAACCTGCCGCCTGAGCGCGCCGACGCGCATTTGTTAAAGGACTTGCCCAAGCTCAAAGTGCAGGCCACCTGGGTGCCGTGGACCAACGGGCGCTTGAGCGCGGCCAGCGGCTATGGCGCGGGCATCGCTGCGCCCGGCTGGTACGCCCACCTGTGGGAGACGCCCGCGCCGGTGGCCGTGCGCTGGCTGGCGCGGGTGGCGGAACTGCTGCGCGAGCAAGACCTAGACGCCTCCGCCGCGGGCGTGATTGAGGCGGTGCGGCTGGCCGAGGCGCTGGCCGCGCTGCGCGACCGGCCGCTGCCCGGCCTGCCGGAGCTGAACGAGGCCACCCAGGCCGTGCTGTGTTTTGGGCAGCCCTTGCCGCTGGCCCTCATCGCGCAGAAGCTGATCGTGGGCGAGGCGTTGGGCCAGGTGCCCGACGAGACTCCGGCCGTGCCGGTGCAGCAAGACTTGCAGCGCGAACAGAAGCGCCTGCGCCTGAAACCGAGCGCGGCGGCCAAAGACCACGACTTCGATTTGCGCGAGGCGACTGACCTGGCGCGCAGTCGGCTGCTGCACCGCCTGCGCCTGTTGGATGTGCCCTGGGGCGAGGTGCTGCGCGCCCCACTGCGGCAGCGCGGCACCTTCCACGAGCGCTGGCGCTTGCAGTGGCGCCCGGAGTTGGCCGTGCGGCTGGTGGAGGCCGGGCGCTTCGGCAACACCGTGGCGAGCGCGGCGGCGGCCAAGGCGCGCGAACTGGCCGCGAGCGCCGCGGGCCTGCCCGCCCTAGCCGAGCTGCTCGACGCGGCGCTGCTGGCCGACCTGCCCGAGGCGGCCGAGACGATTGTGACGCGCGTGCAGGCCGAGGCCGCGCTGGCCGCCGACCTGGGCGCGCTCATGGAAGCGCTGCCGCCGCTGGCGAACCTGGCGCGCTACGGCAGCGTGCGGCCCACCGACTCGGCGCGGATTGCGCAGTTGGCGGCCGGGCTGCTGGCGCGGGTTTGCATCGGGCTGCCGACCGCCTGCGCCTCGCTCAACGACGAGGCCGCCGCGGCCCTGGAGGCTCGCCTGGCCGCCGTGCACGCGGCGGTGCTGCTGCTGGATGACGCCGAGCAGCGCGCCGCGTGGCAGGCGGCGCTGGCGCGGCTGGTGGACCAGGTGGGCTTGCACGGGCTGATCGCCGGGCGGGGCTGCCGCCTGCTGCATGAGCAGGGCGCGCTCAACTCCGACGCCGTCGCCACGCGGCTGCGGCGCGCGCTCTCACCGGCCTCGCCGCCCGCGCATGGCGCGGCCTGGGTCGCCGGGTTGCTGCGCGGCAGCGGGCTGCTGCTGCTGCACGACGACGCGCTGTGGACCGTGCTCGACACGTGGCTGGCTGACCTTTCGGCCGAAGCCTTCACGCACCTGCTGCCGCTGCTGCGCCGCACCTTTGCCGACTTTGCCGCCGCCGAGCGCCGGCAGATGGGCGAGCGCGCGCGCCGCGGCCGCGCCGACCTGGCCGCCGCCGTGGCCACGCCCAACCTGGACACGGCACGGGCTGAGGCGGTGCTGCCGCTGGCGGCGCAGTTGTTGGGGCTGGGAAAATGACGCCTGACGCGCTGGAACCATACGCCGACGAGCGCCTGCGCCGCTGGCGGCTGCTGTTGGGCGGCGGCGAGGCCGATGGCCTGGGGCTGCATCTGCACGACCGCGACCAGGCCATGGACCGCGCGCTGGAGGCGCTCTACGACGCCGAGCGCAGCGGCGGGCTGGGCGCTTCGGCCCCGTCGGTGGCGCGCTGGCTGGGCGACATCCGCGAGTACTTTCCGAGCGCAGTGGTGCAGGTGATGCAGCAAGACGCCCTCGAACGCCTGAACCTGCGCCAGATGCTGCTGGAGCCGGAGCTGCTGGCGGCGGTGGAGCCGGATGTGCACCTGGCGGCCACGCTCCTCGCCCTCAACCGCGTGATGCCCGAGCGCTCCCAGGAGACGGCGCGGCGCGTGGTGCGGCGCGTGGTGGCCGACCTGGAGCGGCGGCTGGCGCAGCCCACGCGCCAGGCGGTGCAGGGCGCGCTCAACCGCGCCGCTCGCCAGCGCCGCCCGCGCCACAGCGAAGTAGATTGGCCGCGCACCATCCGCGCCAACCTCAAGCACTATCAGCCCGCCTATCGCACGGTCATCCCCGAAATGCGCGTGGGCTATGGCCGGCGGCGCGGCGCGCTGCGCGACCTGATCTTGTGCGTAGACCAGAGCGGCTCGATGGCCGCCTCGGTGGTGTATGCGGGTGTGTTTGGCGCCGTGCTGGCCTCGCTGCCGGCGCTGACCACGCGCGTGGTGGTCTTCGACACCGCCGTGGTAGATCTGACCGAAGACCTGCACGACCCGGTGGAGCTGCTCTTCGGCACGCAGTTGGGCGGCGGCACCGACATCAACCGCGCGCTGGCCTACTGCCAAACACGCCTGACGCGCCCGACCGACTCGCTGCTGTTCCTCATCAGCGACCTGTACGAGGGCGGCAACCGCGACGAGTTGCTCAAGCGCGCGGCAGCGCTGGTGAGCGCGGGGGTGCAGGTGGTGGCGCTGCTGGCGCTCAGCGACGACGGCGCGCCGAGCTTCGATCACGGCGTGGCGGCGCGGCTGGCGGCCCTGGGCATCCCCGCCTTCGCCTGCACGCCCGACTTGTTCCCCGACCTGATGGCGGCGGCGATCCAGGGCCACAGCCTGCCGGCGTGGGCCGCGGCGAACGGAGTGGTGCTGGCGCGCGGCGGGTGATTGGCCGCGCGGGCGCCTGTCGCAGCGGCGTTCGCCGCTCGGCCTCCACGACCTGATCCTCTTGAAACAGCCTGAATTATGCGCCGGCCTCCTGACCCTCTTGGCTCAGCCCGCTGACGCAATACCGGCGCTTCGCCGCCGCTGCATAGTGTTATGTCAAGAAGCGCTTGTCGAGTCGTGAGGGCGGGCCGTATACTCCGCCCGCAGGTGTCTAGCGTCTGACCCCAACCAGCCCGCCGGCCCGCGCCGGTGGAGAGTGAGGCCCGATGTTCAAGCTGCTGCGCGCGGCGTTCCGCCACTATCGCCAGATCGCCGTTGTGGGCGCGCTGCTCTTCGCCAGCGCGCTGTGCGTGGCGCTGGTCGGCGCGCGCGTGGCCTACACCCGCAACTTCTACTACATCTACTTCGTGTGGAACTTGTTTCTGGCCTGGCTGCCCATGCTGTGCGCGCTGACGGCCTACAACCTGGCTAAGGCGCGCTCGCGGCTGAGCTGGCTCATGATGGCAGGCTGCGCGTTCGTGTGGCTGCTGTTCTTCCCCAACGCGCCCTACCTGCTCACCGACATCCTGCACCTCGCCCCCCGGCCCGACATCCCGCTGTGGTACGACCTGATCCTGGTCATTGCCTTCGCCATGAGCGGCACGCTGCTGGGGCTGGTGTCGCTCTACCTGATGCAGCTGCTGGTGCACCGCGCCGCCGGGCCGCTGCTCGGCTGGCTGTTCGCGCTGGGGGTGCTGGCGCTCAGCGGCTTCGGCATCTGGCTCGGCCGCTTCCAGCGCTGGAACAGTTGGGACCTATTCACCAATCCGGTGGCGCTGTTGAGCGATATCGCCTACACCCTGCGGCACCCGCTGGCGAACTGGCGCACGTTTGCGTTCTCGGCGCTGTTCTCGCTGGTGTTCCTCTCGGCCTATCTCACCTTCGCGGCGCTGGCTTACGGTCAGTGGGATCGGCCCGCCGCGCGCCTGCCCGAGCCTGACGGGCCGTTCCTCCCTTAACGACCACGGGCCGGCCGCACGCTGCGGCCGGCCCGTTTTTATTTAAGGAAGAGCGCCCTCACTCTTCGTCGGGCAGCACCTTCACACCGCGCCAGAACGCGACGTAGCCGGTGATCTCTTGCGCGGCGGGCTTGGGGGCCGGGTAGTACCAGGCCGCGTCGCGGTTGGTCTGGCCGTTGACGACCACATCATAGTAGCCGGCCTCGCCCTTCCACGCGCAGGTGGTGTGCGTGGCGCTGGGCCGCACATAGCCGGGCTTGAGCGCCGCGGGCGGGAAGTAGTGATTGCCTTCGACGACGATGGTCTCCCGGCTCTCGGCCAGCACAACTCCGTTCCAGATAGCTTTGGGCATGGCACGCTCCCGCTAATACAGCCGCGGCCAAAACCGGCGCGCGCGCCGCGCATAGGCCGCGTAGCCCGCGAATTTGGCCCGCAGGGCGTGTTCCTCGCGGCGCGACTTAAGCTCGAACCACGCCCACAGCGCGGCGGCCAGGAGCAACGCCAGGAGGCTGTTCGTCAGCAGCCCCCAGCCCAGCGCGCCCGCAATCAGGCCGCCGTAGATCGGGTGGCGCGCCAGCCCGTAGACGCCGTGCTCCACCAGTTGCGCCTCGTCCCTGGGGTGCGGCAGGGCGCTCAGGTTATCCAGGCCCAGGCCCAGCAGCCCGGCCAGCGCCAGCGCGCCCCCGGCCAAAAGGAGGCCGCCGCCGGCGATGCGCGCTATCAGGCTCGGCAGCACGGGCCACACTCCGCCCACACGCACCAGCGGGGCCAGGGCGACCCCGGCCAGCAGGATGAGCTGAACGACAACGTACCCCTCACCGCGGCGGCCCATGAGCGTGTTCACCGAGACGATCTCCTCCGCTTCGCTGACCTGTTAGGGCGGCGCGGCTAGGGCTGCGCTTGTGAACCCGGCACAGCCCAATGCGCCGCCTCGGTCCAGTTAGCGGTGTCATACAGGTAAATCAGGCCCGACTTATCGCTGGCGGCCAGCCGCGTGCCATCAGGGCTGAAGGCGGCGCTCAGCCAGTCGTTCGGGCTGCCGCTGCTGTTGTCGAGCGCCAGGGCCTGTAGTTGGCGGTCGTTGGGCACATCCCACACGGCCAGCGTGCGGCCCAACTCGCTCACAAAGCCCCACACCGCCACGCGGCGGCTGTCGGCGCTGAAGGCCGTGTAGCGCGGCCCGCCCGCGCCGATGATGGCGGGGTGGCGGCCGAGGCGCACGCCGGTGGCCGGCTCCCACAGCTCGAAGCCGGGGCTGTTGTAGTCGGCGGCCAGTTGCCGCCCGCCGGGCGTGAGCGTGAAGTAGGTGACGGTGGGGATGCGGAAGGTGCGGCGCACGGTCAGCGCGTCCACGTCCCACACCTGCACAATGCCCTCCCACTGCGTCACCGACACCAGCGCGCCGCCGTCGGGCGTGAAGCCCAGGCTCACCACGTAGCTGTCGGCCACGTCGGCGGTCTGGAAGGTGGTGATCGGCGCGCCGCCGGGCAGCTCAAACAGCCGCACCTGAAAACGTTCGCCGGTCGCCAGCCGCGTGCCGTCCGGGCTGATGGCGACGGTCTGGAACTGTTCGGCGGGCTGATCGGCAATGGAGAAGATCACCTGCTGCGTCTGCCAGTCATAGACAGTGACGCCCGTGCCGCCGGGCGTGACGCTGGCGAAGTACTGCGCGTCGAGGGCGGCCAGCGCGCAGCACGCGTCCGAAGCGGGCAGCAGCGTGCGCTCGCTGCCCGTGGCCGGGTCGTAGAACCGAGCGCCCGCCGCGGTCACAGCCGCCAGCGTCGCCCCGTCGGGCGTCCAGGCCAGTTGCGTGGCGGCGTCGGTGGCCGGGGCGGGTGTGGCGGGCGGCGCGGCCACGATGGGAACCACCGCCGCCAGCGGCGCGCCGGCCCGCCAGCTAAAGTTCTCATCCACACTGCTGGCGGCCTGGGTCACCGCCTCGGTGCACACATCCGCCACCATCAGGTCGGGGCGGCCATCGGGAATGCCGCGCAGGAAAGCCAGGTAGCGCCCGTTGGGCGACCAGGCGGGCGCGCTCAGGCCCGCCTCGCCGTAGCCCAGCGCGAGTTGTTGCAGCGTACGCGGGTTCGCGCCGTTGGCGTCGGCCACGGTCAGCCACTGCGTCTGCCCGGTGATGTTGCCCTGGCTGTCGAGCTTGAGCTGGTAGGCCAGGTAGGCCAGCTTCTGGCCGTTGGGCGACCAGGCGAGCGGGTCGGCGTAGCTCTGATCGCCGGTCAGGCGCTCGCGCTCCGCGCCGTCGAGGCTGACGCTGTAGATCTGCTGCGGGCCGCCACCATCGGCGCCAGAACGCACCAGCAGCCGTTGGCCGTCGGGCCGCCAGGCCTGCACGAAGTCGTTGAGGGTTTCGGCGGCGACCGACACCCGGTCGCTGCCGTCGGGCAGGGCGGTGTAAACGCGATACTCGTTGTTGAGGTCCACGTTGAGCGGAGCGTGGAAGGCCAGCCGCGCGCTGTCGGGCGACCACACGCCGCCCGCCGCGTTGGGCAGGTCGCTCGCCACGTTGACCACCTGGCCGTTGTCGGTGTTGGCCACGAACACGCCCTGCCCGCCGTTTAGCAGCACATAGGCGCCGTTGGGCGACCAGCGCAGCCCGGCCGCCAGGTTGATCGGGCCGCTGAGCGCGGCGGTGACCTCGTTGCTGCCGTCGTCCCAGATGAAGTGCAGCAAATATGGATTAGCCGCGTCCCCCGTCTCGGTGAGGAAGGCCAGCCGCTGGCCGTTGGGCGACCAACTGGCGGCGCGCGCGCCCTGCACGAACTCGGCCAGGCCGGTCGCGTCGGCGCGCACCACATAGATCGAGGCGCCTTGTCCATCTGAGCGCGGTCCGGTGTAGGCCAGCGTCAGGTCGGGGGCCAGGGCTACGTCGGGGGCGCACGGGTCGGCGGGCGGCGTGAGCAGCGGCGCCTGGGTCGGCGCGTTGGTGGCGGTGGGCGGCAGGGTGGGCGCCGGGGCGGCGTCGGTCGGCGCCTCAGTCGGCGCGCTGGTGGCGGTGGCCTCGGCGGGGGCTTGGGTGGCAGTGGCCGCCGAGGTCTCAGTGGGTGTGGGGGCGGCCGTGGGGCGCGCGCCACAAGCTGCGACGGCGGCTAGGGTCAGGATGGTCAGCGTGCGGGCCAGGAACTGGCGCATAACCGGGTCTCCTCAGAATAGGTGTCAACCAATGAGACGCCTTACCTTCCAACTCTAACGCCCAATGGCGCTCCCTGCAAGCGCCCGCCGCCAATGTTATGACAAGCTGGCGCGTGGACCAGGGGCGCGCCCGCGCCGCTGTTCAAGGCTATACTGCCTGCATGAGCTACCTCCTTCACCTCTATTGCCCCGAATGTGGGCGCGTGTTTGACGCTGAGCGCGTGCAGACCTACTGCCACGACTGCGCCTCGCCGCTGCTGGCGCGCTACGACCTACCGCGCCTGCGGGCCGAAGTCAGCCGTGCCGCGGTATCGGCCAGGCCGCGCGGCATGTGGCGCTGGCATGCGGTGCTGCCGGTGCGCGACGACGAACACCACCTGACGCTGGGCGAGGGCGACACGCCGCTGTTGCCCGTGCCGCGCCTGGCCGCCGCGTTGGGCCTGGAGCGCGTGTTCGTCAAGGACGAGAGCTTCAACCCCACCGGCTCGTTTAAGGCGCGCGGCATGGCCGCTGCCGTGGCCCGCGCGCAAGAGTTGGGCGTGACCGCGCTGGTGGTTCCCACGGCCGGCAACGCGGGCGGGGCGCTGGCCGCCTATGCCGCGCGCGCCGGCCTGCCCGCGCACGTGTTCATGCCTGCCGACGCGCCCGCCGCCAACGTGCAGGAGGCGCGCCTGTATGGGGCCGAAGTGCAGTTGGTGATCGGCTTGATCAGCGACGCGGGGCGGCTGGCAGCGCGCGCCGCCGCCGAGCACGGTTGGTTCGATGTCTCCACGTTCAAGGAGCCGTATCGCGTCGAAGGCAAGAAGATTATGGGCTACGAGCTGGCTGAGGCCTTCGGCTGGACGCTGCCGGAGGTGATCGTCTACCCGGCCGGCGGCGGCACCGGGCTGGTGGGCATGTGGCAGGCCTTTGCTGAGCTGGAAGCGCTGGGCTGGCTGGAGCGTAACGCCCGGCCGCGGCTGGTGGCGGTGCAGGCGGCGGGCTGCGCGCCCATCGTGCGCGCCTGGGAGGCCGGGGCCGAACGCGCGCAGTTCTATGAAGGCGCGCAGACCCTGGCGGCGGGCTTGCGCGTGCCGGGGCCGTTCGCCGACCGGCTGATCTTGCGCGCCCTGCGCGACAGCGGCGGCCGGGCGGTAGCGGTGAGCGACGCGGAGATTATGGCCGCCCAGCAAGACCTGGCGCGGCTGGAAGGCATCTTCGCCGCGCCGGAAGGGGCGGCCACCGTGGCGGCCTTGCGCCAGTTGGCAGCGCAGGGCTGGCTGCGCCCCGGCGAGCGGGTGGTGGCCTTCAACACCGGGACGGGGTTAAAGTACCTCGACCTGCTGCCGGGCGGCGCTCAGGCGACCCAGTAGAACAGGCACCAGAGAAAGAACAGCAGCGCTTGCGTCATGGGCATGAGGGTGGTCAGGGCCAGGTCGAACAGCGGGCGGCGGCCCCATTGCGCCAAGGCCACGAAGGCGGGCAGCACCACGGCATAATAGCGGGAGGTCGAAGTCAGTTGCCCGGTGAACAGCGGCGGCGCGATCAGCAGCAGCGCCCACAGGCCGAACGCGGGCGAAGGCAGCTTGACCAGCGCCCACAGCGCGGCGGCCCCGAACACCACGGTCAGCGCCTGCTCCAGCGGCGTGATGTAAGGAATCATGCCGAGCGGGTGCAGCAGCGTTTGCCAGGGCCAGGCGAAGCCGCGCGCCCAGGCCTGGTGATGGTGCAGGGTGGCCAGGAAGTCGCCGGTGCGTGTGTACTCGTAATAGCAGAAGGCCAGAAACGCGGCGGGCAGCAGCAGGAACCACAGCGCATCCCAGCGCAGGCGGCGCGGGTTCCAGCCCGCGGCCTCAGCATACTGCCACGCCAGCGGCACACCGATGAGTATTCCTAGCGGGCGCGAGAGCGTCAGGAGCGCCCCGGCCACCGCCGCCCAAAACCAGGCGCGCCGCTGCGCCGCCAGCAGCGCCGCCGCCGCGCAGCATAAAAACGTGCTCTCGGTGTAAAAGGCCGAGAAGAAGAAGCCGGTGGGGAAAAGCAGCAGATAGAGTACCGCGCGCCGCGCCGTCCCCTCGTCGCCGGTGAGCGTGGCGACCCACTGCCGCGTCAGCGCCAGCCCGCCGATGAGCAGCAGGTTCGACATCAGCACGCCGCAAGCCATGATGACGGTGGCGCGGTCGAGGCCGGCAGGCACGAGCGCGGCCAGCGCCTTGACCAGATAGGGATAGAGCGGGAAGAAGCCCAGGTTGCTCTGCACGGTGCGAATATCGCCGCGCGCCAAGTAGCCGTTTTCAATGATGTCGAAATACCACCCGCTGTCCCACCGGCCCCACACATCCAGCAAGCGCACCGGCGTGAATTGCCAGCCGCGCTCGGCGGCGGCGGCGATGGGGTAGTCGGCGTTGGGGAAGGTGCGCGCCAGCAGCGCGATGCCGATCAGCGCCAGCCGCGTGAGCAGGAACACGGCCAGCACGTCGGTCCACAGCCAGCCGCGCTGCCGCTGCCAGGCCGCCGCGAGTCGCTGTGTGAACGGCGCGGAAGAGGGAGGTGAAGCCGGCGTGGTCGTCATGGGGAAACCGCGCCGATTATAACCGTTGGCAGCAAACTGTGCCCGCCAGGGGGCCATATTCCTCAGGGCAATCGCATCGAAAACACGCGCCCCGCTCACCTCCCCCAATGTGCAAGCCGCCCGCCGCGCAGTGGAAGCGCGTTTTTGCCCCGGCCTTTGCGCCGCCTGCCGGTTTGGCGTATAGTCGCTGGGTGCGAGCGGCCCGCCCAGGCCGCCACCCTTCAGCGGCGGGAGCAGCCATGACCTCACAGCCTGACGACCAGTTGTCTCCAGCGGCCGGAGCCGCGCGGTCGTCCATCCTGCCTGCCCACTACGCCCTCGACAACTTCTTTGACGAGATGTTCGCGCCCGACGGCGCGGTGCGCCCGCATTACCAGGTGCTGCACCAACAACTGCTGGCGCTTTCGGCCGAGGCCTTCAACCAGCGCCGCCATGAAGCCGACATCGCCTTCCTCTACCAGGGCATCACTTTCACCGTCTACTTTGAGCAGGCCGGGGCCGAGCGCGTCTTCCCCTTTGACCTGATCCCGCGCCTGATCTCGCGCGCCGAGTGGGAGCGGCTGGAGCGCGGCCTGACCCAGCGCGCCACGGCCCTCAACCTGTTCCTGGACGACATCTATCACGACCAGCGTATCCTGCGCGCGGGCGTCATCCCGCCCGAACTGGTGTTTGGGGCCAGGCACTTCTGCCGCGAGATGCTCGGCCTGAACGTGCCGCGCGGCATCTACGCCCACATTATCGGCACCGACCTGGTGCGCGACGGCTCCGGCGAGTACCTGGTGCTGGAAGACAACCTGCGCAGCCCGTCGGGCGTGAGCTACGTCATCGAGAACCGGCAGGCCCTCAAGCGCGTCTTCGCGCCGCTGTTCGAGCGCTACAACGTGCTGCCGGTGGAGCACTACCCCCAGGAGCTGCTGCGCACCCTGCACTATGTGGCCCCGCCCGAAGCCGTGGACCCCAACGTGGTGCTGCTGACGCCCGGGCCATACAACTCAGCCTACTTCGAGCACGCCTTCCTGGCGCGCCACATGGGCATCGAGATCGTGGAAGGCCGCGACCTGGTGACCCACGCCGACAAGGTCTACACCCGCACGACGCGCGGCCTGGAGCCGGTGGACGTGATCTACCGCCGCGTGGACGACGACTTCCTCGACCCGCTGGCCTTCCGCGATGACAGCCTGCTGGGCATCGCCGGGCTGTTCAACGCCTACCGGGCGGGCAACGTCACGCTCGTGAACGCCATCGGCAACGGCGTGGCCGACGACAAGGCCGTCTACGCCTACGTGCCCGACCTCATCAAGTTCTACCTGGGCGAAGACCCGCTGCTCAACAACGTGCCCACCTACCTGGCCGCGCGCCCCAGCGACCGCTCGTACATCCTGGCGAACCTGGACAAGCTGGTGGTTAAGTCAGTCAACGAGAGCGGCGGCTATGGCATGTTGGTCGGCCCGCACGCCGCCCAGGCCGAGCGCGAGGCCTTTCGCGCCAAGATTATGGCCGACCCGCGCAACTACATTGCCCAGCCCACGCTGCCCCTCAGCCGCCACCCCACCTACGTGGACGGCGAGCTGCGCGGCTGCCACGTGGACCTGCGGCCGTACATTCTGTATGGCGAGAAAGTCAGCGTCATCCCCGGCGGACTGACGCGGGTGGCGCTGCGCCCCGGCTCGCTGGTGGTCAACTCCAGCCAGGGCGGGGGCAGCAAAGATACCTGGGTCTTAGGTGATTAAGGCCCAGGCCCTTGGCCTGGGCTGGGCAGTTTGCCGCACGAGCGGCGGCAAACGTGCATGTCCGTAAGCTCGTTAGGAACCAGCATTCGTTATGCTCTCGCGCGTCGCTGAGTCGCTGTACTGGATGGCCCGCTACGTGGAGCGCGCGGAAGACCTGACGCGCCTGCTGAGCGTGAACTTCCACGCCCAGCTCGACCGGCTGGCCTTGCGCGGCGCGGGCGGCGACGGCTGGCAGTCGCTCATCGCCATCACCGGCGACGCGCCGCGCTTCAGCGCGCACTTCCCCGTGTGTGACGCGCGCAGCGTGGTCGAGTTCTTCTTGTGGCACGCCGCCAATCCCAACGCCGTGCTGGCCTGCATCACCCAGGCGCGCGAGAACGCCCGCAGCGTGCGTGAGCAGATCAGTAGCGAGATGTGGGAGCACCTCAACCGCCTGTACTTCGTGGCCCGCAACGCCGACCAGGCGGCTGTGCTGCACGGCCCGCACGAGTTCTTCCGGCAGGTGCGCGACGGCTCGCAAGCTTTCCAGGGCATCGCCGAAGCGACCATGACCCACGGCGAGGCCTACGAGTTCATTCAGCTTGGTAAGTTCTTGGAACGCTCCGAGAAGACCATCCGCATCCTGGACGTGAAGTATGCCGAGGCCAGCTCGCTGCCGGATGACTCGCCCGCCGCCGCGCTGCACCTGATCGCGCTGCTGCGCTCGTGCAGCGCCTTCGAGCCGTTCCGCAAGGCGCACGCCTCGCAATTGCAGGCCTGGCGCGTGGCCGAGTATTTGCTGCTCAACCACGAATTCCCGCGCGCGGTGGCCTTTGGCGTCACGCGCTGCCTGCGCTCCACCATCCGCCTCTCCGACAACGCCCCGCGCCCCAGCCCCGCCCAGCGCCGGGTAGACCGGCTGCGCACCGAGCTGGATTACCTGGACATTCAAGAGGTACTGGGCGACAAAATGCACCCCTACCTGTCGCAGTTGCTGCTCAACCTCAACCTGTTCGATGAGGCCATCACCACCAGCTACTTTAATACGCAGGTGGTCCTGCCCGGCACGGCCGAGCAGCAGCGCCACCCCCAACAGCAGCAGCAGTAGCGCCTCGCATGCACCTGACCATCGCGCACACCACTACCTTCACCTACGACACGCCCATCTTGGAGGCCTATACCGAGATGCGCCTGCGGCCGATGACGGCCTCCGGCCAGCAGGTGACCGCCTTCAAGCTGACGACCGAGCCGGCCGGCGGCGTGCGGCGCTACGCCGACCGCTTCGGCAACGAGGTGCATTACTTCGATGTGCTCATGCCCCACCAGCGCCACGTGGTGACGGCCGCCAGCCAGGTGGAGACCGCCGACGCGCCCGCCGCGCCCGCGCCGGCCGCGCTCTCGCTGCTGGAAGCCTACGACTACGTGGCCGCCTCGCGCTTCGTGCCCTTCACCGACGCTATCCGCGCCTTTGCCGCGCCGCACAACACGCCGGCCGACCCGGCCGACCGCGCCCGCGCGCTGCTGGCGGCGGTGCACGGCGCGCTGACCTACGAGCGCGGCGCGACCGACGTGCGCACCTCCGCCGACGCGGCACTGGGGCTGGGGCGCGGCGTGTGCCAGGACTTCGCCCACCTGATGTTGGCCGCCTGCCGCTGCCTGGGCCTGCCCGCCCGCTATGTGAGCGGCTACCTCTACACGCGCCCCACCGAGGCCGCCGCGCCGGCCTCGCACGCCTGGGTGGATGTGTACCTGGCCGGGCAGGGCTGGTGGGCGCTCGACCCGACGCACAACGCGCCGCAGTCGGGCCACTACGTGCGCGTGGCCGTCGGCCGCGACTACGGCGACGTGCCGCCGACGCGCGGGGTGTTCAAGGGCAACGCCAAAGAAACGCTGGCGGTCGAGGTGAGCGTGCAAAGCAGCTGAACCAGTAGGAGAAGAAGCCGAGTCAGCCTCAGCGGTTGGTTCATTGGATGAGCGAGAACCAGGCCAGGAACAAACACGGGCCGGTCAGCAGCGCTGCTGACCGGCCCGTTACTTTTACGACATGTGACTCGTCAGCGGCGCCGCTTCTTGAGCGCGGCCTCCAGCCTGGCGTTTCCTCTGTCTTTTTGCCCTCACCGCCGATACTCGTGCGCGGTCTCAATCGCGGCGCGCAGGTTGTCCCAGGGGGTCTCGGCGGGCACGGTGCAGTCGGCGGCGAGCAGGGCGCGCTCGGGCAGGGCGGCCAGGGCGCGCTCGGCCTCGACCTTCACTTCGGCCACGCTGCCGGTTGCCAGCGTGCCCTTGCGCTCCAGCCCGCCCATGAACGGCCGCTTGAACATTGTGGCCGCCTCGCCGGGTGTCAGGTCGCGCGCGCCGACGTGCAGGGCGCAGTTGACCAGGTGGCCGGGGTAATCGAGGAAGGGCGTGTAGTCGTCGTAGGGCCGGTCGTAGTCGCAGACGTGCAGCACGTTGAACGGGCCGTCCTTGAAGGCGTCCCATACCGCCAGGTCGGCGGGCTTGAGGTAGCGCTCGAAGAAGTCCGTGTGGCCGCCAAAGCGCCCGGCCTCGCCGCCCTGCGTGGAAGCGTAGAAGCCATCCACGCCCGCCGCCTGGCAGCCGCGCACGAGTTGGAGGATGTTCGCGACGATGATCTCCAACCCCTGCTGCACCGCCTCGGGGTTCTCCTCCAGGTGGCGCGTCAGCGTCGGCACGTCGGCCAGGTGCTTGGCCCACATAAACGGCGAATAGAGCGTCACGATCACCACCGCCTCGCGCTTGGCGGCCTTGACCAGCCCTTCCACCGTGCGGATGGTCGGCTCGAACCAGCTCCGGTCTACCACCGGCACCTTGAACCAATCCTCCGGCCGCTCGATCAGCGGCGCGCTGGGCACGCCCTGCTCGTACTGAATCTTCACCAGGTCCATGCCGGTGGCCTGAAAGTATTCCAGGTGGCGGGCAATGGCCGGCGCGGCGGCGTGGTAGGCCGGGCCAAAGTGCAGAAAGAACGCCGCCGGCACGTAGGGCAGCGGGTCGCTGCCGTGGGCCAGGCTGAGGACTGTCTCGCGCTTATTCATCGTGGTCACCGTCGCTTTCAGGGATAGAGCTTCTCGCCGCGCCGCAGCATCTGCACGAACTGCTGCAAGCGCCGGGCGCGCGTCTCGGCTTTCTTGGCCGTCGCCAACCGGAACAAGATCGCGTAACGGTTGGTGCTGTTCAGCTTGGCAAAAAACGCCTGAGCCTCAGGGTAGCGGTCTAGCTCGGTCTGCAAGTCGGGCGGCACGCCCATCTGCTTGGCCCCCGCGTAGGCCGCCGCCCAGCGGCCGTCGGCCTTGGCTGCTTCCACGGCCGCCAGCCCGGCGGGCTGCATCTGCCCGGCGGCGATCAGCGCCTCAGCCTTGTCGCGGTTGATCTGCGACCAAATGCTCTTCGGCCCGCGCGGCGTGAACTTTTGCAGCCAGGCCGTCTCGTCTAGCCCCTTCTTCTGGCCGTCAATCCAGCCGTAGCACAGCGCCGCCTCCAGCGCCTCGGCATAAGTGATGGATGGCGCGTTCGCGCTCTGCTTGCCGATCTTCATCCACAGCCCTGGCGCGGCGGCGTGGTGGGCGGCCAGCCAGGCGCGCCACGCGGCTGGGTTGGCAAAACCGAGCATGGGCAGCTCGGCGCGCGGGGCGGGCTTCGGCTTATTGCCCGGCATCTGTTCCTCCCCGGCGCCCTTCAAGGCGCTCCATACTTGGCCGCCAGCTTCTTCGTCCTTGCCATGTGTCAGCCTCTTCGCCGCATAACGGCCGGCCGAACCCCAACCGTACCGCTGTGTCTCACACCGTCCGAGAGTATAACATTGCGCCCCCAGCCGCTCACGCCTCCGCCTTGCCCTCTGGCAGCGCCCAGTTGGGCGGGCCGTTCAACCAGGCAGGCGCAGAAAACAAAACCGGCCCAGACGTTGTGTCCGGGCCGGCTCGGTTTCTCCGCGACTGCTTCAGGCGGCGTAGGCCTGGCGGCCTTCCAGCAGCAGGGCGTTGACCTCGGCAACGGCCTGCGGCAGTTCCAACCCGGCGGCGGCGGCCCATTCCTGGCACAGGCCCTCGCGGGTGCGGCGCAGGGCCAGCGCGTCGGCCTCATTCAGCGTCTTGACCCAGCCCTGCGCGGCCAGATCGCGCACCACCTCGCACATCGCCTGGAACGTGCCGGCCTTGAGGCGGGTAGCCACCTCCAGCCGGCGCTGGCGCGCGTCGGCCGACAACCGCGCCGGCCGCCCGCGCAGCACCGCCCGGTAACCTTCCAACTCGGCGTTCAGCGTCAGCAGGCGCAGGCCGCTCTCTGGCCCGGCGTCCACCGCCACCCAAATCGTGCTGCGCTCCACCGCCACCTCGTAGTACAGGCGGTCAGACGCATTCTGAAAGCGCTTAGTCACCAGCGCGGAAATCCGGCCGATGCCACAGCCGGCATACACCACCGAATCGTTGACCCGATACAACGGCCGCGCGCCGCCGGCGGCCACGGCTAGCGGTTCCCGCCGCGCCGCTTGTGACCGCCGCGCCCCCCGGCATAGCCCGCCCCAAAAGCCCCGCCGCGCGCCGGCACCGCCGTGCGCTCCTCGCGTGGCTTGGCCACGCTCACCTTCATGGCGCGGCCGCGCAGCATAAAGCCATTGAACATGCCGATGGCCTTCTGCGCCTCGGCCTCGCTGGCATACGTCACAAACCCAAAACCCTTCGCCTGGCCCGTGTCACGATCCATAATCAGGTCCACCGTCACCAGCGCGCCCGCCTGCGCAAACAGCATGCGCACATCATCCACAGTCGTGTCGTAGCTGAGGTTGCCGACGTAGAGCTTCACATCCATCTGAGCCTCCTTTCCGTCCGCCGGGGAATAAAAACGGGCCGGCCATACACTGGTTGACGACCCGCCCCACGCAATCCAATGATGTGGTTACTCAAGATGATACCACACTCGCCCTAACAATAACGCGGCGCGGCGCATCCGCAGCGTATCTGCGTCGGGTCAGGCGCATCACTCCCTGGCGCTGGCGTCTCCATCGTCAGTCGGTTAACCACTGGGGCGGCGGCCGGGCCTCCCGCCGCCCGGGTGCGGCGTCTGTTTCGCTTGCGCCTTTTCTGCCTCCGTCTACAATCCCGCCCATGCGCAAGTCTCTTGGCAGCAACTGCATCTAGGGGCAGCGTGCGCCCGGCCAGCCGCTTTGCCCCGGCCCTCTACCTGCTCCTCGCGCTCGGGCTGTGCTTCAGCCTGGCGTTGATGACGCCCCGCGTGGGGGCCGCCCCCGGCACGCCCTCGCCTACGCTCGCCCTTGTCCAATACTCCGCCGCGGCCGTGCTGGCCCCGCCCACCGCGGGCGCCGGGCTGCGCCGGCCCGTGGGCGCGGCTGCCCCCGGCAGCGTCGTCATCAACGAGGTCATTACCGACCCGCAACTGGATTGGAGCAGCACCGGCTTCGACGGCCTGCCCGGCGGCGGCGCGGTCAGCACGGCCGATGAAGCCGTTGAGCTGTACATCAAAACCGCCGGGCTGAACTTGAGCGACTGGACGATTGAGCTTCAGGATGACAGCCCCGCGAGCGGCGGGCTGGGCGCGGGCGGCGCGTTTGCCGTCGCCCGTTTCAGCGGCGCGGGCAACCCGGCCAACACCAGCGCGGGGGCGTACCTGGTGCTGGGCGACCCCACCAGCAACAGTTTGAGTAACACCATCCTGATCGTGCTCAAGGATGGCGGCGGCCAGGTGATTGACCAGGTGCAGTTGGGCGGTGGCGGCGGCAATGCGCCTGACGGCAACGCCACTGGCATAGATGACGAGGCCGTGGTCCGCGTCCCGAATGGGCAAGACAGCAACGCGGACTCGGCCGACTTCGACCACCAGCCCGCCAGCCTGGGGCGCGACAACGACAGCGGTCAGCCGCCCCCCGGCGTCACCGACACGCCCACCGCGACGTCCACCGGCACGCTGCCGACCGCCACGGCCACCGGCACGGCGACCAACACTCCCATGCCGGGCGGCCCGTACCCGGCCATCGTGCTCAACGAAGTGCTGCCGCGCGGCGCGGAGTTCATCGAGCTTTACAACCCCACCGGCGCGGCGGTGGACCTGGCCGGCTGGCGGCTGGATGACATAGACGGCGGCGGTACCAGCCCCTACATGCTGCCGCCCGACACCCGCCTCGCGGCGGGCGGCTGGCTGGTGCTCACCCCGGCCGAGACCGGCGTGGGCCTGAACGACGACGGCGACACCGCCCGCCTGCTGCGGCCCGACGGCACCGTGGCCGATGCCGTCAGCTACACCAACAGCCTGGGCGCGGCCTTCAGCCTGGCGCGCGTGCCCGACGGCGGCGGCTGGAGCGAGCGCGGCCTGCCCTCCCCTGGCGCGGCTAACCAGGCCGCCGCGCTGCCCGACAGCCGCGTGAACGGCATTAGTTCATTTCGCGGCTGGCCCGACGGCGCGTGGGTGACGCTGCGCGCGCGGGTGAGCGTGCTGCCGGGCGTCTTCAGCCCGCGCACCATTCATTTGCAGGACGCGACCGGCGGTGTCACCGTCTATCTGGGCCGCGACGACTGGCCGCCGCTGGCGTTGGGGCAGTGGATGGAAGTGCTGGGCTATCTGCGGCGTCGCAGCGGGGAACTACAACTCTACGTCCGCAACGGCTGGCATGTGCGCGCCGGGCCGGCCGACGACCTGGCCCCGCCCGCGCCCAGCCCGGCGACCACCGGGCAGATCGGCGAGGGCAGCGAAGGCGCGCTCGTCACCGTGACCGGGCGCGTGCTGCGCCTGGAGGAAAGCGCGCTCTGGCTGGATGACGGCAGCGGCCCGGCGCGGGTGTTCTTCGCCGCCGCCACCGGCCTGCCGCGCCCGGCCGCCCACGCGGGTGAGACCTGGCGCGTCACCGGCGTGGTGGTCGAGTTCACCACCAGCAGCGCCGCCGCGCCGAACTTCCGCTTGCAGCCGCGCGCTGCCGCCGACGTGGCGCGGATCGTGGATGGGGTGGCGCTCCCCTACGTGCCGGCTGATGTGGCGTCGCCCACGCCCGAGCCGCCTGACCCCACCGCCACGCCCGAACCATAGCGCGCCCTCGGCGTGCCCAACTCAGGCGCGCCCCTGACTGTCCCCGGCTACATCCTGTCCGCCAGGCTGCCGAGCTTTTGGCCGAGCCAGGCCGTCACCAGGCCCCCAGCGGTAGCCAGGGCCATGCCCAGCAGCAGGTGAGCGCCGGTCACACCGCCCGCCGGCCAGAAGTGCGGCAAGCGCTGCAAGACCAGGTAGCACACCAGCATCAGGCTCAGGCTGTAAACCGGCGCGGCCAGCCACGGGCGGGCGCGCAGGGCGGGCCGCAGATCGAGCAGCGCCACCAACCCCAGCGGGATCACCGACAGCCACATGATCCAGGCCTGCTGCAACCCGATCAGGTCGTTAAAACCGTTCAGCCGGCCGAACTCGCGCGCCAGTGAGATCACCGCCGTGGGGTTCTGGCGCACGAACTCATCCATCACCGACACGGGCTGGAGGATGGCGAAGCCCAGCGCCGCCGTGCCGGTCGCCAGGTATTGCAGCCCCAGGCACAGTAGCGCCACCGGCAGCGCCACCCAGAAGCGTCCGGTGGCCCGCACCTGCGCCGTCAGCGTCAGCGGATACCACGCGCCCATCATCAGCGGGAAGAGCAGCCCCCATAGCCCCGCGCCACCGCGGCCGAAGCCCTCGATGAAGGCCTGGCTGATCTGAAAGTTGGCCGCCTCGAAGGTGTAGGCCGCCGCCAGCAAGATGCCCCAACAGGCGGGCTTGCGCCAATCTAGCCCCCAGCCCAGCCGCCGCGCCGCCGCGGTGAACCCCAGCAGCAGGCTAAAGTCAATGCCGCTCATCGCCACCATGATCAGCAGGTGCGGCGGACTCCACAGCGTGGCGTCTAGCCCATATAGGCGGTGCCACTGGTCGTCCAGCCCGGTGGCGACCGTGCCCGCCATGTAGCTCAAGGCCACGGCCAGGAAAGTAGGCGAGGTGGCGATGCCGCCCAGCCGGATGACTCCGCTGAGGCGCTTGCCCTGCCGGTCGAGCCAGGTTTCATAAACAATGGCGCTTAGCGAGAGCGCCAGCCCGCCGACGTAGGCCAGTCCGGCCACGATGTGCGGCGGGATGAACAGGTTGTCGCGGCCGATGACCACGTGCCACTGGATGTCCCAGGCGGCTCCGAGGAAGAGGAACAGCTTAAACAGGGCGATCAGGCCCAGGGTGTTGAAGCGCAAACGCTCGTGGGTGAGCGGAGTGTGGCGGGCGGGGCTGAAGGGCTGCGCGACGCGGCCCACCCATTGCTGGACGGTTGTGAACATGGGGTCTGTCCTCTCTAGGCGGTAGGGAAGCCGCCCGAGCCTCGCGCCCAAAAGCTGGTTGTCGGCCGTTTGGTTATCGGCTCATTATACCGGTAGCTGCCTCGGCCCGGTCAACGGCCCTCCGACCCTCAATGCTATAATGCACGTCATGGCGCTTTCCACCGAGGAAGTCGAACACATCGCGGCCCTGGCCCGCCTGCGGCTGACGCCGGACGAGAAGGCTCAGTTCCGCGAACAACTTTCGGCCATCCTAGATTACATGACCATGCTGCGCCGGCTAGACACAGCGGCCATCGAGCCGACGGCCAGCGTGCTGCCGCTGCGCACCGTGCTGCGGCCAGACGTGGTGCGGCCGTCGCTCGCGCCCGAAGAACTGCTGGCGAACGCCGCCGCTGTTGAAGCGCACATGTTCCGCGTGCCGCCGGTGCTCGACTAGCCTGGCGGCTGGGCTGGGCGCCAAACCAAAGTGAGGCCGCCCCGCACCGCCGCTTGGCGGTGTTTTTGTCGGGGCGCCCTGAGTGCGTGTGCCGTGAGCGATCTGACCGAGCTGACCCTGCATGAAGCTGCCGCCTGCCTGCGCACGGGCGAGGTCTCTAGCCGCGCATTGGCGACTGCCTGCCTCGACCGCATTGCCGCGCTCGACGGCGACCTGCGCGCCTTCTTGGTGGTGACGCCCGAAGTGGCGCTGGCCGCCGCCGCCGCCGCCGACCAGCGCCTGGCCGCGTGGCGGCGCGACCCGGCTCAGCCGCTCTCGCCGCTCACGGGCATTCCCCTGGCGCTCAAAGACGTGCTGTGTCTGCGCGGCACGCCCACCACCGCCGGCTCGCGCATCCTCCAGGGCTTTGTGCCGCCCTACACCGCCACCGCCGTGCAGCGCCTGCTCGACGCGGGCATGGTCGTCGTTGGCAAGACCAACTGCGACGAGTTTGCCATGGGCTCCAGCACCGAGAATTCCGGCTACGGCGTCACCCGCAACCCGTGGGACCTGGAACGAGTGCCGGGCGGCTCCTCCGGCGGCAGCGCGGCGGCCGTGGCGGCGGGCCTGGCCTTCGGCGCGCTGGGCAGCGACACCGGCGGCAGCGTGCGCCAACCCGCCTCGTTCTGCGGCGTGGCCGGCCTCAAGACCAGCTATGGCCGCGTCAGCCGCTATGGCCTCATCGCCTACGGCTCATCGCTCGACTCCATCGGCCCATTGGGCCGCACCGTGGCCGATGCCGCCGCGCTCTTCAGCGCCAGCGCCGGGCCAGACCCGCTAGATGCGACCTGCCTGCCCGCGGACGTGCCCGCGCTCGATTTAGAGAGCGCTTCGGTGCGCGGTCTGCGCGTGGGCGTGCCCCAGGAATACTTCATTGACGGCATGCAGCCCGCAGTGGAAGCCGCCGTGCGCGCCGCCATTGCGCAACTGGCCGACCTGGGCGCGCGGATTGTGGAAATCTCGCTGCCGCACACCGCGTACGCGCTGCCCGTGTATTACCTGATCGCCCCAGCCGAAGCCTCCGCTAACCTGGCGCGCTTCGACGGCGTGCGCTACGGCCCGCCGGTGACGCCGCCGACCGACGAGCGCGACCCGGCCGGCGGCAGTTCCTTGTGGGCGCAGTACGAGGCCACGCGCGGCCAGGGCTTTGGGGCCGAGGTCAAGCGCCGCATCATGCTCGGCACCTACGCCCTCTCGGCCGGGTATTACGAGGCCTATTACGGGCAGGCGCAGAAAGTGCGCACCCTCATCCGCCGCGACTTCGACGCTGCCTTTGCCCAGGTAGATGTCATCGCCGCGCCGGTCGCGCCGACCACCGCCTTCCGCCTGGGGGCCAAGACCAACGATCCGTTGTCCATGTACCTGGAAGATGTCTTCACGCTGCCGGCCAGCCTGGCGGGCATCTGCGGGCTGTCGGTGCCGTGCGGCTTCGACCAGCATGGCCTGCCCATTGGGCTGCAACTGCTCGGCCCGGCGCTGGGCGAGGCCGCGGTGCTGCGGGCCGGGCACGTCTACGAACAGGCCACCCCCTGGCACGCCCGGCGGCCCGCGGCCGCGACCCCATAAGGATCAGCCTTCATGCAAATCGTCATCCCTCTGGCCGGGTTCGGCAAACGCCTGCGGCCGCACACTTTCACCAAGCCCAAGCCGCTCATCAACGTCGCCGGCAAGCCCGTGCTCGGCCACGTGCTCGACACCTTCGCCGCCCTCGCCGACGTGGAAGAGATCATCTTCATCGTCGGCCACCTGGGTGAGCAAATCGAAGAATACGTCGCCAAGGAATACCCGCACCTGAAGGCCACCTACTACAAGCAGGAAGAGTTGAACGGCCAGAGCACCGCCATCTACCTGGCCCACGAGCGCCTGCGCGGCCCCATGCTGATGGTCTTCGTGGACACCATCATCAAGACCGACCTGAGCGCCCTCCAGCGCGAAACGGCGGACGCCGTGACCTGGGTCAAGGCGGTGGACGACCCGCGCCGCTTCGGCGTGGCCGAGGTCGGGGCTGACGGCCTGGTGACGCGCCTGATCGAGAAGCCCGCCGACCTGGCCAACAACCTGGCCGTGGTCGGCTTCTACTACTTCAAGCAGAGCGAAAAGCTCATGGCCGCCATCCGCGAGCAGATCGCGCGCAACATCCAGACCCAGAATGAGTACTTCCTGGCCGACGCCGTGAACCTGATGCTGCAAGCCGGGTTGAAGATGCGCGTGCAGCCGGTGGAGGTCTGGCAAGACTGCGGCAAGACCGAGACCGTGCTGGAGACCAATCGCTACCTGCTGGAAAACGGGCACGACAACAGCGCCGCGCACGGCGAGGCGCTCACCGGCGATGGCAGCAGCTACGTCATCGTGCCGCCCGTCAACATTCACCCCACCGCCAAGATCGTCAACTCGGTCATCGGCCCACACGCCACGGTGGCCGCCGGCTGCCGCATCGCCCACTCCATCGTGCGCGACTCGATTGTGGACGAGGAGTCGGTGGTGGAAGACGCGCTGCTGGCCGGGTCGCTCATCGGCCGCAGCGCCCGGGTCACCGGCCGCTTCCGGGCCTTCAACGTCGGTGAGGCGTCGGAGGTCGGGTTCGAGTAACGCCTGGCCGCGCCCATTAAGGAAACCGTCATGCGCAACTACGTCTCGCAGCGCGTCCATTCGGTGCCGCCCTCCGGCATCCGCCGCTTCTTTGACATCGCCGCCACCATGAAGAACGTCATCTCGCTCGGCATCGGCGAGCCTGACTTCGTGACGCCACGCCCGATCTTGCAGGCCGGGGTGGCCTCGCTGGAGCGCGGCGAGACGGCCTACACCTCTAACTCCGGCGTGTGGGAACTGCGCCAGGCGCTGGCCGCGTACCTGCAGCGCCGGTACGGTGTGCGCTACGACCCGGAGCACGAACTGCTCATCACCGTCGGCGTCTCCGAAGCGCTGTATCTGGCGATGACGGCCGTGCTCGACCCCGGCGACGAGGTCATCGTGCCCGAGCCATGCTTCGTGGCCTACCAGCCGGAAGTGGTGTTTGCCGGCGGCGTGCCGGTGACGATTGCCACCCGGGTCGCCGATGGCTTTCAAGTGACGGCCGAGGCCGTTGAGCGCGCCATCACCCCGCGCACTAAGGCGCTGCTGATCGGCTATCCCAACAACCCGACCGGCGCCGTGATGACGCGCGATAACCTGATCGCTATCGGCCAGGTGGCCGAAGCCCACGATCTGCTGGTGATCTCGGACGAGATCTACGACCGGCTGGTCTACGGCGTGGAGCATGTGTGCTTCGCCGCCCTGCCGGGCATGCGCGAGCGCACCATCACGCTGGGGGGGTTCTCCAAGGGCTACGCCATGACCGGCTGGCGGCTGGGCTACGCCGCGGCCCCGGCCGAGCTGCTGGGGGCGATGCGCAAGGTGCACCAGTACACCATCATGTCGGCCCCCACCACCGCCCAGATGGCCGGGCTGGAGGCGCTGCAAAACGGCGAGCCGTTCGTCGAGGCCATGGTGGCCGAATACAACCGCCGCCGCCGCCTGCTGGTGGATGGGCTGAATACGCTCGGGCTGGAGTGTTTCGAGCCGAAGGGCGCGTTCTACGCCTTCCCCTCGGTGGCGCGCAGCGGCATGGAAGACGAGGAGTTCGCCGAGGCGCTGCTGACTGAGGAAGAGGTGGCCGTGGTGCCCGGCTCGGCCTTTGGGGCCAGCGGCGCGGGCTACGTGCGCATGGTCTATGCCACGGCCTACGAGAAGATTGAGGAGGCGCTGAACCGCATGGAGCGGTTTATGCGCCGCCACGGGTAGAGGCAGGCAAAGAAAAAAGGAAGAGAAAGGTAACTACTCAGCGGTCAGGCGGGGCATGAGGATTTGACCGGCAAAAACGCTGCGGAGCGCGGCCAAGGGGGAGTGGCCCTGCTTGCGCATGGTCGAAATGTAACCGCGGATGCGGCAGAAAATATC
>JADZEK010000155.1 GCA_020850595.1 Anaerolineales bacterium
CAGACTTCCCATCCCCCTGACCCCCTTCCCACTGAAAAGACGTGGGAAGGGGGAGGAATTTTCTTAAAGGGGCGGCGGGCCAAAAGCAGGCCCGCCTTCCCTTTGGCTTTCCCGGGGCAAACACAGGGCGAGGCGCATCTTTTGGGCCGGCTGGCTCAAGGTCGCGGACGCGTGAGCGGGTACGGGTAAGTCGCCGGCACCTAGTTGGCTGGCTTAAGTTCGCGCCTATGCCCCCGGCCCCTTCCTGGCGCGGGCAGGGGCGCCTCTTAGAAAATGACGGCTTTTTTGGTCCGGCCACCAAACGCAAATACACCCACCCAGGCCATCATTGCCCTGAGTCTCCCGAGTCCCTTGAGGCCCCTGCCTATCGGGCCGCTGGGTCTTCAGCCCAACCTACGGCGTCGCCGTGGGCAGGGCCGAGGCGTCGGGCACCTTGCTGCGCGCCTGGAAGCGCCCGTCGGCGAAGGTGGTGGGCGAGTCTGGGTCGAGCGCTTCGAACCAGGTGTTGCCCGGCTTGAGCGCCACCGGCCGGCCGTTGGCATCCAGCAGGCGCGGCAGGCCGCTGGTGGTCTCGGCCCGCTCCCACGTCAGCGCATACATCTGCCCATCGCGGAATAGCCGCGCCGGCCCGCTGCCGGTCAGCACCACGTCGTAGCTGTAGTGCCGCGTGCCGCCCTCCTCCTCCCAAATGTTGGAGGGGATATAGGGCGCGTAGATGACCACCACATTCGCGGCGGTCAGCGCCTCGCCCGTCAGCGTGTCCACGTGCGGGGCCAGGTTCTCGGCCCCCGCCGCCGTCTCAGGCGTGTCTATCCAGCGCGCATAGCGGCCGCTGGCGGCGTCATAGCGCCACTCGGTGAGGGTGTTGTTCAGTTGGAAGTCAATGTGCACCGTGGAGGCCGCTGTGCCGCCCGCGGGCGCGGCCGGGTCGAAGGCCCAGCCGCTTAAGTCTTGCGGCGTGTTCAGCCCCAGTTGGGTCGTCAAGGCCCACAGCGCCGGGGCGTTGGTGAACAGCTTGTCGGTCGTCACCGCCGCCGCTTCCTCGCGGCACAGGATCGGGCAGCCCTTGTAGCCGGTGGCCTCGGCGATCAGCCGGTCATACAGCCCCGCCTCGCGGAAGCGCGCCAGCGTGCCGCTGCTTGACCCGCTGGCGACCACCATGGCTCCATAGGCGTAGCCCAGGTGAATGTCAATCAGCCGCGCCGAACGCACGTTGCCGATGCGCTCCGGCGCCTGGCTTAGAAAGATGGCCGTGAACCGCACCGTGCCGCCCTCGGCGTAGTGCTCCCACACGTTGTCGGCCAGCGAGAGGCCCACCTGCGCCGCGCGCACGTGCCGCGGAAAGTGCGCCACCTTAATCGCCAGCGGCCGGCGCTCTAGCACGGCCGGGTCGCCCACCGCCAGCCCGGTCAGCGGGTTGATAGCGGCGGGCGTTGCCGTTTCGGTTGGCGGCGGCGCGACCGTGGCCGTGTCGGTGGCCGAGGCCGGCGTGGCGGTTGGCTCCGGCGGCGTGGCGCTGGCCGGGACGGGCGTGCTGGAGGGCGGGGCGGTGGTGGCCGTCGGCGCGGCTGTTGTCTCCGGTGCGCTCGTCGGCGAGGCGGCCGGGGCCGGGCCGCACGCCCCCAGCAGCAGCGCCGTTAGAAACACCTTGATGACCGTGGCCCGATACGCTTGCCGCATGGCTACCCCGCTCCCGATACGCCGTTAGTGACTGGCCTACGCGCCGCGGACGGGAGTGCATTCCCGCGCCGGCGCCGAGAGAGAATTCTATCAGCCTGGCTGCCGCAGGCGGAGAGGCCGCTAGTACCGGTGGGGTAGGGCGGTCTGGTCCGCCGCGTGCAGCGCCGCGCGGGCGCGCCCCTCGCTCGTCAGCCCGCGCCAATAGCCCAGGTTGCGCGGGATGTTCCACCACAGCCCGGTGCGGCTCTGCGCCAGCCGCCGCGCAATGTGCCCCGGCGCGTAGAACTGCGTCTTGGCCCACTCATACCCGGCCAGCAGTTGGTCGGGCGTCATCCGCGCCGGGCGGTAGACAACATGCGTCTTGCCGTTGTAGTGCCGCCAGTCGGCGTCAATGATCCGCCCCTCGGCCCGCCACTTGCCGTAGATCGGCGTGCCGGGGTAGGGCACCACCAGGCTGATGGTGGCGTTGTCCAGCCCCAGCCCGCCCAGCGTGTCCACTGTGCGCGCGAAGATGTCGCGGTCATCGTTATCGAACCCGAACAGCACGCCCGCCTGAACGGCGAGGCCGTGCGCGTGGCAGCGCTCCAGCATCCGGCGGTAGTCTTCCACCTGGTTGTGGCTCTTGGAGACGCCCGCCAGGCTGTCTTGGTTGACGCTCTCCAGCCCGACAAACAGCGCCTTGCACCCGCTGCGCGCCGCCAGCCGCAGAAACTCGTCATCCGCCGTCGAGGCCAGCGTGGTCTGCGTCGTCCACCACTTGTTGTAGGGTTCCAGCGCCCGGCACAGCGCCTTGGCGTAGGCCGGGTTGGCCCCAAAGTTGTCATCCCAGAACACGATGCCTTTGTCGGGGATGGCCGCGACCTCGGCCGCCACCTCCTCCACCGGCCGAAAGCGCATCTGCCGCCCGCGCGGGTAAAGCCAGGGGATGGTGCAGTAGTCGCACTGGTGCGGGCAGCCGCGCGTGGCGATGATGGCCCCGCGCGTGGCCCACCATTTGTTCCAGCCGCCGTTCACGATCAGGTCGCGGCGGGCGGTGGGCAGCCCGGCCAGGCTGGCGGGCGTGGCGCAGCGGTAGATCAGCGCGCCGCCGTCGGTGGCCTGTACCTCAAAGCCGATGGCCGCGTCGAGCGTGTGCCGCCCCGGCGGGTAGCGCCGGTCGTGCCGCAGGTCATCCAGCACGCGCGGCCACACCCGCTCGGCCTCGCCGATGACGACGACGTCCACCTGCTGGGCGGCTTCTTGCGGCGCGAGCGTGGCGTGCGGCCCGCCGAGCACCACTTTGCGCCCGCGCGCCCGGAACTGCCGCGCCAGGTCGTAGGCGTGGGGCGCGCCGGGGGTGGCGGCGGTGAGGCCGACGACGTCGCAGTCCAGGTCGAGCTTGACGGCGTGGGTGATCTCGTCGGTGTGGGTGACGCGCCAGTCGGGCGGGGTGAGCGCCGCCAGCAGCGGCATGGTGAGTTGGGGGAAGCGGATGAGCTCCTGCGAGCGCGCTTCCAGCGTTAGCGGGTCTTCGGCCGTGATCAGGTGGAGATGCATGCTGTATATTGTACGCCCACGGCTGGGCCTGCGCCGGGCGTTGGGCATACTTTCGCCTGCTTTTCAGCCAACTGTCAGCCGCCTGTCGGCGGGCGCTCGCGCCACTAACAGAAAACTAATCACTTGGCGCTATACTTCTCCCTAGTTTGAAAGGAGCAGGTCATGTACTTCAACCCGCTATACTTTGTCTTTGCCCTGCCGGCCCTTATCCTCGCCCTCATCGCCCAGGCGCGGGTGCAGTCGGCGGTGAACAAATATTCGCGCGTGCGCACCTCGCGCAACGCCACCGGCGCGCAGGTCGCGCGCGCCATCCTCGACAACGCCGGGCTGCCCGACGTGGCCGTGGAGCGCACCGGCGGCTTGCTCACCGACCACTATGACCCCCTGAGTCGCACGCTGCGGCTCTCGGCCAACGTGTTCGACACACCCTCGGTCGCGGCCGTGGGTATCGCCGCGCACGAGACCGGCCACGCCCTGCAGCACCAGGCGCACTACTTCCCGCTGACGGTGCGCTCGGCCATCGTGCCCGTCGTGCAGTTTGGCTCGTGGCTCGGCCCGATCACTTTCTTCCTGGGCATGCTGCTGAACATGGAGCCGCTGGCCTGGGTCGGCGTGATCTTGTTCGCGGGCGTGGCGCTCTTCGCGCTCGTCACCCTGCCGGTGGAGTTCGACGCCAGCCGCCGCGCCAAGGAGCTGCTCTTCCAGTTCGGCTTCGCCACCGGCGACGAGCTGGTGGGCGTGAACAAGGTGCTCGACGCCGCCGCCCTGACCTACGTGGCCGGGCTGGCCCAGGCGCTCTCCACGCTGCTCTACTACGTCTTCCTGCTCAGCGGCAACCGCCGCCGCGACTGAGGCGGCCCGCCGCCGGGAACGCAAAGGCCGGAGTGTCACCGACACTCCGGCCTTTTTAGTGTCCGCTCCCCGCGCCGCGCCTAGCCGCGCCGGCTCTTTTCTTTCTCAGCGTCCTTGTCCTTCATGATCTTGTAGTGGTCGAAGTCACGCGCCACCACGGTGTTCGCGAAGATCTGCTGCGCCTCGTCCAGCACGTCGCGCTCGCGGTAGCGCCGCGACAGGTGCGTCAGAAATAGCTGCCTGACCTCCGCCGCCCGCGCCAGGCGCGCCGCCTGCGCCGCCGTCAGGTGGCCGAACTCGCGCGCCATCCCCGCCTCGACCTCCAGGTAAGTAGATTCGATCACCAGCGCGTCCGCGCCGCGCGCCACCTCCACCAGGCTCTCGGTCTCGCCGCAGTCGCCCACGTGGATCAGCCGGCAGCCGGCCACTGGCGGCCCGAGCACGTCTTCCGGCCCTACCCGCCGCCCATCGGGCAGCGTCACCGTCGCCCCGGCCACCAGGTCACGCCGGATGGGTCCGGCCGGCACGCCCAGCGCCTCGGCCCGCTCCACCAGGAACGGCCGGTGCGCCTTCTCTTCGAACGCAAAGCCAAAGCTGCCCGCCCCGCGGTGCGACACCGGGAAGGCGCTCAGCCGGAAGCCGTCGTCTTCCAGCAGCAGGCCGGTCTTCACTTCCTTTAGTTGCAGATCGAAGGGGGAGCGCGCGCCCTTCAGCACCACGCCGTACAGCAGGTCGTGGATGCGGTCGAGCGCCCAGCGCCCGGCCCAAATTTCCAGCCGGTCAATCGTCTCCCAGCGCAGAAAGGTGGAGACCAGCCCGGCCAGCCCCAAGATGTGATCCAGGTGGCCGTGCGTGATGAGGATGCGCTCTAGCCGCTTGAAGCCCAGGCCCGATTGCAGGATTTGTCGCTGCGTGCCTTCGCCGCAGTCCACCAGGAAGCGGTACTCGTTGTGCGCGATGAGCTGGGCCGATAGCCCGCGATGGACCGAAGGCGCTGAAGCCGACGTGCCTAGAAAAGTGAGTTCGAACAAGCCTGGACCTTCAGACGGAGACGAGGACGGGAACGGCAGCGCCGCCCGACTCGATTCTACCACTACTCGGCCACGAACACGCCGTTCTTCAGCGTCAGGCGCTCGATGATGCGCGCGTCGCTCGGCGAGTCGGCCGGCGCGGTCAGCGCCGTCACGGTGACCCAGCGGGCCAGCGGGCCGCGCACCACCTTTTTGGTCAGCGTGTCCTCGATCTGGAAGATGCCGGCCGAGTTGTTCATGACGACGGTGATCTCCACCGGCACGTCCTGGCCCGGGCCGATGCGCACCTCGTCAATCGCCAGCGCCGACACCGAGTGAATGTCAATCTTGCCCAGGTCGAAGGCCTTGCGCCCGCGCCCCTTGGACACGTCGGTGCCGTCGGCTACGCCCACCAGCCCGCCCTCGAACGTCAGCGGCGGCGGGTCGAAATCGTGCGTCATGATGGCGTTGAGCATGAAGGCGCGCAGCTCCACGCGCTGCTCCACGTCTGGGTAGACCTCCGGCATCAGCCGGTCGAGCAGCTCGCGCGCCAGCCCCACCCCCAGCATCTCGTGAAACTTGCGGTGAATCTGGTTGCCGATGTCGTGCAGCAGCGTGGCCGCCGCGACCACCAGACAGGCGTCGTCCAGGTCGCCCGCGCCGGAACTGACCACGTCCGGCTGAATGCCGGCGTTGGTCAGCAGGTCGAAGATGCGCACTGCGTTGGTCGAGGCAATCAGCCCGTGCGTGCGCCCGTGGTCGTTGTAGCCCAGCTTGTTCACGGTCATGTAGTTGGCCATGTCCCAGTTGGCTTGCGTCTCGGCGTCGCTCATCAGCCGCGCCCACAGCGCGTGGGCCTTGGGATACTTGGCCCACAGCGGCTCCACCGCCGCCAGGCTTTGTTCTTCCAGCGCTTCGTACGAGGCGGCCAGCGTGATGACCACGCCCCGGTTCTTGTAGACGCGGGTCTGCGGCTGCGAAAGCTGGCGGTGGGGTTCAATCCGTTCGGTCATCAGTGTCTGCCTTTGCGCCCTGGCGCATCAGTGCTTCTCTGGTAGCGCTTGCGGCCTCGATCATAAATCAGCAGTCAAAAATCAACAATCAACAACGCTGGCCCGCCGCCGGCGTGGGTCAAAAGTCCGCCGCCGCGATGGTGATGGTCGCCAGCCGCGTCCCGGTCGCCGGGTCGTACAGGCCCACGCTCAGTTGCGCCGCCCCCGTCAGCGGCAGCGTATACGGGTCGGTCAGGATTTCCCCCGGCAGCCAGCTCGTCGTCGGCCGCGCGCCGCGCAGCGGCTCCTGGTCGGCCTGGGCCAGCAGCGCGCCGTCTGGCCCCAGCGCCTGCGCGAATACCGTGTAGCGGGTGTCCATCCGCGCCTGCGCCTGCCAGTAGAGGGTCACCGTGCCCGCCGCCGGGTCCACCGCGTAGCCCAAGAGCGTCGCCGCCGGCCCCACCGCCGCGTTGAGCCTGTGCGCCACGGGCGGCTCGGCGTAGCTGCGCGTCAGCGCCGTCACCGTGAAGGTGTAGCCGGGCAGCTCCACCGGCAGGCCAATCGGCGCGCCGGTGCTCACCGTGTGCTGCACCATCGCCAGGCGCAGCGGCCCTGGCGCGGCGTCGGCGTCGGCGGGCAGCCGCAGCTCGGCCACCGCGCGCACCAGCTCGTTCCGCCGCCAGTCGAGGATGGGATATTCCGGGCTGGGCGGCCCGCTGGTCTCGGCTACCACGTTGCCGCGCGCGTCGAGCAGGCCGAGGCTGAGCGTCAGGTTGGGCGGGGGGCTGGGCGCCTGCCACAGCATCGTCAGCGTCAGGTCGTCGCCGGGGCGCGGCGCGCGCGGCTCGGCCGCCAGCTCCAGCAGCCGCAGCACGCCCACGTTCGCCACCGGCGGCTGGGTCCATTGGGGCTGGGCGGCGGCGCGCGTCACCGTCAGCGGCCCGAGCGCGTAGTAGCCCCCCCGCGGAAGGCGCTCGGCGTCGAGCACGCTCAGCGGCGGCGCGCCGGGCGCGTACACCCCCACCATCAGGCGATACGTCCCCGGCGGCGTGCCCAGCGGCAGGGTCAGCCGGTGCGCGTCGCGGGCGTACTGGTCGCCGCGCCAGCGCGTGGTCGGCTGCCGGCCGGGATGCTGCGCGTCGGACTGCGCCCAGAGGTGCCCGGCCGTGTCCCACACCTGCACCGTCACGGCGTAGTCGGTGCGCGGCGGCGTCTGCGCCCGCCAATACAGCGTCAGTTCCAGCGCGCCGTCGGCGGGCAGCGTCAGCGCGGCCGGGTCCTGGCCGATGAGCACCAGTTGGTCGGCGAAGTTCACATCCAGCGCCCGCGCCACGCCCGCCACGCTCGCGTCGTCGAAGGCCGTCCGCGCAAACACCGTCGCCCGTCCGTCCACCAGCCCCACGCGCCCCGCCAGCAGGACCAGCGCAGCGAGCGCCGTGGCGCCAAACAGCACCGCCGGCGCGCTTTCGCGCGGCGCCTCGCTCGCCGCCGCTGCCCGCCGCCGCCCGCGCCATAGGGCGGCCGCCAGCCCCGCCGCCGTGAGCAGCGACAGCGCCGCCGCCGCCCCGCGCAGCGGCGTCAGCCCGAAGGTCAGCGCCAGCGTGTGCGTCCCGGCGGGCGCGCCAACCGTCAACAAACCGCTGCCCGCCGCCGCCCCGACCGGCGCGGCCCGCCCGTCCACCGTCGCGCGCCAGCCGGGGAACGCGAACAGGTCAAACGTCAGCGTCACGGGCGCGTCCGCCGTCACCGTCGCGCTCAGCCGCGTCACGCCCGGCGTCTGCGCCGTCACGGTCACGCCCGCCGGAACGGTGTTCAGGCGCGGGATCACGTCGCCCGCTGCGTATAGCCCACTGAGCGCGTCGGGCGCGGGCAGGGTTGCCACCGCCGCGGGCAAGAACTCGCCCGCCGAGGTGGTGCCCAACTGCCCGCCGGCCTGCTCATAGCGCGCCAGGTCTGCCACGCCCGCCGCCGCCGGCGCGTCGCCGCGTGGCCCAAAGCTCCACGTCAGCGCGAACACATACAGTGCGGCGATGGCGGTGACGAACGGACCTAACCCCCCGGCCCCGCATCTCGCGCTGAGTACAGCGTTGCGGGAAGGGGGGGCCGAGTGGCTGGGACCTAACTCCACACCACTCTCCGGATTGGAACGAGAGGCCAGCGCGCGCCCCGCCAGCAGCGCCAGCGCCAAACTCGCCGGCCCCACCAGCCGCCACGGAAACTGGATGACGCTCACCCCCGGCACGTTGGCCCACAGGGGCAGCGCCGGCGGCAGGGTCAGCAGCGCGTAACCGGCCAACACAGCCAGCCACGCGGCCGTCTCCCACGCCACCCGCCGCGCGCGCGCCGCCTGCCACGCCAGGCCCAGCAGCGCCACGGCCAGCGCCGCCAGGCTGAGGCTCGGCGGCACTGCGTGAAACACAAGTTGCGGGTCATACGTCCGCGGCCACGCGAACAGCTCGCCCAACTGCAGAAAGTTGTTGCGAAAGTCCAGGTCGCCGGGCGAGGTGAGTTGATGCACCTGCACCGCGCCGGTCTCCAGCACGGCGGGCAGCAGGAAGTAGGCGCTCAGCCCCAGCCCGAGCGCCACAGCCAGCCCCAGGCGGCCTGCGCGCCCGCGCCAGCCGGCCGCCTCGGGCGCAGCCGGCCACAGCGCCGCCACCGCCAGCAGCGGCAGGGCCACGAACGCCGTCAGGAAGTGTGTCAGCAGCAGCGCCGCGAACAGCCCGGCCGCCGCGCCCCAGCCCCGCGCCGGCCCCAGCCCCAAGCGCCCAAACGCCCACACCACCCACGGCAGCAGCCCGAGCGCCAGCGTCTCCGGCACGGCTCCACGCGCCAGCGCATCGAAGTACAAGTAGGGGCTGAGGCCATAGGCCGCGCCCGCCAGCAGCCCGGCCGCCTCGCCCCAGCGCGCGCGCGCCGCCGCGTACGCGCCGGTGACCGCCAGCGCCCAGGCGAGCGCATATACGCCGAGCAAGCTGTCTGCCAGGCTCAGGCCCAGCGCGTGCAGGAGCGCGCCCAGGTAGTAGGTGAGCGGGGGATAGTAGTTGAAGAGTGGGTAGCCGAAGCCGTAGGCCAAATCTGGCGCCCAGCGTGGGAACCACACGCCCTGCCGCAGCAAGTGCGCGAACTCCACCAGGCGGTAGTAGTGATTGAGGCCGTCGCCGATGCTCGGGTAGCCCGCCCGCAGCACCGGCCACACCGTCAGCAGCGTCAGCGCCGCCAGGGCCGCGGCCCGCGGTCCGCGCCGCCACGTGTCCGCGCTCACGGCGCGACCGTCACGCTGCCCAGCGGCACGGTCGGCCCCTGGGCTGCCAGCGCGGGATCGAGGATCGCCAGCGGCCGCTGCGTGAAGGCGTCGTACACCGCCAGCGCCAACTGCGCCTCGCCCGCGGCCGCATCCGCGGGAATGGTGAGCACATGCTCATCCGTCACGCGTGACCCGGCGATCCACTTGAGCGTGGGGAGCGCGCCGCCCGCCGGCGTGCCGTCGCTGGCCGTCTGCCAGGCGTAGCCCGGCCCGATCAGCGCCACCTTCACGCTGTAGTCGGCCGTCAGCGGCCGCGCGGCGAGGAAATGCAGCCTCACCCGCAGCGTGTCGCCGGGCCGCAGCGGCCCGCTCGGCGTCACCTGCCAGCCGTCCAGCCACAGCGCGCTCCCCAGCGGGATGGCTCTCTCCGGCGCGGCCACCGGCGGCGCGACCAGCCGCGCATCGCCCGGCGGCGGCCAGGTGAGCGTGATCAGCGCGGCCTCGGCCAGCGGCGCGCCGCCCGGCCGGTACAGCCCGGCTGTCAGCGTGTAGACGCCCGCGGGCGCGTCCGGCCGCCACGGCAGCACATAGCGGTCGAGCAGCACTTCGCCGCTTGCGTAGCGTTCGGCCGGGTAAGCGACATCCTGCTGGCTGTGCAGTGCGCCGTCCGGCCCCAGGAGATGCACATAGGCGCTTACCGCCTCCGGCGCGCCGCTGCTCTGCCAGGCCACGGTCACGGCCGTCTCACCCGGCCCGGCCGCGCTCGGCCGCCAGCCCAGCAGCCGCCACACGCCGAACGTCTGCGCCCCTTGCAGCCCGCCCGGCGCGGCCGTCAGCGGCCCGGCCAAAACCTGCCACGCGGCCGTGTCGCCCAGCGGCACGAAGCGCAGGCCGGTGGCGCGATACTCGCCCTCGAAGAAGCTGGTGACCACCACCGGGCGCTCGGGCAGCGCGGCGGTGATGGCGCTCACCCAGGTGTCGGCTAGCGACGCGCCGCCCGGCTCTACCAGCACGTAGCGCACGGTCACGTCGGACCGCCGTCCTTCCACCTGCTGCAAGTACCACAGCGGCGTGGCCCAATGCCACGGCGCCAGGATCACCGCGTTGGGCGGCGCTTGTGTGAGCACCCCCTGGGCATAGGCGCGTGGGCCGTCATCCGCCGCCAGCGCCTTATACGAGGGATAGGTGGCCGCCCCCTGTGCCAGCACGATCACCAGCAGCAGCGCCTTCGCGCCCGCCGTAAGGCTATCGGCCCCCCGGCCCGGCGCGCGCCGCCCCGCCGCGACAATACCCCGTGCGACGCCGGCCGCGCCCACCCCCGCCCACACGCCCATCAGCGCCCAGGCCGGCAGCAAATACTCCACCGTCTGCGGCGCGCGGTAGGTGATGGCGACGAAGACGTGCAGCGCGGTCGCGGCCAGCAGCGCCGCGCCCACGCGCCGGTCCTTGCCAAACCCGGCCACGGTCCCCACCGCCATCAGCGCCAGCACCGGCAGCGTGAACTCGAACGTCAACGTGTTGGCGAAGATCGCCAGCCGCGCAGGCAGGGCGCTCGCGGTGGCGAAATACAGCATGTCGCCGCCGAAGCCGCGCGCCAGCACATGCTCCCAGAAGCCGGCGAGCGTGGCCAGCCGCGGCAGCCCCACCGCCGGCCCGCGCAGAGGAAAGTACAGCCAGGCCGCGAACGGGATCAGCCCGGCCAGCAGGGGCCACGGCCGGCGCAGCGCGGCGGGCCGCAGCCAGAGCGCGTATAGCCCAAACACCGCGCCGATGAAGACCAGCGAGGCGTGGTGGGCCACCCCCAGCCCCAGCGCGAACGCCAGCCAGGCCAGCGCCCGCCGCTGCGCTTTTGCGTTGTCGGTCTGGAGGGTTGCTTGATACGCCAGCAGCCGGTCGAGCGCCCACAGCGTGGCCGCCGCCGCCGGCATGCGGATGTTGGTGGTCGTGGCCTGCGCCCAGAAAGTGGTCGAGGCCCCCAGCACAATCGCCGCGACCACGCCCGCCAGCGGCAGCGCCGTGAGGCGCACGACCACCCGATACAGCAGCACCAGCGCCAAGGCCGCCAGCAGCGCCGACAGCCCGTTGAGGGCCGCCGCCGGCCCCGCGCCCGGCCAGAGCGCCGCCACCCGGCTCAGCAGCGTGTACAGCGCGAACCCCGGCGGGTGCGCGATGCCCAGCGTGGCTCCCGCCAACTGAAACTCGCCCGCGTCGGCCGGCAGCAGCCCCGGCGCGAGCGTCAGCGTGTACACCCCCAGGCCGAACACGAACAGCCCGACTTCTAGGTATAGATCAGGCGGGGGCGCTTCGCTTAAGGCGCCCCTCCCCTGAAGGGGAGGGGCCGGGGGCGAGGGCTTCATTTCATCTTCAGCGCATCCGCGTACGCCGCGGCTGTTTCGCGCGCCGCCTTCTCCCAGCTAAACTGCCGGGCCTGCGCCAGTCCGCGCGCCCGCAGGTCGTCGTGCACGCTCGACTCCACCACAATCGTCAGCAGGGCCGCGCCGAACGTGCGCGTGTCGTCCGCCGGCACCAGGTAACCCGCGCTGCCCATCACCTCCGGCAGTGAGCCGCCGGTGGTCGTCACCACCGGCACGCCGCAGGCCATGGCCTCCAGCGGCGGCAGCCCAAAGCCCTCGTATTTGGAGGGATAGCCGAACGCCAGCGCCCCGCGATACAGCGCGGGCTTATCGGCCTCCGCCACCGCGCCGATGAACTTCACCGTGTCGGCGATCTCCAACTCGGCCGCCTTGGCCGGGTAGTCGGCGTAGTGCGGGCTGTCGGGCGCGGGCAGTTCTCCGCCGATGACCAGCGGGCAGCTTTGCCCAATCGAGCCGGCCGCCCAGGTCCAGGCCGCCAGCAGTCCATCCAGGTTCTTGCGCCGGTCGAACCCGCCCAGGTAGAGCACGTAGCCCTCGTCCTCCAGCCCATACTTGCGCCGGATGGGGTCATCCACCTGCCAGTCGCCCTGGGGCGTGTATTGCGACCCGGCCGCCAGGTACACCGTGCGTACACGCTCGGCCGGCACCTGCAACTGCGCGGCGATGTCCTGCGCCGAGGCGTTCGAGTCGGTCAGCACCAGCGTCGCGCCGGTGGTCGCCGCCGAGGCCAGCGCCGTGTAGAGCTGCGCCAACGCGCCGCCGCGGTACTCGGGCAGCAGCCGGGGGATCACGTCGTGCACGGTCACCACCAGCGGCGCGGGCGAGCTGAGCGGCGGCCCCCAATAGGGCACGTGCGCCACGTCGGCCTTGAGCCGCCCCGCCGCGCGCGGGAAGCTTGTTTGCTCGAACCACACCTTCGCCAGGTTAGACTCGCCCGCCCTCACCGCCACGGCCCGCCAGCCCTGGGCCGCGGCCGTCTCGGCCAGGGTGGGGGGTACGCTGGCCGCCGGCGCCACGGCGCAATACTCATGCTCCGGCGCGATACGCGGCAGCCATTCCAGCAGGGCGCGCAGGTACTGCCCACTGCCGGTGTGGGGGTGATGGATGAGGAACCAGCCGTTGATGGCGACGCGCATGGCGTTTAGGCGTAGCCGCGCGGGTGGGTGCGGTGCCACTCCCACGCCGTGCCGAGGATGTCACGCAGGCTGCCAAACCGCGGCCGCCAGCCCAGCTCGGCCTTGATCTTGTCACAGGCAGCCACCAGGCGCGGCGCGTCGCCGGGGCGGCGCGGCTGCTCCACCACCGGGATCGGGTGGCCGGTAACCTCGCGCGCCGTCTCGATCACCTGGCGGATGGAATAGCCCGCGCCGTTGCCCAGGTTGTAGGCCAGCGCCTCGCGCCCGTCGCCCAGCGCCTCTAGCACCAGCAGGTGGGCCGACACCAGGTCGGCGATGTGAATGTAGTCGCGGATGCAGGTGCCGTCGGGCGTGGGGTAGTCGGTGCCAAACAGCTTCACCGCCTCGGCCTGGCCCAGCGCCACCGCCAGCACGCGCGGGATCAGGTGGCTCTCCGGCTGGTGGGCCTCGCCGCGGTGCGGCAGCGCGCCCGCCGCGTTGAAGTAACGCAGCGCGGCGTAGCGCAGCCCGTGCACCTTGTGGTACCAGCCCAGCATCTGCTCGACCACGCGCTTGGTCTCGCCATAGACGTTGGCGGGCTGGATGGGCGCGGCCTCGCTCAGCGGCTGGTCGCTGCCCGCGAACAGCGCCGCCGTGCTGGAAAACACCAGCCGCCGCACGCCGTGGCGCACGGCCTCTTCCAGCAGGTTGAGCGACCCGGTGACGTTGTTGGCGAAGAATGCGCCCGGGCGCTGCATGCTCTCGCCCGCTTCGATCAGCGCCGCGAAGTGCATCACCGCCTCATACGGTTCGCTCGCCAGCAGGTCGGCCACCCCGGCCCGATCCAGCAAATCGCCGTGGACAAAGCGCGCCCCGGCCGGCACCGCCGCGCGATGACCGTGCGAGAGGTTGTCCAGCACCGTCACCTGGTGCCCGGCCGCCAGCAGCGCCTCCGCCGCCGTCCCGCCGATGTAGCCCGCCCCGCCGGTCACGAGGATGTGCATGAAGGTTGGTCTCCTAACTACTTAAGCTTGATGCGCCGCCACCAGCCGCGCCACTTCGCCCACCGGCAGCGCGTGGCGCACGTGCCCGTCGCGGCCCACCATGTTCTCGGCCGCGCACAGAGCGTTGAGCACCGCTTCTTCCACCGCCTCGGCCACCGCCGGAAACAGCCACTTCGTCAGCCGCGCCTCGTCCACCACCACCGCGCGCTGCTCAGTTAGCGCCGGCGGCGTGTGTGGCACCGTGGCCGCCGGGCTGAAGGCGATGACGAAATCGCCGCTGCCGTGGTCGAGCGTGCTGCCCAGCCGCGCCAGGCCCACGCCCGCGCGCGGCCCCAGCCGCCCCAACTGGCGCGCGTCCAGCGGCGCGTCGGTCGCCAGCACGATCATCACCGACCCCGGCCCGCCTGGGTCGTCACGCGGCGGCGTTATCACCTGCCCCACCGGCACGCCCCGGATGGTGAGCTGCGCGGCGCGCCCGAAATTGGCCTGCACCAGCGCCCCCAGCGTGTAGCCGCCCGCCTGCGGCGGCAGGACGCGGCTGGCCGTGCCCATCCCTGCCTTCCAACCGAACGCGCTCGTCCCCGTGCCCGCGCCCACGCTGCCCTCGGCCACCGGGCCGCCGGCCGCGCTCGCGGCGCTCGCCAAGGCCGCGCGCACGTGCTCGGCGCGCACGTGCCGCCCTTGCAGGTCGTTCAGGTAGCCGTCGTTGGTCTCGCCCACCACCACGTTCACGCTGCTGGTGGTAATGCCGATCTCCGGGCTGGCCTCAATCGCCGCCTGCACCAGCGCGTCGGCTACCAACCCGACGTTGAGGGTGTTGGTCAGCGCGATGGGCGCTTCGAGCAGCCCCAGCTCGCGCACCTGCTCGAAGCCCAGCGGCTTGCCGTAACCGTTCAGGGTATACACCGCCGCCGGAACTTTGTCGCGGAACAGGTTGCCGCCGTGCGGTCGGATGACGGTGACGCCGGTGCGCACTGGGCCGTGCCCCGGCCGCAGCGCGCCCTCGCCCGCGATCAGCGTAGCGTGCCCGACCAGCACCCCGGCCACGTCGGTGATCGCATTCAGTGGCCCCGGCGGCAGCCCTGGCCCCACCAGCCCCAACTCGCGTGCGCGCGGCATGGGGCCATTTAACCACGAAGCGGAGCAGAGGGGTAGGCGGGCGGCAAAACACCGCTTTGTCACGCCACCGGCCCGCTATTCGTCGTTGCCTCGCACGCCGCTCGGCCCCATAATAGCGGCACCGGGCGCGTCACTCACAGGGACAACCGCACATGAAACTCAACTACGGCAAGACCTTCCTGTTGGGCTTCGGCTTCTTCGGCGTCTCCGTCATCTGGGGCGTCTACAACGCCTTTGTGCCCGTCTTCCTCGACCAGAAATTCCACCTCGACCCGGCCGTCATCGGCTTTTTCATGACGCTGGACAACCTCGCCGCGCTGTTCATCCAGCCGCCGGTGGGCGCGTGGAGTGACCGGCTGCGCACGCGCATTGGCCGCCGCATGCCGTTTATCCTCGTCGGCGCGCCGCTGGCCGCCCTGGCGTTTGGCTGGATTCCGCTGGCGGGTGTGCTGCCGCTCTTCGTGGCGGGCACGACCACGTTGTTACTCTCCATGGCGCTGTGGCGCACGCCCGTCGTCGCCCTCATGCCCGACATCATCCCCTCGCCGCTGCGCTCGCAGGCCAACGGCATCATCAACTTCATGGGCGGGTTGGGGGCGATCATGTCGTTCCTGGTGGGGGCCAGCCTGTACGAACTGAACCCGGCCTAGCCGTTCTGGATGGGCTCGGTGCTGGTCATCGTCTCGGCGCTGCTGGTCTTCGTCTTCATCCGCGAGCCGAAGGTCTATGAGCCGGCCGAGGCCCAGCCCAGCCTGCTCGCCAGCGTGCGCGAGGTGCTGGCCGACCGCGACCGCAGCGCCCTGCGCCTGCTGCTGGCGATCCTGTTCTGGTTCATCGGTTACTCGGCCATCGAGGCCTTCTTCAATCTGTATGCCACCAATCACCTCGGCCTGACCGAGGCCAACGGCTCGCGGCTGCTAGGCGAGCTTTCGCTGATCTTCGTGCTTGCGGCGCTGCCGGCGGGCTACCTGGGCGGCAAGTTCGGCCGCCGCCCGCTCATCATGACCGGCCTCGTGCTCATGGCCGCGCTGATCGCCGCCATCTACCTCCTCCCCCGCGCCACGCTGCTCACGCCGCTCGCGCCGCTGCCGGCCATCGGCGTCAGCCTGGCGGCGGGCGCGCCGGGCCGGCTGATCGTGCTGGGCGGGCTGCTCATGCTGGCGGGCGTGGCCTGGGCCTTCATCAACATCAACTCTCTGCCGATGGTGGTGGACATGACCAGCGCCGCCCGCCTCGGCACCTATACCGGCCTGTACTACCTCTTTTCCACCGCCGCCAACATCCTCGGCCCCAACCTCAACGGGTGGATCGTGCAGGTCACCGGCCGCGACTACAACAACATCATGTTCGCCGCGCCGCTGTTCCTGCTGGCCGCGCTGGCGCTGATGTTCGGCGTGCGGCGGGGCGAGGCAGTGCCAACTGTGGCACAATAGGCTCGCTAACCCTGTCTGCCTGTCCAACGTCAAGGAGCCTGGCTATGTCTGAGCCTGAGAAGAAGCCCGCCCCTCCCAGCGGGGCGAAATTCGCCAGCGGCTTGGCCGTTGGCCTCGCCCTCGGCCTCCCCATCGGCGTTGCCATGCATAATGTCGGCAGCGGCCTGGCCATTGGCGTGGGCATCGGCCTCGCCCTCGGCGCCGCGTTTGAGGCCCAGGGCAAGAAGGACGACCAATCGGGCAAGTCCGACAAGTCCGACAAGCAGTGAGGCGCGCTCGCCCCTTAACCAAAAAGCGGGGGGCTGACTCGGTCAGCTCCCCGCGGCGCGGCCCCGGCCACGCCCTTACCCCTTCAAAAGCTGCAAGTTCGCCAGGCTGGCGACCAGGCGCTTGAGGCCCATGGCCTCGAACGCCACGTCCACCTCTTCCTCGCCGCTGACGAACTTGCTGGCAATCACAATGCCGTCGCCGAACTGCGCGTGCCGCACGCGCTGCCCCGAGCGGAACTGCGTGGTCGGCGCGTTGGGGTGGCTGGCGTTGCGGTCGGTCTCCCAGCTCGTGGCCTTCTTGAAATAGCCCTCTGCCCGCGACTGCTGGCGCTCCAGGTTGCCCACCATCAGCTTGGCCGGGATGTCCTGCAAGAAGCGCGAGGCGTCGGCCACGCCCGAGTCGCCGTATTGCGAGCGGCGGAAGGCGCGCACCAGGTACAGGCGGTCCTTGGCGCGCGTCATGCCCACGTACATCAGCCGGCGCTCCTCGTGCATAGACTCGGGGTCGTTAAACGAGCGCTGGTGCGGCAGCACGCCCTCATCCAGCCCGATCATGAACACCACCGGGAACTCCAGCCCCTTGGCGGCGTGCAGGGTCAGCAGGGTGGCGGCCTCGCCCTCCTCGCCCAGCGTGTCCTGGTCGGCCACCAGCGCCACCTGTTCCAGGAACTCCGTCAGGCCCGCCTCGGGGGTGGCCGCGGCCACGTTGCGCAGCTCCAGCACGTTCGCCCAGCGATCTTCGCCTTCTTCGCTGCCGTCGTTCACGAACTCGGCGTAGTTCACGCCGTTGAGGATCAGGTCGAGCAGCGCAACCACGCTCACCTCGCCCTTCAGGTCGTGCCACTCGGCCAGCCGCTGCCCCAGCGTCATCAGCGCCAGGCCGGTCTTGCCGGTGAACTGCTCGGCAAAGGCCGACTGCGGCCCGTTCAGCCCCAGGTCGCGCAGCATGGCCGCCGCGCTCACGCCCGCGCGCTCAGCCGCCGCCACGATCTGCTCCAGCGTCTTGGTTCCGATGCCGCGCGGCGGGGTGTTGATGATGCGCATGAAGCTGACGCTGTCGGCCGGGTTGTGCACCAGCCGCAGGTAGGCCAGCAGGTCTTTGATCTCCTTGCGGCCGTAGAAACGCTGCGCCCCCACCAGCCGGTAGGGCAGCCCAGCGCGCACGAACTGTTCTTCCACCACCCGCGATTGGGCGTTGGTGCGGTACATCACCGCGCAGTCGCCGGGCCGATACAGCCGCTTCTTTTGCAGCTCGCGGATGGTGTCCACCACGAACTGCGCTTCTTCCTGCTCGTTGTAGGCTTCCTGCGCGTGCAGTTGCGCGCCGCCCTGCCGCTCGGTGAAGAGCTGCTTGCGCGTGCGGCCGGGGTGCCGGTCAATCACCGCCATGGCCGCATCGAGGATGATTTGCGTCGAGCGGTAGTTCTCCTCCAGCAGCAGTACCGTGGCATCCGGGTAGTCCTGCTCGAACTTGCGCACGTTGCGGTAGTCCGCGCCGCGCCAGCGGTACACGCTCTGGTCGGGGTCGCCCACGCAGTACAGGTTGCGGTGGCTCGCCGCCAACTGGCGCAGCATGGTGTACTGCACCGTGTTCGTGTCCTGAAACTCGTCCACCAGCAGGTGCTCGTAAAGGCGCTGATACTTCGCCAGCGTCTCGGGGCGGCGGTCGAACAGCCGCACCACCTCGCCCAGCAAATCGTCGAAGTCATACGCGTTGTTCACCGCCAGCAGTTGCTGGTAGCGCGTGTACACCCGCTTCACGATCTCATCCAGGTACGTCGCGGCAGCGTAGGCGTCCGGGTCAATCAGTTCGTTTTTGGCAGCCGAGATCTTGTTGAGCAGCTTGCCGGGCGTGTACTGCTTGTCGTTCAGGTTCAGCTCTTTGAGCACCTGCTTCACCAGCGCCTGCTGGTCGCTGTCGTCGAAGATCACGAACTCCGGCGTCACCGGCAAGCTGCCGCTCGCGGCGTGCGCCTCGCGCCGCAGCAGCCGCGCGCAAATGGAGTGGAAGGTGCCGATGGTCAGCCCGCGCAGCCCGCCGTCGAGCAGCGCGTCCACGCGGCTCTTCATCTCGCGCGCCGCGCGGTTGGTGAACGTCACCGCCAAAATCGAGCGCGGCGCGACGCCCAAATGCCCCACCAGGTAGGCAATGCGGTGCGTCAGCACGCGCGTCTTGCCGCTGCCTGGTCCGGCCAGCACCAACGTCGGCCCCGGCGGCGTGGTCACCGCCTCCCGCTGCTGCGGATTGAGTTTCTCTAGAATATCCATGGCTTCAGCATTCTAGCACACGCGATCTAGCGATGGCATGTTCCCTGAGTCCCTAGCGCAGCCTCCCCTCCCGCTTCTCACCTCTCACTTCGCGCTTCCCCTCGCGCCTTGCCCCTCCCCCCGTTGTGCGTTATCCTTGCCCCCATGTACCTCGCGATTGACGGCGTCATTGGCGTCGGCAAAACCACCCTCACCCGGCTGCTCCAGCCCGCCTTCAACGCCGACATTCTGCTCGAAGTCTTCGAGGAAAACCCGTTCCTCTCTGACTTCTACGGCGACCGCGCCCGCTACGCCTTCCAGACCCAAATCTTCTTCCTGCTCTCGCGCTACCACCAGCAGCGCGCCGTGCCCGGCATGCTGGCCCAGTCGTCCCTCATCGCCGACTACACCTTCGCCAAAGACGCCCTCTTTGCCCGCATCAACCTGAGCGGCGATGACCTGACCCTCTACCATCGCCTGCACGACGCCCTGGCCGAGAAGATCCCGCTGCCCGACCTCACCGTCTACCTGCGCGCCCCCACGCCCGTGCTGATGGACCGCATCCAGCGCCGTGGCCGCGCCTACGAGCGCCAGATGGACCCGGCCTACATCGCCGCCCTGGGCGCCGCCTACGACGACTTCTTCGCTGCCGCCGCCGGCTCGGTGCTCATCATTGACACCGAGCGCCTCGACTTCGTGCATAACGCGGCCGATCTTCACGCGGTGGCCGAGCGCATCCAATCGGCGCTGGGCCTGAGCGCCATGCAGGTGCCCCTCCCGCTGGGAGGCGGCGCATGACCTCCGCCTCGCGCGCCCCCGGCCGCGATGCCCCCATCGCCCAGGCCACCCTGCTCAAGATCGCCCGCGACGCCGTCCAACAGCGCATGGACGCCCGGCACAGCCTGATCTCCGCCTACCTCATCGGCTCGGTCGCCGCCAACGAACCGCTGCTGGGCGAAGCCACCGATATTGACATCATCCTGATCGAAGACGGCCAGCCCGCCGTGGCCCGTGAGGTCGTGCGCCTCACCGATCAGGTCGCGCTCGACCTCACCTACCGCTCGCGCGCCGATTACGCCAACCCCAAGTCGCTGCGCGTCCATCCCTGGCGCGGCCCGGAGATGGCCGAGCCCATCTTCCTGGCCGACCCGCAGCATTTCTTCGAGTTGGCCCAGGCCAGCGCGCGCGGCCAGTTCCACCGCCCCGAATACGTGGCCGCCCGCGCCCGCGCCTTCCTGGCCTGGGCGCGCGGCGAACTGCACGTCAGCCTGCTGCCGGGTGCCGAGCCAGACGCGCCCGTCAGCCTGGCCAACTGGGGCGCGGCGCTGCTTTATGCCGCCAACGCCGCCATCACCCTCACCGGCTTCCCTGGCGCGGGCCGGCGGCTGGTGCTGCGCCTGGAAGCCGCCGCCGCCAAGCTTAAGCGCCCCGACCTGCACGCCGGGTTCCTGGCCCACTTCGGCGGCGACAGCCTCGACCGCGCCACGGCCGAGGCCCTGCTGGCCGACTGGCTGGCCGCCTACCGCGCCGGCCAATCCGGCACCGACGAGTTCATTCACCCCGCCCGCCGCACCATCTACGAGCGCGGCTTCCGCGCCCAAATTCAGGCCGACCGCGCCGCCGAAGCCCTGTGGCTCATGTTCGCCACCTGGGATGCCGCCCACCGCAACGCGCCCACTGACCCGGCCCGCGCCGAGCGCTGGAACGCCTTCCTGGCCCAACTGGGCCTGGCTGACCCCGACGGCTACGACGCCCGCGTGCAGCAGGCGGTGGATTACGTCGGCGGCGTGGACGCGCTGGTCGAGAGCTGGGCCGAGCGCAACGGAGCTTAGCGCCCATGAAGAAATTCATCGTCGTCGCCGGCAACATCGGCGTGGGCAAATCTACCCTGGTCAACCTGCTCAGCCGCCGCCTGGGCTGGGAGCCGTTCTACGAAGCCGTGGCCGAGAACCCCTACCTGGCCGACTTCTACGGCGACATGCCGCGCTGGAGCTTCCACTCCCAAATCTTTTTCCTCTCCAACCGGCTGCGCTCACACCGCCAGCTGCTCGACCATCCCACCTCCGTCGTGCAGGACCGCTCGGTCTACGAAGACGCCGAGATCTTTGCCCGCAACCTGTACGACCAGGGCGACCTGGGCGAGCGCGACTACGCCACCTACCGCCAGCTCTACGAAGTCCTCACCGAATTTCTGCCGCCGCCGGACCTGGTGGTCTACCTGCGCGCCTCGGCCGGCACGCTGAGCCGCCGCATCGCCCAACGCGGCCGCGACTACGAGCGCACCATCACCGCCGACTACCTCGACCAGCTCAACCGCCTCTACGAAAGCTGGATCGCCGCCTTCAGCCTGTGCCCGGTCCTGACCGTCCCCGCCGACGACCTGGACTACGTGGCCTACCCCGCCCACCTGGAGCTGGTCGTGCAGAAAGTCCTCGACAAGCTCCAGGGCAAAGACGAAGTCCGCTTCGAGCGCGAAGAAGTCGCCCGCATTAACGGCCGCGCCTGAGCCGCGCCCACAACCAAGCGCCCGCCGGCCCCGACCGCGCCCCACGCATCGCGTCCCATCCGCGACCTAAGCTCTTCCCCTGAGTCCCCAGCCCGCTTGGCCTTACTCGGCCCTCCCACCTCTCACCTCCAACCTCCCACCTCTCATTTGCGTCCCGCGCTGCCCCCGCGTAGACTCCCCCCGCATGACCACCGTGGAGCCGCCGGCTAATTTCCCCCGCGCCCACCTCGCCCACCTCGAGTCTATCGGCCTCGTCGTCCTGGTCCGCCTCCAGCCTGAGCTGGAATACCTCTTCCGCCACGCCCTCGTCCACGCCGCCGCTTACAGTTCCCTTGTCAAGGCCGACCGGCGCAGGTTGCACCAGGCGGCCGGCGAGGCCCTGGAGCGCCTCGCCCCCGGCGGCGCGCCCGCGGCCGCGACCCTGCCGATCCTGGCCCACCACTTTGCCGAGGCCGGCGACCAGGCCCGCGCCCTGCGCTACGCCACCCTGGCCGGGCAGGCCGCCGCGGCCGGCTACGCCAACGCCGAGGCCATCCACCACTTCACCCGCGCCATTGATCTCGCCCGCGCCCCCGGCGGCGCGCCTGAGCCGGTGGCCGCCCTCTACCTCCAGCGCGGCCGGGTCTACGAGCTGAGCGCCCAAGACGCCGCGGCCCTCGCCAACTATGCCGAGCTAGAAGCCTGGGCCGTGGCGGGCGGCCACCGGCGCGCTCTGCTGGCGGCCCTCAACGCCCGCGCCACGATTTACGTGCGACCCAGCGCCGCCGCCAACCCGGCCCTGGGCCGCGCCCTGGCCGAACAAGCGCTAGGCCTGGCCCGTGAGCTGGGCGACCCGGCCGGCGAGGCGCGGGCTTTGTGGAACCTGCTCCAGCAGGCGTCGGCGCAGGGCCAGATCGGCCTCGCCCTGGCCCACGGCGATCAGGCCCTGGCCCTCACCCGCGCCCACGACCTGCGCGAATTGCAAGCCTACGTGCTGACCGACCTGGTCAAAGTGCTGTTCCAGGCCGAGCAAGGTGAGCGCGCCATCGCCGTTCTGGCCGAAGCCGCCGGCCTCTGGCGCGAGTTGGGCACCCTCAACATGCTGGCCGACAACCTGTCCACCGCCAGCATGATCAGCGCCATGGCGGGCCGCTACCCCGCCGCCCTGGCCCATTCCGCCGAGGCCGCCCAGATCGCCCACCAGATCGGCAACTTGTGGAACCAGGCCTACGCCCTTTACATGGTCGGCACCATCCACTTTGAGCACGGCGAGTTCGACGCCGCCCTGGCCGTCGGCGCCCGCGCCGAGCAGCTCGCGCGGCAGGCCGGCTTCGCTGAGGGCGAGAACCAGGCCCTCTTCGACCAGGCCATGATTTACGGCTACCTGGGCGACCTGCCGCGCGCGCTGGCGCTGGTGGAGCAGGGGCGCGCGCGCCTGATCGAATTGGGCGGCGTCGCCTCGGTCTGGGCCCCGCTCGAATTGATCGTGCCCATGCTCTACCTGTGGAACAGCCGGCCCGCCGCTGCCCAGGCTGCCTTCGCGCTCTGCCAGCCCTGCCAGGACCCGGCCGAGCTTGCCCGGCAGTTTGTGCTCACCCAGGCCGTGGTCGCCCAAATCCGCGTGCGGTTGGCGCTGCGGGCCGGCGACGCGGCGGCCGCCCTCACCCAGGCCGAGGCCGGCGCGGCCGCGCTCCGCCGCAGCAACGTGCACCTGTTCTTGCCCGATACGATTCTGCTCGCCGCGCAGGCCCAGCGCGCCGCCGGCGACCTGGCCGCCGCGCAGGTCACCCTGGCTGCCGCCCGCGCCGAAGCGTTGGAGATCGGATCACGCCGCGCCGGGTGGGAGATTGAGGCCGAGCGCGCCCGCCTGGCCGCCCAGCGCGGCGACCTGGCCGAAGCGCAGGCCGCCCACGCCGCCGCCCGCGCCACGCTCGACGATCTGTTCGCGCAGCTGGCCGACCCCGGCCTGCAAGCCGTCTTCCGCCGGCGCTCGATTGTGCGCGCCGTGCTCCTGGCCCGCCCTGATTCATACCCGGAGATTCAGCATGACCCCCCTGACGCCTGAGCAGCTCGCCTTCTTTGATGCCTTTGGCTACCTGCGTTTTCCCGGCTTGCTGGCCGGCCGCATCGCCGCCATCACCGAGGCCTTCGAGGGCATCTGGGCCGCCAACGGCGGCGGCCACAACGGCCGCCCGCACGACGGCCGCGCGCGCTCGGCCCTGGCCCAGTTCCTGGACCGCAGCCCCGTCTTGCACACCCTGCTCGATGACGCCCCCACGCACGATCTCCTCACCAGCCTGCTGGGAGAGGACTTCGACTACCTCGGCAGTGACGGCAACTACTTCGTCGGCGACTCCCAATGGCACTCCGACTCCTATGGCGGGCGCGGCGGCGTCATGTTCATCAAGCTGGCCGTCTACCTTGACCCGGTCACCCGCGACACCGGCTGCCTGCGCGTCATCCCCGGCAGCCACCGCTTCGGCGAACCTTTCGCCGAGCTGCTCCAGCGTGACCTGCGCCGCTGCGAAACCGTCTGGAACGTCCCCGGCCCGGCCATCCCCGCCGTGCCGCTCGAAACCGTCCCCGGCGACGTCGTCGTCTTCAACCACGCCCTCAAGCACGCCGCCTTTGGCGGTTCCAGCCGCCGGCGTATGTTCACCCTCAACGCTTGCCGGCGCTTCCCCGCGGCCGAACTGCCCGCGCTGCGCGAATACATCGGCTATCACGCCGTCTACTGGGTAGATCAGCTCTACCATGAACTGCTCATCCAAACCGCCACCCCGGAACGCCTGGTCCACCTGGAGCAGGGCATGGCCAACGACGACCACCTGCCCGCGCTCAGCCGCCAAAGACGCGCCGAAATGACCGAGCCTTCTCGCGGCTAGGCCCGCCGCCGCCTCTCACCCCCTCCCACCTCTCACCTCGCACCTCCCACTTCGCATTCCAACCTCCCTTTAACAATCACCCTCGCTATGCTATACTCAGCCCACGCGGGTGATTCCATGACCTTATCTTCCCCAGACAGCGGCCCGGCCGCCAACCGGCTGGCACTCCTCTACCAGATCAGCCGAGAGATTTCGCCGCGGCACGAACTGGCCGACCTGCTGCCGCGCCTGCTGACCCTCATCGTGGAAGGTTTCCACGCCTTTACCGGCAGCCTGCTGGTCTTGGATGAGCGCGCTCAGCCGCGCCAGGCCGCCCTGCTGGTAGACGGCGAATTTCGGCCCGACCCCCTGCCGCTGCTCGCCGAAGTGCTGGCCCACGGCCTGGCCGGTTGGGTCGTGCGCCACAAAGAGCCGAGTTACGTCCCCAACACCGCGGCCGACCCGCGCTGGTATCATGCGGGGACCGACCGGCCGGTCGGGGCGCGCTCCGCCCTGGTCGTCCCCGTCGTCGGGCGCGACCAGGTCCTCGGCGTGCTCTCGGTCGGCCGGCGCGAGCCGGAAGCCTTCACCCCCGAAGACCTGGCCCTGCTCACCGCCCTGGCCGCCAACGCCGGCATCGCCCTCGAAAACGTCCAACTGCTGGCCGCCGAACGCCGCGGCCGCGATATCAGTAACATGCTGCGCGAGACGGCCCGCACCATCAACGCCACCCTCGACTTCAGCCAGGTGCTGCCCCTCATGCTGGAGCAACTCGGCCGCGTCGTCACCTTCGACACCGCCACCGTGCTGCTCCTCCGCGGCCCCCGGCTAGAAGTTTCGGCCGCGCGTGGTTTCGCCGACGGAGTCGCCGTGCTGCGCGTCAGCTTCGACCCCCAGCGCGGCGTCATTGGCCGGGTGCTGCGCGACCGGCGCGTGATCGTCCTCGACGACGTGCAGACCTCCCCCGAATGGCAGACCGCGCCCGTCCCCGAGACCGCCCGCATCCGCGGCTGGATCGGCGCGCCGCTCATCGCCAAAGATGAGGTCATGGGCCTGCTCTCTATAGATAGCTGGCAGCCGCAGGCCTATTCCGCCGCCGACGCCCAGATCGTCGCCGCCTTCGCCGAGCAGGCGGCCGTGGCCGTCCTCAACGCGCGCCTGTTCGCCGCCAGCGAGCATCGCGCCTATGGGTTGCGCGCCCTGGCCACCACCGCCCAGGCCATCAACGGCACATTTGAGCTGCCCAAGGTGCTGCGCCTGGTCGTCACCCACGCCCAGGAGTGGCTCGGCATGGAAGGCGCCTCGCTGGCGCTGATCCAGGACGGTCAGTTGGTCTTCAAAGAGGCCGTCGGCCCCACCGCCGACAGCCTGCGCGGCGTCGCTCTGCGCCTGGGCGCGGGCATCGCCGGCTGGGTGGCCCAGCACAATGAGCCGATCATCGTGCCCGACGTGCGCGCCGACAAACGCTTCTTCCAGGGCCTGGACGAGCGCAGCGGCTTTCAGACCCGCGCCCTGGCCTGCGTGCCCGTGCGCCAGAACCGGCGCGCCATCGGTGTCATCGAAGTCGTTAACCCCGCCACCGGCGTCTTCGACCCCGACACGCTCGCGCAGCTCGACAGCCTGGCGGCTTTAGCCGGGGCGGCCATCGCCCAGGCGCAGCACGTGGCCGAGCTGCAGGCGGCCGAAAACCGCTTTGCCGGCTTGTTCGAGGACAGCCTCGACCCGATCCTCATCAGCGACCTCGACGGCGTGGTCACCGACGCCAACCACAGCGCCGTCGGCTTCTTCGGCTACCGGCGCGAAGAGTTGGTCGGCCTGCGCATCCACATTCTGCACCGCGTCAAAACCGACTCGCTCACCGCCGGCCGTTATGCGCCGCTGCTCAACGGCGAGCCGATCAGCTACGAGACGCGCATCACCACCAAGGCCGGCGCGGAAGTGCCCGTTGAAGTGCATGCCAAGCTCATCCAGCGCGACGGCGAACAGTTCATCTACTGGATTCAGCACGACCTCTCTGAGCGCCTGGCCCTCGAAGAGCTGCGCAATGACCTGATCAGCATGATCGTCCACGACCTGCGCAGCCCGCTGGGCAACATGGTCTCCGCGCTCGACCTGCTGCGCGGCGCCGTGCCGGCCGACGACGAGATGGTCACCTCGCTCCTGACCATCGCCGGCCGCTCCGGCGCGCGCCTGGCCCGCCTGGTGGATTCGCTGCTCGACCTGCGCCGCCTCGAGGTGGGCGAGTTGGGCGTCAACCGCCTCCCGGTGGATTTGGGCGGGCTGTTCACCGAAGCGCTGGAGCAGGTGGAGCCTTCCGCCGCCGGCAAGCGCCTCAGCCTGCGCGCCAGCGTGCCGCCCGAACTGCCGCCCGCCGGCGCCGACGCCGACCTGATCCGCCGCGTGATCATCAACCTGCTCGACAACGCCATCAAGTACACGCCGCCCGACGGTCAGATCACCCTGTCGGCCAAGCGCACCGGCCCCAACCTGACCGTCAGCGTGCGCGACACCGGCCCCGGCGTCCCGGAGGGTGAGCGGCAGCGCGTCTTTGATAAATTCATGAGTGTCCAGCGCGAGGCCGGGCCGAAGGGCCTGGGCCTGGGGTTGGCTTTTTGCAAGCTGGCCGTCGAGGCGCACGGCGGCGCCATTTGGGTTGACAGCGGCCGTGGTCCGGGGGCGACCTTCTCGTTTACCCTGCCGCTGGCCGCCACCGCCGAGCTGCGCCCGGCCGATGCCTAGCCGGCCATCGGGGCCGCGCTAGCGTTCTATTCTATCTCTGGCTCGCGCTGCGCTGGGGCGGGCCGGGGGTAAGGGTTGTCATCCGCATGCAAAAACTCGCCAAAGACGTATATGTTGAATCGGGCTTCGCCGGCGTCACCGTCGGCGCGATCGTGACCCCCGGCGGCCTGGTGTGCATTGACGCGCCGACCCACCCGGCCGACGCCCGCCGCTGGCGCCTCAAGCTCGCCCAGCTCAGCGCTCAGCCCATCCAATACCTGCTCAACCTCGACGCCCACCGCGACCGGGTGCTGGGCAACCAGTGGCTCGAAGCGCCCACCCTGGCCCACGAGGCCGCCTCCGAACGCCTGCGCCAGTGGCCCGAGCTGTTCAAGGGCGGCCCGTCCGAGGCCGGCGCCGACGCTGACCTGGCCGCCGAGTTGGCCGGCGTCAAAGTCATCACCCCGCGCCTGACGTTCACCGACCGGATGCGCCTCATTCTCGACGGCCGCGAATTGGCGCTCACCCACCGCGCCGGCCACGCCCCTGGGGGCATGTGGGTCGAGCTGCCCAAGGAGCGCCTCGTCTTCACCGGCGACGCCGTGACCCTCGGCGCGCCGCCCTTCCTGGGCGAAGCCGACCTCGACCTGTGGCTGGCAGAGTTGGCCGAGCTGCGCAAGGCGCGCTACCCGGTCACCACCATCGTGCCCGGCCGCGGCGCCCCCACTGACAAGGCCGGCCTCAAGCCCCTGGAAGACTTCCTCAAACTCGTGCGCCGCAAGCTCGACGCCTTGCTGCGCTCCAAGAAGGGGCGCGGCGAGACCGCCGCCCTGGCCGAAACCCTGGCCGCCGGCTTCTCGCCCTCCGCCGCCCTGCGCGAGCACTACGTGCGCCGCCTGCGCGTCGGCCTGGAGCAGCTCTACGACCGGCGGTCGGGCGCGCACGGCTAGCATGACCTACCAACCGCTGGTCGAGTTGACCCGCGGCGGCATTGTCGAGTCGCTGCACACGGGCGCGCTGGCGCTGGCCGATGCGCACGGCCGCCTCGTGGCGAGCTACGGCGACCCCTACCTGGTTGCTTTCCTGCGCTCCAGCGCCAAGCCCTTCCAGGCCCTGCCCACCGTCGAGACCGGCGCGGCTGAGGCCTTCGCCCTCACCCCGCGTGAGCTGGCCCTCACTTGCGCCTCGCACAAAGGCATGGACATGCACGTCGCCGTCGCGGCCGGCCTCCAGGCCCGCATCGGCGCGACCGAGCGCGACCTGCTCTGCGGCGCGCACGACCCCGGCGACGCGGCCACCGCCGTGAAGCTGGCCTGCGCCGGGCAGAAGCCCACGCCCAACCGCCACAACTGCTCCGGCAAGCACAGCGGCATGTTGGTGCTCTGCCGCCACCACGATTGGCCGCTGGCCGACTACGTCAATCCGCGCCATCCGGCCCAGCAGCTGATCCTGCGCACCTTCGCCGAGCTGTGCGGCCTGGAGCAGAAGGAGGTGGTGGTCGGCACCGACGGCTGCTCGGCCCCCAACTTCGCCGTGCCCCTCGTCAGCGCCGCCGCCGCCTATGCCCGCCTGGCCGACCCCACGCGCCTGCCGCACCGCCGCGCCAATGCCCTGCGCAGCCTGTTCTTCGCCATGACCGCCTACCCCGAGATGGTCAGCGGCCCCGGCGGCTTCGACACCGAGTTGATGCGCCGCCGCCCCGGCCTGTTGGTCGCCAAGGGCGGCGCGGAGGGCTACCAGGCCGTCGGCATCGCCCCCAACGCCCTGCACCCCGGCTCGCCCGCCCTCGGCCTGGCCCTCAAGGTTGCCGACGGCAGTTCCCGCGCCGTCCACCTCACCACGCTCGAAGTGCTGCGCCAGCTTGGCGCGCTGGAAGACGCCGACTTCGCGGCCCTGGCCGAGTTTGGCTACGGCCCGCTGCTCTCGCTGCGCAACCAGCGCAACCTCGTCACCGGCGAAGCCCGCCCGGTCTTCGCCCTCGACTACTCCGGCGGCCGGCCCGCCGCGAGCGAATAAGCGCCCGGCCGCCCAGCGCGGCGCGGAAGACTTACGCTCCGTCTTCGCGCCTCTCCTCACCCGCCATCCCCTCGACTTCCCCGCCGTGTGCTTAGCCGCCGGCTCCCAGCGCCTGGCTATCCTCAGTCGGTCCGTATATGTCTCGGCCCTCCCACCTCGCACCTCTCACCACTCACCTCCGCCTTCCAAATTGCCCCTTGCCAACCGAACATTAATTCTATACACTACGCCTGGGCCTGGAGCGCACGGTCCGCGCGATCTGTTCTCGCCGTTGGAAAACGCTGCGGTTTACCCTAGAATTGGGAGCGAAGTGTCACCATGTGGATTGACTTTGACACCGAAGCCGGCCTGGCCAAGGGCTACCTGGCGCGGCCCGCGCGCGGCAGCGGCCCGGGCGTGCTCGTCCTGCACGCCTGGTGGGGCCTCACCGCGGCCTTCACCAGTGTGGCTGACCGCCTGGCCGCCGAGGGCTTTATGGCCTTCGCGCCCGACCTGTACCAGGGCCGCACCGCGCAGACCATCCCCGAAGCCGAAGCCCTGATGAACAACCGCGACACAGATCGCATGGCCGCTGCCGCCCGCGCCGCCGTCGGCTATTTGCAGGCGCAGCCGGGGCTGGCCGGGCCGCGCCTGGGGGCCGTTGGTTTCTCCATGGGGTCGGCCTGGATGGGCCTGCTCACGCAGTGGTACCCCGCGGCCCTCAAGGCGGCCGTCATGTTCTACGGCGCAATGGACGCCGACTACACGCAGGCCCGCGCGGCCTACCAGGGCCACTTCGCCGAGAACGACCCGTACGAAGATGAAAAGTGGGTGCGCGCCATGGAAGACGGCATGCGCGCCGCCGGCCGCGAGGCCACGCTCTACTTCTACCCGGGCGCGGGCCACTGGTTCTTCGAGGCGAACCGGCCGGACGCCTACAACCCGGCTGTGGCCAAACTGGCCTGGGAGCGCACCCTGGCCTTCCTGCGTGAACACCTCAGCGGCCAGGCGCCGTCAGTCACCTCGTCCCCCGGTTAAGCAAGGAGCGAAGTCATGCCGCGCCGCAAAGTAGAAGTGTTGCCCGCCACGCCCGAGCGTTGGGCCGACCTGGAGACTCTCTTTGGCCCACGCGGCGCGTGCGGCAGCTGTTGGTGCTCCCACTGGCGCGAGAAGCAGGGCAGCGGCGAAGCGAACAAGGCCGCCCTGCGCGCCCTCGTCGCCACCGGCCAAGAGCCGGGCCTGCTGGCCTATATAGACGGCCAGGTGGCGGGCTGGGTCTCCGTCGGTCCGCGCGCCGACTACGCCCGCCTCAGCCGCTCGCGCACCCTCGCCCCCATTGACGCTCAGCCGGTCTGGTCCATCCCCTGCTTCTTTGTGGATAAAGCCCACCGGCGGCAGGGCCTTATGCGCGCCCTGGTGGAGGCGGCCGTGGCCTACGCCCGCGCGCGCGGCGCCACCCTGCTCGAAGGCTACCCGCTGGATATGGACAGCCCGCAACTGGCCGGCCAGCGCCTCTCCGGCGACGGCGGCTACATGGGCCTCGCCTCCGTCTTCCAGGCCGCGGGCTTCACCGTCGTCAAAGAGGCCTCCACCACGCAGCGCATCATGCGCCGCCGCGTGCGGCCCAGCCGCCTAAGCGCTCCCTAAACAACAGCGCCCCCGCCGGTCGGTCTGGTCGGCGGGGGCGCTGCCGGGCTAGCGCGTCGTGAGCGGCAGGCCCATGATGAATTGCGCGTCACACAGGAACCCGCTGCATAGGCGGTAAGACGCGCTGCCGGCCTGGATGAGGACCGCGCCGCCCGCCGAGCTTTCCAGGCGATAGTTGGCGGAGGTCATGCTCGCGCCGCCCGCGCCGCCGGCGGTGATGTTATAGGTCCGCAGTTTGTACGGCAGCGCCACGAGCGGGGCGAGCGCCAGCGTGGCGGCCAGCGCCGCGATGAGCGCCAGGCGAAACTTGCGATGGCGTAACATGCCGGCCTCCCTAGCGCAGCGCCACCAGCATCGAAATCGTCGCGCTTTCGGCGACGCTGCTGCCCAGCGCCTTGCCGATGATGCTGCCCAGCGGGGCATCGTCGCCGGCGCGCATGGCCTGGCCCGGCGTGGACGAAGCCACCAGCAGGTCGCCAGCGACGATGGCGCCGTTCTCATTCGTCACCTTCACCGGCACCACGCCTGAGATTGCCAGCGGGGCGTAGTCCGCGTCTCCCGCGTGTTGGCCGTTGCCCACGTAGCTAGGCTCGGTGGAATAGACCCCGACCACGGTCAGTTGGTAGGCTGAGCTGGAGCGCACTAACTGGCCGTCTGGGTTGATGGCTAAGACATCGCCCGGCTCTAGCGCGCGCTCGGCGGGCAGGTACTCCGCGAAGTCGGCCGGCGTCGAGTCGACCAGGCACGGCGCAATTTCCGATTCGTCCAGCGTGCCGGCGCCGTCGTTGATGTTCGCGCCGCAGTAGTAGGTGCCGTCGGCGGTGACATCGCCGGTCGGGCTGACGTTGAATTCTTCGTCTGGGCATGCGCGGCTGGCGCCAATCAGGCCGCTGCACACGCGGATGGCGTCGGCCGTGCTGCCCGACTGCAAGCCGACGATAAAGCCGGTGCCCGTGCCGGCCACGACCGTCAGCGCGCCGTAGTTTGCATCCGTATCGTCCGCGCCGCCCGCGCCGTTGCCCTCATGGTCGCTGCCGATGATCGCGCCGGGGGCCAAGGTCATGGCGTACGGCGCGCCGCCCAGCTTCTGGCGCGGCGTGAGTGTCTGGCCTTCGATGGTAATCTCCAGCCACAGCGGCTGCGCGAAGAGCGCTGGATCAATGCCCTTCAGGTCATACGTGCCGTTGGCGGTGGCGTCGCCGATGCCGGCGTTGAACAGGCCGTTCACGACCGTCACGTCTTGTGTCTCGGTAAACTGCGCAGAGCCGCCCGAGGACTGGGTGAAGAGCTTGAACGTGATGCTGACTGTGCCGTTTATCGGGAGGCCGTTCGCGTCCGTCAGGCGGCCCTGGTAGCCCAGCGTGCGGTCTGGGCCGCAGGCGCTGAGCACCAGCATCGCGCCGACCAAGGCCAGGGCGATGAGCATGGCCTTGAATAGCGACCGCCTGGGGGGGTGTTGGCGACCGGCCGTTGCCGGCGCACAATTGGGCGTTGCTGCGTTAACGGTGGGTAGCTCAACTCTCATGGCTGTCTCCTTGACGCTTGTAAACGGGCAGCATACCAATCAAACTATCTTATACAAAGATTTCTCCCCGAGTCAATCGGGGATTTGGGTTGATTCGTATCAGCGCCTGGCGAAGGCTGTAGGCGCATTCCGGGGCAACGCGGCGCTGCCTTTGGCCCGGACAAGCTGAACCTGCCTCCGGCGGATGTAACCCTTCCTCCTGCGACGATGGCGATGGCGGGCCTCCCGCTGCCCGCTGCCGCCTGGCCGTCTGTCTGCGCCCAAAAGTCGGCTACCCGAACCTCTGCGCCGCCTCCCACCTCCCACCTCTAACCTCCCACCTCCCACTTCCGGCATATACTTAGCCCATGGCTGAAGTCCCTCTCGCCGTCCTCGCCGAAGAGCGCAACCGCTGGATCTGGGCCACCCGCGCCGAGCCGGCCCGCGCCGCCGTGCAGCGCGTGCAGGCCCAGGGCGGCACCCCCGCCTGGCACCTCGTGATCGCCTGGGGCGACGGCACCCTGCGCGTCATCCGCGTCCACAACCTGCTGCGCCAACTCTCCCCCGACCGGCCCGGCCAGCGGATTGAAGAGTGTGACCTGCCGGTTGTGCCCGCCCGCGAGCGCACCGCGCTGGGCCTCGGCGCGGCCCAGGCCCTGGCCCGCCAGAACGCCGCCCAGGTGCTCATCCTCACCGAGGGCGGTTCGCCCATCGGCCTGCTCTTTGAGGGCGCGGCCCTCGGCCTGACCTCCGCCGAGCCGCCGCCCGCCGAGGACGGGCGCGGCGGCGCCCCCTTCGAGGCCTGGCCGGGGCTGGACGCGCCGGAGCGCATTCAACCCCGGGCCGCCTTCACCGTCACCGTCGGCCTGCGCGCCGAGCGCGATGCGGTGCTCACCGCGGTGCGCGCCATCAGCGTCAATACGTACACGGCCGATGACGTCTTCACGGTGACGCTGCTGGCCGACGGCGCCGACGTGCTCGACGGCGCGGGCCAGCGCGTGCTGCCGCTAGAGTTGGGGGCGGAGGTGACGTTCGCGTGCCGGGCGCGGCCCGGCGTGAGCGAGGTCGTGCTGACCGCCGAGTTTGTCTGCCAGTGGCAGGTGGCGGGCACGGCCACGCGCCGCGTCGCCGTCAGCGCCGACCCGGCCAGCGCCCCGCCGCCCAGCGCCCCCAGCGACCCGTGCCGCATGGGGGTGCCCGCGCACGAGGCCCAAACCGACCTGGTGCTCACCATCACCCGCTCACGGGCCGAGCCTGGTCAGCTCATGTGGACGCTGCTTGCGCCCAACCCGCCGCTCAACGTCGGCCCGCTGGTCACCCAGCTCAGCGACGCGCGCGAGTTCGCCGCCCAGATCATTCAAGAACTGCGCACCCAGCAGTATCGCGGCCCCTTTGCCGCGCAGATTTTGGCGAACAAGGGCCAAGACATCGCCGATATCATGCCGGCTGAGTTCTTCGACGTGCTGCGCCAGGTGCACGCCGCCGTGCAGCGCCCGCCCACGCTGCTGCTGCTCACCGACGAGACCTACGTGCCGTGGGAGCTGGCCCTGATTGACCCGCCGCTCGACCCGGCGCGGCCCGCGTACCTGGGCGCGCAGACCGTCATGGGCCGCTGGCTGCGCCACGAGAAGGTGCAATCGCCGCCGCCCTGGACGCTAGCCATTGACCACCTGACGGCCGTGGCCGCGGGCTATGGCCTGGGCACCAACCTGCCGCAGCTCGCCTTCGCCCTGGATGAGCAGACCTTCCTGGGCCAGACCTACCAGGCGCGCCTGCTGGGGGCCACCTCCACCGACCTGCTGCCCCTCGTCACCGAGCCGCGCCGCCCCGGCCACCTCATCCACTTCGCCGTGCACGGCCTGAGCGACCCGGCCGGCAACGACCAGGCCCTCTTGCTCTCCGACGACACGCGCCTGCCGCCCAGCGCGCTGGCCGGGCGCTTCCGCTGCGGCGAGGTGCCCAACTTCAGCTTCGTCTTCCTCAACGCCTGCCAGGTGGGCACGGCCGGCGGCAGCCTGGGGCAGGCGGCGGGCTTCCCCGGCGACCTGATCCGCGGCGGCGTGCAGGGTTTCCTGGCCCCGCTGTGGAACGTGGACGACGCGGACGCGCGCCAGTTCGCCGAGCGCTTCTACAGCGCCGCTCTCGACCAGGGCACGCCCGTGGGCGAGGTGCTGCTGGCCGAGCGCCAGGGTTACGCGCCCGCGGGCACCACCACGCCCATGGCCTATATCTTTTATGGGCATCCTTTGTTGAAGCTGGAACGGGCCGGCTAGCTGTTTTGCGGAGGCCGCTATGCCACGTCTCACCGGGACCGCCAGCCCCATCCAAATCGGCAGCGAAGGCTACACCCTGCGCGCCCCCGGCCTGGTGGGCGAGGTGCGCGCCATGTCCACCGCCGAGAACACCACCCGCGGCGACGGCGGCCTCAAGGAGCCGGCGCTCCAGGCTGCCATTCGCCAGGCCGGCATGGTGCCCGGCGCGGTCTTTGAGTTCGACATCGAGACCGAGACGCCCGCCGTTAAGTCCGACGGCACGCGCGCCGACGGCCTGACTGCCGAAACCCGCGAGGGCGAGCCGGCCGTCGAGCTGTCCATCCCGCACCTCCAGCGCGGCGCGGCCTATGCCGTGCTGTACACCGACGAAGCCGACGTCACCCGCTGGATCATGCCCGCCAACCCGCCCGACGCGCAGGTGGCCGCCGGCGCGCCGGTGCGCTTCAACCTGCCACGGGCCAGCGCGCCCACCCCGCCCGAGGGCGCGGGCGGCCAGACGCGCGGCGCCGTCACCAAGCTCGGGCGGCGGCTGGTGCGCGTGGTGGCCTGGGCCGGCGCGCCGCTGCTTGGCCCCGCCGTGCGCGCCGCCGCGCAAGCCTGGGAAGCGGCCAAGCGCCCTTATGGCCTGCACCGGGTGACGCCCGATGGCTACACCGCCGATCCGGTGGTCATGCCCGCGGCTGCCTGGGGCGACCTGGGCGCGGGCCGCGCCCTGCTGCTGCTGCACGGCACGTTCAGCAGCAGCCAAGCCTCGTTCACCCAGCTTGGCCGCGAGGCGCTGGAGGCGCTCACCAGCCGCTACCCGGCCGGCGTCTTTGCCTTCAACCACCCCAGCCTGCACCACTCGCCGCAAGACAACATCCAGTTCTTCCTCGACCATCTGCCGCCTGAGACCGCGCTCGACCTCGATATCATGACGCACAGCCGGGGCGGGTTGGTGGGCCGCGAGCTCGTGCGGCGGCTGGGGGAGCTGCGCGCGCAGGGCCGGGCGGTGCAGGTGCGTAAAGCGCTGCTGGTGGCCTCGCCCAACCAGGGCACTATCCTCACCGATCCCGCGAACGGCATTGATCTGCTCGACCGCTACACCAACCTGCTCACCAGCCTGCCCGACAACATCTACACCTATGTGCTCGAAGGGCTGCTAGCCATCGTCAAGATCACGGCCTTCGCCGCGCTCTCCGAGCTGCCGGGCCTCAACTGCCTGCCGCCCAACAACCCGTACCTGCAAGGCCTCAACACCGCGGCCGAGGCCGGCGCTGAGTATTTCGCCCTGGCCGCCGACTACACGCCCGACGCGCCCGGCCTGCTGGCGCGCCTGGGCAAGCTCGTCGGCGACAAGTTCGTTGACAGCATCTTCGGCCGCGCCAACGATGTGGTTGTGCCCACGCTCGGCGGCTACGCGGCGGGCAGCGCCACGGCCGGCTTCCCGCTGGACGACGCCCATCACGTCGTCTTCACCGGCGCGGCCCACGTGCATCACACCAACTACTTCAGCACGCCCGTGGTGCGCGCGCAAATCCTCGAATGGCTGACGGGCTGAGCGACGCCGAAGCGGAGAAGTGATCTTACGAAGGAGCCTGGCGGGGGCGAGACAACCTAGCTGCGTGGCGTGAGGGGGGAAGGGAGGCAGGCCATGGGGTCACGACGACGGACGGTCGGTCTGGCGGTTGTGTTCGTTGGGCTGCTGCTGCTGAGTTGCCAATTGATCGAAGGCGCGGCCTCCTCTCGTTCCGCCAGCGCGACGCCGGCCACGCTCACGACGCCTGCCGCAGCCAGCGCCACGCCATGGTCTGTGACCAGCACCCCGCTCGTGCTCACCCCTGGGCCGGCCGCCGGCCCAACGCCCACCATCGCCGCCTTTGCCTTCCCCGACGACGCCGACCAAGATGCTCGGCCCGATGCGGGCGATAACTGCCCTGCCGCCGCCAACGCCGACCAGGCCGATACTGACCAGAACGGCGTGGGTGACCTCTGCGATCTCCCGTTCGGTCATGGCGGGTGGGCGGGTGTCACCGACGCCGGCCAGGCGGTACAGGTGAGCGCGGATGAGCGTTGGCGGCCGGCCGTGCTGATTGGGCCGGAGGTGCGCGCAGCCTGGGCCTGGAGCGACGATGCGCGCCGGGTCGTCCTCAACGTGGAGGCCGGCGGCGAGCGCGGCTTGCTCGACCAGGCCGCGGACCTGAGCGATGCCGGTCTCGTAGCGGCGGTCAGCCGCGTGGCCGCTGAAACCGGCTCCGACTCGGGCCTCCTGTTGGCCTGGATTGCCGCCAATCCGGGTCGGGTGCTGCGCATTGCGCGCGGCGAAGAGCTGCCGCCGGGCGAACCGGCCGCCAGCCACTCAAACTTGCCGGCGGGAGTCGGCTTGATTAATTTTGATCCCACGCAGACGCCCGAGGAACTCACCGACGAATATCTAACCTCGCTGGCGATCACGCAAGCCATGAACGACTATGTCGTCGCGCTGTTGCTGGCGGCGCTGCGCGACCGCGTCACCGAGATTCCCGCCGATATGATCCCGCCGCTGGCCAGCCTGTGGGATATCTTTTCCGACGCCGGCACGACTATCCGTATCGCGCTGTATCAGCAGACCAACCGCTGCGTGCCCTGCTCGATCAACTGCGCGATCAAGTGCGGCGCCGGGTTGGGCGCGTGTTTCCTGGAGTTTCCTGAACCAAGCCCGTGTTTCGAGAACATTGAACGGGAATGTAACCTTGAGCACGGCGTATTTTACCTGGGCCAGACGTGTCCCGGCGCCTGTTGGCTAACGGCTCCCGGCACCGATTCTAAGTGCACCGCAACGGATGAAAACACCTGCCTGGCGATTCCAGATCGCGGCGGCGATGTGACCAGCCTGTGGTGTGAGGGGGCCACGTGCGAGGAGCCGATCTGCGCGCCGTGAGCCTGGCCGTGGCGTCCGGCGCGACGCCACGGCCCGGAGCTGGAGCTGACCACGCCCGCGATGCTCGCCACCTACTTCGACCGCGCCTGCGAACGCTTGCGGTCCTAAAACTCCGCGCTAACAGAACTTTTGTTCTTTGACGCCCATCCCCGTATACTATTCCCACTCGTCGGTGGGCTTGCGTAACTGGCGGTAATGACTCTCTGGAGATTACTCATGCACAAGATCACCCCGCACCTGTGGTTCGAAGCTGGGGCCGAAGAGGCCGCCCGGTTCTATGTCTCGGTGTTCAAGAACTCCAAGCTCGGCGCGATCAGCCGCTTCGGCGACGCCGGCCGCGACGGCACCGGCGTGGGGGCCGGCGACGTGATGACCGTGGAGTTTGAGCTGGACGGCCAGCCCGTCATCGCCCTCAACGGCGGCCCGTACTTCAAGTTCAATGAGTCCTTCTCGTTCGTCGTGGATTGCGAAACGCAGGCCGAGGCCGACGAGTTGTGGGACAAGCTTACCGCCGACGGCGGCGAGGAGAGCAGTTGCGGCTGGCTTAAGGACAAGTACGGGCTGTCGTGGCAGATCATCCCGCGCCGGCTGATGGAACTGCTCAACGACCCGGATCGGGCCAAGGCCAAACGCGTGACCGAAGCCATGCTCCCGATGCAGCGCATTGACGTGGCCGCGCTGGAACGCGCCGCCGCCGGCTAGCGCTCGTTAACGACCACCGGGGCCGGTCAGTCACCTGCGCTGACCGGCCCCGGCCTGTTTAACCCTAGTCGCGGTGCCGCCCCAGGTGCGCCTGCCGCTTGTCGGCCGCCACCCGCCGCAGCGCCTCCGGCAGCCCCAGGCGCGGGTTGGTCAAGATCGCCGTCGTCGCGCCGAAGATGTCGCTCGCCGCCGCGGCCAACTCATCCAGCAGCCGGCCCAGCCGGTCGAGGTTGGCCGCCGGGCCTTTGCTCACCTCCGCCTCGACCCGCCGCACGTTCTGCTGTAACTCGTCCCCGTCCACCGCCAGGCTCGGCGGCCGCGCGGTGATCTGCCGGCGCAGCGCGCGAAACTGCTCCACCAGCGCCTGCGCTTGCAGCGGGTCTGGCCCACCGCCGCTGCTGGTCGTGATCTTGTCGCGCCCCACGATGTCGCCGCCCGCCGTCTGCGTCACCGTCAGGTTCCCGGCCACGAAGTCACGGTCCACGTGCACCGCGCCCTCAAAATACTGCCCGGCGTGGATCACGCGGCCCGCGGGCGGTGTGGTCGCGGCCGGCGTCTCGGCGGCCTCGCCGGCTTCCCACAGGCGCTCGCCTTCCGCGCGCAGGAACAGCACCGGCGTGGCGAACACCGCCAGCGCGGGGGCCTGGTCGTACAGCGCGGCGCGGGCGCGGGTCAGCGCCGTCTCCACCTCGCCCGCCTCCGCGCCACTCCACAGCCCGCGATAGAACCCGGCCGCGAACTGCTGCGCCGCCCAATCGAAGATCTCCCATTGCATAGCCACGATGGCCGGCGCGCCCTGGGCCGCGATGCGCGGGGCCAGCCCCACCAGCGCCTGGGCCGAGTCGGCCGCCGCGCCCTGGCAGGCGTTGAGCACCACCAGCCGCACGCTGTCGTAGTTGCGGAAGAACCCGGCCACCACGCTGCCCGCCGCGGGCTGTGGGTCGCCGGCCGCGTCGGTCAGCAGCAGGCTCGGCTGCCCGTCGCTAAACTGCCCATGCCCCACGAAGTGCACCAGGTGCGGCCGCGTGGCGTTCATGGCCGCGCGCACGGCGTCCTCCGTTACCACGCCCGTCAGCCAAGTGGCCGCCACCAGCGGCGGCTCGCCCGGCGCGACCCGGCGGTTGGCCTCGTCCACCGCCGCCGTCAGCGCGGCCTGGTGCGCGTCGAGCGCCACGCCTTCCGCTTTTGGCAACACGACCAATAGCCGCAGCGGCCGCAGCGCCTCCAGGCGCGGCACGCGCACCTTCAGGTTCAGGTAGCGCGTCACCACCGTGTCGGTCGAGACTGCCAGCGGCTCGTCATCCTGCGGCCGCCAGAGCAGCTCCCAGGGCAGGGCGTTCCACTCGGGCGGGGCCAGCCGCAGCCGCAAGCGCAGCCCCTGATCGTCCTGGGCGGCGGCCACACTGCGGGCGTTCTCCAGCAGCTGCCCAATGGCCCCCGGCAGCAGCGCCGCCGCCAGCCGCTCGCCCAGCGCGCGCAGCCCGCCCGGCGGCGTTTGCCCCGCGCGCAGGGCGGCCAGCGCCGCTTGCACGCCGGGGTCAGCCGGGTCAAAGGCGCTCACCGGCGCGGGCTGGCCCACGGCCGGGGCCTGGCCCACGCTGGCGCACTCGGCCCGCAGCGGGTAGCCGGCCGCCGTGCGCTCGCCCACGAACAAGTCAAAGTTGAGATACCGCATCACCCGCCTCCGCTAAGGCCACCACTGGCCGGTAGCCAAAATAGCTTGCGCCGTATCGGTCAGCGCCGCCGGCCCGCCCACCGCCGCCAGCGCCGGGGCCAGGCTCGCCAACAGCGTCAGAGCGTCGGCCCGCCGGCTGCGCTCCACTGCGTGCAGCGTGCGCGCCAGCAGCGCCAGCGGGTCGAGCTTGCCCGCCGCGCACACGGCCGGCCAGCGCCCGGCGGCTTGCCGCGCCAGCTCCGGCGCGCCGTTCGCCACCGCCAGGTCGAGCGTCTCGGCCAGCAGCGTCTCGGGCCACGGCCCCGGCTGAAACACCGTCGTCAGTGCCTGGGCGCGGCGGTCGGCCGGCAGTTCGCGGATGCGCGCCAGCAGTTCTCGCCCATAACTCACCTGCTCGGCCTCGGGCAGCGCCCGGAGCAGCGCGGCATGCGGCCCACCCAACGGGTCGGTCGCGGCCTTCTCCGCCGCCAGCGCATCGGCGCGGGCCGCGGCTTGTCGCAGCAGGTACAGGCGCTCAGGCGCGTCGGTCACCACCGCCATCTCAATCAGCGTGCTGGGGACCGAGTCGGGGTCCAGCGCTTCCAGCGCGGCCCACGCGTCGGCCAGCACCGCTGCGCGCTCGGCGAGCGGGTGCGCCGCGGACAGCGCGGCCAGCGCGCGGGCCTGGGCCGCGGGCAGTTGCATCCGCAGCGCTTGCCCCACCGCCACGGCGAGCAGAGCGGGGTCTCCGGCCAGGCGCGGCGCGAGCGCGGCCAGGCACTGGCCCCGCGCCCAATCGTCGGCGGCCTCCGACGCGACTTGCAGCGCCGCGTGGCGGAAACTGTCGGGTATGCGCGGCATCAATTGGGCGAAGCTATCAGCGCGCAAGCTGCCGTCGGTGATCTCGGTCATGGCCGTGAACGCGGCAGCCGTAAGCCGGAGCGCCAGGTCTGGGTCTTCGGCCACGGCCGCCAGCCCGGTGTTGTTGGCTGCGCGCAGGTTGGCGTGCCGCTGGGCGCGCACTGCCTCGGCCGCTTCCGGCAGGTAGGGCGCGCGCTGCGCGGAGGGCAGGCCCGTCAGCAGCGTCACCCACGCCTCGGCGCGGAGGTTCACGTGCGTCAGCGCGCGCACCGCCGCCGCCGCTTCGGCAGACAGCGCCGTGGCCTCGGCCTCCGGCAGCCGCGCCGCCAGCGCCAGCCACGGGCCGATTTGCGTCGGCGCGTGGTCCATCGCCCGCGTCAGCGCCAGGGCGCGGGCCAGCCGCGGCCCGCTCAACTGTGGGGCCAGGGCGGCGAGCGTCGGCGCGGTCACTGCGCCGCTCAAGCGCGGCTGAGCGGCCTCCAGCGCCGTCAGCATTTCGTCGAGCACGGCCTCGGGCAGCGGGTGCGCGGCCAGGTCGCCGGCCTCGGCGATGCGCAGGTTGATGAACGGGATGGACTGCACCACGCGCCAGGCCGCCGTCAGCCCCGCGGCTCGTTCGGCCGGCGGCCCGACCTCGGCCAGCGCCGCCAGCGCACGGGCGCGGAAGGGTTCATCGCGCAGGGCGCGCGCGGCGGCCAGCGCCTCGGCCAGCGCCGGGGCGCGTTGGTTCGGCGGCAGCCGCAGGGCCAACTGCCGCAGCAGCGGCACGCGCACCTGGGGCGGCACGTCCGGCGCGGCGCGCGCGGCGGCGATGGCCTCTGGCAGCAAGTCCTCCGGCAGGTGGTCGCCGATGTAGCTCAGCGCCCAGGCCCGCTGGTTGTCATCCGCCTCTTGCCGCACCAAGTGGAGGATTTGCTCGAACAGGGTGTGCTGTTCGGCGGGCGGCAGGCGCGGGGCCAGCGCCGCCAGCGCCTGTGTCCGCAGCGACACGATGTCAATCGTCTCGGCGTCGGCCAGCGCGGCCCGCACCTCGGCCTCGGGCAAGAACGGCGCGTACTGTTCGACCAGCCGCACCCAGCGCCCGTCGCGGTCGGGCTGCTCATCGTCGGGCCGGATGGCGCGCCGGGCGGCCTTGATGGCGGGCCGCGGTTGCGCGGCGGCGCGATGGAACTCGGCGGCCAGGCCGGCCCGCGCCTGGTCTTGCAGCGCGGGCGGCAGGTCGTCGGCCAGGGCCAGCAGCGTCTCGGTGCGCGTGCCATCCCACTCAATCTGCTCGGCGGCGGCCAAGGCGGCGGCCAGCCGGGCGGGGCGCTCGGCCTCCGCCGTGTAGGGCAGCAGCGCGGCCAGGCCGCGAGCGCGCTGCTCAGGCTCGGCCTCCGCCTCGGCCAGCGCGCGCGCCTCAGGCAGCACCAGCGCGGCCTGGTCCGCAGGCAGCACGGGCAGCAGCCCGCGCCACGCCTCGCCGCGCAGGTGGTCGGGCATGGCGCGCGCGCCGGCGATGGCCGCCGCATAGCGCGGGGCCGCTTCGGCCTCCGGCAGGCGCGCCGCCAATTGGGCCGTGAGCTGCGCCGGCTGGGTCACGTAGGCCGAGGCGGCGACGATGGCAGCAGCGCGGGGCACCAGTTCCGGCGGCAGCTGCGCGGCCAGCGTTCGCAGCACCTCCTCCACCGCATAGGTCTGGAGGCGCTCAACGGCCGCCAGCGCTTCGGCGAGCACCGCCGCGCGTTCGGCCTCCGGCAGCAGCGGCGCCAGCTCGATCAGCGCCCGGGCGCAATCGGCCGCGTCGGTCTTCTGGCGCGCCAGCGCCAACCCCAACGCCAGCGGGATAACGCCGGCAGCCACGCACGGGGCCAGCAGGTCCCACGGCACCGAGGCGCTTAGCGCGGCCACGCTGGCGAAGCACAACATGGCGGCGGCCTGCCGCCCCAGCGCGGCCGGGCCGTTAGCCTCGGCGCGACGCCAGGCGCGGCCCGCATCGGCCAGGAAGCCGAGGGGGGTGCCGGCGGCGGCCTCGTGCGCGCGCAGCCACGGCTCGCACACCAGCGCGGCCACGGCTGGGTGCGGCGGGTGCTGGGCGTCGGGGTCGAGGTGCAGGCCGTAATACTGCACCAGGTAGCCGCTGGCCTGGGCCGGGGTCACCTCGCCCGCGGACAGCGCCTGCAAGTGCGCCGCGCCGTAGTCCAGGAAGCGCCGGCCCCACCTCCGCCGCTCGGCCTCCGAGAGGCGCGCCGCGAAGTAGTCGTCGAGGCGTGGGTGGCTGAAGACATAGCCCGCCGTGTCGCCGTCGCCGATGATGAAGCGCCGCAGCGCGCCGGCCGCCTCTTCCAGCACGAAGCTGTCCTCGAAGGCTTCCGGCGCGAGGGCCAGCAGATCGTCGCGGCGCAGCGGGCCGAGGGCCAGGGCGCACAGGCTCAGCAGCGCCCGCACCGGTTTATCTTGCAGCGGCCGCTCCTGCCCCCACAGCTTGCGCTGCTCGGCGAACCACTGATCGAAGTAAGCCTGGAAGCCGGGCTTCAGGCCCTGCAATGCGGCGGGGCTTAGCGCGGCCGCGGCCTGGCCCTGGGGCAGCAGCGCCTCGATGTACAGCCGCAGCAGCAGCGAGTCGCCCTCGGTCAACGTGGTGAGCGTTTGCACGACCGCCGGCTGCGCCGCCAGCGCGTTGAGCGGCGGCCCCATGTGCTGGAGCGCGTCGGCCACGCCGGCCGCGTCGAGCGTGTCGAGCGTGAAGCGCCGCGCGCGGCCGGGCGTCTCCCAGCCCAGTTGGTTGAGCCAGGCTTGCCCGGTGGGGTCGCCGGCCACCTGTCGCGCCGCCACCAGCACGCGCAGCCCCGCGCGCGGCGGGTCGGGGAACAGATCGGCCGAGACCGACCAGCCCACGGCCTCATCCAACCCATCGAGCACGATCAGCAGCGGCGTGTCGTCCGGCGGGCGGTAGAGCAGCTCGGTGAAGGCGCTGCGATACTGGTCCACCTGGTTGGCTTCCGGCTGCGCCTGGCCGTATAGCCGCGCCAGCCGCGCCGCCAGCGCCGCGAACACCACGCTCTCGGTGTTGGTATTGAAGCGGATGCTGATGGGGAAGAAGACGATGTGGCGCAGCGGCGCGCCCTGCGCCTGGGCCAGCGCCAGCCGCGTGACCCAATGGGCCAGCAGGCCGCTCTTGCCCCGCCCGGCCGGGGCCGCCAGCAGCCCGTAGGGTGGGGCGCTCTCCTCGGCCAGCCAGGCATCCAGCGCGGCCAGGTCGGCGGCGCGCCCGCCGAACGGCGCGGGCCGCTCCGGCGTGCCCACGTAGTGCGCCAGGAAGTTGCGCACCGCCGCGTCGAAGCGCGGCGCCTCCAGCCCAGAGGTGTAATAGTTGTTGACGATCTTGGCGCCCGCGACGTAGTCGCCCGCGACGGTGACGGGCGCCTCAAAGTGCGCCCCGGTGGGCGGACGCGCGGCGGCGGCCTGACCCGTCATGCGCGCGCGGCCGCCCGCCGGCCTGTGACCAGGCGGTCTGCGACCTTGCCGGGATGAATCAGCCGGTCGTCACTGGTCACTGGCAGCCTGCCTCCGCTGCCGGGGATTATACGATTGAACCTTGCCCTGCGCGCCGCCGCCGGCCGGGCTGAAGCGCGACGCTCTGCGCCGCGGCGGCGCTAGTACACATCCGGCCGGCGGTCCTCAAACACCGGGATGCGCCGCCGCACCTCGTCCACCCGCGCCAGGTCAATCTCGGTCGTCAGCAGCGCGGGGGCGCTGCCCGCTTCGACCACGGCCTCGCCCCACGGGTCAATCAGGGCCGAGCCGCCCCCGAACACCTCGCCCTTGCTCTCGCCCACCCGGTTGACGCCCGCCACGAACATCTGGTTCTCGATGGCGCGGGCGCGCAGCAGCGTGTGCCAGTGGGCGGCGCGGCGGGCGGGCCACTCGGCGGGCAGCAGCACCAGCCGCGCCCCTTCCAGCGCATACCGCCGGAACAGCTCCGGGAAGCGCAGGTCGTAGCAGATGGCCAGCCCGGTGCGGCCCCAGGCCGCCTCGACCAGCGCGCGCGCCTCGCCGGGGGCCAGCCATTGCTCTTCGTCCATCAGGCGAAACAAGTGCGTCTTGCGGTAGACCGCCGCCAACGCGCCCTCGGCGCTGAAGAGCGCCAGCGCGTTGTAGGCCCGGCCCTCGCGCGCCTCCAGCACCGACCCGGCCAGGGCGATGTGGTGGTCGCGCGCCAGCGCCGCCAGCCGCGCGAACAGGCCCGCCCCCAGCGGGGCGGCGTGCTCCCGCCAGCGTTCGAGATCGTAGCCGGTGGACCACAACTCGGGGAAGACCACCAGCGCCGACCCGCGCCGCGCCGCCTCGGCCGTCCACGCCGCCACCTGGGCGAAGTTGGCCTCCACCGCGCCCAATCGCACGTCTATCTGCCCCAACGAAATGTTCAGCGGCATCCGCCCCTCCCAGCGCCTCAATCAGAGATCAGAAATCTGCAATCAGAAATCCTACACCTCGACCCCGGCTGCCTTGAGAGATGCTTTAACATCCAGTCCGGGCGTGTAGTGGATGGCCTGCATCCCGGCGGCGCGCGCGCCCTCCACGTTGTGCGCGAAGTCGTCTACAAACACGACTTCGCTGGATTGCACGCCCAGCCGCTCGGCCGCCAGGTGGTACAGCCGCGCCTCGGGCTTAGCCAGATGCTCTTCCGACGAGATGATGAAGAGATCGAACGTATCGCTCGCGCCGAAGAGCTTGGTGAACAGCGCGCGGCCGTCGGGCCAGGCGTTGCTGAGGATGGCCGTCTGGTAGCGCGGGCGCAGGCTCCGGATGAGCGCCACCAACTGGGTGTCAACCTTGTCGCCGCTCCAGAAGTCGCGTTGCAGTTCGGCCAGCGCGTCCGGCTCCAGGTGCAGCGTCGCGGCCACGTGGCCCCACACCTCGTCCGTGCCGGCCGCGCCCGCCGTGGCCCGCCGCGCCGCTTCCGAGTCGAACACCAGCTTGCTCAGCCCGCGCGGCGGCAGGCCCAGGCGGGCCTCCCAGCGCTCGCGGCCGCTCTGGTCCGCGGTGCGCAGCAGCACCCCGCCGAAGTCGAACACCACCGCCTTAATCATGCCAGCTCCTTATCGAAGGCCGCGTGCCGCCGGAAGGACACGAAACCCAGCCCCTCATATAGACCCAACGCTCCGGAAGGGTTCTCGGCGTCCACGCCCAACGTGGCATAGTCTAGCCCCGCCGCCTGAAAGGCGCGAAACGAGTGTGTGATGAGAAAGCTCGCCAGCCCGCGCTTGCGCCACGGCCGCCGCGTGCCCAGCGAGTTGATCCAGCCGGTGGTGTAGCCCTGGCGCGCGTTCTCCTCCGGGTCCACGCGGTTGAAGCTGAAAGCCGCGATCTGGTCGCCGTCGAAGAGCACGAAGGTCAGGTCGGGCCGGAAGGTGCTGCTCTCAACGAAGAACGCCCGCCAATCATGCTCGGAGATTTCCTCGTGCTGCCAGTGATCGCTGAAGGCCTCGTTGTCGGCCTGCCGCAGCGCTTCACTTAACTCCGGCGCAAACGTGGTCAGCCGCAGCCCGGCGGGCTGCGGCAGGTCGGGGATCGGCTCACGCAGGTCGCGGCGCATGCGGTAGAAGTAGCGCACGGGCTGGAAGGCGCGGCGCTTCAGCCGGGTCACCTCGTGGGCCAGCGCCATGTTGGCCCGGCCGCGCAGCAGGCGGAGGCCGGTGAACCCGCTGGCCGCGCACACCTCGGCCAGGCGGCGTGAGGCGCGCTGCTCCACCCAATCTAGCAGGGCGTCTTCCAGGCTGGTGCCGCGCTGGGCCGGGTGCACATCGGCGTCGAGGTAGGTGCGCGCCGCCTCGGTCGGCCGCGGGTTGGTGTACAGGCGCGCATAGGCCACGGCCGCGCCGTCGGGCGCCAGCACCAGTTGGGTGTCGGTCTCAGCCGGCGACCATTCGTCCTCGAACTCGCGCTCCAGGTTGGCCAGCGACGGCACGCGCGGGTCGTCATCGGCTTGACCGACAGCCTCCAGCAGCGCGTGAATGTTGGGCAGGTCGGCGATCGTCGCCGCCCGCCAGGTGTAGTCCAGGCTCATGTGCGGTTCTCCCAACGTCTAGATGAGTTTTATATACTCGGTGCTGCGTTCGAAAGTGACGAAGCCCAGGCGCGCGTACAGCCCGCGCGCGATGGGGTTCTCGCTCTCAACTTGCAGCGTGGCGGTGTCAAAGCCCGCCGCGCGGTAGGCCGCCAGCGCCGTCACCATGAGGTAGCGCGCCAGCCCGCGCCCGCGCCACGGCGCGCGCGTGCCCAGCGTGTGCACCCAGGCCGTCGCCCAGCCGGAGCGGGTGTTGGCCTCGGCGTGCACGCGGGTGGTCAGGTAAGCCGCCACCTGCGCGCCGCCGAGCACGGCGTAGGTCAGGTCGAGCCGCGCGGCGGAGTGCTCAATGAAGTAGGCCCGCCAGTCCTCGGGCGAGATCTGATCCTGCAGCGGGTCTTCGGCAAAGACCTCGTTCTGGGCCTGGCGCAGCGCCTCGTCGAACGGCGGCTGGTAGGCGCTCACGCGCAGGCCCGCCGGCAGCGGGGCCGCTTGTGGCAGCGGCAGGTGCAGACTGCGCCGCTGGGCCAGCAGCGTGAAGCTCGGCCTAAAGCCATGCCGGCGGTAGGCGGCCACGCGCCCGGTCAGGTGATCGGGCGTGTGCGCGTTGAGCGTGCGCGGCGCGGGCCGCCCGGCCAGCACTTCGCGCCCGCGCTGCTCCAGCCAGTCGAGCAGCGCATCGCCCAGCCCTTCGCCCCGGTGAAGGGGATGCACCGCGTCGCTCAGGTAGGCGCGGGCCGCGCCCGCGCCGCCGGGGTCGGCGGCCAGCCGTCCGTAAGCGGCCAGCGTGCCATCGGGCGCCAGCGCCAGCCGCGTGTGCGTGGCGGGCGGCGCCCAACTGTCGGCCAACTGGCGTTCCAAGTCGGCCAGAGGCGGCGGCGGCTCGCGGTCTTCCGCGGCGGCGGCGGCGAGGGTGGCATGGAGGGCGGGCAGGTCGGCGGCCGTGGCGGCGCGCCAGTGGTAACGGGGTGGCATAGGTTCAGTGACCTTTCGACTAGACCGTGACTGTCGGCGCTGGAACCCGGCTAATCCGTTCGCGGGCGTGGGCCGAGTTCACGCAGTATGGCGGCGGTCGTGGCTTTCATCAGTGGGCGACCTCCGCGGACAAAGTCGCGCCCGCCTATCCTTGTTCGCTTTACTCGTACTGGCTCCACCCCAGCGCGCGCCGGTCGCCCTCGCCGCCCAGCTCCAGGTAGGCGCTCTCCACGTTCAGGCGGTGCGGCCCGGCGTTCTGCTCTGGGCGGCGGTAGGGGATAGACGCGCACAGCTCCACGGTGGCCTCGGCCGACAGGCCCTGGCGCACGGCGCGCGCCACGCGCTCGCTCAGCTCGCTCAGGTAGGCCCGGTCTTCGCTCAGTCGCGTCTGGATGTTAGCCGAGTCGGTGGTGGGATGGCCGTGGCCCGGCACCAGCACGCGCAGGTCGAGCGTGGCCAGATTCGCCAGCGTGCGCTCATAGGCGCTCAGGTTGTCGGCCACGAACGGAATCTCCACGTCGCTCAAGATGTCGGAGGCCCACAACGCGCCGCCGGCCGGGTCGTACACGGCCAGTTGGTCGGCGGCGTGGCCGGGCACGTGCAGCAGCCGCAGGTCGAGCGCGCCCAGCCGCAGCGGGTGGTCGTAGAAGACCAGTTGGTCGGGCACGGGCGCGGCGAACGGCGCGGCGCGTTGCCGGCCGGTGCGCGCCTCCCATTCGCCCAGCTCGCGAAGCAGCGCCGCGCTGCTCTGGGCCGCGCACACCGGGTAGCGCGCCTGGGCGATGACGGGCACGCCCGGCAGCCGTTCCGGCCCCAGGATGTGATCCCAGTGGCTGTGCGTGAGCAGCACGGCCTGCGGCGCGGCTCCCAGCGCGGCCACCGCCGCCGGCAGCGCGTCAATCTCCTCCGGTCGCAGGCATGGATCAATCAGCAGCGCCGCGCCGTCGCTGACGAATGCGCCGCTGTTGGTCAGGAAGAACTCGCTTTGCGCCACCAGCAGGGTGGGCGTCAGCAGGGCGGGGGCGGCGCTCATGGCCGGGCCTCCACGCGCGCGGCGGCGCGGGCGGGCTTGGCGGCGCGGGCGGGCGCCGGTTCGGGCGGCGCCAACTTCCGCTTTTCCAGATAGTCGTCGTAGCCGCCCTGGTAGACCCGCAGCCGGCCCGCGCTCACCTCCCACACCTGCGTCGCCAGCCGGTTCACCAGGTAGCGGTCGTGCGAGACCAGTAGGATCGTGCCGGGGAAGGCCTCAAGCGTTGCTTGCAGCACCTCCTGCGCGGGCAGGTCGAGGTGGTTGGTGGGCTCGTCCAGCAGCAGCAGGTTCGCGCCCTCCAGCGCCAGCAGCGCCAGCGCCAGCCGGCCACGCTCACCGCCGCTGAGCGCGCCGATGGGCTTGTACAGGTCGTCGCCGCTGAACAGGTACGCCGACAGATAGGCGCGGCTCTTCTCTTCCGTCATGGGCTTCCGCTGGTTGAGCGTTTGCAGCACGGTGTCGCCGGGCCGCAGCGCCTCGTGCGCCTGCGCGAAGTAGCCGACCTTGAACTGCGGCCCCACCTGTACCGTGCCGCCCAGCGCGGGCAGTTGGCCCAGCAGCGTGCGCAGCAGGGTGGTCTTGCCCACGCCGTTCGGCCCCAGCACCGCCGCGCACTCGCCGCGGTGCAGCGCCAGGTCGCCCGCCGCGACACCTGTAAAAGCCCCAGGTGCAGGTGTCAGCGGCGTTTCAGGGTAGCCCACGCGCAAGCCCTGTGTGCGCAGCACGATGTGGCTGCCGCCGCGCGCGTGCCGTTGCTCGTGCGCGGCCTCCAGGCTCAGGCGCATGGTGGCCGGGGCGCGGGGCGGCGTCATCTGCCGGATTTGGATTGCCGCTTCCGAGATCGTCAGCGGCTTGATGCTGCCCAGCCCGGTCTCGCTCCACTTCAGCCCTTGCGCGCCCATCAGCCCCAGGTATTCGATCGCGGCCAGTTCGCGGCTCAGGCGGCGCAGCTTGCCCTCGGCGATGGCGTGCGTGCTTTCGCGCGCGTAGCCATGCTTGATGTACTCCAGTTCCTGGGTCAGCCGGTCTTTGGCGGCGGTGAAGACGGCCTGATGCCGCTCCCAGCGCTCCTGCCGCTGGCGCAGGTACGCGCTGTAGTTGCCGCTATACGTCTCCAGCCGGTGCGGGTGCATTTCCCAGATCGTGTCTACCACGTGGTCGAGGAAGTAGCGGTCGTGGCTCACCACCAGCAGACCGCCGGCCCACTGGCGCAGCGCCGTCTCCAGCCACTCCACCGCGTCGGTGTCGAGGTGGTTGGTCGGCTCGTCCAGGATCAGCAGGTCGGGCGCTTCGAGCAGCAGCCGCGCCAGCAGCGCGCGCGTCTTCTGCCCGCCGCTCAGGTGCGCCAGCGGCAACTCCCACTGGCCGCGGCCGAAGCCCAACCCGGTCAGCGTCTGCTGGATGCGCACCTCGTAGTCATAGCCGCCCGCCTGCGCGAAGGCCGCCTGCCGGTCGCCATATTCCTCCAGCAGCGCGGCCGTGTGGTGGCCCGCCGCCATGTCGGCCTCCAGCGCGTGCAGGCGGGCCTGCTGCGCCTGCAGCGGCGCGAAGACCGTCAGCATTTCGGCGTACACGGTGTTGTCGCGCGCGGCGAAGGCCTCCACGGCCTCTTGCCGCAGGTAGCCCAGCCGTCGCCCGCGCGCCAGGTGCGCGTCGCCCGCCGTGGGCTGCGCCAGCCCGGCCAGGATGAGCAGCAGGGTGGTCTTGCCAATGCCGTTCGGGCCCACCAGGCCCACCTTGCCGCCGTGCGGCAGGCTGCCCGAGAGCCCTTTGAAGATATCCGCGGCCCCGAAGCTTTGCGCCAGGCCGCTAAAAGTCAACAGTGACATCGTCGTCGTCCCAACAGCGCTTAAGGGGAGGCGAGCGCGGTGGTCGCCAGTTCGGCGCCGGGCCGCAGTTCTTTCTCCCAGACTTGGTGAGTGTATTGCGGGTCGGAGCGCATGCCGGCCTTTTCGTACAGCCGCGTCGCTCCCGTCAGGCTGCCCGCGTCCACGCCCAGCCCCACCCGGCGGCGTCCGCGCGCGTGCAGCCGGTTGAACGAATCGAGCAGCAGCGCGTGCGCCAGGCCGCGCCGGCGCCATGCGCGCCGCACCCCCAGCGCGAAGATCCACCCCATGTCGGGCGCTTCGGGAATGGACATGCGCGCGAAGGAAGTGCCCACGATCTGTTCACCGGCGGGGGTGTGTGTCACGGCCAGCGACCACAAGCTCGGGTCGAAGCTGGGGTTGGTGGCCCAGTTGTGCCGCCAGTTTTCCAGCTCTTCCTCGAACGGGCGCTCCACATAGCCCCAGTGATCGGCGAAGCTGGCGCGCACCGTGCGCACCAGTTCTTCGTCGTCCTGCCCGAGCACGAACGTGCGCGCGCCGAAGCCCTCCGGCCACGCGGGCGCGGGCGGCGCGGCATCGCTCAAGTCTATGACCATGCGGTAGGCGCTGCGCACATGGGCGTAGCCCCAGTCGCTCAGCAGTGCGTGCGTGGCCGTGTCATGCGCGTTGATCCAGATCGTCAACGTCACCCGCGCCCCGGCCGGCGCGTTCGCCAGCGCCTGCTGCGCGCGCGCCTCGGTCCAGGCCATCAGGTACGTGCCCAGCCCGCGCCCGGTGTGCGCCGGGTGCACGCGCCCCCAGGCTTCGGGGGTCACGTGCGGCGGGGTGTCCCATACGCTGCCATACGCCGCCAGCGTGCCGTCCGGCGCGATGAGCAGGCAGCTATCGGTCGCCAGGTTGAAGCTTGGCGCTTGCCATTCCTTCTCCAATTCATCGGCCGTGGTCCCGTTGACCCCCAGCAGCGCCTGCATGCCGGCGTTGATGGCGGCGGCGGCGGCCGGCGCGTCGCTTGGCTCGGCGGGCCGCGTGGTGTACCCGGCGGGCAGCGCCGCGGCCGGGGCGAGTAGTTCGGATTGCATTGGCTTGCTCCCTGCGGCGGGCCGTGTGGCCGCGCCGCGTGTCAGTGGTCATTCGTCAGAAACAACACGTATTCTGATAGCTAGCTCGGGGCGTAGCCCGCTCTGCCCCGACGGGCGGCTGCGCCGCTAGATCGGCTTGCGCAGGACCAGCCCATCTTGAAAGGTCTTAAACCCAACGCTTTCATACAGCCGGAGCGCGCTGTTCGGGTTCTCGGCGTCCACGCCCAGGGCGGCTTCTACCGCGCCGCGCGCCCGCAGCGCATACAGGCTGTGCAGCAGCAGCGCCCGGCCCAGACCGCGCCGCCGGAAGGGCCGGCGCACGCTCAGGTCTTGCACCCAGCCGCGCGCGCGGCCCAGCGCCGCGCTCTCCGCGGCCGCCAGCGCGTTGATCGAGCTGCCGGCGATCTGCCCGCTGGCCGTGTCCCAGGCCACCACCCACAGATCGGGGTCGTGGTTGGGCTGGTCGAGCAGGCGCTGAAAGTCGGCCTCGGTGGGCGGGCGCGCGCCCCAGTGGTCGCGAAAGGCCTCTTCACTCGCCTCCCAGATGGCGCGCAGCGCGGGCCGGTCGTGGCCGGCCGGGCGCAGCTCGAAACCCGGCGGCATCCCCATGCGAAACTGGGGGCCGGTCGGCAGGGGCGGCAGGTCGTCGAGCGGCGCGCGCAGCATCTCGTAGAAGTGGCGCACGACGCGGTAGCCGCGCTGCTCGAACAGCGCCACTTTGCCCACGCGCGATGCGGGTGTGAAGGTGCTCAGCAGGCGCGGTTCGTCGCCCAGGCGCTGGGCGGCCAGCGCGCGCAGCCGCGCCTCGCCCCGCTCGACCAGCGTCGTGCCGATGCCCTGCCGCCGCCAATCGGGGTCCACGTAGCCGGAGAGCTGATAGATGATGCCGCCCACGTCTTCGCGCCGCCAGGAGGTGTGCTGGTAGCCCACCAGCGCGCCCGCCACCTCCGCCAGCAGAATGTCCTCCTGCGGGTCGGCGTTCACCAGGTTGTGGACCCAGGCGCTCAGCAGCTCTACCGTGGGGCGCTCATCCACGTTGTCGGCGGCGTTGGCGCGCCGCGCCAGGGCGGCCATGGCGGGCAGGTCGGCGTCGCCGCCGAAAGCGCGCAGGCGCAGTTGGGTCGCCAGGTTCATAGCGGTCATGCGTGCCTCGGGAAGGGTTTGGCATACGCGGCCTCGCGCCGCACCGGGCGGAAGCCCATGCGCTCGTACACGCCCAGCGCCCCGGTGGGGTTCTCGGTGTCCACGCCCAGGGCGGCCTCGGTCATGCCGCGCGCCTTCAGTTCGCGCAGGTTCTCCGCGATCAGGGCGCTCGCCACGCCCTGCTTGCGCCACGGCCGCCGCACGCAGATGTTCTCGGTCCAGCCGCGCCGGCGGTTGAACTTCTCGTTTTGCTCCGCGAGGATGTAGCCCAACACCATGCCGGCCACCTGGTTGCCGGCCGTATCCCAGGCCACCTTCCAAATCTCCGGCTGAAACTCACGCTCGTCGTGCAGCCAGCGCTCGTAGTCTTCGGGCGTGCGTTCCGGCTCGGCCCAGTGGTCGCGGAAGGCCTCTTCATTCGCCTCCCAGATGGCGCGGTAGTGCTCCGGCAGGGCCGGGCGCACTTCCAGCCCCGCGGGCAGCCGCGCATCCGGGATGTCATCCAGGTTGGGCCGCACCATGTCGTAGAAGTAGCGGATGGGCTGATAGCCGGCCCGGGTCAACAGGCGGCCCTTGGCAGTTTCCTGCTCATAGGCGAAGGACTGCCAATCCACCTCGGCCGCGGGCCGGGCGGCGTGGCCCAGCTCGGCGGCCACCGCCTGGGCGCGCGCCTCCAGCCAGGCGTGCAGCGCTCGACCCACGCCTTGCCCGCGCAGCGCGGGCTGTACGAAGCCGACGACGACATGATGATAGATTTCGCGGTTGTCGGCGGGCCGGTCCTCCTTGAACCACAGCGTGCGGCCATAGGCGGCCAACCCGTCTGGCCCTTCGACCAGCACGATGTCGCGGTCGGGGTCGCAGTTGGTCAGGTGGCGATATTGGTTCTGCATCGTGGTCAGGGTGTCCACGTCTTCCAGGCCGTCGGCGTCTTTGGCGGCGCGCAGCACCGCCAGCATGGCGGGCAGGTCGGCCTCGCCGCGGTATGGGCGAAACGCAAACCCGGCCAGACGGGGCAGGTCTTGAGTCAGGGGCAGGGGGTTCATGGGTTTGTCTCCGATCTTTCCGATAACCACTTCTCAAATCGCGCGCTGGGCCGGGCGCTGCTCAGGCGCGCCCGCTACTGCCGACGAGCGGCGTCGCGGTGGGCGCGTCGCCATCTGGGTCGTCTCGGCCAGGCGCAGGCCGGCGGTCGTGGGTCAGGGCCAGGAACACGTCTTCCAGCGTGCCGCCGGCTTGCGGCGCCACGCGCTGTTTCAGCGCGGCGGGCGTGTCCACGGCGATCAGCCGGCCGCCGTCCACCACGGCCACGCGGTCGCACAGGCGCTCGGCCTCGGCCATGTCGTGCGTGGTCAGCAGCACCGTCACGCCGTGCGCGTCGCGCAGTTCGCGGATGAAGTCTTGCACGTCGCGGCGAGCGCGTGGGTCGAGGCCGGTGGTCGGCTCGTCGAGCAGCAGCACCCGCGGCTCGGCCAGGAAGGCCCGGGCGATGGCGACCTTGTGCTGCGTGCCGCGGCTGAGCGCTTCCATGGGCCGGTAGAGCGCCGCGCCCGCCACGCCCAGGCGGGCCAGCAGCGCCAGCACGCGCTGGCGGGTTTCGGCCGGACGCCCGGCGTACTGCCGCGCGCCGTAGAGCAGGTTTTCCACCGGCGAGAGCTTCTGGAAAAAGCCCGTTCCGTTCACCGTGGCGGCCTCGCCGGCCAAAGCCGCCTGGCCGCTGTCGGGCGCGATCTGGCGCGCCAGCAGCCGCACCAACGTGGTCTTGCCGCTGCCGTTGGGGCCGACCAGGCCGAAGATTTCGCCGCAGGCCACGTCGAACGACACGTGGTTGAGGGCGATCACCGAGCGCATTTCGCCGGCGGCCAGCCGGGTCAGGGGCTTCTGAAGGCGGGGGGCGTAGGTCTTCACCGCGTTATCCACGCGGATTGCCAGGTCACACATGCTTACCTCCCCAGCGCGCGAGGCACTGAGCGCAAAAACGGGCCGTGAGCGTTAATCCATCGCGCTCACGGCCCGCTCAGGGCTGGGTCGGTAAAAAAAGACCGTGGGCGCTCACTGCTGCGCCCACGGCCTGGGTGTCCGCTGAAAGTGCGGGGGTCTTAGTCCAGGCAATCGGCGCAATACGACAAGGCGATTCCGCCAGCGGGTGTGCTGGTGGACGGGATCAGGATGTCGAGCTTAACAAACATCACCATGCGTCGTGCGCCTGTGCCTTTCATAGAATGCGGCCAGTCTACCATACGGTTTGCCAGAAAGTCAATCACTTATTTTTGATCGGCCGCCGGCCGTGGACGCGCCGTCTCGCCGCGAGTCGGTTGAGTTTCCCCCGAGACCTTTGTGGCTCCTCCCCGCCCAGCTTCCCGCGCCGCGCATTCCTGAGTATCATGCCGCCTATGCCCCTCCTGGTCCTCTTCGGCTTGCCCGGCGCGGGCAAGAGCTACGTCGGCCGCCTGCTCGCCGCCGAGTTCGGCTATCACCTGCACGAAGCCGACGACGACATTCCTGCCGACTACAAGCGGGATGTGGCCGCCGGGCAGGTCGTCTCGGATGCGCGCCGCGACGCCTACCACCGCCTGCTGCTCGATCGGGTGGCCGCGCTGCGCCAAGAGCATCCGCGCCTGGCGGTGGCCGTGCCCCTCCTGCGCGACCGCCACCGCCGCTGGTTCCTGGAGCGCTTCCCCGACGCCGTGCTCGTGCTGGTGCAGTGCGCGCCCACACCCTGGGCGGCGCGGCTGGCCCAGCGCACCCACACCGTCGGCCTCGACTACGCCCGCCAGGTGTCGGCCCTCTACCAACCGCCCACCGTGCCGCACCAGCGCCTCGACGACAGCGGCGATGGCCCGGCCGGCCTGCGCGCACAACTGGCGCGCCTGCTGCCGAGCGCCTAAACCGCGCGGGCCGGTCCAGCGGCCTAGCTCAATTGCAGGCCCAGATCGAAGACGGCCGCGTAGCCTTCCTCCATCGTCGTCAGGTTCAGCAGCAGTTGGTCGCCGCCGGCGCGGTACACGCCGTCGTTGACGTTGCGCGTGTCGCGCTCGCCGCGTGCGTTGTAGGGCGTCAGCCCATACACCGCGTCGCTGACGGCGTCATCAAAGTACACCTGCGAGGTGAACTCTAGCCCGGCCTCCGTGCGCACCTTAAAGTGAATGTGCGCGGTGCGGCCGGGATACCAGCCGGGGTAGATGGTGGTGAAGCCGGCCGCGCCGTTGGCGTCGGTCAGTTGATAGCCGCGTAAGAAGTTGTGGCCCCCGGCGCCGCCTACGTCGGAATACACGCCGTCGGCGTCGCAATGCCACACATCCACCTGCGCCCCGGCCAGCGCCGCGCAGTCCGCGCCGTTGAGCTGCGCCACGCGAAAAGTCATCAGCAGCGGCACGCCTGTGCGCGCCGCGGCCCCGCCCTCGGTGTCGGCGCGCAGGTCGCTCCGGTTCAGTTTCTCATCCACGAAGTACGGCCCTTCGGTTTGCGCCGGGCGCGCGATGCAGGCCGGCAGCGCCACCACGGGGGTCACCGTGACGGTCGTGGCCGCGGTTGGCGCGGGCGGCGCGCCGGCTGAGGCGGTGGCGGCGGCAGTCACGGCGGTGGTGGCCGCGGCCAAGACCGGCGCCGCGGTCGTCGCCGGCGGCGCGGGAGCGGTGAGCGCCGCGGCCTGGGGCGAACAGGCCGCCAGCGCCGCCGCCCCCGCCGCCCCCAAGAGCGCCAGCACTTCGCGCCGGGTTAACACGCGCCCCACGGGCTTGTCATCGTCGTCCATCAGCTACGCTCCTTTGGCCGCCCCCTTTCCGGTAGTATCATGGCAAAATGGGCCGGGCGGCATGAGGGCTTGATTAAGACGGAGGCAGGGAGACGATGCTCATCGTGATCATGGGCGTGGCGGGCAGCGGCAAGACCACCGTGGCGACGGCGCTGGCCGAAGCGTTGCAGTGGCCGCTATATGACGCCGATGACTACCACCCGCCCGCCAACATCGCCAAGATGACGCGGGGCGAACCCCTCACCGACGCCGACCGCGCGCCCTGGCTGGCCGCGCTGGCCGGCCTGCTGCGCGCCCACGCCCTCGAACGTGAGTCGGCCATCCTGGCCTGCTCGGCCCTCAAGCAGCGCTACCGCGACGCGCTCCAGGTAGATGCCTCGGTGCGCTTCGTCTACCTGCGCGGCGACTACGACCTGCTGCTGGCGCGCCTCATGCAGCGCACCGACCACTATATGAAGCCCAATATGCTCGCCAGCCAGCTCGCCGACCTGGAGCCGCCACGTGAGGCGGTGGTGATAGACATCCGCGCTCCCCTGGCCGAGATGGTGGCCGAAATCCTGGCGCGGCTCGATTTGCGCCCGCCCGCCTAGCCCGCCCGGCCCGCCTGGGCCGCCTCCTCCCAAAGTCATGCTCCAAAACATGCCTCGCGGGGCGTGTGCCCGCGCGGCCATGTTTCTATACTGAAAACGCTCAGCCCGCATAACGGCTGGCCTATTCACGCCAAGGAGCGTAGACCATGCATGGCTTGCAGCCTGTAGCATTGAGCCGGAAAGCGCGGCTGTTTGTCGGGGTCGCCCTGATCTTTGGGCTGGCCTGCGGCGCCCTCCCCACCGGCGGCGGGCCGACCCCCACCAGCGCGCCGGAAACCGCTCCCACCCAGGCCGAGGCGGCCGAACAGCCGACCGCCGCCCCCACCGAGGCCGCGCCCACCGAGGCCGCGCCCGCCCCCACCGACACGGCGGCCGCCCCCGCGGGCGCGACCATCACCATTGACATCACCGACAACCAGTTCACCCCGGCCACGCTCGACGTGGCGGCGGGCACGACCGTGGTCTGGACGCACAATGGGGGCCGGCCGCACACCGTCACCGCCGACGACGGCGCCTTCGACAGCGGCACGCTCTCCAACGGCGACGCCTTCCAATTCACCTTCGACACCGCCACGACCATCGCCTTCCACTGCGAGTTCCACGGCGGCGCGGGCGGCCAGGGCATGTCCGGCGTCATCAACGTCGCGGCCGCCGCCAAACCAACCGCGGCCAATACCGGCAGCCAGCCGCAGGTGGTCACGGCGGCGGGCGACATCGCCGCGGCGGTGGATCAGTTCCGTAACCTGCTCGGGCCGGATAACGGCGACGGCCCCGGCGGCGACCCCAACGGCCGGCGCGAGATCACCTGGGACGGCGTGCCGGAGGAGTTTTCGGCCCCCAACGGCTATCCGGCCGACTTCTTCAACCAGGCCCAGGCCCCGCGCGCCCGCGGCATCCTGCTCACCACGCCCAGCGGGCAGCTTCAGGTGAGCGCCGCCGCCGACAACAGCACCGGCACGCCCGTGCGCTTCGGCAACCTCAACCCGACCTATCCCGACATCTTCAAGGCTTTCAGCGAAGAGAAGCTCTTCTCGCCGCTCGGCAGCAACCTCATCGAGCTGACTTTCTTCGTCCCCGGCACGCAGACCCCGGCGCTGGTGCGCGGCTACGGCGCGGTCTACACCGACGTAGACAGCGACCACACCAGCTTTGAGTATTTCGCCGCCGACGGTAGCTCGCTGGGCAAGTACAGCGTGCCGCCGGCCGACGCGGGGCTGTCGTTCCTGGGCGTGGTGTTCCCTAGCCCGGTGGTCGCCCGCGTGCGCGTGGAGTACGGCACGACCGCGCTCGGCCCCAACGACGACGCCGCGAACGACGTGGCCGTGATGGATAACTTCATCTACGGCGAGCCGGCGGCGGGCGCGCCTGGCGCGGTCGCCACGCCCGACAACTCGGCGCAGGGCGAGCCGGGCTTTACCGTGCTGGCCGGCCCCGCCAACCGCGATGCAGCCCAGAGCGCCTTCGCTCCGTCGCTGGCGCTGGGCAGCGGCCCCACTGACCTGTGGTTCGCCTGGTCGGAGAACACCGACGGCGGCTCACGCCAGATCTTTGTGAGCCAGTACGACGGCGTGGGCCTCCAGGCGCGCGGCGGGTCGCTGAACTTGCACACCAACGTAACAGCCGACGCGCCCAGCATCACGCTGGCGGGTGAGAACCGCGCCGTGCCCTGGACGGCCTGGAGCGAGCCTAGCCCCGGCTTCGGCGATGTGCGCCAGATCTTCGCCAGCCGCTTCGTGGCCGCCACCGGCCTGTGGACGCCCGCTGGGCAGGACCGCGGCGGCAACGAGCCAAGCCTGAACATTCACCCGGACCGCGAGGCCACCAACCCGGTGATCGCGGGCGGCAGCACCGCGGTCGGCCAGCCGCTGACGCCCTGGGTGGCCTGGGAAGAGCTGAGCGGCGCGAGCAATTTCGTGCAGATCTTCGTGGCGCGCGGCGTGAAGGACGACACGGCCCTGGGCGGCTTCCGCTGGGACTGGGTTGGCGAGAACCGCTTCAACGACGAGCCAACGCTGAACATTGACCCGCTGCGCGACGCGCTGCACCCGACTCTCGTGTTCGCCGAGACGGGCAACGCCGTGCCGTGGGTGACCTGGCACGAGATCGGGGCCAACCGCGTGGCGCGGGTGTTCACGGCGCGCGGCGTGGCCGACGCCGCCGCCCCCGGCGGCTTCAAGTGGATCAACGTGCCGCCCTGCGCGCCCGACGAGACGGCCTGCGCGCTGAACGTGAACCCGCTGGCCGAGGCGGCCGAGGCGACCATGGCGGCCGGCTCGCTGGTGGCGGGCGACAGCGCCCTGCCGTGGGTGGCCTGGCCCGAAGTCGGCCCGACGGGCAAGTTCCAAATCTTTGTGTCGCGGCTCGACCCGGCCTCGCGCAACGACTTCCTGCCGGTGGGCGGCAGCCTGAACGTGGACCAGAACCACAATGCCCGCCACCCGTTCATCACCTTCGTGGGCAGCGTGCCCTACGTGGCCTGGCTGGAAGACGACGGCACGGGGCGCTTCGTGATCCAGATGCGCCACCTGGCCTCGGACCCGCAGACCGGCACGTGGGCGCTGGACACGCCCGCGGACGGTTTTGCCCAGCAGCCGGGCCAGCCGCAGACCGGGCTGTTCGCGCTCGGCGCGCCCGACCTGGTGTACCTGGCCTGGGCTAACGGCGACCCGGCGGCCGGCGTGGTGTCGCAGATGCTGCTGAGCCAGTTCCAGCCGAATTAGGCGGCTAGCGCTTAGGTGGTGTCAGGCGGGCGTCGTGGCAGGTGGCCGCGGCGCCCGCCTTGGCGTTAAGGGCGGAGGCCTCAGCGCGGGCCGTCACACGCGGCGGTTGTCGGTCTGGCAATACGGGCACTGCGCCTGGTTGACGCCGACCGGGAACGTTAGCTGCGCCCCGCACTTGCGGCAGGGCACGTCGCCGCCGGCAATGTTCAGGCTGCGGCCGCAGGCCTCGCACACCACCTGCCGCGCGCCGGGCACCGTGCGGAGCTGCGCCCCGCACCCGCCGCAGCGGTGCAAGTCGGTCGGTGTCGGTTTCACCTGGTCATACTCGGCGTTGAGGCCGTAAAACTCCAGCAGCCGCTGGCCGTCGGCGGGTGAGAGGTGCGGCAGCCACGACTGGCAGAAGAGGGAGTACTCCATCCGCAGCGGGACACCCGGCGGGGCCTGGTCGGGGTCCATCGCCAGCACGCCGGTGGACTGCAACAAGGCATACACCAACTCCATCTGCTGCTTGTAAGCCTGGGCGTATTCCCAAAAGGGGCCGGCCACGCGCCATGCGCCGCCCGGCTGGGGCAGGCGCTGGAGCGCGGCCAGTTGGGCCGCCATCTGCGCGTCGAGCGGCGCCTGCCGAGGATCGAAGTCCTTGGTGACGGCACATTCCACCTGGTAGGCGATGAACTGCTCGCGAAAGTCCGTGTCGCCCTTGACGCGCGGCGAGACGGCCAGCGGGCACTCTTGCACCCACTGGGCATACACCTGCCGGTACAGCTGCCGGTAGGTGTCGCGGTCGCCGCGCGCCTTGGCCTGGGCCAGGGCGTTCTGCACGGGGAGCATGAGCCGGTGGAACACGGTGTTCGACAGCGCGGCGTTCGTGTTCGCGTTGGCCAGGCGGAAGTCGTAGTCCATCAGGCTGCCGCAGTAGTCGCAGTACAGGTAGGCGGTGGCGGAGGGCAGGGTCTTCGGCGCGCCGCAGCGCGGGCAGTTGATGCGCCGGATGAACTGCGAGTGCGCCTGGAGCGCGGCGGACAAGACCTGACCAGCTTGCGGCAGGCCCGCCGAGGCCGGAGAGACCGGCGGCGGCGCAGGTGGGGGGGAGTTCAGGCCCAGGAGCTTCTTGAGCAGGTTCATGGATAAACGCCTTTCTCGACCCTGGCTTACGTGACGGCCTCAGCCCGCAGCGTGGCGATGACTTGCGGGCCGTCGGGTAGGACGGCGACGCGGGCGTGCGGGCCGTAGCGTCGCAAGAGCATGGCGAGCGTGGCGGGCAGGTCGCGGCAGGGTGTGAACAACGCGCCGCGAATCTGCTCGTCGGTCAGGCCGTCGCTGTAGACGAAGACCTCGGCCTGCTGCTGAAGCTTGGCCTGAATCTGCGCCTGCCACTGGTCAGGCGCGCTGAAGCCCGGCTGGGCCAGCCGGGCGAGCATGGCGGCGGGCGACCCGGCCTCGGCCAGCAGGCGGGCGTATTGCCCGTGGCTGGGCACGCCGTCGGCGCAGGCCGCGCACATGACGATGGCCCCGCCGGGGCGCACAATGCGGCCCGCCGCGCTCATGCCCTTGACGGCCTGATACAGGTTCTGGTCCAGCGGGTAGCCGCTGTTGGTGGTCAACACGATGTCGAAGGGCGCGTCCACGGTGACCATGACGCTCTGCCGCAGGAAGTCGCACCCGGCGGTGTGGGCGGCCAGGAGGTCGCCCGCGAACACACCCGTAATTTGCTTGGCGGCGTTGAGGGTCACGTTCAGCAGGAAGAGCGGGGCGGCGCGTAGGGCGACCTCGCGCATCTCCTCCCAGATGGGGTTGCCGTCGGTCACGCCCCAGGTGGCGGCGGGATGAGCGATCATGGCGTGGCTGTGGTTGGTCAGCACACTCTCCTGGCCCGCCAGCGCGGGCAGCAGGCCCTTTGGCCCGCCGCTGAACCCGGCGAAGAAGTGCGGCTCGATCAGGCCGGTGACGATCCGCGCGTCGGCCTCCATGAACGTGCGGTTGAGGCGCACCGGGTGGCCGCGCTGGGTCGGCGGCAGCGGCCCGAGCGCGGCGTCGTCGAAGGCGTTGTGTTGGGTGCAGCGGTAACGCTCCACGATCCGGTCGCCGAGCATGGCGCGCAGCTCGGCCTCGGTCTGCGGGCGGTGCGTGCCCAGGCCGTTGATGAGCGTAATATCGTGGGGGCGGATGCCCGCCGCCTCGATATCCTCCAGCAGCACCGGCAGCAGGCGGTCGTTGGGCGTGGCGCGGGTGATGTCGCTGTGGACGACAGCCACGGTCTGCCCCGGCCGCAGCCACTCGGCCAACGGCGGCGCGCCAGTCGGCTGGCGCAGCGCGGCGCGGATGGCGGCGGCCTCGTCGGCCAGGCCGGGCACGGGCTGCATCTCGAAGATGGCGGCGTCTGCCGGGACCGCGACCGGCAGCGTGCCGCGGCCGTAGCTGAGGTGAGCGGTGCGGGTCGGGGGCGTCATAGGGCAGGCGACTCAAGCGACTCGGGGGACTCAGGCGCAATGTCAGTCAGTATACCTTCACTGGCGGCGGCCGGCTCCGGGTGCGGGTAGGCTTCGGGGTCGCGCAGGTAGCGCGCGGCGATGTACAGGGCCAGGAGCGCCATGAGCAGCGCGACGGCAAACAACGCGCGGTAGCCGAGCGTTTGCGCCAGCGTGCCGGCGATGAACGGCGCGCCCAGCGCCACGGCCGCGGCCACCGTGTTCGTCAGGCCGACGAAGAGCGGGCGCTGCGCGGGCGAGCCGTAGCCGACCACCCAGTTGAGGAAAGCCGAGAGCAGGTTTTCGGTGAAGAGGCCGCCCACCAAGAAGCCCAGGTAGAGCGGCAGCGGCCCCAGCCAGGCCGCCAGCAGCGCGCACACCGGCAGCACGGCCGCGCCCGCCAGCGCCAGCCGGATGTAGTGGGTGTTGCTGCGCGCGCCCAGCCAGGCGTACAGCAGCGCGCCCGTCACCGCGCCAATGGTCTGCATGGCGAGCAGCACCGGCACGGCCACGCTGCTGCTCAGGCCCAGTTCCACGGTGGCGAAGCCGACGTAAAACGGAGCGGCCATGAGGAACAGGCTGGCGCAGACGCGGATGAGCACGAAAGCCCGCAGCGCCCCGTCGGCGCGCAGGCCGTGGACGAGCATGCGCGCGAAGTCGCGCAGGGCGGGCACGGGGGTGGCGGGCGCGCCGGGCAGCTCGCGGAAGAACAGCCCCGGCAGCATAGACACCACGAAGACCGCGCCCGAGGCGGCGAAGAGCGTGGCGTAGTTATAGGGGAAGCCCGGCCCGCGCGGCCCGAGCACCAGGCCGATCAGGGGCGCGATGAGCAGCATGCTGACGCCCGCGACGGCGGTCGCCAGGCCGAACATGCGCGCCCGCCAGCGGTTGTTCAGGCTGGTCCCGGCCAGGTCGGCCCAGGGGATGCCCACCAGCCCATCGCCAAAGGCGGCGATGCCGTAGCACACGAAGAACGCCAGCAGCATCGGCCCCGGCCGTGTTGGGCCGAGCCAGACCACCAGCCCGCCCAAGACCAGCAGCACCCAGCGCACCACCATGTTCGGCCCGACGAAGAGCCACTTCTTGCGCGCCCAGCGGCCCACGTAGCGCGCCACCAAGAGCTGCGGCAGCAGCCAGCCTACCATGAACAGGCTGCCCGAGAGGCCGATGATGACCTCCGACGACGTCAGGTGGCGCACGAAATCGGGGATGACGGTGTTGGCGCCGACCAGGCCCAGCCCCAGGTTGAAGAGGATGCTGTCGGTGAGGAAGAAGCCGAAGTTGCGGCGGTAGACCGCCTCGCGCTCGGCGGCGGATAGGGGCGTTGGCGTGTCAGGCATGGTCGGGGTCACTGCCGAGGGCGATGGCGACCATGCCGTCGGGGTCAAATTGGCCCAGGAAGAGGCGCCGCGCGTCCTGCCGGCCGGCCTCCGTCTGGTCGGGCGCGAGCAGGACCTGCTCGGCGAAGGCGGCGATGTCCTGCCCGGCCCAGTCGGCGCGGTAGTAGGCCAGGGCCAAGGGGTCCACGGCGGCGGGGCCGTAGCCCTGCATGAAGTGGGCGGTGTCGGCGGGCGCAGGCCAGTCGCCGGAGATGCCGCCGATGACGAACATCAGGTCGCGCTCCGGCACGGCGAGGAGCAGATCGTCCCAATCCACGAGCCACAGGCGGCCCGCCGCGTCCACGAGCACGTTGCTCCAATGTGGGTCGGCATGGCACAGGCACAGGGCCGGGGGCGGCGCGGCGCGCAGGCGGCGGCCCAGTTCCTCGGCGCGGGCGGTGACGGCCAGGAGAGCGGCGCGGTGCGCCTGCCACGCGGCGACCAGGCCGCCGCGCACCGGCTCGGCGAAGGTCTGCATGGCGATCAGCGCGTCAAGTTTGGCGATGCGGGCGGTGGCGACGGGCGTGAAGGTCTCGCGCGGGAGCAGGGCGGCCAGGTGGGGCGGCAGCCCAGTGGTGTGCAGGCGGCGCAGCAGCGCCCCAAACCGCCGCCACTGGTCGGCGGCCGCGCCGCTGGGCAGCGGGGACGCGCCCTCAATAAACGGATAGAGCAGGTAGGCGCGACCGGCGTGCGGGTGCCACAGTGCGCCCGTTAAGGTTGGCAGCGGGGCCAGGACCTCGCTCAGGCCCTGCGCGTGCAGGTAGGCGGGCACGGCGAGCGCGCCTTCGTTTACCGGGTCGGTGCGAACCTTAAGGAAATAGTCCCCACCGTCAGTGGCGCTGAGGCGGTAGACCGAGGCGGCGTAATCGTAGCCTTGCGGCAGGTCGCCGACGGCGGCGGGGGCGAGGCCCCACCCGGCCGCCAGGGCCGCGGCCAGCTCGGCCGCGGGGAGCGGGGCGGCCTCACGCATGGCGGGCACTTAGGCGCTGAGAAACGTCGCGGGTGGCCGCGGGCGGCCTTAGGCTGGGCGACGGTGTGGACTGGCGGGCGGCAGGCATGCGCCGAGGATGCCAGCATCCGGCGGGCGCGTCAAGCCGGTAAGTGGCTCCGGCCGCGTCTCCTGGCGGCCGCCGGGGGCAGGGCAATTGCATCTAAACTGCGCTTGGGACCGATCGGCCCTATTTTGCCTGTCATTCTGAAGAGCGCATGGCGCGGTGCGCCAGCCCCCCCCACGGCAGAAACGGCGCACTGACTCGATCTCCTCTATAAATTGTCATTTCGAAGGGCGCATGGCGGCGGCCCGCCAGCCCCCCACGGCAGAAACCCGCTGTGACCGCCCTCAACCACTTGACATGTCACTTCGAACCCGGCCTCAGGTCGGTGGCCCTCACCAAACATTGTGGCCGGTGACGCGCAGCGTCTCGGGTGGTGGCAAGCTGGCCCTACGCCTGTCCGGGTCAAGTTTCTGAGCAACCCGGCCTCAGGTCGGTGGGCCTCACCTTCCCTTGTGGCCGGTGACGCGCAGCGTCCCGGCCATTTCTCAGTGTCACACGTCTAGTTTCTGAGCAACCTGGCCTCAGGTCGGTCATCCTGGCGTAGCCTTGTGGCCGGTGACGCGCAGCGTCTCGGGTAATGATCGCTGGCGGCCAATTTCTGAGCCACTTTCGGCACTCTCTCAGTGAACGGAATTAAGCTGCAATTGCCCCGCGCCCCCGCGCCGGGGGGGCTTGACACGGCGGGCCAGTCAGCATATACCGACTGTGTGGCGGAAGCGCTCAGAATAGTCCGCCAGCCTCCAATGCAGGAGACGAGATGCCCGAAGGCCTGGTAGGGGCGGCTGGCAGTCATTGGCGTCTCACATGCTGTCAGTGGCAGGGCGCACGGCCTAGAGTAGCGGTTGGTGCTGTTCAACGAACAGACCTGGCCCGCTTACCCCTGGCTGTGATTGGAGGCCCCATGGACGCCCTGCCCTGGCTGCGCGCCTACGACCCCGGCATTCCGCCGACGCTCCGCCCTTACCCCGACAAAACGCTCGTGGACTGCCTGGCCGAGGCCGCCCGCGCCCGCCCCCACGCCGCCGCGCTCTACTTCAAAGGCGCGACCGTCAGTTATCGTCAACTGCACCAGCAGAGCAACGCGCTGGCCGCCGCCTTCAGTGGGCTGGGCGTGCGGCGCGGCAGCCGCGTCGCGCTGCTGCTGCCCAATTGCCCCCAGGCGGTGCTGGCCCAGGTGGCCGCCTGGAAGGTGGGTGCCCTGGTCGCGCCGCTCAACCCGCTCTACACCCCCGCCGAAATTGAGCACGCGCTGGCGCTCACCGGCGCCGAAACGGTAGTGGCGCTGACGCTGTTCTATGACAAAGTTAAGGCGGTGCAGCCCCACACCGTGGTGCGGCATGTGCTGGCCACCAGCATCGGCGAATATCTGCCCCTCGGGCTGCGCCTCGCGTTCCACCTGTTCCGCGAGCGGCGCGACGGGCACCGCATCCGCTTGCGGCCTGGCGACTTGTGGCTGGCGGACTGTCTGTGGCAGCAGGCGCAGGCCGAACACCCGGCCGCCGCGCCCGCGCCGGAAGACCCGGCTTTGCTGATCTTCACCGGCGGCACCACCGGCGCGCCCAAAGCGGCGGTAGCCACGCATGGCGGCCTGCTGATGGCCGGGATGCAGATGCAGGCCTGGTCTAACGGCCTTTTCAAGGAGTGGCACGACAGCGTGGTGCTGGCGTTGCCGCTGTTCCACGCCGCCGGCAACGTCGGTGCGCTGACGTTTGGCCTGCTGGGCCACTACCCGCTGGTGCTGATCCCTAACCCGCGCGACCTGGACGATCTGCTGGCGGCTATCCGCCGGACGCGCCCGGCGCTGCTGCCCGGTGTGCCGACGTTGTTCCACGCGCTGCTGGAACACCCGGCCGTGCGCGCCCACCCGGCCGATCTGCACTGTCTGAAATTGAGCTTCGCCGGGGCGGCTCCGCTGCTGGCCGAGACTCGCCGGCGCTGGGAAACGCTGACCGGCGGCCGAATTGTGGAAGCGTATGCCCTGACCGAGTCGGTGATGGCGGCCGTCATGGGGCCGGTGCGCGGCCGTGACCGGCCGGGCGCGGTGGGCCTGCCGCTGCCCGACGTGGAAGTGCGAGCGGTGGCGCTCGACGACCCGATTAACCACGGCCCCATGGACGACGCGGCCTTTGACGAAACGCCCGCCGCCCTGCCGCCCGGCGTGGTCGGCGAACTAATCATCCGCGCCCCGCAGTTGATGGCCGGCTACTGGCAGGACCCGAAAGAAACCTACTGCGCGCTACGCTATGGCTGGCTGTACACCGGCGACCTGGGCTATCTGGATGCGGACGGCTATGTGTACGTGGTGGATCGCAAGAAAGACCTGATCAAGCCCAGCGGGTTCCAGGTCTGGCCGCGGGAGGTCGAGGAAGTGTTGGCGCGCCATCCGGCCGTGGCCGAAGTGGGCGTGGCCGGCGTGCCCGACGCGCACCAGGGCGAGGCCGTGGCTGCTTGGGTCGTGCTGCGGCCGGGCGTGGCGCCGCCGACGGTCGAGGCGCTGCGCGGCTTTTGCCGCGAGCGGCTGGCGGCCTACAAGGTGCCGCGTCGATTTGAGTTTTGCTCAGACTTGCCGAAGAGCGCGATTGGCAAGGTGCTGCGGCGGGAGTTAACGGGGGCAGCCGAAATCAATGCTCGCCTCACTCACCTGGCTGACTGAAGCGCTGGGCATGGTGCTCGGGTTGTGGCTGGCCGCCTACCTGGTCAGCTATGGCTTTCGTAACCCGGTCACGCGCGCCATGGCCATCACCCTGGCGGCGATTGCCAGCGGGTTCTTCGTGGACTTGCTCGCGCACGCCATGCCCTCCACCCGGCTGGCCGCCTGGTGGACGCTGGCCCTGACTGTCGCACTCATCGGCTGGTACAACGTCACCTGGCGGCTCTTCGCCCCACGCACGCGCCGCAACCTCGCGCTGGCGGTGGTCATCAACGGGCTGGGGATCGCGAAGCTCGGGCTGGTGGGCCTGGTGCTGCTGCGGGCCGACCTGCCGCCGACGCTCACCAGCCAGACGGTCGCGCCCTGCTGCGCCGTGGCGTATATGCTGGCGGACTACACCTTCCTCTTGCTGGGGGCGGCCGGGCTGGTGATTAACTTCCGCCTGGGGCGCGCGACAGCCAGCGCCGCCTACCGGCGGCCATTGGAGTGGGCCGCGTGGCTGGGCGCGCTGGTCATCCTTTACAACATCGCCTACGGCCTGGCGCCCGATCGGCTGCCCCAACTGCCGCGCGACCTGCTGCTGGTGGCCGGCCTGGCCCTCGGCGGCTACGCCGTGGCGCGCTATCAGGCCTTTATTGAGTTTCGCCCGCTGCGCCGCGACCTGCCCACCTCGGCCCTAACGGCGGCCGTGCTGGTGGCGGCCTATGGCTGGCTGGCCCGCCAGTTGGGCGCTTCAGAACAGGGCATTGTGCTGGTGCTGGCGGTGGCCGTGCTCACCCATGCCATCTATAGCGCGGTGCATGCCACGCTCGACTTCCTGCTCCACCGGCACGTGACCGACTTCCGGCAGCAGCTGCGGCGGCTGGCGCGGGTGGAACCCGATGCGGACCGGCTGGGCGATCATCTTCAGGCCGGGCTGGAACGGTTGGTGCGCCTGCTAGACGCGCCCGCCGGTTTTGTGGCGACGCGGCAGGGCGGCGAATATGCCGTGCAAGCCTGCGTCGGCATGCTCACCCGCGGCGAGCGGCTGCCGCCGGGGGCGCTGGCGGCTACCGAGATCACACGGCGCGACGGCTGGCGGCCGGGCGGCGGCACGCTGTGGCTCACCCCCTTGTTCAGCGGCGCCGAACAGGCCGCCGTGATCGGCCTGGCCCCGCGTATGGATGGCATGGATTACGGGGCGGCCGACCTCGACCTGCTCGAAGATGTGGCCGATTGGGCCGGGCGGCTGATCGAGGCCGAGGCCCAGCAGCGCGCGCGCCGCGCCGAACTGCTGACGCTGGCGCAAGGCGTGGCGCGCGGCGAAGATACCCTGCAAACTCAGGCGAACCTGCTGGCCACCACCCTCGCCGCCCAGCCCGACCGAGAGTTTACCCGGGCGGTTGAGCGCGGTTTGCAGCACCTGGCGGACTATGCGCACCTGGGCGCTTCACCACTGGTGAAGACGCTGCGCGTGTCTGGCGCGACCCATATTGAGCGGGGCAAGGCGGTGCGCGAGCGGCTGCTGGCCGCGCTGGAGAGCCTGCGCCCGGCGGGCAAACGGCCCGGCGGCGCGCCCCCCAAGGAATGGCTGTCTTACGCCATCTTGTATGATGCCTACGTAGACGACCAGCCCAACAAGCAGATCCAGGTGCGTCTGGAGCTTTCGGAAGGCGGCTTTAATCGCACCCGCCGCCAGGCCGTGCGGGCCGTGAGCCAGGCGCTGCTGGAGGGCCAACCGGCCGCCAACCCCGACTAGGCCGCGCAACCGACTCCCATGACCTAAACCAACCAGCCGCCGGCCTCCGGATGGCGCGGCTAGCGCCGGCGCGCGAGCGTGATGAAATCGGCCAGCGGGCCGTAGGCGGTGGTGATCGCGTCGGGGTGCAGCTCGCTCAGCGTCAGGCCGTGGATCACGTCCATCTGGAACAGGAGGATGGACGTAGCGCCGTCGCAGCGGGCCAGCGGGTCGTCCAGCGGCACCTGTTCGGGCCGCACGCTGGCGGCCACCGTGCCGTCGGGGCGGCGCTCGGCCTGACAGACGAGCTTGTAGGGCCGGCCCAACAGGCGCGCCGTGGAGAGCACCTCCGGCGTCAGGCCGCGGATGCCCTCGCGCTGCACGGCCTCCGGCTTGAGGGCGTAATCCATCAATACCGTCGCCAGCGCGCTGACCTTGACCGTCGCGTCCCAGCCGTCCACGTCGAAGCTGGGGTCGGTCTCGGCGATGCCCATGTCTTGGGCCTTCTTCACCGCCTGGTCAAAGCCGGCGCCGTGCTCCATCTCGGTCAGCATCAAATTGGTCGTGCTGTTGAGGATGCCGCGGAAGCTGAGCAGCCGGGCGGCGGGCAGCGCCTCGCGGAACAGCGAGAAGATCGGCGCGCCGCCCATGACGGCCGCCTCGTGCAGGAAGCGCACGCCCTTGCTGGCCGCCAGGTCGCGCAGCTCATGATAGGCGTGCACCACCGGCCCCTTGTTGGCCGAGACCACGTGCACGCCCGCCTCCAGCGCCGTGCGGATATAGTCTATGGCGGGCTGGCCGGTGTGCGGGTTCATCGAGGTGTTCTCGAACAGCACATTGGCCTGGGTGGCTCGCAGCCAATCGCGCAGCGCGGCCAGGTCGGTGAAGGGCCGCTGCGACCGGGCGGTGAGCGTGCCCAGGTCGCCGTGCAGCAGCTCGGCCGCCGAGTAGCCGCCGGGGTTGGCGTGCCAGCCCAGCCGGCGTGCGGCCACGCCGGTGATGGTGAATTCGAGGTTGTGACGCTCGCGCAACTCGGCGCGCTTGCTTTCCAGCAGTTGGGCCAGGGCGCGGCCGACGTTGCCGAAGCCCAGGAAGGCGAGGTTGTAGTGAGCCATGCGCGGGTCTCCCGTGAGTGAGGCCCGATGATAGCACACGCGGAGCCGGGCGTGGTATCCTTGCCGCGCCGGCGCGTACCCTCCAGCGCCCCCACATTGAAAGCAACCGTATGTCATTTTGGACACGCGTGACGCGTGACCCGCGCCTCGGCCTCATCCTGTTGGCCTTCATTGCCTTCGTGGGCCTCGGCCTGCCCGACGGCCTGCTGGGCGTGGGCTGGCCGGCCCTCCGCGCCGGCTTCGGCCTGCCGCTCGATGCGCTCGGCCTGCTGCTGACCAGCTCGGTGGCGGGCTACATGACCGCCACGTTCCTCAGCGGTTGGCTGCTGGCGCGGCTGGGCGTGGGCCGCATTTTGGCGGTGAGCTGCCTGCTCACCGGGCTGGCCCTCCTCGGCTACACGCTCGCGCCCGCCTGGGGGCTGCTGGTGGCGCTGGGCGTGTTCAGCGGGCTGGGCGCGGGCGCGATTGACGCCGGGCTGAACACCTACGTGGCCACGCACTTCGGCGAGGGGCTGATGCAGTGGCTGCACGCCTGCTGGGGCGTCGGCATCACGCTCGGCCCGCTGATTATGACCCTCGGCCTTTCGGCGCTCCACACCTGGCGCTTCGGCTACCGGGTGGTGGGCGGCTTTCAACTGCTGCTGGCGGCCGGCTTCGCGCTGACGCTGACCGCCTGGACCCGCACCCCCGCCGCCGCCGCGGCCAATGCCCCGCCGCGCCTGACCGACTACCGCACGCCGCTGGGCGCCACGCTGCGCCGCCCGCCGGTCTGGCTGAGCGTGTTGCTGTTCTTCCTCTACGTGGGCGCGGAAGGCGGCCTGGGCGCGTGGACCTACACGCTGCTGACCGAGTCACGCGGGGTAGACCCGACGCTGGCCGGGTTCTTCGCCGGCAGCTATTGGTTCACGTTCACGCTCGGGCGTGTGGCGGCGGGCGTGGTGGCGCGGCGCGTGGGGGCAGATCGGTTGGTGCTGGGCGGGTTGGCGGGGGCGCTGCTGGGCACGGGCTTGCTGCTGTGGAACCCCGGCGCGCTGGCGAACCTGGCGGCGGTGGCCGTCATCGGCGTCTCCATCGCGCCGATCTTCCCGGCCCTGATGTCGGGCACGCGCGCCCGCGTGGGTGACCGCTACGCCGCCAACACCATCGGGATGCAGATGGCCGCGACCGGCCTGGGCCTGGCCGCCCTCCCCAGCCTGCTGGGCGTGCTGGCGCAGCGCTTCTCGCTGGAGGTGATCCCGCTCTGCCTGCTAGTGGTGTACGCGGGCTTGCTGGGCGTCTACGCGCTCACCCTGCGCGGGCAGGGGGCGGCGGCGCTGGCGGCCGCTGAGCCGGCGGCCGACTAACGCGCTTCAACCAATCGGCTCGACGCTGATGAGCTTGCCGCTGCGGGGTAAAGCGTAGGCGCGGTAGACGCGGCCGGGGGCCAGCGACTCGTAGGCGGCCCGCGGCAGCTCGAAGACCTGCTCGTCGAACCGCACGGTGTAGCGCTGCTCCTCGCGGCTGCGAATGATGCGCGTGTGCGTCGCCTTGCGCGCCTGGCCCACGTGCGCCGCCACGCGCCGCGCCAGCACATCGGCCAAGAACCGGCGCGCCTGCCAGAGCGTCAGCGCCCCGACCACGAACAGCGGCAGCCCGGCGCACAGGAAGGTGATCCACAGCCCGGAGGTGTCGGCGCGGCGCACCAGCAGCAGGTTGAGCAGGAAGCCGATCGGGAAGACCAGCGTCAGCGCGGCGAAGGCGGCCTCGGCCAGCAGCAGGCTCAGCACCTGCCGCCGCGCCAGCCGCCCGGCGCGGTTGGCCTCCAGGTCTTCCAGCCGGAAGCCGAAGGTGCGCGCCAGGTCGCGGGCCAGGTCGGGGTAAGCGCCAGAGGCCGTCATGCGCGGATTATACCCGCGGCCGGGCGGCGAAGTTCACGCCGGCGCGACAAGCGAACGGGCTTCGGCGTTAGGCGAACGCCGAAGCCCGTGTGTCCCCTGAATCGCCCTCCCCGCTACGCCAGCCAGACCAGCAGGGCGTGAATGCCCGCCGTGAGCAGCGCGGCGACCAGGCAGAAGCCCAGCCCCTTGAAAAAGCCGCGCACGTGAAAGCCCAGGTCGCGGTAGCCGGCCAGGCCCTGCGTGCCCGGCAAGATCAGCCAGCGTGGCTGCCAGACGATGAAGTACAGCCAGTCCAGCACGATCAGGTCAACCAGGTTGAAGACCAATACCACCAGGAAGCCGGTGACAAAGACGGTCGCGAAATTAGGGGTCAGGCTCGCCGGCAGCCCGCGCACCGCCGCCGCCAGCACCGCGATGATGAAGATAAAGAACGGCACGGCGACCACCAGCTTTTGGCGCTTGCCACGCTCGTCGAGCGGCCCCACGCGCGCGCGAATGTCCGGCGGGTAGTCATCGGCCCAGATGGCGGGCTTCCAGGCGTAGCTGACGATCATGATGACGATCAACCCGCCGCTCAAGATCAGGCCGTAAATCAAACTGTGTTGGAGCAGGGCCATGGCGGCCTCCTATAATAATTAGGTACGCCTAAATAATAAATTTATGTAATAGAAAAGTCAAGGAGCAATCTGAGATGAAGGCGATGAATGTGGCGGCGCGCCTACAGCGCGGGCCAGGGGAAGTTGCGGCCGGGGCCGGGTTCGGGGAAAGTCTTGCCGGCCAGCAGCCGGTCGGCGCGGCGGCTCAGGGCGGCCACCTCGCTGGGCGCGAGCAGGCTCACAAAGGCCTCGCGCAGCGCGGCGTCGTCGTCCAGCCGGCGGCGGAAGTCGGCCACGTCGGCCAGCAGGTCGGCCGGGATGTGCTGGCCGCCGAAGTCCCACACCACCGTGCGCAGCTTGGGCTGGCTGTTGAAACACAGGCCGTGGTCAATCAGCCAGAGCTTGCCCGCCTGGTCTTTGAGCATGTGCCCGCCCTTGCGGTCGGCGTTGTTCACCAGCAGGTCGAACAGCGCTACGCGCGGCAGATCAGCCTTCTCCTCATTCGTGAAGGTGAAGTAGTGGCAGTCCTCCACGGCCTGGATGAAGTACTGCACTGAGCCGGGGCCGTGCGGACCTTCGCTGCGGTAGACGGTGGGCGGCACGAAGTCCCAGCCCAGGGCGGCGCTGGTGAGGTAGGCGGCCACTTCGCGGTGGGCCAGGGTTTCTTCGGGGAAATCCCACAGCGGCTGTTCGCCGCGGGTGGGCTTGTAAACGGCCGGCGCGCGCCGGCCGCCGCGGGAGACAAAGGCCAGAAAGGTGTAGTTGGAGCCGCGGGGCAACAGGCCCTGAATCTCCAGTTCGCCTTCTTGCAGCAGCATCAGCAGCGCGTCCACGCTAATGCTGCGGGGGCCTTGCGGTTCGTCGCTCATGGCGCGCCCGGCGCTAGTGCTTGTGGCCGTTGCTGCGCGGGCAGAAGTGCCCCTCGGGGTCAATCGGCTGGCCGCAGTTGCCGCAGATGGGCCGACCCTGTTTCACCAGCGTCAGGCCATACACGCCGAGCGCCCGCATCTGCGCCCGCGTGGCGAAGAAGCGCGCGCTGTTGGCCTCCTCGCTGGCGCGGCCCTCGACCGCCACCTCCTGCGCCACCAGTACCAGCAGGTCGCGCTCCTGGTCGTAGCCCAGGCCGAGCTGGCCCACGCGAAAGGCCGGGTCCACCGGGACCGAGAGCTTCATCAGCGCCGGGTTGTAGGCGTCGGAGGCCGCCGGCAAATCGGGGAACTTTTCGTGCAGCTCGGTCAGGAACTGCTCGATGCCGTGCGCCAGCGCTTCCACCTGCTGCTTCTCGACGATCAACGTCACTAGCTCGTCCTCGGCCTGCGCTTGCAGGTAGAACACGCGCTTGCCGGGCCGGCCGATGAAGCCGGTGGTGATCAGTTGGACTGGGTTAAGCTCGAACACAGTGCCCGCCATACATCCGCTTTCCGTGGCCTGTGGCGCGCCGGCGCCCTAACGCTTGAACACCAGCGGGCCGGAGTCGTTCAATTTTACCAAACTTGGCTGGCCCTGGCCCAGCGCCAGCACCGTCACCGAGGCCGTGCTGATCTGTAAGCGCTGGAACAGATCGAGCGGCATGCCCAGGTAGTAGGCCGCCGCCAGCTTGATCGGGTCGGAGTGCGAGAACGCCCCCACGATGCCCCGGGGGTGGGCGGCGGCCAGGCGCTCCAGCGTGTCCACCAGCCGCAGCTGCGCGCCGCGCATGGTCTCGCCCCCGCCGGGGAACTGCATGGCCGAGGGCCGGGTCTGCACCACGCGCCAGAGCTTGGTGCGCGCCAGCCGTTTCAGGCTCTGGCCGGTCCACGCGCCGAACTGCACCTCCCCCAGCCCCGGCTCCAGGCGCACCTCCAGCCCGCGCGCGGCGGCCAGCGGCGCGGCGGTCTCGCGGGCGCGCGCCAGCGGGCTGCTGTACAGCGCCTTGAAGCGCACGCCTTTCAGCCGCTCCACCAGGTTCTGGGCCTGCTGTCGCCCGGCCTCGTTCAACACCACGTTCTCAGTCCAGCCGGCCAGCTTGCCGGTGCGGGTGTATTCGTTTTCGCCGTGCCGAATGAGACAGATCAGCGTCATGCCGGTTTTCCGAGTTGGAGCGCGGGCCAAGCGGAGTTTACCACGCCCGCCGCGGGGCGCGGGCTAGCCGTCTGGGGGAGGCGCGTCGTCCGCGCTGGGGGCTTCGGCTTCGGCCTCGTCGTCGGGGGGCGGGGCCTTGCGCGCCGAGAAGTAGAGATACAACAGCAGCGCCGCGCCGATGACGACCGGCAGCAGGGTGAGGATCTCATCCCACGGACCAACCGCGCCGTGCGGCGCGGGCCGCCACGCCGGGTGCAGCAGCATCTGGGCCTCCCGGCTTAGTCCGGCTCGGCGCGGCGGCCGCCGCGGCGCTTCAGGTCCAGCACCTCGGCCTCGCTCAAGGCGGGCACTTCCTCGATGCGCTCAATCTTCAGCGCCGCGCGCTGCGCCTCCCGCCAGCGCGCCAGCCGGTCTTTCACCACCGCCTCATAGCCTTCCTCCGAGGGCGTGTAGAAATACGTGCCGAGCAACTGCGTGGGCAGGTATTGCTGCCCAACATGATGGCCGGGCCGCTCGTGGGGGTAGACGTAGCCCTGTCCGTGGCCCAGGCCGCGCGCATCGCGGTTGTCATCCTGCAAATGCTGCGGCACGTTGGCCCGGCCTTCGTCTTCGACGCGCTTGACGGCTTTGAAATAGTCGTTACTGGTGTTGCTCTTGGGCGCGGTCGCCAGGTAGAGCGTGGCCTCCACGATCGGGTAAATGCCCTCCGGCAGGCCGATGTACTCAAACGCCTGCGCGGCGGCGTTGGCCACCACCAGTCCGTTCGGGTCGCCCAGGCCGATGTCCTCGCCCGCCAGGATGATCAGCCGCCGCAAGATGAAGCGCGGGCTTTCTCCGGCATAGAGCATCTTCGCCAGCCAATACAGCGCCGCGTCGGGGTCGGACCCGCGCACCGATTTGATGAAGGCCGAGATCGTGTCGTAGTGGGCGTCGCCGTCCTTGTCGTACAGCACTGCCCGGCGCTGGATGGACTCCTGCGCCACGGCCAGCGTCACGCGCACCACGCCGCTGGTGTCGGGCGGCGTAGTCTCTACCGCCAGCTCCAGCGCGTTCAGGGCGTTGCGCGCGTCGCCGCCCGCCACCTGGATCAGGTGCGCCAGGGCGTCGTCCTCCAGCAGCACATCGAGCCGGCCGTAGCCGCGCTCGGGGTCGGCCACGGCGCGCCGCAGCACCCGGGCCACCCCCTCATCGCTGAGCGGTTTGAGCTGAAAGACGCGCGAACGGCTGACCAGCGCGCCGATGACCTCGAAGTAGGGGTTCTCGGTCGTCGCGCCGATCAGGACAAACGTGCCGTTCTCCACGTGCGGCAGCAGCGCGTCTTGCTGGGCCTTGTTCCAGCGATGCACCTCGTCCACGAAGATGATCGTGCGCAGATTGTGGAGCTTGCGGCGCTCCTTGGCCTCCTGAATCACCTTGCGCAGTTCCGGCAGGCCCGAGAGCACGGCGCTGATGGAGGCGAAGTAGCTCTTGGTGGAGTTGGCGATAATCTGCGCCAGCGTGGTCTTGCCCGTGCCCGGCGGCCCCCACAAGATGATGGACGAGAACAGCCGGTCGGCCTCGATGGCGCGGCGCAGCAGCCGCCCCGGCCCGGCGATCTCGTCCTGGCCGACGTACTCATCCAGCGTGCGTGGCCGCATACGCGCGGCCAGCGGCGCCTCGCGGCTCAGGCGGTCTTGCAGGGCGTGGTCGAAGAGATCCATGCCTAAGGCGCGCCTCCGGCATCTGGGTGCGGCGGCAGCTCAGCGAGCATGGCTTCCACCTGAGCCTTGAGCGGCGGCAGGGCGCGCTCGACCGCGGCCCAGACCGCTTCTTGGTCTATCTCGAAATAGCGGTGGATTAAGATGTTGCGCATGCCCACGATGTCCGACCAGGCGACTTCAGGATGTTCCGCCAGAAACTGCGGCGATAGGCCCCGCACCGCTTCGCCCAGGATCTCTAGGTGCCGCACAATCCAGCTTTGGAGCAATTCATCCTCTGCGAAGGCCAGGCGTCCCTTGACGGCATGGCGTTCAATGCGCTGGATGGCTTCCAGCATATCGAGCAGCCGCACCCGGTCATCTCTCACAGCGGCCTCGCTTCGGCCAAGACCTGGCGGCGCAGGCGTGGCCGCAGCCCCGCCTCGGTCACCAAGTCTACCGGGCGACCCAGCAGGGCCTGCAAATCCATCAGCAGGCCGCCCAGGTCAAAGAGACTCCGCCCCGGCTCCAGGTCAACTAGCAGGTCAATATCGCTGTCGGCATCGGCCTCGCCGCGCACAATCGAACCAAAGACCCGCACGTTGCGCGCGCCGCGCTTTGCGGCCAGTTCAAGAATCGCTTGACGCTTAGCGAGCAGGAGCTGTTCAACTGGAGCAGTCATGGTCGTTTTCCCGAAGCGCCTGCGGTTTGGCGACCGCATGACGAAAGTATAGCATTTGCGCCTCGCGGCTCAGGCGGTCTTGCAGGGCGTGGTCGAAGAGGTCCATGCGGGGCGTTCCCCCTGAAAGTATAGCAGGTCCGCCGCCGGCTCGCGCTGCGCTACACTGCCGCCGGCTACCCACCCTTGCCCCGCCGTGGGTCAGCGCCTATACTCTCACCGACCGACCGCCCCTCGCCATGGAACAATCACTGCGCTTCCTGCTGGTGGAAGATAACCCCAAAGACGCCGATCTGCTGGCGCGCGAGCTGCGCCGGGCGGGCCTGGCCTTCACCTGGGAGCGGGTGCAGACCGAAGCGGAATTCCTCGCCGCCCTCGTCCCGCCGCCCGACCTGATCCTCGCCGACGTGACGCTGCCGGGCTTCAGCGGCCTGCGCGCGCTAGAGCTGGCACAGGCCGCCGCGCCCGACACGCCGGTCATCCTCATCTCAGCCGTGGCGGGCGACGAACTGGCGGTCAGCGCCCTGCAGCAGGGCGTGGCCGACTACCTGCTGAAGGACCGTCTCGGCCGCCTGGGGTTGGCGGTCGCCAATGCGCTGCGGCGCGCCCAGCGCAACACCCAAAAACTCGCCGCCGAGCAAGCCCTGGCCGAGCGCGAAGCCCGCTTCCGCGCCTTGATCGAAAACAGCCAGGTCGGCATTGGGCTGTTCGACGCCGACCTGAACCTGCTATATGCCAGCCCGATCTACGCCGACACGCTGGGCTACACCCCGGCTGAGTATCAGGCCCTGGGCGCGTTGGGTCTGGTGCACCCCGACGACCTGCCCGAGCTGGCCGCCGAACGGCAGCGCCTGCTGGCCGACCCCGCCTATGTCTTGCGCCGCGCCTTTCGCTTTCGCCGCGCCGATGGCCGCTGGCTCTGGCTGGATTGCTGCGCTCACAACCGGCTGGGCGAGCCGGGGGTGCGCGGCCTCGTCATCAGCTATCGTGACATCACCGAGCAGCGCGCCGCTGAAGCCGCGCTGCGCCGGCAGGCCGCCGAGTTCGAGGCGCTGTATGAAATCGCCCGCGACGTGGCCGTGGCCCACGACCTGCCCGCCCTGCTCGATACGCTGGCCGGCCGCGCCCTGCGCATGCTCGGCGCGCCCGTGGCCGGCATTTACCTCTACGACGCCGACCACGGCGACCTGGAACTGACGATCACGCACGGGCTGATTATGCCGCCCGGCGCCCGCCTGAAGCTGGGCGAAGGCCTGGCCGGGCAGGTGGCCACCACGCGGCGGGCCTTTAGCGTCCCCGACTATTCGGCGTGGAACGGCCATTCGTCGCAGTACCACGGCCAACCGCTGGCGGCCGTGCTCGGCGTGCCCATGCTCTATCAGGGCGAGTTGATCGGCGTGGTGGTGGTGGATGAGCTGCACCCCTCGACCCGCGTCTTTAGCGCCCAGGACGAGCGCCTGCTGACGCTGTTTGCCGGGCTGGCGGCCGGGGCGGTGCGCACTGCGCGCCTGCTGGCCGCCCAGCGCCAGCGCCTGTTGGAACAGCAGGCCCTCAACCGGCTGTCCATCGCGCTGCGCGCCGGCCAGTCGCTGGAAGAGATGCTGCCGCGCGTGCTCGACGAAACCCTGGCGATCATGGGCGCGGCCGACGGCGCGGTGGCTGTGCTGGAAGACGGCCGCCTGCGACTGGCGGTGAAGCGCGGCGCGTTTGAGGCTTTGGAAGACGCCATGCGCATCGGCCGGGGCATCAGCGACCTGGTGGTCGAGACCGGCCGCCCGTACGTCTCGCGCGACTTCACCGACGACCCCCACCTCCGCGCCAGTGTGCGCCCTTTGGTGGACCCCGGCTGGGGCGGAGCGGTGGTGCCCATCCACGGTAGCGCGGCCGTCAGCGGCGTCATATATGTCGGCGTGCCGCTGCCGCGCGAAATCTTGCCCTCCGAGCTGCGGCTGCTGACTACCGTGGCCGAGATGGCGGGCAGCGCGGTGCAGCGCATGCAGGTGCTGGCTCAGGCGCAGGAGCGCGCCGAACAACTGGCGGCCGTCAACGTCCTGGGCCGCGCGCTGGCCGAAACGCACGACCTGCCGCAGCTTTACGCCCAGATGGCCGCCGCCACGCACCGCCTGCTCCCGGCGCTCAGCGCGCTGACGCTCTATCTCTTCGGCGCGTCACCCGACTGGCTGGAGTGCGTCTATGCCGACCGCGCCGGCCGGCCGCTGGGAGTCAGCGACCGCCCGTCGCTGGCGCTCGCCGACCCCCAGCGGCCGCCGGCCCAGGTGATCCATAGCCGCCAGGCGCGCATCGAAACCGGCCGGGCCGCCCCGGCCGCGCCCGCCGCGCTCTATGTGCCGCTGCTCGCCAAGGGCCGGGCCATCGGGCTGGTGCTGGCCGAGAGCGACCAACCCGACCGATTCGCGCCCGCCGACGCAGAACTGCTGGCGGGCGTGGCCAACACCGCCGCCGTCGCCATAGACAACGCCCGCCTGTTCCGTGAGACCAACCAACGCCTGCAATACTTCGAGGCGCTGCACCACATAGACCTGGCGATCGCCGGCAGTCTCGACTTGCGCGTGACGCTCACCGTGCTGCTCGATCAGCTGCGCGCCAAGCTGCGCGTGGATGCGGCCGCCGTGCTGCTCTACCAACCGCTGACGCAGCTCTGCGTGCCGGCGGTCGGGCGCGGCTTTCGCACCCGGCAGATCGAGCAGGCGCGCTTGCGGCTGGGCGAAGGCCCCACCGGCCAGGCGGTGCTGGAGCGCCGTCCGCTGCGCCTGGGCCGCCTGAACGCCGTCCCGCCGCCCTGGCCCCGCGCCGCCATCGTGGAGGCCGAGGGCGTTCGCGCCTACTTCGCGCTGCCCTTGCTAGCCAAAGGCCAGTTGCAGGGCGTGCTGGAACTCTATCACCGCGCGCCGCTCGCGCCTGACCCCGACTGGCTGAGCTTTCTGGATGCGCTCGCCAAGCAGGCCGCCATCGCCGTAGACAACGCCACCTTGTTCGACGACTTGCAGCGCTCCAACGTCGAGATGATCCGGACCTACGACGCCACGCTGGAAGGTTGGGTCAACCTGCTCGACCAACGCGCCGGCCGTCCGCCGGGCGCCACGCCGCGGCTGGCCGACCGCGCGCTGGAGCTGGCGCGCGCGCTGGGTGTGCCCGGCGAGGCGTTGGGCCACCTGCGGCGCGGGGCGCTGCTGCACGATGTGGGCCTGCTGGCCCTATCCGACGCGCTGCTCAACAAGCCCGGCCCGCTCGACGCCGAAGAGTGGGCGGCGGTGCGCCGGCATCCGCGGGCGGCTTACGAACTGCTCCAGCCCGTCGCGTTCTTGCACCCGGCGCTCGACATCCCCTACGCCCATCACGAGCGCTGGGACGGCAGCGGTTACCCGCGTCAGCTGAAGGGGGATGGCATCCCTCTGTCAGCCCGCCTCTTCGCCGTGGTGGATGTGGCCGCGGCCCTGACCGCCCCGCGCCCCTGGCGCGCTGCCTGGCCGCTGGAGGCCGCCCACGCCTACCTGGCCGAGCAGGCCGGCACGCTGTTCGACTCGGCGATTGTGGCGGCCTACCTCAAGCTGCCGCCCGCCGCCTGACGGGTATAATCCGCGCCACGCCCTGGCCGCCCTGCCGGAACCGCCGCCTATGCCCAGCCTCGAAACCCTCGCCGTTCACGCCAGCCTCGCCGCGCTGCCGCCGGGCACGCCCTCTAGCCCGCCCATCGTCACCGCCTCGGCCTGGACCCAGCCCGATCTGGAGACGCTCGACGCCGCCCTCGGCGACGCCGCGCAGGGCTTTGTCTACGCCCGCAACGCCGCGCCGACTCAGGCCGCGTTCGAGGCCGCCCTGACAGCGCTGGAGGCGGGCGCGGGCGCGGCGGCCTACGCCTCGGGCATGGCCGCGCTGCACGGCGCGCTGCAGCAGGCGCTGGCGGGCGCTCCGCCCAAGCTGGTGGTTGCCGCCGAGCTGTACGGCGCGACGCAAACGCTGGTGAAACAGCTTGCGGCGCAGCAGGGCCTCGCGCTGCGCCGGGTCAACATTCGCGATCTGGCCGAGGTGGAGGCGGCCCTGCAAGCCGCGCCGGCCGGCGGGGTGCTGCTGTGCGAGGCGCTCTCCAACCCGCTTTGCCATGTGGCCGACCTGCCCGCCCTCATCGCGCTGGCGCGGGCGGCGGGCGCGCGCACCGTGGTAGACGCGACCTTCGCCACGCCCTACCTCCTCCAGCCGCTGACGCTCGGCGCGGACTTCGTGGCGCACTCGGCCACCAAATACATCGGCGGGCATGGCGACGTGCTGGCCGGCGTGGTGGTGGCGGCGCAGGCCGCCGACGCCGCGGCGCTGCGCCAGGCGCGCGCCACGCTGGGCAGCAACCTCTCGCCCTTCGACGCTTACCTGGCGCTGCGCGGCCTGCGCACCCTGCCGCTGCGCGTGCGCGAGCAGAACCGCAATGCCCACGGGTTGGCGGCGTGGCTGGCCGCGCACCCGCGCGTGGCGGCGGTGCATTACTCCGGTTTGCCCAGCAGCGCCGACCACGCCGTGGCCGCGCGCATTTTGCGGCCGGGCTGCTTTGGCGCCATGCTGGCCTTCGATCTGGCGGGCGCGGGCCGGGCGGAGGTCTTCACCTTCATGCAGCGGCTGCAAGTGATTCAGCGCCTGGCCACGCTCGGCGATGTGGCGACGCTGGCCTCTTACCCGGCCATTGCCTCGCACCGCGCGCTGACGCCGGAGCAGCGGGCCGCGCTCGGCATTGGCGACGGCTGTGTGCGGATTTCGGCCGGCATTGAGGCGCTGGCCGACCTGACCGCCGATCTGGCGCAGGCGCTGGCGGCCTGACACGCCGCCGGCCCATGCCTCGCCGCTACCTCGCGCTGTTGGTCGTCATCACCCTGGCGGGGGCGGGGCTGCGCTTGTGGCAGTTGGCCGCCATTCCGCCGGGGCTGCACTACGACCTGGCCGCCACCGCGCTGTTGGGCAACGCCGTCGCCTTCGACGGCTACCGCCCGGTCTTTATCAGCGCCTACACCGGCCATGAAGCGCTGTTTTACTACTGGCTGGCGCTGTGGTTTCGGCTGGGCGGCTCCTCGGTCTTCACGCTGCGGTTGGCGGCGGCCATGTTGGGTGTGCTGGCCGTGCCCGCCGGCTTCTTCGCTATCCGCGAGGCGCTGCGCTTTGCCGACGCCGACGGCCGCGAAAAACGCGGCTTAAGCGCCGACCGCAGCCTGCCGCTGGCCGCGCTGGCGGCGGCGACCCTGGCGACCTCCTTCTTTCACGTCACCTTCTCGCGCTTTGGCTTTCGGGTCATCAGCGAGCCGGTGGTGCAGGCGCTGGCCCTTGGCTTCTTACTGCGGGGCGTGCGGCTGCTGGCGCGGCCGGGGCGCGGGGCGTGGTGGTGGTTGGCGCTGGGCGGGCTGTTCACCGGGCTGGCCGCCTACACCTACCTCGCGGCGCGGCTGTTCCCCATCCCCTTGGCGGTGCTCTGGCTGGCGCTGCTGGCGCAGGCGGCGCGCGCCAACCGGGTTGAGCCGGGGGCGCTGCGGCGCGCGCTGGGCGGCTTCGGTCTGTTCGCGCTGACCGCGCTGTCGGCGTTCGCGCCGCTGGGCGTCTACTTCTACCAGCACCCCGCGGACTTCTTCAACCGCGCCGGGCAGGTCGCGCCGCGCGCGGGCGAGGGCGCGCTGCTGCTGGAGGGCCTGCGCCGCGCCTTCGAGATGCTGTTCATCAGCGGCGAACCCTACGACCGCTACAACCTGCCGGGGCTGCCGCTGTTCGGGCCGCTGCTGGGCGCGGCCTGCGTGCTTGGCTGGCTGCTCACCCTGCGGCGCGCGCTGCGTTGGCCGCGGCCGGGGCTGCGCGCCGGCGCGGGCTGGGCGGCCGAGTTGCTCTTGCTCGCCTGGGTGCCGGTCATGTTATTACCCACCGCGCTGAGCGTCCACGACATCTTCCCCTCCAATATCCGCGCCTTCGGGCTGGTCCCGCTGCTCTTCGCCTTCCCGGCGCGCGGGCTGCTGGCCGCCTATCGCTGGGTGCAGCAGCGCCTGCCGGGGCGGCTGCTGCCGGTGGCCTACCCGCAAGCCGTCATCATCCTGGCGGTGCTGGCGGCGGGTGTGTACACCACCGGCCACAACTACTTCGGCGTGTGGGTCAACCTGCCCAACCAGCCGCTGAACAACGACGCCGACCTGACCGGCATCGCGGACTACCTCAACGCGCAAACGGACCTCGACGCAACGGCGGTGTATGTGTCCAGCCTCCACTACCGCCACCCCACGCTGGCCTACCTGGCGCACGACTTCGACCACCTGCGCTGGCTGACGGGCGGCACGAGCCTGGCCGTGCCCGCGCGCGGCCCGGTGCTGTATGCCTTCGCCCGCTCCGCGCCGCCGCCAGACGAATGGCTGGCGGGCTGGCAGGCGGCATTAGTGGCCTCACCGCGCGACCCCGACGGCGCGCCGCGCTACCGCATTTACTCCTTCGACGCCGGCGCGGCCGTGCCGCTGCCCGCCCTCGCGCCGCTGGCCGCGAACTTCGGCAACGTGCTGACACTGACCGGCTATCAGTTCATCACCGCGACGGCGCGGCTGCTGGTAGACACCCGCTGGCGCGTGGAGAACCTGCCTGCCGCCGGTGACTATCTGCCCTATGCGCGCCTGGTGGACGAGTGGGGGGCCACGTGGGCGCAGAGCGGCGGCTTCAGCTATCCCTCGGAGCAGTGGCAGGTGGGCGACACGCTGCTCGTGCGCCTCGCCCTGCCGCTGCCCGCGGGCCAGCCGCCGGGGACGTACACGGTCAAGCTCGGCGTGTACTCACAGGGGGCGGCCGCCAGCCTGCCCCACCTGGCGGCCGATGGCGCCTATGCCGGCGACCGCGCTGCGCTGCCGCCGCTGGCCCTGCCCGGCGCGCTGGCGGCCGGGCCGGAGGCGCTGCGCGCCGAGCAGCCGGTGGCGGTCGCGGCCCAGGCCGCTTCGCTGCCCACGCTGCTGGGCTACCAACTCAACACACCCACGCCGCGCCAGGGCGAGCGCTTGCTGCTGACGCTGTTCTGGCAGGCGGGCGCGAGCGGCCCGGTGGAGGTGCGCTTAGGGGCAACGGCCCTCTACGCCGGTGACGCGGCGCATGGCACGCTGCGCCTGGGCGCGCTGGCCGCCGGTGACGCGCTGGTAGACCGCTATGACTTGCGCGTGCCCGCCGACTTCGCCCCCGGCGCGGCGGACCTGACGGTGACGGTGGGCGGCGCGACCGCCACGCTGGCCGCGCTCGACGTGCAGGCGGTGGAGCGCGCTTATACGCCGCCGTCCGTGACGACGCCCACCGACGCCGTGTTCGGCGGACAGGTGGCGCTTACCGGCTACACGCTCACGCCGGGGGCCGACGGCGCGGCGACCACGCTGGCCTTCCGGTGGCAAGCGCTCGCCGCGCTCGCCGAGGACTACACGGTCTTCGTCCATGTGAGCGATGCCGCGGGCCGGCCGGTGACACAGCAAGACGCCCAGCCGCATGGCGGCGCGTACCCCACCTCGCTCTGGCAGCCGGGCGAGTACGTGCTCGACGAGTATCAATTCAACCTGCCCCCCGGCGACTATGTGATTGAGTTGGGCCTATACCTGCCCGAGACCGGCGAACGCCTGGCGCTGGCCGGCGGCGCGGACGCGCTAACGCTGCCGGTGTTGAGCGCGCGCTAGAAACTGCTGGACGACCGCATTCGGTAGAGGGCGAAGCACAGCAGGAAGGCCGCCAGGCACAACTCAGAGGCCATGAGGGCGTACTGGTAACCGCTCTTGCGCGGTTGCCGCCAGTGCTCCAGACCGAACAGCCCGAAGAACACGAAGCCGACGAGCGCGGCCTCGAATACCCAGTTGGGAAAGAACAGGGCCGCCACGCCCACCAGCCCGACGGCCACGTGGGCCAGGGTCAACGCCTGTGTCGGCGGCGCCGGCTGGCTGCCCGGAACCCTGGCGAGCTGGCGCGTTGAGTAGGCCGGGAGAAGTGTCGGCCACAGGCTGGTGAGCAGCAGCCGCACGCCCATGCCCCAGAACATCACCCATTTGCCGAACAGGAGAAAAGCGCCGGCCGTGCCCGGCCCGGCGAACGCCGTTCGTTCGATGACGACCGAGGCGACCGGCAGCACCAACACCAGCAGCGCGAGCAGGAGGCTCTCCATGACTGATCCCCTTTCAACTCAGCGAGCGGGCGACCCAGCCTGAATTATAGGCTCGCGCTCCTCAGTACAAACCCAATAGCTCTGTAGAGTGCACCTCCGCCCGCAGGCACCCCCATCCCGCGCTGAGTACAGCGGTGCGGGAAGGGGGCCGGGGGGTTAGGTCCACCGGGCCATCTGTCAACTCTTGCTTGGCTGTACTTAGCCGGCCTTGCCCGCCGCTTGTGATACAGTAGGCGGCATGCCGCCGCGTTCGCTGCGCTTCACCGGCCTCGTGGCCGGGGCCAACCGGGTTCGCGCCCAACTGGCCGCCGGGGTGCCGCCCGAACAGGCCGCCGCCTTCCGCGAATGGGTGCGGGCCACCGTGGCCCAGGTGGAGTCGGCCTGCCACACCGCGGGCCTGCGCCCCACCGACCTGGCGGGGCCGTCGTACCGCGCCTACCAGTTCCTCCGGCAGCTCGACCTGACCCACCTGCCGGCGCCGAGCGCCGCGAGCGCCGCCAACGGCGCGGCCCCCAACGTCACGCTGCGCCTGCGTCACTTCATCCCCCTGGCGCGTGATTTCAATGAGCGCCTCGCGCCGCTGGCGGGCGTGTCCGAGGCCGCCGCTGCCGCGCCAGCCGCCAACATCGCTGCCGAGGCCGCGCGCCAGGTCGGGCGCGTGGAAGCGCTGCTGGCCGAGCACAACGCCGGCCCGAGCCAACTGCCGGTGCAGTCGCGCCAGGCTTTCCAATGGCTGGGCTTTCTGGGCGACCCGGAGAACGTGCTCGCGGTGATCGCCGCGCTGGGGCTGGCCCAGCACCTGCTGGCCGCCGCGCGCTGGCCGCGCCGGCCCGCGCTGGCCGACGCGCCCGTGCGGCTGGAGTTCTACCCCCTCGCTTATCTCTACCGTATGCGGCCGGAAGGCAAGCACCGCGCCGACCTGCTGCGTGTGACGTTCTCGCCCGGGTATCTCTACGCGCCGCCGGAGGTGCTGGAGGCGGTGCTGCGCGCCGCGCTGGGCTTCGCGCGCCCGCCGCTCAAGGCCGCGCTGCACGCTTACGCCAACAGCGACGACTACGCCGAGACCAACGCCGCGCTGGAACTGCTCACCGCGCCGCTGCCCGGCAGCCTGCGCGGCCGCCACTATGACCTCGACCAGGTCTTCGACGCGGTGAACGCCGCCTACTTTGGCGGCGCGCTGGCCCGCCCGCGCCTGACGTGGAGCCGCGTCATCACCGGGCGGCTGTTAGGCTACTACCAGCGCTCCGGCGACCGGCTGATGATCAGCCAGGCGCTGGACGACCCGCGTGTGCCGCGCCCGGCCATTGAGCTGGTGATGTATCACGAGTTGCTGCACAAGCAGCTGGGGGTGCAGGTCGTCAACGGCCGCCACTACGCGCACACCGAGGCCTTCCGGCAGGCTGAGCGACAGTTCGCGGGCTATGCCGAGGCCCAGGCGTTTTTGGCGCGCCTCGGCGCGCCGGCTTAGAGGCGCTTCAGCCCAACGCTAACCCCGCTCGCGCAAGGGCTGTTTAGCGGCCTGCCGCCCATCGCCAGGGGCACGGTTGCGCGCGGATTAGCGCGCCTCAATCACCACCCGCGCTGCGCTGCGCGTAGGCGGCCAGTTCCGCATAACCGTCCTCGCCGAGCGCGAGCTTGGTCTCCACATCGAAGAGCGCATAGACCGGGATGGGCGGCGTGTCGGCTTCGGTGCGGCTGCACGCGCCGCCCTCTTTGTAAATCTCGCTTTCTTCCACCAGCGCCAACTGCCCGCCATCCAGCCCGAGCGGGTGCAGCGCGCAATAGAAGGGCTTAAAGCGCCAGGGATGTTCGCCCGCCGCGATGCCGGCCGCTTGCAGCGCGCACAGCCGGTCGGGGGTCAGGAAGATGCAGGTGGTGCCCGCCGGATGGGTGGGGTCGTCCACCACGGCCGTGCCGGTGGCGTTGCCCGCCTCGGGCCAATCTTCATCTAGCTCGTCGGTGCCGTCGAACCACTTACTTGCGTCGCGGCGCTCCGGGGGCAAATGGGGCTTAATCAGTTCCTGGTGCGCCAGCAGGTCGGCTACCTGCCGGGTGTGAATCCACACGCCGCCGGAGCAGCAATAGCTCTGGCACTCCTCCAGCCGGCAGCGGCTCAGCGGGCGCGCCTCCAAGAGCACCGGGCTGACCGCCCGGCCCTTGATCATCAGCGGCTCGCTATCGTCGGTGGTGTTACTGGTCTCAGTCATTGCGTTCGCCTCCTGGCTTCTATAGGGTGAGGGCAGTGTAGCACCGCCCTTGTGAATGGCAAGGCCTCGCGGCCGCGGCAACCTCAAATCCTGTTCGCGTTTAGAATAGCGCCACCCCTGCGAGGTCCCCATGCGCCTGACCAGCCTGATCTTTGATTTGGGTAACACGCTCATCTACACGCCGCACGCCCTCAGTTGGGCGGTCACCTTCGACCGCATGCGCGGCGAGTTGATCGCCGCCTTGCAGGCCGCCGGCTATGCGCTCGACCCGGCCGAGTTCCACGCGCGCTTCGCGGCCCAGTTGCGCAGTTACGACGAGCAGCGCCAGGCCGACTGGGTGGAATACACCACCACCTACCTGCTCACGGTCACGCTGGCCGAGTTGGGCCACCCCGCGCCCACGCCGGCGGTGGCCGCCCAGGCGCTGGCCGCTTACTATCGTCATAGCGAGGCGCTCTGGCGGCCGGTGCCCGCCCTGCACGAAACCCTGCGCGCCCTGCAAGTCCAGGGCTACCGCCTCGGCTTGCTCTCCAACGCCGGCGACGCCGAGAACGTGCAGCGCCTGATTGACGCCGCCGACCTGCGCCCGTACTTCAACCCGCTGGTGATCTCGGCCGCCGTGGGGCTGCGCAAGCCCAACCCCGCGGTGTTCGAGCGGGTGCGCGCCGCCTGGGGCGTGCCCGCCGCCGCCTGCGTGATGATTGGCGACACGCTGGGGGCCGACATCCTGGGCGCGCAGTTGGCCGGCATGCGCCACGTGTGGGTCACCAATCACGCCGACCACCCGGCCAACGTGGCCCACCGGGGCCACATCGTGCCGGAGGCCGAAATCCCAGGCCTCGCCGAGCTGCCCGCGCTGCTGGCGCAGTGGCAGGCGGCCGACAGCGCCGCTTAACCGAAACCGGCAAATCCGATTACAATACGACGCGACCCGTTATGGAAGACGCCACGCTCGCGGCCGTGCTGGCCGTGCACAATAGTTTCTATACGGCCATCAGCCTGGCCGACGCGCCGCTGATGGAGCGCCTGTGGGCGGCCTCGCCCGACGCGGTGTGCGAGCACCCCGGCTGGCCCACGCTCATCGGCTGGGAGGCCATTCAGGAAAGCTGGCGCGGCATCTTCGAGAACCAGGGCCTGCTGCACATCTGGCCGACCGACGTGCAGGTGCGGCTCTACGGCCAGACCGCCGAAGTCAACTGCCTCGAGAACATTGACCTGGCGAAGACTCGCGGGCCGCGCCGTGGACGGGCGCGCGCCACCAACGTCCTGCGCCGGGTGGGGGATGACTGGAAGTTTCTGGAGCATCACGCGGTGGGCCTGCCCGACAGCGGGCCGGCGCCGCGCGAGCCGTTTTCAACGAACTAAAGGAACATGCCGATGGCTGCTAAACCGATCTTTGCCCAGGTGACCCCGCATATCTACAAACTCGACCTGCCGTTCCTCGGCGGCCGCCAGCCCGTGGGCGTGTGGCTGGTGCGCGACGACGCCGGCGGCTGGGTGCTGGTGGACGCGGGCGCGCCGGGGTTTGAGCAGACGATCTTCGAGCAGGTGTTGGCGCACACGAAGGGCGAGGCCCCCCAACTGCTGGTGCTGACCCACGGCCACCTCGACCACGCCGGCGCGGCCATGCGGGCGCGCGAGGTGTGGAAGCTCCCCATCGCCGCGCACCGGCTGGAGATCCCCTACCTGATCGGGGCCGAGCGCTATAACAAACTGCCCGGCCGCCACCACCCGCTCTACCCGCTGCTGCAAATCTCGCCGCCGCTGCTGCCGGGCCGCAACGTGCAGCAGCCGCTGGATGAGGGCCGCGCGCTCCCCGGCGGGCTGGTGGTCTATCACGTCCCCGGCCACGCGCCGGGCATGATCGCCCTGCTGCACGCCGCCGACCGCGCGCTGATCGCCGCCGACACCTTCATGAACCTCGGCAACAAGCTCAGCGATCCGTATCCGTACTTCACTTACGATGTCTCGCTCAACCACGCCTCGCAAGAGCGCCTGGCCGCCCTGGAGTGGGACCACCTGCTGCCCAGCCACGGCCCGTTCATCCTCAACACCGGCCGTCAGCAGGCCCGCGCCCTGATCGAGAGCCGCGCCAAGAAGACCCGCCGCCCGGCCAAGCCCGCGCCCAGCGCCGCCTGAGTCTTTCTCACACACCTTGGCGTAACCAAGCGGGGCCGGTCACGCTGCTGTGACCGGCCCCGCTTTATTTCGCCTCGCCGCGGCCCAATCCAATCATTGCGCCTCGCGCTACCGCCGCGGCACCGCCTCCAACTCCGGTGGCAGCGGCGCATCGTTCAGCCAGGCGCGCAGCACGCGGTTGAACAACTCCGGCGCTTGCAGCGGCCAGTTGTGGCCCTGCCCGCGCACCTGCGCCGCCTGCCCGCCCAGCATGGACCCCGACAACATCCGCGCCGAGCGCTTCATCACCCCCAATTCCTTCTGCCCCACCGTAAACAGCACCGGCAGCGCCAGCCCGGCCGAGATCGGCGGCAGCTTAAAGGCCATGTTCGCCTGCAAGATGCGGGCGAGCGCCGCGCTGTTGGTAGCCCGCGTGTCGGCGGCGAAGTCGGCGTAATACTCGTCCGGTAGGCCCAGGCTCTTGAAGTTCGCCCGGATCATCACGTCCCAATTCTTAATCGGGTCGTAGAGCTTAACGCTCGCGGCCATCAGTCCCGCGCCGGGCAGGGGCCGCGCCAGCGCGCCGGAGAGCAGCGAGCGCTGGAGCAGGCGCGCCGCCACCGCCAGTAGGGCCACGCCCACCTGCGCCCCCAGCGACAGCCCCACCACGTGCGCGGTCCCGCCGTGCGCGTGCTTGTGGATCAATTCGGCCACCTGCGTGGTGGCGTTGGAGATCGTGAACTCGCCGCCCTCGGTCGTGCCGCCCTGCTCGGGCAGCGTGGGCGCCAGGCAGTGATAGTCGCCCTCGAACGCGGCCACCTGCTTGCGCCACATCCACCCGCCGATGCCGCCGCCATGCAGGAACACAATCGTCGGCGCGTCGGCCGGGCCGTGGCTGGTGAAGGCGAGGGACATGATGCCGATGCCTGGGCGCGGTTATTTGCGTCCGCCGCCCCCGCCGCCCGTGCCGCCGGCCCCGCCCCCGCCCTTGCCGGGCGGAGCGCCTTTCCCGCCGCCCCCGGCGCCGCCCTTACCGCCGCCGCCGGTTGGACGACCCCCGCCGCCGCCCCCGCCCGGCGCGGCCCCCTGCTTGCTGGCCGGGCCGCGCAGCAGCGTGGAGAACAACCCCTGCCGCGCCGGTTTGGGCGGCTTAGCCGTCGCGCTCGGCGGCGGTGCGCCCCCCCCCCCACCCCCACCCCCGCCGGCCGGCCCTCCGGCGCGCGGCCGCGCCTTGGAGCGCCGGAAGGCGACCCCCACCACCAGCAGCCCGGCCGCCGCCAGGAAGGCGTTGCTGTCGAAGCTCTCCGGCGGGGCCAGCACCGAGGCCACAAACACCAGCAGCGCCACCAGGCCGAAGAGGATGAGGAAGTTGCCGACCTTGTGCTTCAGGCTCATGCGGTGGGTTACACCCATAGCCGGCCGGCCGGCTCCAGGCAGGCAGCCGGCCGGCGTGGTCAGGCTTTGCGCGGCGCGGCTACTTGGCGCGCGTCACGCGGGTGCGAATCTGCTCGTGGGCGTACAGCGGCACATAGTACAGCCCGCCCGCGTTCTTGCCGGTCGAGCCAGAGCCTTTCCAGCCGCCGAACGGCTGAAAGCCCGGCCACGCGCCGGTGGTGGAACCTTGCGGCCGGTTGCTGTATGTCACGCCGGCCTCGATGTGGTCAAAGAACCACTCCGTCTCCTGCTTGTTGCCGTAGAACCCGGCCGTCAGGCCGTAGTCCACGGCGTTGGCCATGCGCATGGCCTCGTCCAGCGAGTCTACCGCCGTGACCATGGTGATGGGCAGGAACATCTCGTGCTTCCACAGGCGGTGGTTCTTATCCACGCCGTCCACCAGGGTCGGCTCGCAGAAATAGCCCTTGCCGAAGTCGCCGTCGGTGCGCTGCTTGCCGCCGTGCAAAATCTGCCCGGCTTGCGACAGCTCCTCGCTGAACTCGCTGAACTCGCGGTACGCGCCGGCGTTGACCACCGGGCCGAGCCAGTTCTCGCGCCGGGTGGGGTCGCCCAGCGTCAGCTTGGCCGTGCGGTCGGCCAGCATCTGCGTCAGCTTCTCCTTGACCGGGGCCTCGACGATGATGCGCGAGTTGGCCGAGCACTTCTGCCCTTGCAGGCCAAATGCCGAGCGGATGATGCCGGTGGCGGCGTCTTCCAGGTTGGCGTGGCGCGAGACGATGGCCGGGTTCTTGCCGCCCATCTCGGCGATGCAGGGCCGGGGATACCGGCCCGCCGCGAACGCGCGGTAGATGCGCATGCCCACGTCATACGAGCCGGTGAAGGTGATGCCGGCCACGCGGGGGTCATCAATCAGCGCCTGACCCACCTCGCTGCCGCCGCCGGTGACGAAGTTGAACACGCCGTCGGGCAGGCCGCCGTCGCGCAGGCACTCGGCCAGCAGCCGCCCGGTGAGCGGCGTGTCGGTGGCGGGCTTGAAGACGACCGTGTTGCCGGCCACGAGCGCCGCGCCGCTGGGGCCGCCCGCCAGCGCCATGGGGAAGTTGAACGGGCTGATGACGACCCACACACCGTACGGGCGCAGGTGGCTGTAGTTGGTCACGCCGAAGCCCGCCAGCGGGTCGCGGCCCATTTCCTTAACGTAGCCGCCGTTGGCCTCCACCTGGTCGCAGGCGTAGTAAATCATGTCGGCGGTCTCTTGCGCGTCGCCCAGGCCCTCCATGCGGTTCTTGCCCACTTCCAGCGACAGCACCGCGCCGATCTCGTACACGCGCTTTTCGATCTGCTGCGCGCCGCGCCGCAGCAGCCGCACCCGGTTTTGCCACGTGAGGCCCGCCCACTGCGGGCCGGCCGCCGCCGCCGCGCTGATGGCCTGATCCACATGGGCGCGCGTGCCCTTCTGGAAGGTGCCCAGCAGCCACTCCGTGTTGATGGGCGAACGGTCGTCGAACTTCACCTCGTGGAAGACATCCTGGTTGTTAATGAGCATGCCGTAGTCGCGGCCCATGTTGGCCTTGACGGCGGCCAGCGCCTGGTCGTATTTGGTGTGCATGGACTCAGGCGGGCTGAACATGGTGGCGTAGGTGAGCTTGAACGGCTGGGCCTTGGCGGCCGCCTTCTTCGCGGCGCGCGCCGGGGGCTTGCCGTTCTTGCCGTTTTTGGCCCCTGGCTTGGCGGGGCGGGTGCTGGTCTTGGGCATTCGGGGTCTCCTGAGTCTAGCTCGCCGTCCACGGCTCGCCGCAGCGCGGGCACATGGGGGTGCTGGCGGCTTGCCAATGGGCGAGCCGGCGGACGCTGCGGGTGGGCCAGGCGGCGGGGACATACGGCTCGCCGCAGCGCCGGCAGGCGTATTCGGCGCGGCGGCGGGCGGCGGTGAACAAATCGCGGCCGGCGGCGATGAGGCCGACGGCCGCCAGGCTGACGATGAATACGGTAAAAGCGATGGGGGATTGGTCGGGCAGCATGGCCGATCTCCAGGCGGAGCGGAAGCGCACCAAACGCACCTAAAGTATAACGCAAACGCGGGCAAAGGGCGGGGACTCGGCGGCGGCAGCCCCCCGCATCAGGGCAATTGCATCTAAACTGCGCTTGGGGCCAATCAGCCCCATTTTGCCTGTCATTCCGAACCCGGCCTCCGGTCGGTCATCCGGGCGTAGCCTTGTGGCCGGTGACGCGCAGCGTCCCGGGTAATGATAGCTGGCGGCCAATTTCTGAGCCACTTGCGGCACTCTCTCAGTGAACGGAATTAAGCTGCAATTGCCCCGCCCCCCGCATTGCGCGGCAGGCGGGAGCGCGTTATGCTGTGGCCCGGAGGCCGCACCCATGACCTGGGCAACTGACGACATCTTTGTGGCGGGCGGTGACTATGTGAGCGCCAACTGGGCCGAGTTTCAGGCGCAGGCGGGCGTCAACGCCGTCGTCACGCTCTCGACTGACGGCCCGCCCACTTACGGCGAGCCGCGCCCTTGGGCGGCGCTGTGTCTGCCGGTGGCCGACGAAGCGGCCTGGACGCCGGCGCACTTAAGCCTGGGCGTGGCCTTCATAGACGCGGCGCTGGCGGCGGGCCACAAAGTGCTGCTGCACGCGCCCGCGGGCCTGCACCGCACCCGCCCGCTGGTGGCCGCGCACCTGTTGGCGCGAGGCCGCAGTCTGGCCCGCGTGCTGCGCGACCTGGAGGCGAAGCCCTGGCTGCCGCCGTATAAAGGCAGCCGCGAGGTGCTGGAGCAGTGGGGGGCCCAACTGCCTGGAAAAGCCAAGCCACCGGCGCTGAAGATTAGAGACTCAGGGGACGCGGGGGCCTCAGGTGATTTTGGGCCGATGCCGGAATAGCTGCCAGCACCAGGTCTGCCTCTGAGTCCCCTTGCCTTGTCGTCACATGCCCGTCTTGAACTTGCCCGACCTGTCGCTCTACTACGAAACGCATGGCTCGCCCGCCGCGCCCGCGCTGCTGCTGTTGCACGGCCTAGGCTCCTCAGCCGACGACTGGCAGCTGCAAGCGCCGGTGTTCAGCCGGCGCTACGATGTCATCACGGTGGACCTGCGCGGGCACGGGCGCTCGGTGGGGGCCGGGGCCACGGCCGGCTCTTCCCGCCCGTTTACCATTGAGCAGATGGCCGACGACGCGGCCGCGCTGCTCGACCATTTGCAGGTGGCGGCGGCTTATGTAGTCGGGCTGTCGCTGGGCGGGTGCGTGGCGCAGGCGCTGGCGGTGCGGTACCCGGCGCGAGTGCGGGCGCTGGTGTTGGTGAATACCTTTGCGCGGCTGCGCCCGGCGGGTTGGCGCGGGGCGGGGCGCTTGCTCAAGCGCGCCTGGCTGTTCGCCTTCGCGCCCATGCCCGCGCTGGCCGCCTTCATTGCGCGCGGGCTGTTCCCCAAGCCGGAGCAGCGGCCGTACTATGAGGCGGCCGTGGCGCGCTTGAGCCAGAACACCAAAGGGCCATACCTGGCGGCCATGCGCGCCGTCGCCCGGTTCGACCTGCGGCGGCAGTTGGCGGCCGTGCGCTGCCCGGCGCTGGTGGTGGCCGGCGACCGCGACCAGACCGTGCCGCTGGCGGCCGCCCAGGCGCTGCACCGGGCCATCCCCGGCGCGCGCTTCGCGCTGCTGGCCGACTCGGGGCACGCCTCGCCCTACGACCAGACCGAGAACTTTAACGAGGTGGTGCTGGCGTTCCTGGCGGAGCAAGCTCCTCAATAGAAAGCTGCCGGGGCCGTCGTGAACGGCCGCCGGCAGCTTGTTGGCTGGCCCCGAGCGTCGAACGTCTACCCGCCCTTGACTTCCTTGATAGCGTCGTTGGCGGCGTTGAGCGTCGCATCCACGTCGGCGTCGCTGAGCGCGGCGCACAGGAAGAACGGCTCGCGCCAGTCCGGCTCCACCTCCACCCCGCGCGGGCGCATGGCCAGGATGATCTTCTCGTACAGGTCGCCGTTGCTGGCGAGCGTGTTGCGATAGTCGCGCACGGGGCGCTCCTGCGGCTCCAGCGTGATGCCGAACATGGCCGGCTGGCCGGTGATCTCGTGCTCCAGCCCGGCCTCGGTCAGCACCTCGCCCAGCCCCTGCATCAGCCGCGTGCCGCGCGCGTGAATTTGGGCCAGCGCGTCGGTCTCGGCCAGGATGTCGAGCGTGGCGCGCGCCGCCGCCGCCCCCACGGCGTTGCCGCAGTAGGTGCCGCCGACCGCCACGCGCCCCGGCTCGATGGTGCCCATCACCGCGTCGCTGCCGCCGATGGCCGCCAGCGGGAAACCGTTGGCCAGGCTCTTGGCGTAGGTCATCAGGTCGCCCTTCACGCCAAAGAACTCGGTCGCGCCGCCGCGCGCGATGCGGAAGCCGGTCTTCACCTCGTCCACGATCATCACGATGCCGTACTCGTCGCACAGCTTGCGGATGTGCTCCAGGAAGCCCGGGACGGGCATGAGCGAGGCCATGTTCCCGGCGATCGGCTCGACGATGATGGCGGCGATCTCGTGCCAACGGGCGCGCACCACGCGGTCGAGCAGATCAATGTCGTTGTAGACCAGGCTGATCACCAGGTCGCGCAGGGCGGAGGGGATGCCGGATGAGTTGACCGCCGCCAGCGGGCTGCGGCGCGAGCCGAGTGACCCGCCCGGCGTCATGCTGGTGGAGAACAATGTGTAGTCCTGAAAGCCGTGATAGCAGCCCTCGAACTTCACGATCTTCTCGCGGCCGGTGTGGGCGCGGGCGATGCGCAGGGCGTGCATGGTGGCCTCGGTGCCGCTGTTGGCGAAGCGCACCTTGTCCACGCCGGGGCACATGCGGATCAGGCGCTCGGCGACTTCGATTTCGAGCGGGTGGGTGTGGGCGTACAGGTTGCCGTTCGCCAGCGTGTCGGCCACGGCCTGGTTCACGCGTGGGTCGGCGTGGCCCAAGATGACCGGGCCAAAGGACAGGCGATAGTCAATGTAGCGGTTGCCGTCGGTGTCCCACACATAGGCGCCCTGGGCGCGCGAGACGACGGGCGTATCCGCGCCCCAGTAGCGGAAGTTGGAGGTGACGCCATACGGCATGACCTTCAGGGCGCGCTGGAACATCGCTTGGGTCTGAGAGGTTGGGTGGTCGGGCATGGGGAGCGACTCCGAATGTAGATTGTTGGGCGGCCCCGGTGGGGGCCAACGCAGCGCATGAGTGACGTCAAGCAGGGAAACGCGGTCCGGCCAAAACAAGCAGGGCGCCGTCAGGCGTCAGCCGTGTTCCATTTCTTGCGCAGGTGGCAGCGGCGCACGTTCGGCCCGCCGCAGAGGGTGAACATAGGCGGGGATTGTAGCCGGAACGGGGGGCGGCGCAAATGGGAGGTGAGAGGTTGGAGGTGGGAGGGCGAGTGGGTGGCGTGCGCCGCGCCCTAGCGGGCCGCCAGGTGGGGCGTGGGGGCGGCGGGCGGCGGCGCGGCTGGGGCGGGCGCGCGCACCTGCTTGAGGTGTCGGTAGTAGCTTTCCAGCCAGCGGTTCGACCAGCCGAAGAGCGTGGTGTCGCGCACGATGGCCTTCACTTCCTCGCGCGTCATCTTCACCTCGCCCACCAGCACGTTCACGTTCTGGCGGCTGAGGGCCAGCGTGCGCACGGCGAACAGCATCGGCCAGATGCAGGCCAGCCGCAGCGTGTGCAGCCAGGGCGGCAGCGCCATCACGTAGGCCAGCGCCTTCTGCAAGTGGCGCTCGGCCTTGTCGCTCACCATGTCCACCACTTGCAGCGCCTGAATCTGATACTCCGGCTTGAACAGGTCGCTGCGGCGCAGGTTCACGGCGGCGCAGAAGCTCTCCGGCACGAAGATCCAGCCGCGCTCATAGTCCTTGCGCAGCCCGCGGATGACGTTGACGGTTTGCAGCGCCAGCCCGAACTCGCGCGCCAGCGGCATGAGCTGGTTCAGGCGCCCGCGCACGAAGCCGCTGTACCAGGCGAACACGTCCGTCACCAGGTAGCCCACGCGCCCGGCCACCTCGTGCATGTAGTCGTCCATGTCGTCTTCGAGCGGGATGTCCGGCCCGCGCGCCACCCAGCGCGCCATGCCCTGCGTGCTGTCGCGCACGTGCACCAGCAGTTGGTTCTGCACCGCCAGCGGCAGGGCGCGCACCTTGGCCAAAATTTCGTCGGCGTGGGCGGCCACCTGGGCGTCCGGGTCGTTGCCGGGGGCGTGGTCGGCCAGTTCGGCCAGCAGCGCGCTGGCGGGCGCGTCGCCGGCCAAAATTTCGTCCCACAGCGCCAGCAGCGCCACTTTGCGCGCGGCCGGCATGTAGTCGTTGTCTTCCAGGAAATCGGAGACGCGCAGCAGCAGGTAGGCCAGGCACATGGCGTCGCCCACGATGCCGGGCAGGCGCTCGATGGAGAGGGCAAATGTGCGGCTGGCGGAGCGAAGCAGGGCGCGGTGGTCAATCGTCATGGCGGCACACCAATACGAGCCTCAAGCTGACCAATATAACATGTATTGTCGGCGTTTGGCGCGGCGGGTCAAGCGCCAATTTGGCCCAGGTTTTCGCCCCACAGCGCGGCGCAATCCAGGTCGTCGGCGGCGGCCAGGGCGCGCTCGAGCATGGGCCGCCACACCGGCACCCAGCGCTCGTCCACCCCGCCCCGGCAGTATTCCACCGGGATGTAGACGCTCATGGCCGCGCACAGGCGGTAGTCGTCCCACAATTGCTCCCAGCCATAGCCCGTCACCCCGCGCCGCAGCAGTTCGGCGTGGTAGCGCCGCAGCACCGGCGTCTCGCAGGCGCGGCGCGTGTCTGGCTCCCAATCAAGCACCAGGGCATAGGCCAGGTCATACGCGCCCAGCCAGGTGGTCAGGCTCCAGTTGAAGGGCTGGCGGTCTATCAGGTAGAGCGGGCGGTCGCCCGTGCGCGGCACGAGGATGTTGCCCGGCCCCACGTCGCCGTGGATGAGCGTTTGCCCCTGCGCCTCGGCTGCGCGCCGCGCCAACAGCGCCGGCAGCCGGTCGAAGGCCGCCCGCAGTTGCGCGGGCCAGTGCGCGGGCCAGCCGCCGCTAAAGCCCGCCACGATGGGCACGACCCCCGGCGCGGCCACATCAATGAAAGCCTGCACGTGCGCGGCGCTGTGGGGCGGCGCCCCGGCGGCGGCCAGCCGCTCGGCCCCCCACCAGTGCGCGTGCAGCGCCGCCAGCGCCTCGGCCAGCGCCAGACCGTATTCCAGCGTGGGCGGCCGGTCGTCCACGGCGGTGTGGGTCTCGGTCACATCGGCCAGCAGCAGGTGATAGCGCCGCGCCGTGGGCGAGTAGGCCGCCGCGTAGCAGGGCAGCAGCGGCGCGTCCGGCGCGTCCACGTAGTCGCGGGTGTAGTAGGTGACTTCCGAGTCGCCGAACGACTCGTCGTCCAGCGCGGCGTTGACGAGCTTGAGGAACAGCCGCGCCGGCCGCTCGCCCTGCGCGTCGGGGCTGTAGGCCAGGGCCAGGCGCGCGTTGGCCGACCAGTTGCCGCGCCCGCCGTCCTGGGCCGCCTCGGTCACGCGCCCGGCCGTCAACGCGCCGCTCGCCGCCAGCACCGCCGTGAGCCACTCCGGCGTGGCCTGCGCTGGGTCGGTGAGGACGGGGTCAGGCGCGCCGGTCAAGGTTGGCTAGGCCCCGGCCTCGGCGTCCAGCGCTTGCAGCAGCGCCCAGGCAAACTGCTCTGAGCGGTCGAGCACCGCCGGGTCAATGTTGCTCAGGTTGTCGCGCGCGGTGTGGAAGTGCGGCGGCATTTTGGTCACCGGGTCGAAGTTGAGCAGGCCCAGTGCCTTCTGCCCCAGCGCGCTGGCGATGGACAACTCGGAATACAGCCCCTTGTAGTGAAAGGGCTTGGCCCCCAGCGCCGGGTGCGCGGCCGCCACGCGCTCGGCCAACGCCACCAGGTCGGGGTCCGACTTGACCGGGATGAGCACGGTCTCGTCGAGCACGTAGTTCACGTCTGACCCGCGCCCGGCGATGTTATCCAAGATCAGGTAGCGGGCGTCCGGCGCGTCGCTGTCGGCGTGGCGTCTGATCCAGTCCATCAGCCCGTAACAGCCGACCTCTTCGCAGCCGGTGTTCACCAGGTAGACGGCGGTGTGCGCCAGCGGCTCGGCCTGCAGGCGCTCGGCCAGCGTCAGCACCGCCGCCGCCCCGCTGGCGTTGTCGTTCGCGCCGACCACATACGGCGCGCTGTCGGGCTGGAGCGTGAACACCAGCGCCAGCAGGTAGAGCGCGCCGCTCCACAGGGCCAGGGTGCGCGGCAGCGGGTCGGGCGTTACCAGCCCCCAGATGAACACCCCCACCAGCGCCACGTTCGCCACGCCCACGATGGTCGTCAGCAGTTGGAAAATTTGCCACAGCGCCGGCGACTGCATGGCGAGCGCCGTGCGGTGGCTATCCACGTGGCCGGTGACGACCACGCGCCGCCTGACCTCGCCGCTGGGCGCGGCCAGCGCCCACACGTTCTGGCTGCGGTCCACCGGCAGGAACCAGGCCAGCGGGTTGTCGCGGTGGGTCACCTGCAGCAAGAAACAGGCGGTGGTCAGCGCCCCCAGCACCACTGCCGCCAGCGCCCCGGCCTGCGCGTCGGCCCCGCCGCCGAAGAGCGCGAAGATGGCGATCGCCAGCAGCATGAGGCCGGAGGCCAGCGCGTAGGGGTGCCAGCCGGAACTCGGCGAGCCAAACGCCTCGCGCTGGACGGTGTAGCCCAGCCCCTCCAGCGTCTGCTGGCAGTAGTCGTGGGCGGCGCGCTCCTGCGGCGTGGTGCTGCCGCGCGGCCCCAGGGTGGTGACGAAGTGCTCAATGTGGCGCAATGTGGTTTCAGACATAGGGATCGGCACAGGCGAGCCAGGTAAGCGGCGGGGGCGCGCCTAGCCCACGGGCCGGCGTGCCTCCATCTGGCGTCATTATAGGCCAGCCGGGCGGGGCGGCAATCGGCCGCGCCCCGGCTCGATGGACTATAATCGGCGTATGCCGGCTGACGCGCACGACCACGAGCATGACCACGCTCACCTGCCCACGGACGAGGACGCTGCCTGGCCGGAGTGGCGGGGCGACGACAAGCTCTCGGACCTGTTGGGCGACTTTCTGGCCCCCTATTCGCAGCTGGCCGAGGACGAGCAGAGCTACCGCAACCTGCTGCGCATCGGCATCGCCGCCTGGAACCTGGCGCTGTTCCCGCCCGACCAGCACCCGGCGCTGCTGGACGAGCTGGTCAGCCCGGAGCGGCTGGCGGTGGCCGAGGCGGCCCGGGCCGAGATGCGCGCCCTGCTGGAAGCCCTGGTGGCCCGCAAGCGCGAGAAGTTCGCGGCCGAGCAGCGGTATATCGTGGATTTTGACCTGCGCCAAGGCCCGGAGGGCTTTCAGTTGGCGGTGGCGTCAACCCTGCCCCAGACGCGGCGCGGCTGACGGCCGGGCCGGGAAATCGGGATAGCGGCTGGACGAGGAGGTGGCATGATGCACAAGCGACTACCCCTGCTGGCCGCGCTGGCGTTTGGCCTGGCCTGCGCCCTGCTGCTGGGCGGACGGGTGGCCCAGGCCCGCGGCGCGCCGCCCTCGGCCGGGCCGGTGATCGGTGAGTTAACGCTCGGCCCGGCCGCTCCAATCGGCCCGGCCTCCCCCGGCGGGCTGGGCGGTCTGGTGCTGACGACCACGGCCGGCCTCAACCCCGGCGTGTGCGCCGTCACCCAGGCCATCACGGTGCCGGCCGGCACGCTGGTCACGTTTTGCTATCAGGTCCGTAACACCGGCAGCGTGACGCTGACGGCGCACACGCTGCGTGACCAGCTAACCGACCCGATCATCGCTGATTACAATTTCAGCCTGCCGCCTGGCGCGGTAGCCCTCCTGACGCGCACCCTGCCGGTTTATGGCTCGGTGAACAACCTGGCGACGTGGAGCGCCACCAAGCCGATCACCAGCTACACCATCGGCGTCGGGTCGTGCGGCGTCTTCCCCGACATCTCGGCGACCGGCCAGGCGCTCAACCTGGGCGACGACGAGGCCGCCAACATCACGCTGCCGTTTGAGTTCTTGATGTATGACCGCTATAGCGACCGGCTGCGGGTGAGCAACAACGGCGCGGCCGTGCTCGACAGCCCCACCACCGGCATTGGCTTTGGCAACCAGGCGCTGCCGGCCAGCGCGCTGCCGCACGGCTTCGCGCTGTTCTGGGATGACCTGGACGCGCGCCAGGGCAACGTGTACGCCGGGGTGTTCACCTTTACCGCGGCGATGCAGGCTCAGGCCGCCCAGGGCGGCCAGGAGGTGCTGCTGCCGCCGGGGCCGGCGCCGCAGGGCGGCGAGTATGGGTACTACGTGATCGAGTACAAGCAGCGCCCGCACTACGGCGGCCCGCTCGACGGCGGTGCCTTTGCGCTGGCGCTGCTGGCGCCCGGCTCCGGCACGCCCGGCTTCGTGGTGATGTGTTACCAGGACACGGACTTTGGCAATGCCATTTACAACAACGGCGCTTCGGCCACCATCGGCCTGAACCACAACGGCGGCGCGGCCACGCAGTTCTCGTTCAACACCGCGCACCCCGAGCTGATGGGCGATGCCGGCGTGAGCTTCACGCCTGCTGGCAGCGGGCAGACGGGCCTGGCGGCCGGCAGCGCGGCGCGGGTATACGCCCAAACGGTGGTCAACCTGCCGCTGGTGAACAAGTAGGCGGCGCGGTTGGTCTGCCTGGCAAGCCAGCGCGCGGCCGTCAGGCTCGACGGCCGCGCGTTTTTTGTCACCGGTGGTGCGCCCTGGGGGCGGCGGCTAGGCCGGGGCCGCGCCGCGCCACTCGGCGAGCTGCCGGCGCACGTTCTCGGTATACGGGTGCTCAATCGCGCTAAAGAGCGCCAGGGCCGCCTCGCCTTCCGCCAGGGCGGCTGGCTGCCGGCCAAGCTCATGGGATACGACGGCGATATTCCAGCGATTACTGGCTTCGGCCCTCCGGTCGCCAATCGCGACACAAATCTCTAGGGCCTGGCGGTAGTATCCCAGGGCGCGCCGGCCCTTTCCGAGTTCGGCATAGCGATTGCCCAGGTTGCCGAGCACGGCGCCTTCGCCGCGCCGGTCGCCGATCTCACGGGCGATACTGAGCCGCTTTCGGTAGAATTTAATGGCGCGGCGGCGCTCGCCCAGGTTCGCGTAGGCATTGCCCAAGTTGCCCAGCGCGACCCCTTCGCCGCGCTTGTCGCCAAGCTCGCGCATAATGACAAGTTGTTGCTCGTAAAACTCAATGGCGCGACGGCGCTCGCCCAGGTTGGCGTAGGCGAGGCCCAGGTTGCCCAGCGCCTGGCCTTCGCCGCGCCGGTCGCCGATGGCGCGAAAGGTGCTCAAGGCTTGCCCGGCCAACTCTATGGCGTGGGGCTGATCGCCCAGGTCGGCCGTGACAGCACTCAGGTTGCCCAGGTGAATCGCCTGAGCGCGCTGGTCGCCCAGTTGTTGCGCCGCGGCCAGGGCCGAGGTTAGCCAGGCAAGACGTTGGCGCGGCGAGTGGCGCAGGCTCCGGGCGAAGTTGCCAAAGCCGGCATAGTCATTGCACACGGCGGCGGCTTGCTTGATCGTTCGACTGTGCGCCGCCGCCCACGCCTGCCCGGCTGCGATGTTCGGCCACTCCCGGTCAAACAGCGCCAGCCCCTGCGCTACTGCCTCGCCGCCGATTTTATACTGGTTGTCGGCCTGAGACATCACCTGCACGTAATGCGCCGCGTGCCGCCACAGCCCCGCCTCGCGCGCCGCCTCGTCCAGCCGCGTCGCCGCCCAGGCCCGCGCCAGGTCGTGCAGTTGGTAGCGGCTGGTCACCTCGTCGAACTCCAGCAGCGAGTAGCGCAGCGCCTCGCCCAGCGCGTCAATGGTGTCGGCCTCATCGGGCGGTGAGTCGCCGCCGTTCCACACCGCCGCCGCCGCGCGCCAGTCGAAATCGGCCGGGAAGACAGACAGCGCCCGCCACCGGGCTTGCAGGTCGGGCGGCAGCAGCGCCTCGCTCAGCGCCAGCGCCGCGCCCACGGCGTCCAATTCCTTGAAGCGGCGCTGCTCATCGCCCAGCCGCGCCAGGTAGCCTGGCGGCGTCAGGTTGGGGCGCTCGGCCAGCGCGCCGCCGGCCAGGCGCAGCGCCAGCGGCAGGTCGCCGCACGCCGCCGCGATCTCAGCCGCATGTTCGCCGCAGCGCGGCGCGAGTTTGAGCAGCAGCGTGATGGAGTCAACGCGGGGCAGCGTGTCGAGGCCGTGGGCGGCCAGCCCCGGCAGCGCGAAGCGCTGCCGCGAGGTCACCAGCGCCAGGCAGCCGGGCGGCGGCAGCAGCGCTTCCACCTGCTCCCGGTCGCGGGCGTTGTCGAGCAGCACCAGCGCGCGCCCGTCGGCCAGCAGCGAGCGGTAGATGGCTTGCAGCTCGGCGCGGCCCTCCGGCAGCCTGGCCGTCGGCGCAAAGGCGCGGATGAAGCCCGCCAGCGCCTCTTCGGGCGTCAGCGGCGCTTGTTCGGCCGCGCCCCGCAAATCCACGTAGAGCTGGGCATCGAGATAGCCCGCTTTCAGTTCGTGGGCCAGCACCAGCGCCAGCGCCGTCTTGCCCACGCCGCCCGGCCCATGCAGCCCCACCAGCGCGCCCCCGGCCCCTGCCGCGGCGCGCAGTTCTTTTAGCTCCTCCGCGCGCCCGGTGAAGTCTGCGAGCGGAGCCGGCAACTGGCGCAGCGCGGCCACGCCCACCGGCGCGGCGGCGTAGTTGTGCGTGAGCTTGTCGCGCCCAACGATGTCGCCGCCCGCCGTTTGATGAACGTGCTGGTCACCGCTGACGTAGTCGCCGCCGACTCTGCCTGGCCCCGCCGTCTCGCCCATGCCCGCCCCCAATCAGAAATCAGCAATCAAAAATCAGCAATTGCCCTACGGGTTCACCACAAACGACGTGCGCCCCCAGCGGGCCTCGCGGTCCACCGTTACCACACGGTTGGCGGGGGTCGGCGTGTAGCCCAGCACCGTCACCGTGTAGCTGCCCTCCTGTAAGCCGGTAAAGCTGTAGTTGCCGTCGGCGTCGGTGGCGGCGTACACCGTGCCCCCCGGCCCGCTGGCCTGCACCGTGACGCCGGACACGCCGTTGCCCCAGCTCACCGCGCTGGTGTGCACGCGCCCGGTGATGCGCCCGATGTTCTGGTTCCAGGTCAGGTTGGTGGTCAGGTAAATCGGCCACGGCCCCAGCACGATGTCGCCGCCGCCGAACGTGCCCAGGTCGTCGCCGAACAGGCTGATCTTGCGCGTAGTGCGGCCGTTGGTGTCAATCGAGACATTCTGGCTGCCGCTGGTGGCCTCCAGCCACGCCGCCCAATACGTCTGCCCGTCGCGGTCAAAGCGATACACCCGCACCTGGCCGTTGGGCGAGATGTTGGCCGGGTGGTCGTTGCCGTTGAACGGGCTGAACACGTCCAGCAGCACCTCGGCCGCGCGGTAGATTGGGTGGAAGTACGGGTCTGGCTCGACCCCCACGGCCGTGTACGGCGATTGATCGTAAGTGGTGGTGATGAAGGCTTTGGCCGCCGAGTCGTTGGCCGGGAAGTTGTTGGTCTGCGGGCCGTACTGCGGCTCGTGATAGCTGTACCAGAAGAAGCGCTCGACGAACGGGTAGCTCCAGGCCTCGAACGTGAAGCGCGCGAAGTTGCTGGCCTTGGTCTGGTTGCTGTCGGTCGAGCTGCCCGACCAGCCGGTTTCGGTCAGCCACACGGGCTTGCCGCCGCGGTGGTTGGCGGCGATGTCCAGGAAATAATTTACGTAGTTCTGCGCATCCCAGTCCGGCTGGTCGGGGTAGCGCGTGAAGCTCACCCGGTCTACGTAGTTCAGCCCGCCCGCCGCCTCCCACTGCGTCCACGACCAGATGAAATAGGGCACCAGGGGCGGGCCGCCGCCCACGGTCAGGTCGTTGCCGGCCGTCTGCGCCGTGGCCGGGCCGACGATGACGACGTTGGGGTTGGCGGCCTTGGCGGCCGAGTAGCCCACCGCGCTCAGGCGCACGTAGTCGTCCACGCTGCCGTCAAACTGGTGCGGCGCGGGCATGTACGGTGGGCAGGGGTTGTACACTGGGTCGCACAGCCAGCCCTGGCGCAGGTCTGGCTCGTTCCAAAACTCAACGTACTTCAGTGGGCGCTGCAAGCCGGGCATGTCGGAGAAGCCGTCGCCGTCGTAGCGCTCCACGAAGTTGTACACATATTTGTACCAAGCCGTGTTGTTCATCGGCTCGTTCCACAAGTCGGTCGGCTTTTCGCGCCAGTCGCTCGAGCCATTCGCCCACTGCGGCGTGCCGTTGCCGATGGAGGCCAGCACCGAGATGCCGTGCTGCTGGGCGCTCTGCATCAGCAGGTCCCAGACCGACCAATCGTAGGTGTTGTTGGCCGGGTTGGTGTAGCGCCAGCTATATACGCGGCTGTCGGAGCCGTAGGTGCGGAAGTACTCCATGCCGGTCTGCTGGAGCCAGTCCATGCTCTTGTTGCGCAGCATGGCGTTCGAGTCCAGCAGGCCCGGAAAGCCGGGGCCGGTCAGCCCGTCTATAGCCGAGCCGACCACGCCGAAGAAGTTGTCGGTGGGCGGCGGATAGGGCTTGCCCCAGATGATGGGCAGGTAAGCGGGGTAAGTGGCGGCCGCCAGCAGCGGTGGTTGGGCGGTGGGCGCGCTGGTCGGCGCGGCGGCCGGCTCTGGCTCGGTCGGCGCGGGCGCGTCGGTTGCGGCGGGGGCCTCTGGTGTGGGAGCGGGGACCGTCCCCTCTGGCGCGCCGCCTGCCACCAGCGGGAAAAAGACCTGATACAGCGCGGCGAGCACGCCCGTTTGGTCAGCGGCGGCCGCCCGCGCCGGCGCGCCCTGCGCCGCCGCCAGCGCCACCGCCGCCAACATTACCCAGCGCAGGCCGCGCCGCCACCTATCCGGTTTCAAGTTCCGCATCCGTCACCTAGGCCGTCCTGACACTCCTAGCGCGTGTGCCTGATGGACGTATACCGCCTCCGCGCCCGCCGTCAGCCGAGCGTTCTTGGTTCGGCCGCGCCGCCTAATGTAGGGGCGTAGCGTGCTACGCCCCGGCCTGCTGCCAAGGCAGCCGCGTCATTCCATTCGACCACCGCCCTAAATGCCAAAGCTGCTGGCGATCCAACTACGCAGCCAGACCCAGGCCGGCAGCAGCCCGCCCGCGCCGATGACCAGCGCCAGCGCGGCCAGCGCCGCCAGCACCAATAGCGTTAAGTATAACTTGCGCCGTCGCGACCACTCCTGGCCGAACAGGCCCGCACCCGCCGCCGCGATGAACAGGATAGTCAGCAGCAGCTCGACGGCCGGCAGCGCGGCATACCACGCCAGACTGCCCGGCAGGCCGATCCACGTGACGGGCGCGCCCGCGGCCAGCACCGGCGCCACCAGGTAAGGCAGCAGCACGGCCAGCGCCGCCAGCAGCAGCCCCAAGATCACGGCCAGCCAGGGAGCGGCGTTGGGCAGCATGGCCCCGGCCTGCGACAGGTCGGGCGGCGGCGGCATGGCCGGCATCCCGGTGGGAATTTCCGTCGGCGCAGGCGGCATGGCCGAGAGGTCGAGCGGCTTCTCCTTGGCCTGCGCCAGCCGCGCTAGCGGGAAGACCACCAGCCCCGACAGCAGCGCCAGCGTGCTCAGGGCCAGCAGCCCCAACCACAGCAGGGTGCGCGGCTGTTGGCCGTGCAGGTCGGCCAGCAGCGACCGCGCCGGCATGTCCACCACGTCGCTGGGGATGACCCAGTTGACGGCGGGCACGGTCGCCAGGCAGTCGCTGTTGAGGGCCAGCCCCGGCGTCTCGTAGAAGTCTTCGACCAGGCCGACGGCGCACTCGCCGGAGCTGGGGTAGCTCCGGTGCCCGCTGTTAATAAAGCTGAAGTTGCCCATGAGCAGCGTGGTGGAGCCGGCCGCCAGCAAGCCGTTGGCCGCCGGGGTATACGGGTCGAAGTTGCCCGTCAGCACCAGCACGGGCACGCTGCTGGTCACCGGCTGCCCGGCCGCGGGCAGCACCGAGCGCACGCGCCAATCGCCGCACAGGCGATAGGCCGCCTCAATCGTCACGGCCTGGCCCTGCACCCAGCGCCGGAAGTCGCGCACGTCGGGCGGGCCGGCCTGCGTGGCGCCGTCCTCCGCGCACACCGCCGACCAATAGGCGCCCGCCGCGCGGCTGCGGTCGAAGGCCGTGGCCGAGAGGTAGTTCTCCAGCGGGGTGTACTGCCGGGCCGCCGTCCGCCGCACGATCTCGGGGATCAGCGGCAGCGCGTCGGCGCGGGCCATCATTTGCAGCAGCGCCTCGATCAGCCGGTCGCCGGTGAGTTGAGCGGGGTAGGTCTGGCCGGTTGCCGGGTCGGTCAGCGTCAGCGCCGCCGGGCGGGCGTTGAGGATGTCCACCGTGTTCGCCAGGGTGCGTTCCAGGTCGCGGTACCACACGGCGCAGCGCGCCAGGGCCTCGCAGGCGGCGAAGAACTCGGTCAGCGCGGCGTCGGCGGTGGCCGGGGCCTCGCTCAGCAGGTTGTTCTGCGGCGTCAGGGGCGAGTCGAGCACGGCCCCGCGCACGCCGGCCGGCTGGCTGCGCAGCAGGTTCAAGATCACGCGCGCGCCGTAGCCCGAGCCGTACAGGTTGAGCTGGGTGTAACCTAGGGCGCGGCGCAGGTCGTCCAGGTCGGCCGCCTGCTCCAGCGTGTTGTAGGCCGAGAGGTTCGCGCCGCCCTGCACCAGCCGTTCGCGGCAGGCCAGCGCGGCGACGTTGTAGCGCGCGGCGGCTTCTTCCAGGGCCAGGTTTTCGCCCAACTGCGTGGTGGTTTCGCTGCGCACCTCGGCGCAGTCCAGGTTGGGCTGGCTGTGGCCCGCGCCGCGTGGGTCGTAGACAATCACGTCGCGCTGGTCGCGCAGCGGGCTGGCGAGCAGGGCGACGGCCGAGGCATCAATGGCGGCCTGGCCGGGCTGGTCGGGCACGAAGACGATTGGCTCCGGCTGCGGGCGGAAGGCGCGCGCCTTGAGCACCGCCACCGCCAGCTTAAGCGTGATGGGCCGGCCGTTGGTGGCCGTGACCGGCGCGTGCTCCTCCAACACCACCAGCCAGCCGCAGACCACGGTGGTGTCAGCGGTCTCGCCCGCCGGAAGTGTGAACCAGCAGGTGTCCGGCTCGAAGCGCGGCACGGCGCTCTGGGCGGCCGGGGCAGGCGGCGGCCCGGCGGCAGCGGGGGCCGGCGCCCCCAGCAGCAGCGCGGCCACGGTCAGCAGCGGGAATATGGCGCGCCCTACCGGGCGCGGCGAACGGGCAGGGGGGTGAGGCATCATACCGAGTCTCCGCGGAGTCGGTAGATACTACCTCAGGCGGCCCTAGATGCCAATTGAAAGGCGAGCCTGGGGCGCGTCGGGCGTTAGGGTTTAGGCGCGAACAGCCAGCGCGTGGCGGTGTTGGGGAAGGAGCTTTCGGCCCAGCCCAGGGCTACCTTCAGGTCGAGGCGGTAGATGCCGTCGGTGCCCATGTCTTTGGCCGGGCGGATGCCGCCGTACTTGGCGGCGTAGGCGTCGTCGAAGCGGTCAAAATCGGCCTGGTCGGTCACCTTGGCGACGACGCCTTCGAGCACCACGGCCTCGTCGCCGCTCTCCAGGTGGATGAGCAGGTTGGGGTTGGCGGCCAGGTTCAGGCCCTTGCGCGACTGGGGGTCGGTGCTGAAGTACACGGTGTCGTTGAACGCCACGCCCCACACCGGCATGGCGTGCGGGCGGCCGTCGGGGCGGACGGTGACGATCCAGTAGTTCTTGGAGGCGGCCATGCGCTCGGTGGCCCAGCTCCAGGGCAGGCGGCCTTCTTCGCCCTGGGCGATGCCATAGCCCGCGGGCATAGCGGGCCGGGTGGTCTTGGGCGCGGCGGGTCTGGCTTTAGGCATGGGGACTACTTCAGCGCATGTGTGGGATGGGCCGGCGGGGGGGAATTGCGCGATCATCGCTATAGGCGCGCCGCCGCGCATGTGTGACAGGCAGTTGGCCGGGTGGGTATAAGGGGTGGACGATTTTCCGCCTCACGCCGCCCACTCGATCCCCAGCCGCGCCAGCGTCTCCGGCGTTGGGTTGCCCGTCTCCGCGTCCCAGCCGGAGAGCGCGTAGTACAGGTCTTGCGCGGCGCGCAGTTCGTCGGCGCTCAGGGCCACCTTCGCCGTCGGCCCCTCGCCTTGCAGGGCCTTGAAGAACTTCTTGGGCAGCTTGTCGTCGGCGCGCGTCAGCCCCTCGCGGGCGTTGAAGGCGCGCAGCAGGTTCAGCCGGCGCTCGCCCACCTGCATCAATTCCTCCAGCGTGAAGTCCTCCCAGCCGGTCACGGCCTTGATTAGCTTCACCGTTTCCTCCGGGCCGTAAAGCGTCCAGGCCGGGCCGTAGACGAACTGGCACAGGTCGGCCGAGTCGAGGAACGAGTAGAAGTGCTGGGTCTTGAGCGCGAAGGCCACCTTGTCGGCGTCGAGCGAGCGCGGGGCCAGCGTGTGGCCCACGCCGATCAGCTTCAGCCGGTTCAGATACAAATCCGCCGCGCCGTCCTCGATCATCGGGTCGTGCTCGCTGGATTGGTGGTCGGCCCCGAACGGGTTGACGGCGTAGATCAGCCCGAGCGAGCGCTTGGCCTGCGGCATGTGCGCCGGGGCCTCCGCGCCCTTCACGGTGATGAGGTGGTCGTGGCCGCGCTCCAGCCGGTCGGCGGCCAGGCGCGAACCTTCGGCCAAAATGTGCCCAAAGCCCTCGCGGTGGGCGATCATCTCCGTCAGCCGTACCATGGCCGCGACGTCGCCGAACCGGGCGGGTAGGCCCACCTCGGCCTCGGTCAGCAGGCCCTTCGTGAAGCACTCCATGGCCCAGGCCACCGTCGCGCCGGTGCCGATGGTGTCCAACCCGTACTCGTTGCACAGCTTGTTGACGTAGGCCACGGCGTGCAGGTCGTCCACGCCGCAGTACGAGCCAAAGGTCGAGAGCGTTTCGTACTCCGGCCCGCCGTGCCGGCGCTCCACCGGGCGGCCCTGCCACTCCGTCTCCACCACGCGCTTGCAGCGCACGGTGCAGGCGTAGCAGGTGTCGCGCTCGCGCAAAATAGTCTCGGTCATCACCTCGCCGGAGATGGCCTCGGCCTCGGCAAACTGCCCGGCGTTGTAGTTGAAGGCCGGCAGCGTGCCGGTGGCGTTCTGGTAGCTGAGCACGCCCGCCGTGCCGTGCTCGCGCAGGCTCACCATGTCGGGGTTGCTGTCGAGCGTGGCCGGGCCGAGTTTAGCCAGCGCGTTCAGGCGCTTGGGGTCGGCCAGGCTCAGCCGTTTGCTCGACCCGCGCGCGACGATGGCCTTGAGGCGCTTGCTGCCCATCACCGCGCCCAACCCCGTGCGCCCGGCGGCGCGGTTCGCCATGTTGATAACCGAGGCCAGCCGGGTGAGCTTTTCGCCCGCCGGCCCGCACTGGGCGATCTCGATCTTGTCATCGCCCAACTCGGCCTTCAGCAGCGCCTCGACCTCGGCCGTGGTGTGGCCCCATAGGTGGGCGGCGTCGCGCAGGGCATACTCACCATCGTGCAGCCACAGGTAGACCGGCCGCGCCGCCTGCCCGGTGACCACCACGCCGTCGAAGCCGGCGAACTTCAGCTCCGCCGGGAAGAAGCCGCCCATCTGGCTGTCGCCAATGCCGTCCACCAGCGGCGAGCGCGCGTTGACGGTGGCCCGGCTCTGGCCGGAGATGGCCGCGCCGGTGGTGGGCGAGAGCATGACGGTGAAGACGTTCTCCGGCGCGAATGCCCCGGCCCCGCGCGGCAGTTGCTTGAGCACGTAATACACGCCCATGGCCGAGCCGCCCAGGTACTGCCGGTAGAAACTCTCCGGTGGGTGCTCGACGCTCAGCGCCCCGGTGGTCAGGTTGGCGTGCAGGATGTTGCCGGTGTAACCGTGCGGCATGAAGGTCCCTCAGAGCGGGCGGTGAAATCCGGCCCGGCTGGTCAAGATTGTACCGGGGGTAAACAGCGGCGGCAAGGGCGGCGGGAAAGGCTGATGACGCGGAGGACCGGAAAAAGCAGCTGGGGACTCAGGCGGACGGCGCAACAGCCCGACGCAGCTTGGCTAAATGACCAATCTCGCATTGACGAAAATTAAGTATTGACTTAATTAAGTGTTTGCTTTATTATCTTGGCTATGGATACGTTCGCCGTACTCGCCGACAAGACCCGCCGCCGCATCATCGAACTATTAGGGTCGCGCGGCCAACTCAGCGCCACGGAAATCTGCGCGCAGTTCGCCGTCTCGGCCCCGGCCATCTCCCAGCACCTCAAGCTGCTGCGCGAGGCGGGCGTGGTCACCATGCGCAAGCGCGGCCAACAGCGGCTCTACCAGGTCAACCCGGCGGCCTTCGCGCCCATGGAAACCTGGCTTGAGCGCCTCACCCAGCAGGTTAACGAGCGCTTCGATGCCCTGGACGAAGTGCTCGCCGCGGAACAGCGCCGGACCTCAGGCGCCAACCCAACCGAGTGATCCGTTGACAACCTTGCCGTCGTCTATTGTTCCTAAGGAGACCCTGATCATGACCCCCACCAAACACCGCGCCACCATCGTCGCCGAGCCGGGCCGCAGTGACCTGATCGTCACGCGTGAGTTCGACGCCCCGCGCGAGTTAGTCTTCAAGGCCTACACCGACCCGGCGCTCATCGTCAAGTGGCTCGGCCCGCGCAACTACGCCATGCAGCTCGACGCCTTCGAGCCGCGCAGCGGCGGCCACTACCGCTACCTGCACGTGGATAACGAGACCGGCGCGGTGTACGCCTTCCACGGCGTCATCCACGAGGTCGTGCCCAACGAGCGCATCATCCAGACCTTTGAGTTCGAGGGGATGCCGGAAGGCGGGCACGTCTCACTGGAGTCGGCCGTCTTCGAAGCGCTGCCCGGCGGCCGCACCCGCGTGGTGAACCGCACCGCCTTCCTGAGCGTGGACGACCGCGACGGCATGGTCGCCTCCGGCATGGAAAGCGGGATGCAGGATTCGTACGACCGCCTGGATGAAGTCCTGTCCGGGAAGTAAGACACAGCGCTTCCGCCAAGCAAACGCGCCGGAGTGATGAATACTCCGGCGCGTTGCCATGCATGGCTTACTTGCGCCATTCCGTTGCTAGCAAGCGTTCGGCGCGACATCTTGCGCCGGCCGAAAACGCGCCCTCCCACCTCCCACCTCCAACCTCCGACCTCTATTCTCCCATGGCCCGCCGATCCAGCCACTCGCTCAGCCACTGAATGCCGAGCATGATCAGCATGACCAGCCCGGCCAGCGCCGCGCCCGCCGCCATGCAGCCCACGCCCAGCGCCGCCGCGCTATTGCCGTAGAACACTGCGATCAGCCCGCCACCGACAATAAACAGAATGGCGAAGAAGCCCAGCAGCAAGTTGCGGTCGGTGCGCCGCCGGTGCTCGCGCGAGTTCTCTGGATCACGCACGGCCGAGTGTCCTCTCTCCTCCGAGTCCCCACCCCACTTCATTCGTGTTCATTCGTGGCAAAATTCCGCTCGTCTCCTTCGGCCCTCGCCCTTGATTCTAAACCCAATCTGGTATAATGCCGCTCACGCCGCCCCTGGTCCACTGCTCATGGAACTGCGCACGCGCACAATTCTGAAGCTGATCAAGCAGGCCGAGCACTTCATTGACCATCGGGATTGGGATGAAGCCGCCGTGCGCTGCTACCAGATCCTGGCGCTCGACGGGGATAACGTGGATGCGCAGCAAAAGCTGCGGCTGATCTACTTACAGCGCGAGTTAGTGGAAGATATGCGCAGCGCGCTCCTGCGTTTGTCGGACCCCGCCGACGCCAGCCCGCACCAGTATCGCCGCCGGCTGGCGTTTTCGTACCGCGTGCTCTCACGCTGGGACGGCTGGCTGCAAGACGACCAGGAACAGACACCCGTGGACGAGCTGGAAGCGGTGGCGCAGATCCTCAACGCCGCCTACCTGCACGGCGACGACCGCGAGCTGCTCGAGGCCTGGAACGGCTACGTGGAAGCCTGCGCCCAGCACACCGCCCAGCGCACCGACATTCAGTGGTGGATGGCCAAGCAGTACGCCCAGCGCGGCTTCTTCGCCGACGCCGCCGAAGTGCTCACCGAGCTGATCGCCCACCACCCGGATAACCTGGAGGCCCGCTACGTGCTGGCCGAGATGCGCTGGTGGCGCGACCACGCCGACTGCATCGCCTGGCTGGCCTGACGCGCTCGTGCACTCGCGACAACGGTCGCGCTCACGCGACTACTGTCGCGCCCACGCGACTACTGTCGCGCCGCACCGCCGATAGCGCCTATGGGCGCGCTTTTTTTATCCGCCTCAGCCGCCGCGCCCTGCCTGCCCGGCGAGAAGTTGGAACCCATGCCTGCTGAAGCCCCCACCGCCCCCTACCAGGGCGTCATCGCCCGCTACCGCGCCCACCTGCGCCTGCCAGAGGGCGCCGCGCCCGTCACCTTGCTGGAGGGCAACACGCCCCTCATCCCCGCGCCGCGCCTGGGCGCGCAGCTAGGCTGCGAGCTCTATCTCAAGTTCGAGGGCCTCAACCCCACCGGCTCGTTCAAGGATCGCGGCATGACCATGGCCATGACCGTCGCCGCCGCGCAAGGGGCCAAGAGCGTCATCTGCGCCTCCACCGGCAACACCGCCGCCTCGGCCGCCGCCTATGCCGCGCGCGCGGGCCTCAAGTGCTTTGTCCTCATCCCGGAGGGCAAGGTGGCGGCCGGCAAGCTGGCGGGCGCGCTGGCCTACGGCGCGCAGGTGCTGCAAGTGCAAGGCTCCTTCGATGACGCCCTCTCGCTCGTGCGCCAACTGACCGACCGCTCCGACCGCGAGGCCGGCGGCCGCATCGCCCTGGTGAACTCGGTGAACCCGCACCGCGTGGAAGGCCAGAAGACCGGCGCGTTCGAGATCGTGGACGCGCTCGGCCGCGCGCCCGACTGGCTGTGCCTGCCGGTGGGCAACGCCGGCAACATCACCGCCTATTGGCGCGGCTTTCGCGAATACCAAAAGCTGGGCCGGGTGACCAAGCTGCCGCGTATGTTCGGCGTGCAGGCGGCCGGGGCCGCGCCGCTGGTGCTCGGCCACCCGGTGGATTATCCTGAGACGGTCGCCACCGCCATCCGCATTGGCCGCCCCGCGCGCGGCGAAGAAGCGCTGACCGCCGCCGAAGAGTCGGGCGGCCAGATCGTCGCCGCGCCGGATATGACCATCATGGCGATGCAGCACCGCCTGGCGCTGGAGGGTGTGTGGTGCGAGCCGGCCTCGGCCGCCGGCCCGGCCGGCCTGCTGCAAGAAGCGCAGGCTGGGCGGCTCGACGTGAGCGGCCAGACGGTCGTCTGCATCGTCACCGGCCACGGCCTCAAAGACCCCGACGCGGTGACGGCCCGCATGGCCCCGCCGCTCGTCATCCCGCCCAACCTGGACGCGCTCGAAGCCGTCGTTGGCTGATGGGAGGCCGCATGACCTCGCCCAACCCGCACGCCGAAGCCCGCCTGGCGCTGGCGCACCAGCTCGGCGCGGGCTACGCCGCCAACACCAAGGCCGCCGTGGTCCTGGTCTCTGGCTCCACCGGGCGCGGCACCGCCGACAAATACTCCGACCTGGAGCTAGATGTGTATTGGCGCGAGCCGCCCACGGCCGATGAGCGGCGACAGGCGGCGCTGGCCGGCGGCGCGCAGGCGGTGGAGGTCTACCCCTACGAAGAAGATGAGTGGGCCGAGGACATCCGTATCGGCGACTTCCACATCGGCACCAGCACCTTCCTGGTGCGCACCATGGAGAAATACCTGGGGCAGGTGACCGCCGCCCCCGACGGCGCGCCGCTGGCGCAAATTCGCCTGTCCGCGCTGCTGCACGCCCGCCTGCTGGCCGGCGACGCCGCGCTGGTGGAGCGCTGGCGCGCGTGCGCGGCGGCCTACCCCGACCACCTGGCCGAGGTGATGCTGCGCCAGAACCTGGTCTTTGCGGGCTTCGGCGAGGCCGAAGACGCCCTGGCCGCCCGCGACGACGTGGTGCTGCTCTACGACACGCTGACGCGCGTGGAGCGCCAGGTGCTGGGCGCGCTGCTGGGCCTCAACCGCGTGTACCTGCCCAACCCCGGCTTCAAGCACGCCGCCGAGCTGATAGACGCGTTCACGCACAAGCCCGCCGATCTGTGGGCGCGCCTCAAGGCGGCCTACCGCCTGCCGCCGGTTGAAGGCGTGGCCGCGCTGCATGGCGTCATCGCCGAGGTGTTCGATCTGGTGGACCGCCACGCGCGCGGCTTCGACACGCGCCCCTACCGCGAGCGCCTGGCCCGGCGCCGCCCCGTGTGGGATACCCTGCCCGCGTGATGAGGCCCGCCTGATGCGCACTGTCACCGTTTCGACCCCGGCCTCCACGGCCAACCTGGGCGCGGGCTTCGATTGCCTGGCGTTGGCCCTCGACCTGCGCAATGAGGTCGAGTTGACCGACCTGGGTGTGGGCAGCGGGCTGGAGCTGACGGCCGAGGGCGAGGGCGCGAACCGCGTGCCGCTCGATAGTCGCAACCTGATCTACCGCGCCGCCGCGCGCGTGTTCGAGCGGGTGGGGCGCGGCCCGGCCGGGCGGCTGCGCGTGCGCGCCGTCAACCGCATTCCGCTGGGGTCGGGTATGGGCTCGTCGGCGGCCACCGTGGTGGGCGGGCTGCTGGCCGCCAACGCGCTGGTGGACGGCGGGCTGGGCCGCGAGGCGATTTTGGAAATGGCCCATGCGCTGGAAGGCCACCCCGACAACGCCGCCGCCGCGCTGTACGGCGGGCTGATGTTGGTCTCGGCCCCGCACGGCGGCGGGCCGGTGCGCGTGCGCGCGCTGGCGGTGCCGCCCATGCAGGTCGTCATCGTGCTGCCGGAGGTGCGCCTTTCCACCGCCGAGGCGCGGGCGGCGCTGCCGACCCAGGTGCCGCTGGCCGACGCCGTCTTCAACCTCGGGCACGCGCTGTTCACGGTGCAGGCGCTGACCAGCGGCGACGCGGAACTGCTGGGCTGGGCGCTGGATGACCGCTTGCACCAACCCTACCGCCAAAAGCTCATCCCCGGCTACGCGGCCGTGGCGGCGGCGGCGCGGCAGGCGGGGGCGGCGGCCGTGGCGCTCTCCGGCGCGGGGCCGAGCCTGGCGGCTTTTGCCCCGGCCGGGCACGCCGCCATCGCCGCCGCCATGCAGGCTGCCTTTGCCGCCGCCGGGCCGGCCGCGCGCGCCTTCGTGCTGGCCGTGGACCCGCACGGCGCGCGCGTGGCCGTGACAGAAGCGTAGCGCCGCTCACGGCGGCCGCGCACAGGCGTCCGCCTCCCACACTCCCTACGGCGCGCCGTACACAATGCGGTACACCACGTCGTTAATGTAATCCGCCACGTACAGCGCGCCGTCCGGCCCCACGGTCACATCCAGCGGGCGGCCGTCGGGCAAATCCAGAAACAGCGAGGTCGCGCCCACATACGTGTCGCCCTGGCGCGTGAGCTGCACGCGCCTCACCCCGCGCTCCGCGTCGGCGGGGCGTAGGTTAATGGACCCCAGCACCGCCACGAAGGCATTGTCAAAATACTCAGCCGGGAACTGCCGGCCATGATAAAACGCCAGCCCGTTCGCCGACTTGTGCGGTGTGAACACCGCCACGGCCTGCTCGCGGGTGGCGCACAGCCCGGCGGTGTTGCCTGTCCAGCAGTCGGGCCAGCCGTAGTCCCGCCCGGCGCGCACGTGGTTCAGCTCCTCCGGCGGCGCGTCCCAGCCCAGGTCGTCGCGGCCGTTGTCGGTGGCGAACAGCTCGCCGACCGCGTTGAAGGCCAGGTCGTACGGGTTGCGCATCCCCGTGGCGAACACGCTGAAGTCCGTGCCGTCCGGCTTGAAGCGCAAGATCGTGCCGCTCCGGGCGTCGGCCTGGCGGCAGTGATCGCACGTGCTGCCCTGGCCGAGGTAAATGAAGCCATCGGCCCCCAGCGCCAGGCCGTCGTTCTGGTGCAGCCCGCCGGAGGGCAGGCCGCTGACCACCACGCGCCGGCTGTCGGCCGCGTCGTTGCTGTCCTCATCGCGCAGCGCCACCACCGCCCCGTTATACGAGACGTAGAGCGCGTCCGTCACCCACAGCAGGCCCAGCGGCACGGGCAGATTGTTGGCGAAGACGGTGCGCGTCTCGGCCCGGTGGTCGCCGTCCGCGTCGCGCAGCGCGTACACCACGCCGAGGGCGCTGGCCGCGTACAGCGCGCCGTCCGGCCCGAAGGCCAGGCTGGTGGGCCGGGGCGCGTCGCCGTAGACCGTGAGCGAGAAGCCGGGTGGCAGCGCGCCGCGCTCCACCACCGTGTTGACCGGGATGGTCGGCGTGAGAGCCTGCCCCAGTTCTGTTGGGGTAGCCGTGGGAGCGACCGGAGTGCCGGTCGTACGGGTTGGCGTGGGGGTGAGGGCCGGCGCGCGCGTGGCCGTGGGCGAGTCCGTGGCGGTGAGGACCGTAGGCGTGGCCGTATGCAGCGCCACCGGCTGAACCGGCGCTGCGCCGGGGCCGCACGCCGCCGCGAGCAGCAGGGCGCACAGCCAGGTTATTTGTGGTTGGGGCCGGGGCATGGCGCGAGTGTACCGCAGTTAAACAAACAGCGCGGGTGAGGGGGCTACCGTAGTCCCTGACCCGCGCTGGTCCACCAATACCGTCTAGTTCGTGGCACCAATACTCATACCGCTCCCTATACCGCTCCTACTCGTCCCACACCGCGCCGACACCAATCCGTACCAGTCCGCCTCACCCTATTCCGCGCATGCCCCGGTGGCTGCGCGGCTTAACCGCTCTCCTCGGCCCAGGCCGCCCCCAGCCGCGAGGCTGACCTTTACAGCGGCCGAGGCGTAATCAGCAGGAAGAACAGCGCCAGCGTCGCCAGGCCCAGCAAGCGCCGGCCCCAGCCCAGCGGCGTGATGTCGTTGAGCGGCTGCGCGTGGCTCAGGCCGGTGATCAGCGCGAACAGCGCATAGGTCAGCCAGCCGCTCCAGACCGTCAGGCCCAGCACCACCATCACCGCGAAGACCGCCAGGCCCACCGGCCGGGCATACTTGCCCAGCACCGCGTAAGTGATGTGCCCGCCGTCTAACTGCCCCAGCGGCAGGAGGTTAAAGGCCGTCAGCAGCAGGCCGAACCAGGCCGCAATCGCCACCGGGCTGAGGGCAATCATCTGCCCCGCGGCGTGCGGCACGAAGACCGCCATCAGCGCCTTCAGCAGCAGCGAACTGCCCATGACGCCCACCTCGGGGTTGCGCGCCGCCACGTCCGAGCCGAGCAGGCCCACGATCATCAGCGGCAGCGCGACCACGAAGCCCGCCAGCGGCCCGGCCAGGCCCACGTCGAACAGCGCCTTGCGGTTCTCCACCGGGCTGCGCATCTGGATGAACGCGCCGAACGTGCCCAGCCCAAACGGCACCGGGATGAAGTACGGCAGCGTCACCTGCACGCCGTGCAGCCGCGCCGCCACGTAGTGGCCCATCTCGTGCACGCCCAAGATGAACAGCAGCGTGCCGGCGAAGGGCGCGCCCGCCGCCAGCGCCGGCCCCAGCCGCGCCACGCTCGCGCCGTTCCACACCGCCTTCAGCACCGCGTAGGGGTTCACCCCGGCGATCTGCGCCCCGACCAGCAGCGTGGTTACGATCGTCGCCAGCAGCAGGCCCAGGTTGATGAGCGGGTTGGTGCGCAGCGCCCCAACCACGCCGCGCTGGGCGACCACGTAATCGGTCGCGCCCTCGCGCCGCAGCACCGGCGTGTAGCCCAGGCTCTTGAAGCGCTCGCGCAGCGCGGCGTAAACGCCCTCGGCCTCGCCCGCCAGCCGGCCCACGAAAACCACGGCCTCGCCGCGGTCGGCGGTGCGCACGTCCGACACGGTGAACAGGCCGTCCACCGCCTGGCGCAGCCGCCCAATGATGTCGAGCTGTTGTTGGTAACGCGCCTCGTATGTGAACACCACGCTGCTCCCGCCGCGGCCGGTTTACGCCGGCGCGGCTCTACCTTACCTTAGCGCCGTTCGAGACGGCCTGCCTGTCAGCAAACTTACCTTTCGCCCCCTCCCCGGCGGCGAAGCTGACATCCCCGCCGGCCGGCCCCGGAATCCGCGCGGTTTTCGCGCGTATTCCCTGCTAGTTTGATTATGCGTCGCGGGGCGTAAACGTTCTGTTAGATGAATCTGAGAGGTGCGTGAGACGCAGCGGGCCTGGCCCGCGGAAATAGCCGGAATGGGGGATTGCGCGACCCGGCATTGACGCCCGTTCCGGCCGTCTTACAATCGTGGTAACACTCAGGGAGCAACTCGGCCTGGCCCCAGGAGGTCGTCATGTCTCGCTCATCCCAGTGGCTGCCGGTTGGGTTGATTGCCGCCCTCATGCTGGCGATCGGGGTGGGGGCCATCGGCGGGTCGTGGTGGTACACCACCAGCCGCCTCCAGGCCGCGCGGGCCTTGGGCGTCTTCTCCTCCCCGGCGGAAGGGATGCGGGCGCTGACCGAGGCCGATTACGTCGGCCTCCAAGAAGTGCAAATCCGCGCGGCTCAAGAAACAACAGCCCTCGGCGGCGGGCCGCACGTCTGGTTTGTCACAGTCTGCGTCTGGGCCGAGGCCCGCGCCGATGGCTCGCCCGTTGGCAACCAGGCGCATGACTTTGATTTCGGCGGGAGCTACTTCGTGAACGTGAGCGACGGCTGGGTGCTGCTGCCGGAGAGCGCGCAGCCGCTGTTCGTCGCCTTCTGGATGCCGCTCTTCGACCTGGCGGGTGATGACCGCGTGGCCCCGGTGGCTGACTCGCCCGGCCTGCCTACCCGCTCCTGCGTCCGGGCCGACTATCCGCCGCTGGAGCCGGGCGCGCCGCGCGCGGTGGCCGCCGGCGCGCAGCCCGTGATCGTGGACACCGACATGGCTGCCGACGACTGGCTGGCGATCCTGTACCTGCTGGGCCGCTCGGATGTTGACCTCCAGGCGATCACGGTCACTGGGGCGGGCGAGGCCCGCTGCGCGGCGGGCACCCGCAACGCCCTCAACCTGCTGGCGCTGGCGGGCCGGCCGGAGATCCCGGTGGCCTGTGGGCGCGAGACGCCGCTATTCGGCGACCATGCCTTTCCCCTCGACTGGCGCGACCGCGTGGATAGCCTGCTCGGCCTGGCGCTGCCCGAGAACAGCGCGGAGCCGGCGAGCGAGACCGCCGTCGCGCTGTTGCGCCGCCTCATTGCGGCGTCGCCTCAGCCGGTGCACCTCGTTACCCTGGGGCCGCTGACCAACGTGGGTGAGTTGCTGGAAGCGGACCCGAGCCTGGTGACGAATTTGGAGATGATCACGGTGATGGGCGGCGCGGTGAAGGTCGGCGGCAACGTCGGGCCGTCGTCTGACATCAACAACAAAGTCGCCGAGTGGAACATCTACGTGGACCCCCACGCCGCGGCGCTGGTCTTGGCCTCCGGCGCGCCGGTGACGCTGGCGCCGCTGGACGCGACCAACACCGTGCCGCTGACGACGGATTTTCTGAACCGGCTGCGGTATGATCGCGCCACGCCGGTGGCCGAGTTCGTGTACCGCGTGCTATCCGCCCAGGGCGATACTATTCGCCGCGGGGGTTACTACTTCTGGGACCCGCTGGCGGCGGCCCTCGCCACCGACGCCGGCCTGGCGACGGTGCAGGAGCTATCCTTAACCGTAGTCGAAGAAGAAGGGGCCGAAAGCGGGCGCACCGTGGAGAGCGCGAGCGGGGCCGGCGTGCAAGTGGCGCTGGCGGCCGACCGCGCGCGCTTTGAGACGCTCTTCTTGGATGCCATCAACGGCCGTAAACCGTAGCGTGGGGGGAGGCCGTCCCGCCTCTTTCTTTATCTCTTTTCTCTGTCCTACGCCTTCACCGCCCGCGTGGCGATATATGTCGGCATGTGCTTCGCCAGCGGGTGGCCGTGCATGTAGTCTTCATACATGGCGACCAAATGCAGCCCGGCGTCGAGCTGCCCGCCGACTAAATCCGTCAGCGTGTGGCCCCACTCCAGCGGCACACGCTCCGCTTGCAGCCGCGCCAGCAGCGCGGGCGGCATCTGCTCCAGGTCGCTGTAGGGCAAGCTGTGGCGCACGCTAAGCTCGCCCCGGTCGCCGGCCTCGTAGTCGAAGATGAAGAAGGCCGGGTTCATAAACCCCGCCAGCAGCGCGCCGCCGCGCCGCAGCACCCGCGCCGCCTCGCGCCACACCGGCCGCGCGTCCGGCACGAACAGGTTCGACACCGGATGCACGATCAGGTCAAACGCGGCGTCGGCCAGCGCCGTCAGCGCGCGCATGTCGCCCTCAACCGTCGTCAGCGCCAGCCCCTCGCGCTCGGCCACCAGCCGGTCTTGAGCCAACTGCCTCGGCGAGTTGTCGTAGACGGTGACGTTCGCGCCCGCCGCCGCCAGCACCGGCCCCTGCTGCCCGCCGCCCGAGGCCAGGCACAACACATCGAGCCCGCGCAGGTCGGCCGGGAACCAATCGCGCGGGACGGGCTGCTGCTCGGTGAGCACAATCTGCCACTCGCCGCGCCGCGCCGCCGCAATCACCTCCGGCGTCACCGGCACCGTCCACACGTTGCCGTGCTCCACCTGATGGTCCCACGCCCGCCGGTTAAAGTCACGAATGTCCATCAGCTAGAGAAAAAGACAGCGAACCAGAAACAGGACTGACCAACAACACCCACCTCCGACCTCCCACCCCTCACCTCCCACTTCCCCAGCCCTACCTCGAAGTCATGCTGTGCAGGCCCTTGCTGGCCGTGTTCATCGCCCCGGCCTGGAAGTAGGTTTGCAGGAACGCGTCCGGGTCGGCGTCGAGCAGCGCCAGCGCCTCTTCGGCCTCCGTCCACGGCGGCAGCGGGCTTTCGCCGTAGCCCATGCGCGCGGCGATTATGCTCAGCCGGAACAACCCCAGCCCCTCGGCCGCGTCGTCGGCCGCGCGCTCCTCGGCGTAGCTCGCCAGGTCGGCCACGAGGCAGGCGCGCATCTCGGCCAACAGGTCGGCGCGCGCCGCCGCCTGGGGGTACTCGGCCAGCATCCCGGCCAAATTCGTTTCGCGCAGGTGCAGCGCATAGGCCTGGGCGCGGCGGCGCAGGCGGCCCAGGTCGAGCAGGGTGCGCTCGAAGCTCAGCCGCAGCGCCGCGGGCACTTGCGGCAAGAGTTGCCCGCCCAGCGCCTCGGCCTCCGCGAAGGCCTCGGCCGCCAGGCGCGCCCGCAGCTCAATGTCCTCGCGCAGCCACGGGTCGTCCTCGGTGTAGAACTCGTAGGCCCGCAGGAAGATCGTGGCGCGCGTGCTGCACCAGCTCGGCGTGCGGCACGGCATCCCGCGGATGCGGGCGGCGCTCAGGGCGTGGTCCACGCGGCTGCGGCCGATCTGGCGCACGTACCAGGTCACGTCCCACGGGAAGAGTTCCATCCCCCGGCTGGTCAACTGCCAGAAGCGCTGCATCCCCGGCCCAGCCGCCCCGTAGGGCGCGGCCAGCGCCGTCAGGGCCTCGGCCTCGGTGATGTTCGGGTTGGCGAGGAACAGCGCCGTCATGCGCAGGTTGGGGTCTTCGCGGTCAGGGTCGAGGCCGTAATACTCCTTGATGCCCGTCACCCCCGGCGCGGCGGCGATGGCCCGCAAGCCGCGCAGCGTGACGAGCGGGTGCGCCAGATGCAGCAGCGGCTCTTGCTCCTCGCACGGGCCACTCAGCCAATACTCCACCACCACCGGCAGGCCGTGGTCGGCGGCGATGGCGGCTGTGTTCTTCAGCCAGCGGTCGGCCGGCTGCGCGCCCATCACCTCGGCCACGTTGCAGTGGATCGCCAGTCCCAAACGGCTGGCGGGCAGGCGCGGCACGCAGGCATACACCTGCCCGGCCGAAAGCTCCCACGGCTCCCACCACAGCCGGCCGTCGGGGCGGTGCTTTTGCCACGCCACGGCCAGCCCATCCAGGAACTGGGGCAGGCGCTCGTGCAGCGGCTTGCCCAGGCAGCGCGGGCACGGCCCAAACTCGCTGCACAGCCAGGCGTCCTGGTCATAGGTGTAGACCAATATGTCGTCCACCTCCGGGAAGTCGGCGGCGAACTGGTCGAGCAGCAGTTGGTAGCGCATGAGCACGTCCGGGTCCGAGATGCAGTTGGGCGGGCCGTCGCCGTAGCGCATGTGGTTGTTGTAGGGCGCGCCGAAGTGAAAGATCGTGCGCAGCCCCAGCCGGTGGCAGGCGGCCGAGCGCTCGGCCACGTCTTGCCGGCGCGCGGCGCGGCGCTCGGCTGACGGGTCGCAGTTGAGGGGCACCACCTGTGGGTAGCGCGCCGCCAGGTCGGGCGGCAGCTCCACCACGTCTTCTAAGTTCAGCACCTCATCGTCCGGCCGCGGCCCCCAGGCGATGTTGACCTGGATGGTGTTGAAGCCCGCGTCCTTGAGGCGCTGCAAGTTCGCGTCGGTCCACGGCACCACGCGCCAATATTTGAACGGCTCGCCTGAGTTGGGGTTGCCCAGTTGGCCGACGCGCACTTGAAAGAGGGAGAGATTGGTCGTCATCGCAGTTTGACCTTAAGAGGGGAAGTGCGGCGGAGCGCCGCCGCGCTAGACGTACAGGGGACAGTATGCTCGGTTTTTGGGCTAGGGGGCCAGAGCTTGTGCGGCGATGCGCGCCAATTCGTCGCCGTTCAACTCCAGCCACGCTGCCGACTCCTGCGCCTGGCGCAGATACTCCGCCGCCAGCTCGCCGTCGCGCGCCGCCAGCGCCGGCTCCAGCCGCAGCAGCGTCACGGCCATGTCGCGCAGACGGATGAGCCAGGGCAGCGCCTTCACCTCGGCCCCCGTCAGCCGCTGTACCCGGCCATAGCCCCGGCAGTAGGCCCGCGCCGCGGGCCAGGGCTGGTCGCTCTCCCACCAACGCATGGTGTACTTCAGCGCCGCGCCCACGTCCAGCGCGCGCCAGTCCGGCCCGGCAAACTCAAAGTCGAGCACACCGGTCACGCGGCCATCGCGCATCAGCACGTTGCTGGCGTCGTAATCGTGATGCACCACCTGCCAGGGCAGGGCGCTCGCCTCGCGGGCGGCCCAGTCGCTAAGGGCCGCGTGCTCGGCCCGCCACCACGCCGGCCGCGCCGCGTGCTCGAGCGTGGGCGGCAAGCCGGCCTGCTCCGGCGTCAGGTCGGTCAGCGCCGCCCGTTGGCGAATCATGTCTCGGCAGGGCAGCAGGCCGGGCGTCAGCGGCGTCTCATAGCGCGCCAGCGCCTGGTGCAGTTGCGCGTGCGCTTCACCCAACGCCTCCACTTCGGCGGGCCGCGTGTGGTCGGCGCGCCGGCCGGGCAGGTAGGGGGCCAGCGTGGCCCAGCCCTGCGGCGTGGCGAGCAGCGCGTCGCCGGCCCGCGTGGGCGCCGCCGCCGGGATCGTAAAGGGCAGGCCCTGCGCCGCCAGCCACGTCAGCAGCGCCTGCTCGGAGCGCAGCGCGGCCTCGTCCGCGACCCGGTAGGTCTTGAACAAGAACTCGCCCGCGCCGGTGCGCACGCCCACGGCGCGGTTGTTCCGCCCCTGCGCCGGCAGATCGAACAGCGCCACCGGCGGCACGAGTGCGTATGCGCCCAACACGGTCTCTAGGTCGTCCATCGCTCGTCCATTAACCAAACACCGCCCGCAGAGCTGCCTGCCGGCGGTGTCTTATTCCTCCTCGTGCTCCCTTTTCCCCGTCGCTTTTCTCTCCGCCGCTCAAAGCTTTGGCAGCACAATCGTCTGCTGCTTCTGATACTTGCCCTTGCGGTCGGCGTAGGAGATGGTGCATTCCTCATCGCCCTCGAAGAACAGCACCTGCGCAATGCCTTCATTGCTGTACACCTTGGCCGGCAGCGGCGTGGTGTTGCTGATCTCCAGCGTCACGTAGCCCTCCCACTCCGGCTCGAAGGGCGTCACGTTCACGATCAACCCGCAGCGCGCATAGGAGCTTTTGCCCAGACAGATCGTCAGCACCCCCCGCGGGATGCGAAAGTACTCGACCGTGCGCGCCAGCACGAACGAGTTGGGCGGGATAATGCACACCTCGCCCTTGAAATCCACCATGCTCTTGGGGTCGAAGGCCTTGGGGTCCACCACCGCCGAGAAGACGTTGGTGAAAATTTTGTACTCATCGGCCACGCGGATGTCGTAGCCATAGGACGACACGCCGTACGAGATCACCCCGGCGCGCACCTGCCCGGCCTCGAACGGCTCAATCATCCGCTGCTCCTGCGCCATCTTCGTGATCCAATGATCGGGTTTGAGGCCCATGCCGGCTCCTGGCAGTCAGTTCATAAAGCGCGTCAGCGAACTACGCCTCGCGCACCACGGGATTGCGGAGCGCGCCGATGCCCTCGATCTGCACCTCGACCACGTCGCCCGGTGCCAGCGGCTGGCCCCCGGCCGGCGTGCCCATCAAGATCAGGTCGCCGGCGTTCAGCGTCATGGCCGCCGACACAAAGGCAATCACCTGCTCCACCGTGAAGAGCATGTCGTGCGTCGTCGCCATCTGGCGCGGCACGCCGTTCACGCTGCACCCCACCACCAGCTCGGTCGGGTCCACATGCGTGGCGATGGCCGGGCCAAGCGGCAGGAAGGTATCGAAATTGCTCGCGCGCGTCCAACTCTGGTCTACCTCGGCGATGTCGAGCGCGCTGAGCGCGTTGGCGCAGGTGTAGCCCAGGATGTGGGCGCGCGCCTCCTCCGGGCTGATCCAGCGGCCCGCGCGCCCGATGACGACCGCCAGCTCGGCCCCCGGCAGCACCTCGCGCGCGTGCGCCGGCAGCCGGATGGGCTGGTGCGCGCCGAGCAGCGCGCTGGGGGCCATCAGGCTGATGGCGGGCAGCTCCGGCGCGGCCAGCCCCAACTCGCGCAGCCGGTCGGCGAAGTTCACGCTCAGCGCGATGATCTTGCTCGGCGCGCAGGGCGGCAGCAGCACCACTTCGGCCAGTTGCGCCACCGGCCCCCCGCGCGCGAAGTCGCCGAACACGTCGCCGGTGATCGCGCCGATCGTTTCCCCCTCCAGGTGGCCGTAGTGCGCGGCGTTGTCTTTTTGGTAGCGGACGAGGAACATAAGCGCTGGGTGGTGGGCCGGGCTGGAAAGTGCCGTATCTTACCATCAAAGCCCGCCGCCCCGATGAGCGCGGCCCGTTACTTCTTCCGCGCCCAAATCAGGTCATATTCTACCTGCCAGCGCTGCGCCTCTACCGCCTCCAGCGGCAGTTCCCCCAGCAGCCGCCGAAACGCCGCCCGGCTAAACGTCTTCCCCGGCATCAGCCACGCCTCGAACCCCACCCGGTTGGTCACCAGCAGCACGCCGCCGGGCCGCAGCACCCGCGCGCACTCCGCCAGCGCCGCCCGCGCGCTGGGCAGAAACTCCAGCGCTTCCAGGCAGGCCACCGCGTCGAACGTGGCCGCCGCGAACGGCAGCGCCGCGGCGGGCGCTTGCAGCCAGTGCGCCCGCCGCGGCCACGGCGCGGCGTGCGGCCGGCCCTGGGTCAGCATCGGCCGCGAGAGATCGAGCACCGTCACCTCGCCGTCAAAGGCGATCTGCGGCAGCAGCGCGCGCGCCAGTCGCCCGGTGCCGCCCGCCACGTCCAGCACGCGCGGGGCCTCCACCGCCGCCAGCGCCACGGTCAGCGGCAGCGCCAGCGTGTCGGCCTCCACCTGGGGATCGAAATTCTTCACCCGGTCGTAGCGCTGGGCAAACCGGTCGTAGAGCGCCACCACCACGCGCGCGCCCAGGTGCGCCCCTTCGGCGATGACGAACTGCCAGTACAGCAGGCCGCCGAGCACCGCCGCGCCGATCAGCAGCGCCGCCAGCCAACTTAGCGGGCCGATGGCCGCCTAGCCTTCCACCCAGCGCCAACTGCCCTGGCCCAGCAGCGCGTCGGCCTCCACCTCGATCAGCATGGCCGGGTCAATCAGCGCCGCCACCTGCACCATGGTCGTCACCGGCCGATACTGCCCAAAGAACTCGCCGTGCGCCCGGCCGATGGCCTCCCACTGGCGGATGTCGGTCACGTACAGGCGCGTGCGCACTACGTCTTTCAGGTTGGCGTTCGCCAGGTTCAGCGCCCGTTCCAGGTTGCGCAGCGCCTGAATGGTCTGCGCGTAGGCGTCGTCGGGCGCCACCACTTGCCCGTCCGGCCCAATGCCGGTCGTGCCCGCGACGTACACGGCGTTGTCTACCTGCACCACGCGTGAGTAGCCGACGATCGGCTCCCACGGCGCGCCGGTGGAATAGTTGATGCGGGTCATGTGGCCTCCGGGGTAGAGCGCTGCGCCGCGCTACTCACTCGCGGCCTGGGCCTGCTCGGCTTCCTGTGCGCGGCGGCGGGCTTCGGCCGCCTCGGCTTCGGCGGCGGCCAGGTGCGCCTGGCGCGTGGCGAAAGCCTGGGCGTAGGCGTGGTCGTAGCGCTCGGCCAGCGCGGCCAGGTAGTCGCCCACACTCTCCCAGCCCAGCGCCAGCCGCTCGCGCTCGGCCATCAGTTCGGGGTCGGCCTGGCCGCGCCGCGCCCGCCGCAGCGCCCGCCAGATGTGCTTCGGCCCGGCCGCCACCTGCCGCGCCAGTTGCGTCAGCGGGCTGATGCCGGCCGTGTTGAGTGTGTGCGCCAGCGCCTGCCGCCCCAGCGCGGCCGTGGCCGCGTCGTCCAGGTGGCCCGCGTCGAGCATGTAGTCGAGCAGGAAGGCGCGGTGCCAGTAGTAACTCAGTTTGTCGGCCGCTTCCTTGATGGTCAAAAAATACAGCAGCTTCTTGGAGACGCGCTTGACCAGCGACCAGGCCAGCGTAACCGGCCACAACAGGCAGGCCGAGAGCCAGCCGTCCTCGCGGTGCAGCGCCGCCTGCACCTCCGGCGTGAGCGCCCGCCCGGCCCGCCGCGCCACGGCGGCGGCGATACGTTTGTTGAAGTAATCCTCAAAGACCGAGTCGAGAAACGGGACCGGGATCAGGATAGACAGCCCGGCGAACGTGGCGTCAGCGTATAAGGCCCAATCGAAGGCGGTGCGCGGCGGGGGGGTGGGCGTCGACATGGCGCTATTCTACCGTGCCGCTTTGACACCGCAAGCCGGAATGCTTACACTTATCTGGTGAGGCCGAAGGAGGTGGAAATGGATTGGCGTGGGCGCATTGTCATTGACCCTCAAATCCTGGTTGGCAAGCCCGTAATCAAAGGAACCCGGCTCGCCGTGGAGTTTGTGGTTGACCTCCTGGGGCAGGGCTGGTCCGCAGCCGATATTCTGCGTAGCTATCCTATTCTCACCGCCGCGGATATTCAGGCCTGCCTGCAATACGCCAGCGCCATGTTGAAGGCGCAGCGGGTTTACCCCCTGGCCTTGTAAGCCATGCGCCTGCCGGCGAATGAGAACATCCCAGGCGAGGTGATCACGCCTCTTCAATCGCGCGGCCACGACGTGCGCTGGATGCTGACCGAGGGGGCCGGCAATACCGATGAGGCAGTGCTGTCGCGCGCTCGGGCCGAGCAGCGGTTTGCTTGTGACTTTCGATAAAGACTTTGGGGAACTGGCGTTTCGCTCCCGGCTTCCAGCGGAGGCGGGCATTATCCTCTTGCGGCTGAGCGCTTACCCGGCTCAGCGTGTGGCCGAAGTGTTGGCCGCCGGGCTGGAGAGCCGCGCTGATTGGGCTGGTCATTTCTCGGTGATTGAGGACGATGGTTTGCGGATGACGCCCCGGCCGCCTCTCGCCTGAGATGCTCCTCGCCGCGCTCCCGCTCCTGCGCGTTTCCAGCGCCGCCGCCGCCGAAGCCTTCTACTGCGGCGGGCTGGGCTTCACCCGCCTCGTCGCCTACCAGCCCGACCCGGCCCGCGCCGACCCGTGCTACCTGGGCCTCGCCCGCGACGGCGTGCGCCTCGACCTCTCGTCCTTTTCCGGCGACGGCGGGCCGGGCGGCGTAGTCGGCCTGAGCGTGGGCGACGTGGATGCGCTCTACGCCGAGTTGCAGGCGCGCGGCGTCCCGGTCGCCCTCCCGCCCACCGACCAAACCGGGGGCCGCCGCGAGATGTACCTTACCGACGGCAACTGCCTGCGCTTCTTTCACAGTCCGCCGGAGCCACAGCCAAGCGCCTGAGCCGCCGCCATGGAAGTCGAAGCCAAGTACACCCTCCCCGACGCGGCCGCCTATGAGCGCTTGCTCGCCCTCGTCACGCTCGGCGGCTGCGACCTGCGCCCCGCCGCCACCAAGCAGTTCAGCGACCACTACGCCGACACGCCCGACCGCGCCCTGTTCGCGGCCGGCTACGCGCTGCGGCGGCGCAACACGGGCCGCCGCTGGCGCGCCACCCTCAAGAGCCTGGGCGCGGCCGAGGGCGCCCTCCACCAGCGCGAAGAAATCGAGGCCGACATCGCGCCCGGCGCGCTCCCCGCCGACTGGCCCGCCGGCCCCGCCCGCGACCTGGCGCTGCGCCTGGCCGGCGGCGCGCCGCTCGTCGAACTGTTCGCCCTGCGCCAAACCCGCGCCCGGCGGCTGGCTTACGCCGACGAGCGCCTGGTCGCCGAGCTGGCGCTCGACCGGGTGTATTGGCAAGCGGCGGACGACGGCGCGCCGGAGCTGGAACTGGAAATTGAGCTGACCGGCGACGGCCGGCCCGCCGACCTGGCCGCCCTGCAAGCCGCGCTGGCCGAGTTCAACCTCGCGCCGCAGCCCTTGTCGAAGTTCGCGCGCGGGCTGGCGCGGCTCGCCGCCTCGCCCGCCCCCGCCTCCGAGCGCGCGGCCCCGCGCCGCCCCAAACCCAAAGCCCCGGCCGTGCGCGCCGACCAACCCATGGCCGAGGCGGGCCGCGCCCTGCTGCGCTTCCACTTTGAGAAAATGCTGGCGCAAGAAGCGGGCGCGCGCGCGGGCGCGGACATTGAGGCCGTGCACGCCATGCGCGTGGCCACCCGCCGCCAGCGCGCCGCCCTGGCCTTGTTTGGCGGCTACTTCGAGCCTAAGGCGCTGCGGCCCATCCGCCGCGCCCTTAAGGCCGTGGCTGCCCGCCTGGGCGCCGTGCGCGACCTGGACGTGCAGCTCGCCGATCTGCGCGCCTATCAGGCCGAGCAGCCGCCCGCCGCCGCCCAGGCGTTGGAGCCGCTGGCCGCCGCCTGGGAAGGCGAACGCGCCGCCGCCCGCGTCGCCCTCCTGGCCTGCCTCGACAGCGCCGAATTTCGCCGCTTCTGTGAGCGCTATCAGCAGTTCTTAGCCACCGCCGGGCAGGGCGTGCCCCCCGCCGCGCCGGGCGCGCCGCTGCTCGTGCGCGATGTGCTGCCCGCCCGCCTATGGGAACACTACGGCGCGGTGTGCGCCTATGCCCCGGCGCTGCCCGCCGCCGCGGACTCGCCGCCCCCCGACACGCCCACCCTGCACGCTCTGCGCATCGCCGGCAAGCGCCTGCGCTACGCCCTGGAGTTCTTCGCCGCGCCGCTCGGCCCCGCCGCCGCCGAGGCCATTGCGGCGGTGACGGCCCTGCAAGACCACCTGGGCGCGCTCCACGACGCCGATGTGACCCTGGCCCGCCTGGCCGCCGCCTCCCACCTCCCGCTCGGCTACGCCGCCGCGCGCGCCGTCGCCGGCTACCAGCGCGCCCAGCAGGCGCGCCTGGCCCACTGGCAGACCACCGCCCGGCGCCCCTTTGCCGCGCTCACCCGCCGCGCCTTCCGCCAAGCCCTCGGCCGCCTGGTGGCGCGGCTGTAACGCCGGCCGCGCCAAGCGGGCAAGCAGGCCCGCCGCCAGGTGAGCAGTCATTGCTCTGCCACACGCTGACCGTTGCCTCGGCCTAAGCGCTTGCGCGGCCCCCTTCGTGTAATTCGTGCTAATTCGTGGCTAAGGTTTTTCTTCCCCCGCGGCCTGAGCGTCCTCATTCCTGAACTGCCTCCGGTACAGCCGCGCATACAGCCCCGCGCGCGCCAGCAGTTCCGCGTGCGTGCCCAACTCAATCAGCCGCCCCGCCTCCAGCACCGCGATTCGCCGCGCCCGCTGGATGGTGGACAGCCGGTGCGCGATCATCACCGTCGTGCGCCCGGCCATCAGCCGCTCCAGCGCCTCCTGCACCAGCCCTTCTGATTCGCTGTCCAGACTGCTGGTCGCCTCGTCCAGCAGCAGCAGGCGCGGGTTCTTCAGCAGCGCGCGCGCAATGGCAATGCGCTGCCTCTGCCCGCCGGAGAGCTTCACGCCCTTCTCGCCCACCCGCGTGTCGTAGCCTTGCGGCAGCCGGCGGATGAACTCCTCCGCGTTCGCCGCCCGCGCTGCCTCGGCCAGCTCCGCGTCGCTCGCCTCCAGCCGCCCATAACGCAGGTTCTCGCGCACCGTGCCCGAGAACAACTGCGTCTCCTGCGGCACAATCCCGATCTGCGCCCGGAGTGACGCCAGCGTCACCGCGCGCAAGTCGTGGCCGTCCACCCGCACCGCCCCGGCCGTCGGGTCATAGAAGCGCGGGATCAGGTTGAACAGCGTGCTCTTGCCCGCCCCGCTCGGCCCGACCAGCGCCAGCGCCTCGCCCGGCTCGATCTCCAGGTCAATCTCGTTAAGCACCGGTGTGCTCGCGGTTGTGCCGACAGCCGCATTCCCGGCGCCGTAGGCGAACGACACATGCTCAAAGCTCACCCGTCCCGCCGCCGGGGGCAGCGCCACGGCGCCCGGCGCGTCGCGCACCTCGGGCGTCTCGTCCAGCAGCTCGAACAGCCGCCGCGCCGCGCCCAGCGCCTCCTGCAGTTGGCCGTAGAGCGTGGAGAACGACCCCAGCGCCGCCGCGATATTGAGGCCGTAGACCAGGAAGGCGATCAGCGCTCCGCCCGACAGCCGCCCGGCCAGCACCTCGCGCCCGCCGAACCACAGCACCCCCGCCAGCGCCGCGAACCCCAAGAACGTCAGCAGCGGCCCGAAGGCGGCGCGCACCCGCGTCAGCCGCATGGTCGCGGCGAAGGCCTGCTCCATCTGCGCGGCGTAGCGCCCGGCCTCATACGGCTCACGCGTGAAGGCTTTAACCACGCGCGCGCCGTTCAGCGCCTCCTCGGCCATGGCCGTGCCGTCGGCCAGTTGGTCTTGCACCGTGGTCGAGAGCCGCCGCAGTTGCGCGCCGAACACCACGCCCGCCGCCACCAGCAGCGGGGCCAGCCCCAGGATGAAGAGCGTCAGCCGCCAGTTGAGCGCCAGCATCAGCGCCAGCGACCCGGCGAAGGTAATCACCTGTCCGAGCACGTTGGTCAGGTTGTTGGTCAGCGCCGTGCGCACCAGCGTCACATCCGACGACAGGCGCGAGACCAGTTCGCCCACGCGCCGGTCGCTGAAGAAGCGCAGGCTGAGCGTGTGCAGGTGGGTGTAAACCTCGCTCCGCAGGTCTACCACGATGCGCTCGCCCGCGTAGGCCAGCGCGTAGTTCTGGAAGAAGTAGAAGATAGCGCGGGCGAAGAACGTCGCCACCAGCAGCAGCGTAATGCGGTCTAGCTCGGCCCGGTTGCCCCGCGCCAGCACCGCATCCACCAGGTTCTGCATGATCCACGGGAACACCAGCCCCAGCGCCGACCCGGCCACCAGGCCCACGCCCGCCACCGCCAGCGGCCGGCCATACGGCCGCAGGTAGGCCAGCAGCCGCCGCAGTTCGCCCGCCGTCGGCGGGGTGCGGGGCGTGTCGGGCGCGGGCGCGCCGCGGCGGTTACGGCCAAACGCTCCAAACATAGCGCACCTCTCTTGGTTAGCCGAGGCAGTATAACGCGCAACGACCGCGCCGCCTGTCTGCGCCCGCGCCGCCGCCAGTTGCGCCGCCTCCGTCCGCGACTACAATAGCGGCTCATGTCCATGCGCGACTGGGACCGTGTTTATCATCAGGTCGTCAACGACAACTGGACGCTGCTGGCCGCCTTCGCCTGGAGCAGTTACACCGACTACGGGCGCGGGGCCGTCGTCGTGCGCGTGGATCAGTTGGTGCAGGCCCCGTCCGCCGGCGACCAGCTCGATGTGCAGGTCTCGTATCTGCCCAGCCACGACGCGGCCCGCCTGACGGCCGACACCGCCGCCTTCATCGCCGAGTACGATCCGCGCAGCGAGGTGGTCATCCTCTTCACCGGGCTAGACTCGGGCGGCAACCTGGCCTATCGCTGCAAGACCGGCGACGGCCCCGTGCCGCCCGACGCCTTCCGCTTGTACGGCGCGCAGCTCGAGCGCTTGCAGTGGCGGCTGCAATAGCCGGAGCGCCCCATGACCGACATTGCCGCCAAACTGGATGAACTGACCGAACTGCGCGCCGCCGCCGAGATCACCCGGTTGGATTACGAGGCCAAACGCGAGCAGATCCTCCAGGTTGTGCAGGCCGAGCTGGAGGCGCTGGAAACCGAGTACGCGCCTCTGCTGGAGGCAGCCGCCGCCCGCGCCGAAACGCTGGAAGCCGAGATCAAGGCCGATGTGCTGGCGGCCGGCGCTTCCGTCAAGGGCGGCGGGTTGCAGGCCGTGTACGTGCGCGGGCGCGTCAGTTGGGACACCGCCGCCCTGGATGACTACGCCGCCAACCACCCCGAAGTGCAAGGCTTTCGCCGCCAGGGCGCGCCGAGCGTCAGCCTGCGGACCCTCAAGTAAGCGAGAACCGACCTCATGACCTTAGAACGCATCACTTATAACGGCTGGCCCAACTGCTGGCATCTCACCGATGGCGGCCTCGACCTGATCGTCACCGCCGACGTCGGCCCGCGCGTCATCCGCTGCGGCTGGCAGTCGCGGCCCAACCTATTTGTCGAGTTCCCCGCCCACGCCGGGCAAACCGGCGGCGACGAGTGGCGGCTGTATGGCGGGCACCGGTTTTGGCTGGCCCCGGAGGCCAAGCCGCGCACCTACCTGCCCGATAACGCCCCGCTGCAAGTCACGCCCGCGCCCGACGGCAGCGGCTTGACTCTGGCGCAGCCCACCGACGCCACCGGCCTGCAAAAAGACCTGACCCTGGCGCTCGGGCCGCGGCCCGGCCAGGTGCGCGTGACGCACGGCGTCCGCAACCACGGCCTGTGGCCGGTGGAACTGGCCCCCTGGGCGCTCTCGGCCATGGCCCCCGGCGGCGTGGCGGTGCTGCCGCTGCCCCCGCGTGGCGCGCACCCGACCCACCTGCTGCCCTCCTCCGCGCTCATCCTCTGGCCCTACACCGACCTGAGCGACCCGCGCTGGACGTTCGGCCGGCGGCATGTGCTGCTGCGCGGCGACCCGGCCTTCAGCGCCCCGCAGAAGCTGGGCCTGAGCGTGCCCGACGGCTGGGCGGCCTACGCCGTCCACGACACGCTGTTCGTCAAGCGCTTCACGCCCAACCCCACCGCCGCCTACCTCGACCTGGGCAGCCAGGTAGAAGTCTTCACCGATGGGCTGATGCTGGAGCTAGAGACCGTTGGCCCGGTGGCGCGCCTGGACCCTGGCGAGCGCCTGACCTACACCGAACAGTGGGCGGTCTTCCCCGACGTGCCGCGGCCGCTCACCGACGCCGAAGCCGCCGAGCACATCGCCCCCCGCGCCGCCCAGACGCCGCTGTCCTGACCCATTTCGCCCCGCCTTTACGCTCACGGGGCCGGCCGGTATAATGCCTAAGCGCGCATGCGCTGCCGTCCCCTTAGCTCAATTGGCAGAGCACACGGCTTACATCCGTGGGGTTACAGGTCCGAGTCCTGTAGGGGGCACCAAACACAGCGGCGCGGCTGAGACCTCAGCCGCGCCGTTGCGCTTAACGCTGCTTGCCGATCCTGGGCCTTACTCGTCGGCCCGCACCCGCCCGCGCAGTTGCTTGCGCCGGGCGGCGCGGCGCTTGGCCTCCAGCCGCTGCTCTTTCACGGCGCTCGGCACGCGTGTGGCCCGGCGCGGCTTGGGCGGCGTCGCGGCCCGCCGCACCAGCGCCACCAGCCGGTCGAGGGCGTCTTGCCGGTTTTGCGGCTGCGTGCGGTAGCGCCGCGCGTCAATCACCAGCACCCCGTCGGCCGTCAGCGCGCCGCCCGCCAGTCGCTCCAGCCGCGCCCGCACCGCCGCCGGCAGCGAGGCCGACCCGCGCACATCGAAGCGCAGTTGCGCCGCTGTCGCCACCTTGTTCACGTTCTGTCCGCCCGGGCCGGAGGCGCGCACGAACTCAATCTGTACCTCGCGCGGGTCCAGCGCCAGCGTCGGCGTGATCGCAATCCGGGCCGCGTCGGGCGGCCGGGGCAGGGCGGGCGTGTCGTTCATCGCCGCGCATTGTAACGTGAAACGGCCGACCTTCAAGCGGCTGCACTTAGCCGCCGACCTTCAAGCGGCGGGTGTTAGCCGCCGTAGACGTTCAACTCCACCTTGCTCGGGTCGGTCGGGTGAATCTTCACCGGCACCACCACCCCCGGCTGAAACTGCGGAATGTTCACCATCGGCACCACCGCGTTCACCTGCGCCATGTACGCCGCCCCGTTCGGCGGCTGCACCTCCAACTGCATCCCAATCTGCGGGTTGTAATTCACATACGTCCCCGTCTGCCACACCTGCCTAATCGTCGCCTGCGCCGCGATGCCGTTCTGTAGAATCTGGCGGTTCGGTCCCAGCCCCTTCATCACCCGCCAGACCACGAACAGCACCCCGCCCGTGATGACCAACCCTAACAGGCACGAACCCGCAATGCTGATAATTGTGATCAGCATCGTCCCGCCCAAAATACCGGAAATATCCACGCTTGCCTCCTGCGCGACGGCGCGCCGCGCGCTGTTTGTCAGCCCCACCAACGCGGGCGGGATTATAGGGCCGGTATAATGAACGCGCAAAAGCCCGCCACTGGAAAGGTCGCTACCGCGATGCCCACCGCCCGCCGGCCCGCCCGAAGGTTTGGCGCAGCCAACCACCCCCTGCTCGTTGCGGCCCTCATGGCCCTGGCCGCGCTCGCCTGCACCACCTTCACTGACTTCTTCACCCTGGAAGGGCCGGAAGACCAAGCGACCGATGCCTTCTTCACCGTCGCGCCGCCGACCACGACACCCCGCCCGCCCGCCACGCCGACCGCTGCCGATCCCAACGCCCCCACTGTGACACCCGTGCCCGTGACCCCGCGCGCGCCCGCCGGCGGCTTGCCCTTCAGCCTCGACCAGGCCGACGACGCCCAGGCCGCCCTGCGCCCCGAGTTCGCCGCCGACGCCGAGCGCTTCCCGAACGCCGCGCGCTACGTCATAGACGTGGCCGTTACCTTTAACAGCGATGGCAGCGCCACGCTCACCGGCCGCGAGCTTATCCGCTACACCAACCCCGAAGATTTCGAGTTGACCGACCTGTACCTGATGCTCTGGCCCAACGAGCGCGGCCAGTACCTCGGCGGCGCACAGCTTGTCGGCCCCGTCATCGTCGGCGGGCAGCCCGTCGAGCCGGAGCTGAAGTTCAACGGTCTGGCCGCGCGCCTGCCGCTGGCCGCGCCGCTCGCCCCCGGCGCGAGCGTTGACCTGGAGGCCGCCTTCACCGCCCAGGTCGACCCCGGCCTGGAAGACGGCGCGCGCTATGGCCTGACCAACGGCGTCCTCATCGCCCCCACCTTCTATCCCCTCATCCCGCGCCTCGTCCAGGGCGAGTGGCAGATCGAGCCGCCTCCCACCGGCGGCGACACCACCAACAGCGACAGCGCCTTCTACGCCTGGCGCATCACCGCCCCGGCCGGGCTGCAAATCGCCGCCTCCGGCGTGGTCGTGGACCAGACCGAAGCCGGCGGCCTCCAATCGCAGACGCTGCTCACCGGCCCCATGCGCGACCTGGCCCTCATCGTCGGCGACCTGGCCGTGGAGAGCCGCACCGCGGGCGGCGTGCGCCTCAACGCCTATCTGCTGCCCGGCCACGCCAGCGAGACCGCCGCCGTGCTGGCCCAGGCCGCCTTGCAGGTCGAGACCCTGCAAGATGAGGTCGGCCCCTATCGGTTTGTGGAGTTAGACATCGTGGACGCGCCCGGCGCGTTCGGCGGCATTGAGTACCCCGGCCTGGTCCTCATCGGCGTCATTGATTCCAGCAGCTTCTACGAAGAAGCCGTGGTGCACGAGGTCGGCCACCAGTGGTTCTACAGCCTCATCGGCGACGACCAACTGCTGCAGCCGTGGCTCGACGAAGCCGCCGCCTCCTACACCGAGCTGCTCTACTACGAGCGCGCCCTCGGCCCGCAGATCGTGCCCGACGTGCTGGACGAATCGTGGCGCTGGCTCGGCTACGCCGACGACCCCAGCCTGCCCATCGGCGGCCCGGTGGCGAGCTACGGCGACGACTATGGCGCCATTGTCTACGGCAAGGGCGCGCTGTTCTTCGACGCTTTGCGCCGCGAGTTGGGCGATGACACCTTCTTCGCCTTCCTGCGCGCCTATTACGACCGCTACGTATACGGCTTTGCCACTAGCGCGGGCTTTCAAGAAGTGGCCGAGGAAACCTGTGCCTGCGACCTGAGCGGCCTTTTCAACCGGTGGGTCTTCGACGGCGGACCGGTGGAGCGGCCCTAACGGCATTGCTGATTGTGGATTTCTGATTGTAGATTGGGACGGCCAGGCGCAGCCTCCCCATCACCAATCAGCAATCAACAATCAAAAATCCGTAATCCCCCACACCCGTACCACGCCCTCCCAGCCGGTCGAGGCCAACTCGCGCCCATCCGGGCTAAACGCCAGGCTCGTAATCCGGTCGCTGTGCCCCGCCAGCGTCGCCAGCGGCTCCGCGCCCCCGACCGGCGCCCCGCTAGGCAGTCCGGTCGCGCCCACCGCCCACAGCCGGATCAGCTGGTCGCCGTGCGCCGAGGCCAGCAGGTCGCTGCTGGGGCTGAAGGCCAGCGCCTCCGCCGGGTAAGCCTGCCGCGCCAGCGCCTGGGGCGGGGCGCTCGGGTCGGCCAGGTCCCAAATCAAGATCGTCCCGCTGGTGCTAGCCGCCGCCAGCCACCGGCCGTCGGCGCTCAGCGCCAGGGTCGTCAGCGGCGCGGGCTGGGTTAGCTCTAGCGCGGGCGGCACGGCGTCGAAGGCGGGCGCCGCTTGCAGCAGCCCCGGCAGCGCCCAAATGCGCACTGTGCTCCCCGCCGCCGCGGCCAGCCACTGCCGCCTGGCCGGTGCGCGCGGGCTAAGGTCAAACTGCTGCGCCGGGCTGGGGCCGAGCGTCAGCGCCCCCAGGTAGGTTTGCAGCGCCACGTCCCACCAGTGCAGGGTGTTGTTCACGCCCAGCGAGGCCACGGCGTATCCGCCCGGCAGCACGCTGCCCGGCACCGGCGCATAGCGCACAAGCGCCACCTGCACCCCCGGCCCGGTCAGCACCACCCGCAGTTCGCCGTCGCGCGCGTCGTAGACCTCCACCGTGGCGTTCAGCGTGCCCGCCGCCAGCGCGTGCCCCTCCGGCCACAGCGCCAGGCTGGTGGCCCAGGCCGAGGTCACCATGCGCTGCGCCAGCGCGCCCGTGGCGCGGTCATACACCAGCACCCCTGGCGCGCCCGCCACGGCCACCTGGCCCGCGCCCGGCCCCCAAACCACTTGCTCTAGCCGCGCACTCGCGCCCAGGCTGATCGCGGGCGTGGCCGTCAACGCCGCCGTGCCCGTCACGCTCAGCCCCGGCCCAAACGCGGCCAGCAGCGTCACGCTCACGGCATTGGCGGCGGTCAGGCTTTGAGGCGGCGCGGCGGTCGGCGGCGGCGCGCTGGCCGTGGGGAGGAAGGAGTTGACGGCGACGCTCGGCGTGGGAGTGCCGGTGTTCGTCGGCGCGGCGGCGCCGGTGGGTGCGCTTTCCGTGGGCACCGTCGGCGTGTCGCCCGGCGTAACCGCCGCCGTCGCCGAAGCTGACAGCGCGCTTGGGGTCGGCGTCAGGCTCGGCCCTCCGGCCGGCGTCGCGCGCCCGCAGCCCGCCGCCGCCAGCGCCAGAACGACAAGCCAACGCCACCTGTGGAACGCCATGTCAGGATTATAGCGGCTGGCCGTCCGCGCCCCGCGCCGCGACTTGTGATAGGCTTCTAGGTAGAATCGGCGAAGCAGGGGGATTTCCCGTCTCTCCGCCCTGCACAGTGAACAAAGGTCGTGCTGATGGAACAACCCGTCATTGCAGTTGAAAACCTGCGCAAGGCCTACGCCAGCGTAGTGGCGGTGGATAACCTGAGCCTCCGCGTGGACGCGGGCCAGATTTTCGGCCTGCTCGGCCCCAACGGCGCGGGCAAGACCACCACCATCCGTATGCTCATGGACATCCTCAAGCCCGACAGCGGCACAGTGCGCGTGCTGGGCGCGCCGCCCGGCGCGGTCCGCGCCCGCGTGGGCTACCTGCCCGAGGAGCGCGGCCTGTACAAGAGCCTGCGCCTGACCGAGTGCCTGGTCTACCTGGGCCGGCTGAAGGGCATGAGCCAGGCCGCCGCCCAGCGCCGCGCCGCGCAGTTATTGGAGCGCGTGGAACTGGGCGGCTGGGCCAAGCACAAGGTCGAGGAGCTTTCGCGCGGCATGCAGCAGAAGGTGCAACTCGTCGCCAGCCTCATCCACGACCCGGCCCTCGTCATTCTCGACGAGCCATTCCAGGGCCTCGACCCGGTGAACGTGGAGATGGTGCGCGGCCTGATCCGCGAATTGCGCGACCAGGGCAAGACCATTGTGCTCTCGGCGCATGAGATGAGCCTGGTCGAGATGCTGTGCGAGCGCATCGCCCTCATCAACCACGGCCGCGTGGTGCTCTACGGGCGCTTGAGCGAGATCAAGCAGCAGTTCGCCCCCAACGCGCTGGAGATCAGCCCGCCCGCGCCGCTCGAGGGCTGGCCGGGGGTGCGGCAGGTGAGCGTGGCCGGCGACCGCCAGCGGGTGACGCTCGACCCCGGCGTCGCCCCGCGCGACTTATTGCGCCGGCTCATCGAGCGCGGCCTGCCGGTGGACCGCTTCGAGCGCGCCACCGCCACGCTGGATGAAATTTTCGTCACCGTCGTGAAGGGAGATGGCAACCATGTCGAACAGTAGCCTGATCTTGACCATCGCCCGCCACGAATACATCGTGAACGTGCGGCGGCCGGGCTTCATCTTCTTCACGCTGCTCATCCCGGCCCTGGGCCTGATCGGCCTGCTGGTGGCCGGGTTCTTCTCCGGCCAGGCCGCGCGCTTCTTCGAGACGACCTTCACGCCCAGCACCGCTAACGCGCCCACCGGCCTGGTGGATGAGTCCGGCCTGTTCACGCCGCTCCCAGCCGGCTTCGCCGACGACTACCGCGTCTTCGGCGATGAGGCCGCCGGCCGCGCCGCCCTGCTGGCGGGCGAGCTGAACGGCCTGGTCGTCATCCCGGCCGACTACCTGGCCAGCGGCGACGTCACCGCCTACGCCGTCGGCGGCTTCTTCGACAGCGTGGGCCTGGACGACGACGCCCTGCGCGCCCTACTCGTCACCGGCCTGCTGGCCGGGCGGGTGGACGACGCCGTGCTGACGCGCGTGACCAACCCGGCCGACGTCCAGCCCATCACCCTCAACGGTGAGGGCGCGCCCACCAACGGCGGCGATTTTGGCTCGGTCCTGGCGGGCTTCCTGATCCCCTACGTCCTCTCGATCTTCCTGATCATCTCGATCTTCACCGCCTCGTCCTACCTCCTGCGCAGTGTCAGCGAGGAAAAGGAGACGCGTGTGATCGAGGTGGTGCTCTCCTCCGTCACCGCCGCGCAACTGCTCACCGGCAAGGTGCTCGGGCTGGGCGCGCTGGGCCTCACCCAGGTGCTCGTCTGGCTGGCCTCCACCGTAGCCTTCTCCGGCGGGCTGGGGGCGGTGGTGGCCGGGCTGGTCGTCAGCCTCAACCCCCTGATCCTCATCCTCTCCGGCGCGTACTTCCTGCTGGGCTACCTGCTCTACGGCACGCTCATGGCCTCGGCCGGCGCGCTCGGCACCAGCCAGCGCGAGAGCCAGCAAATGGCCGGCATCTTCAGCTTCGGCGCGGCCGTGCCTTTCATGTTCAACAGCCTGATCTTCGCCAACCCCAACGGGGCCGTGGCGCGCTTCCTGAGCATCTTCCCGCTCACCGCGCCCACGGCCATGATGCTGCGCCTGCCCATCACCACCGTCGGGGCGCTCGACCTGGCCCTCAGCCTGGGCGGCCTGCTCGTTACCATCCCGCTCGCGTTGTGGGCCGGGGGCAAGGTCTTCCGCATGGGCCTGCTGCTCTACGGCAAGCGCCCCAGCCTTAAGCAGATCGCCCTCGCGCTGCGCCAGGCGTAATAGGGCTGGGGACTTAGGGGATGCTTCGCTAGGGACACCAGGGAATTAATTGAAACGGGCCGTTCGCAGACTGGCAGCGGCCTATCGTCTTCAAGGAGTGGGCTATTGTAAAGGAAGAATGAAGAAACTTATGCAGCATCCCATGTTCGGCTTATTCGCATTCGTGGTTGGCGTGTCAATCGCTGGAGGTTTCATCTTGTGGGCTGCGATAGCGATGGGTGTTGCCGATACAGGAATAGCCTTCTTTGGTGTACTGCTGGGCTCTACCGTTTCCGTGCTCACGCAAATTTACAAGTCAGAGTCAGACAGCAAACAGCAATTGCGTCTAGCCGCGCTTGAGCGACGCCTTGAAACTCATCAAAAGGCATATTCGCTTTGGCGAGAGATGCTTTTTCCGAAGGAGGTTGAAAACGAGACTAAATATGATGCAACCCTGAGAGTGGTGATCAAATGCCAAACTTGGTTCGATGAGAATTGCCTGTATTTGTCACAGGAAGCCCAGCTTGCTTTTCGTGATGCGTGGCAGGCGGCTGAGAATCACGCTGACTTAGTGCGTGATCACGGTCCTGCCGACCAATTGAGATCTGAAACCGACAGGCTTAAAAGGGCTGGTGATGTTATACGAGCAGGCGTGTACCTCCCGCCCATAAACACCAATACCCCGTAATCTCATGGCTCGCGTTGCGTGAAGGCATGATTGACCATGTGGACTGACCTGGCCCCCGCCTGGCAAGCCTGCCTCGAAGAGGCCTGGGCCGCCTACGTCGCCGGCTCCGTCCCCATTGGCGCGGTCGTGTGCGACGCCGATGGTCTCATCGTCGCGCGCGGCCGCAATCGCATCGCCGACCCGCTGCCCTCGGCCGACCCTGGTCCGCGGCGTCCCGTGGCCCAGCACGACCTGGCCCACGCCGAGCTCAACGCCCTGCTCGCCCTGCCGCTCTCCGGTTGGGACAAATCGCTGCCCAACAGCCCGCGCCAGTGGGCGCTCTATACCACCATCGAGCCATGCCCGCTCTGCCTGGGCGCCTTCTACATGTCCGGCCTGCGGCAGTTGCACTACGCCGCTCGCGACCCATACGCCGGGAGCGTCAACCTTCTGGGCGCCACGCCCTACTTGCGGGTTAAGCCCATCCGCGCCGCCGGCCCGCACCCAGACCTAGAGCCGCTGTGCACCGCCGTGTGCGTCGAGCAGTTGCTGCGGACCAATCGAGCCGGCCGGAAGGACGATTTGCTCGACCTCTGGCGGCAGGCCGTGCCCGCCGGCGCGGCCCTCGGCGAACGCCTCCACGCCGACCATGTCCTCGTCTCCCTCCAGGCCGCCCGCGCCCCCGCCGCCGAAATGCTCGCCTACGTCACCGCCGTCCAGCGGCAGCTCGCCACCGGCCCCACGACGTAAGTGCTCTTCCCCCGAGTCCCTAGCGAAGCATCCCCCAGCCCGCCCTTCACGGCGCAGCCTCCGCATTCCATACCGTCACGACTCCGTCAGAGCCGCCCGCCGCCAGCGTCTTGCCATCCGGCGACCACGCCAGCCCAAACACCGCGCCCAGGTCGGGCCGCAGCACCTGCGCCTCCTCGGCCCCGGTTGCCGCCAGCGTCCAGACGCGCACCGTCTCGTCGTCCGGCCCGGTGGGGGCCGGCGCGCCGCCGCTCACCAGCCACGCCCCGCTGGGCGCGAAGGCCAGCGCCCGCACATCGCCGGTGTGGCCCGCCAGCTCCGCCAGCGGGTTCGGGTCCACCGCGCCGTCGGCCACGCGCCATAAGCGCACCTGGCTGTCGGGCGCGGCGCTGCCCGTTGCTAGCAGCGTGCCGTCCGGGCTGAAGGCCAGCGCGTACACCGGCGCGCCCAGCGTCAGCGTCGTGCGCGGCGTCCCGGCCGCCACGTCCCACACGATCACCTGCCCGTCGTAGCCCGCCGTCGCCAGCGTCCGCGAATCGGGCGCGAAAGCCAGCGCCGCCACCGGCGCGGTGTGCGCCGTCAGCGTGTAGACCAGCGCGCCGTCCAGCGCGTTCCACAGCGCCGCGCCGTCGTCCGCCGCCGAGGCCAGCCAGCGCCCGTCGGGGCTGTAGGCCACCGCGTTCACCGTCTGCGTGTGCGCTTGCAGACTGCGGATTTGCTCCCCCGAGGCCGCGTCCCACACCCCCACCAAATGCAACGCGCATGCCCCCGAGAAGTTATCCTTGATCTCGCAATACCCGCTGGCGACTTCTTTCCCATCCGGGCCGGCGGCGGGCTGCCCCTCGGCCGCCACGTCCCAGGCGCGGTCGCTCGTCTGCCGGGCCACGTCCCATACCCGCAGCGTGTCTAGCTCGCTGCTCAGCAGCGCACCGTTCGGCAAGAACGCCATCCCCTGCACCGGTCCGGTGAAGCCGCTCAGCGGCCCGCCCGCCGCGCTCACCGCCGCGCCGCTGCCCGCCTCCCAGGCGTAGGTTTGGCCCACATCCACCGCGCGCACCAGCTCGGCCCCGGCGCCGCCCGTGCCGAACGCCACGCTCAACACCGGCCCCTCGGTCGGCAGGCTGCGCACCAGCGCGCCGCTGGCCGCGTCCACCACCTGCACCGCGCTGCCGCTCGTCAGCGCCAGGCGGCGGCCGTTGGCGCTGAAGGCCACGTGCCACACCTCGCTCTCGGCCGTCACCGTCAGCGCCAGCGTGCGGCCCGGCACGTCCCAGACCACCGCCTGCTGCGTGCTGCCCACTGCCAGCCGCTTGCCGTTCGCGCTGTAGGCCAGGTCGTAGCTCGGCCCCGCCGGCCCCGGCAGCGCCCCTTGCAGTTCGCCCGTGCGCGCCTGGTAGAGCGTCACGCCCGCCGCGCCGCCCGCCAGCGCCAGCGTGCCGCCGTCCGGGCTGAAGGCCACGCTAACGCCAACCGCACTTTGGTTGGCTCCCACCGCCGCACCGCCGCGCTCGAGCGTCGCCGTGTACAGTGGGGCCTCGCTGTTCAGGTCCCACACCTGCGCCTGCGTCGTCGGGAACAGCCCGCCCACCGCCAGCAGCGCGCCGGTCTTATCCACCGCCAGGTCGTTCAGCCAGTAGTCAATCGGCAGCGTGTGGCGCAGCGCGCCGTCGCTCGTGCTCCACACCCAGGCCACGCCCAGGTCGCCGCCGGGGGCCGCGCGCACCCCGCCGCCTGCCAGCCATTGGCCGTCGGCGCTGTAGCGCACGAGATACACCGGGCCGTCGGTGGGCAGGAACGCCAGCACGTCCAGCGAGGTCGCGTCGAGCACGTACGCCCCCACGCTGCTGCCAATTGCCAGCCGCGTCGCGTCCGGCGACCAGGCCATCTGGAACGCCTGCCCGCGCCCCAGCCGCCCGGCCTCCGTCAGCGTTAGCAGCCCGATCGGCGTTGGGGTGGGGGGCACGACGGTGTGGGTTGGCGCGGTCGTGGCCGTCGGCGCGGCCGTGTATGTCGCCGTCGCCGCCGCGCCGGGTGTGCTCGCCTGCCCCAGTTCGGTTGGGGTCAGCAACGGCGCCGCCGTCGGCGTCGTCGTCGGCGCCGCCCCGCACCCCGCCAGCCCCAGCGCCAGCCCGATGCTCAGCAGTTGCGTGACCCAGCGTTGAGTGTTCATACCGTCCATTCTACCGCCCTCCTGCCCGCCCTACGCCATCACCTCGTCTCACAGGCACCCCTCCCCGCGCCGGGGACAAGGTCCCGAATGCTCTTGTCGGGGGGCCGGGGATCAGGTCCGCCTCTCCCCCAATTTCTCTTCCTCCTCATCCCTACCTGTCAGGGTCCAAGACATCGTGAACACTTTTGAGCTGGCGCGGTAAGTCGGAAAAGGTCCAAGACATCGTGAACAGTTGCGAGCGGATCACTCGTGGGCAAACTCGGGACGCAGTCGTGCC
>JADZEK010000156.1 GCA_020850595.1 Anaerolineales bacterium
CTTGCTGGGCAATCGCGGCAACACTTTCGGTGTTATAGTCCATTGTGAGCCTCCCGTAGGGTCGGATTTGACCGATCTCTATCCTACCGGAGGCTCAACTTCCCTGACAACCTTTGCGTGCACACCCTGATCGGGACAAACGCCCCGGCCGAACCCCGGACGATTTGCCTTGCGGGTTGGCACGATTCTGGGATACTTCCGGCTTATGCGGCATTTTCGGCGGTGTTTTGGGGTTTGCCTGGCGGTCGTGGGCCTGGCGCTGCGCCTGGCGGCCACGCCCGCGCGGGCGGCGGGCGAGGTGTTCGTGCTGGATGTGCGCGGCGAGGCGGCCCTGGTGCTGCTGCTGCCCGAGCGCGCCCTGGCGCTGCGCACGCCCGCCGGCCTGACGCCGCTGGGGCTGACGGCCCGCGCGGCGCGCTTCTTGCCCGATGGCAGTTATGCCGCGGTGAGCGATGACTTGGCCTTGTGGCGGATTGGCGCCGACGGCACGCACGCCTGGCTGCCAGCGGGCAGCGCTAACGCGCCCCTGTTCGTCAGCCCCGACGGCGCAAGGCTGGCGTTCCTCCAGCCGCACGACCTGACCCCCGGCGACGACCTGGCCCGGACCAACGCCGTGGCGGTGCTCGACCTGAAGACCAACGCCGTGACCGAGCTGTTCCGGGTGGAGGGGGTGACGACAAACCTGTATGGCTGGTTGGGCGACCACCTACTGCTGGAAGTGCCGACCTGGACGCCAATGAAGGACGGCGGCCCGGGCCAACCGGCCGGCGAGCTGGTACTCGCCACGCTGACGACGGAGGCGCCGAACGCCCCGCAGGCGCTGGCCGCCCTGCCCGCCCTGGCCCCTGGCAGCCGCTACCCGCAGACCTCGTTCGACCAGCGCATCCTGGCCTATACCAGCGCCGCGGGCGTGGTGGTGGTGGACCTGGCCGCGGCGCGCTTTGCGGTGTATGCCGGGCAGGCCGATCCGCTGTGGACCGAGACCGGCCTGAGCGCGGTGGGGGCCGACGCCCGCGCGCCGCTGGCCTGGGCAGCGGCCGACCTGCAAGCCGCGCCCGCGCTGAGCGGCCCGGCCGCGCTGCCCAACACGACGCTAGAGACCGGCGCCGCCTTCGCCGGGCCGGCCGCCACAGAGGCCATCTACGTCTACCGGCCGGTGCGCGCCAGCACGCGTGTGTCGGCCTACTACGACCTTGACCGCAACCTTGGCACGATCAGCGACTGGCTGGGGTATGTGGGAACGCAGTGGATTTATGGCCGCGCCTACGACCAGCACAGCGGCACCGACTACGACGGCGTGACGAATGACCCGGTGTACGCCCCCGCCCCCGGCCACGTCTACGCGGTGTATGTGGATTGCGCGAACACTTACCCGAACGGTCCTGGCTCGTTCGGCAGCTATGTGCTCATCGAGCACGGCGCGCAGAGCGACGGCGCGAGCTATCGCACGCTGGTGGGCCACCTGAAATGCACCGGCTACTTTATCGGCGAGGGGGCCGACATAAACCGGCTGCCCACGCAGGTGGGGCAGATGGGCAACACCGGCTACAGCACCGGCGACCACACGCACTTGCAGGTGTACCGCAACGGTACGACGATTGACCCGTATAGCCGGCACATCATCAGCGACACACCGCCGGAAAGCTCGGTGGGCGGACTGCAAGGGTTGGTGCGCACGGCGGGCGGCCAACCGGCCCCGGGTGTGCCGCTGAAGCTGCTGAGCAACAACATCTACCGCACCACGGTGAGCGACGGTGAGGGGCGCTACACGTTCAGCGATGTGCCGCTGGGCGCGGTGACGCTGACGGGCGCGCAGGGCCTGCGCTGGGGCCGGGTCATTGCCAACGTGGTCGGTGGGCAGACGCTGGCCGCGCCGGACCTGGTGCTGGACCAGTGCGGCGGCGCGGGCGGCGGGGAGGGCTGCCCGGCGCGCACCTACGACGCGGCCGCCTTCAGCGCCGACGTGACCGTGCCCGACGACTCGGTGTGGGGGTTCAACCAACCCCTGACCAAGACCTGGCGGCTGCAAAACACGGGCACCAGCGTGTGGGGGGCGGGGTACGAGTTGGTGTTCGTGGCCGGCGACCAGCGCGGCAACCCGCCAGCGATTGGCGTGCCCACGACCGGCCCTGGGTTTCAGGCCGACCTGAGCACGACGCTGACCACGCCCGGCGACCAGGGCCGCCGCCGCGGCTATTGGCGGCTGCGCAACGACGAGGGCGTGTTCTTCGGCCCGCTGATCTGGGTGGAACTGAACACCGCGCCCGCCGCGAGCGCGAGCCGGCGCCCGCTCACTGCCGCCGGCGCACCGACGTGCGCAGTGCAGGCGCTGCCGGCGGTGTCGCCCGGCGCGGCGGTCACGGTGAGTTGGGCGGGCAGCGGCGGGAACGGGGCACTGAAGTACGAGGTGCAATACCGCGACTCGGGCCGCGGGGCGTGGTATTTGTGGTTCGGCGCGACGGCGGCCACCTCCGGCGGCTTCGCGGGGCAGACCGGCCACACCTACGCCTTCCGCTGCCGCGCCACGGACGCGGCGAGCCTGACGGGCAGCTACCCAACAAACGGTGACACGTTCACCACCCTTGGCGACCAGAGCGGCCAGCCCGACCTGCGCATCGTGGACCTCACGGTTGCGCCTAACGCGGCGGGCGGCCTATGGGCGCGCGCTACCATCCAGAATGAGGGCAGCGCGAGCACGCAGCGCGGCTTCTATGCCGACCTGTACCTCGGGACGGCGCCGACCGGGCCGTTCGACTTCACCAACAGCGTGTATATGTGGGTCAACGAGCCGCTGGCGGCCGGGGCCACGCGCACGCTCGAAGCGCCGGTGACGACCAGCGGCGCGCAGGGCACGGTGATGCTGTTTGCCCAGGTTGACTCCACCGGCGCTATCGCCGAAAGCGACGAGGGCGACAACATCTGGAACGGCGGCGTGAGCGGCTGCCTGGCCCCGGAAGACGGCTACGAGGACGACAACATCGCCGCGGCGGCGCGCTTCCTGCCGTTTGGCAGCCAGGCGCGCACCATCGGCGGGCCGGGCGACGAGGACTGGGGGTTTGTGGGCCTCCAGGGTGACCACCTCTACAGCGCCGAGACTTCTGGGTTGGCCGCCGGCCTCGATACCCGCTTGCGCGTCTACGCCAACGACGCGGCGAGCCTGGTCCTCAGCCACGACGATGTGAGCAGCACTAACCTGGCCTCCGCGCTGCGCTTCGTGCCCCCGCACAGCGGCACCTACTACTTCCAGGTGACCGATTGGAACCCCGGCACCGGCGGCTGCTCGGCAGGCTACACTTTCACACTGACCGACCTGGGCCTCGGCTGGCGGATTCTGCTGCCCCTCGGCGAGCGCTAGGGCGGCGGGCGCGGATGCGGGCGGTTCGGCGGCCAAGACACGCAAGTTTGGTCAGTTGAGGGACCCGGAACAGAGGGCGGAGCGTCCAGGCTACGCGCCGATGGTGGGCGGGGCGCTGACCGGCAGGCCCGGCGGCTGGCGGGCTTCGTGGAGGGCGTGCAGCGCCAGCAGCAGATATTCCAGGCGCACGGCCCCGCACTCGGCCAGGCGGGCGGCCACCTCGCGCAGCACGGCCTGGCCCGCCAGGGTGAAGGCGTCGAGCGGCATCTGCTCCAGCAAGGCGCGCAGTTGGGCCGCGCCTTCGTCGAGTTGGCCGCGCGCGAAGGCATCGGCGCAGGCCGTCCATTGGGGCCGCCAATCGTTCTCGGCGGCCGGCAGCACGTGGGCGCGCTGCAGCGGGCGGAGCAAAGCGCTGACGGCCTGCGCCAGGCCGGTGCCGGTCTCGCCGTGCGTGGCGCGCCAGAGGGCGATGAAGTATTGCTCGTCGCCCAGCAGGCGCGCCAGCCCGAGGGCCAGTTCTCGCCGCGCGCTGGGATCATGCCGCGTGCGCAAGAAGTCGAGCAGCGGGCCGACGGCCGCGGTGACGCGCAGCTTGCCCAGGGCCGAGGCGTAGGCCATGCGCAGGCCATGATCGGTTTGCGTTTGGAAGCGTTCCAGCAGGTGCGCGGCCGAGGCCGTATCTTCGAGCGTGCCCAGGGCGCGCGCGCTGTGCGCTTGCACCGAGCGATAGGGCGCATCGAGGGCGGCTTGCAGGGCCGGCAGGGCGCGCGGGTCGCCCACGCGGCCGAGCGCCCAGGCCGCGATGACGCTCATGGCCGGCTCTTCGCCCGCGAGGATTTCGGTCAGGGCGGCGAGGACGCGCGCATCGGCGGGCATGCGCGCCAGAGCCAGCACGGCCTCAAAGCGCACGTTGAAGCGCGGATCGGCCAGCGCCTCCAAAAGCTCTTCCACAATCAGGCGGCTCTTGGCCTGCCCCAGGCGCTCGGTGACGCTGACCACGGCGCGCTCGTCGCGGGCGCGGCCGTAGCGGATGAGCGACTCGGCGGCCATGAGCGGGTTGCCGTGGAAAAACATGCCGGCGAACTCGCTGACGCCGAAGCGGCTGTCGGTGCGGATGGCCTGGATCAGGACGACGGCGATGGCGGGCAGCAGGAGGCCGATGACGAACAGCAAGGTATACGGGTCAATGGTGAAGATCCAGAACTGCCCGTGCACCCCGGCGGTCAGGTCGAGCAGGCGACCGCCGAGCAGCGTGCTCAGGCCGCCCACCGCGCCCATCCAGGCGTAGTTGACGGCCATGTAGCTGGTCTTCTTTTCGGGCGGCACGAGGTTGACGAAGAGCAGCCGCGTGGAGCCGATGCCCCAGCCCAGACCGAGCGCGCCGCGCACGAGCGAGATGGCCAGCGCGGCGTAGGGACTCCAGGGCGAGAAGCGCGGCATCAGCATCCAGGCCAGCGGGGTGAGCGCGATGAGCAGCAGGCCGGAGAGGATGACGGGCTTACCGCCGTAGCGGTCGGCGGCCCACCCCCAGACGTAGCCCGCTGCCAGCCCGCCGAGCAGGCCGCCGGTTTGGAGCCACACGGCCTGGCTGGTGGTCAGGCCGGCCTGTTGTTCCATGAACAGCGGCAGAAACGAGCCGAGCGGCCCCCAGGCGATGGTGACCAGGCTGGCGGCAATGAGGTAGAGCACGAAGTCGCGGTCGCGCAGGGCTTCGCCCAGCTTGCCCAGGCTGGCCTGCTGTTTGGCCTCGGCCGCGGCCAGGCGCGCGCCGCCCGGCAAGTGACCCGTGCCCCAGACTGAGAGCAGCCCGAAAACCACGCCGACGGCGATGAGGGCCATGAAGCCCGTCTGGCCGGGGGTGCGGTCGAGCACAAAACCGGCCAGCGCGACCGAGACGAGGCTGGCGAGGGTGCCGATGGTGTTATCGGAGGCGGCGAACTTGCCGCGCACGCCGGCGGGGATGTACTCCTGCGACCAGGGGTAGCTGCCGGTCTCGCCGATGGCGCGGCAGATGGCGAAGCCGCCCACGCAGAGCGCCACCCAGGCCGAGGCCGCGCCGCCGCCTAACCGCGCCAGCACCAGCGGGGTGAGCAGCAGCCCAGCGGTGATGAATTTGCGCAGGCTCCAAAAGGTGAGGTAGGTGCGTTTGTAGCCGAAGCGCGCCACCCAGGCTGAGGTGAAGAGGGCCGTCAGCCCAAAGAACGGGAACAGCGACAGCAGGAAGCCGATGAAGGTGTTGCTGAGGCCGAGTTGGCTGAGATAGAGGACGAAGACAGACCCGAAGACGGTGAATTGCCCGAACACGGTGTTGGTGGCGGTGGCGAACAGCGCCCAGGGCAGCAAGCGGATTTTTTCGGCGGTGGTGGGGCCGGGGAAGGGTGGTTCGGCGGCGGGGTCAGACATGGGGGGCTTCGACCGGCGCGGCGCGCGCTGGCAGCGCCGGCTGGGAAGGGGAGTGTACCACAGGGGCATGGCCGGGCGGCGGGGGAGCAGCGCGGGGCAATGGCAGCTTACTTCCGTTGGCTGTGAGAGCGCCGAGCTTGGCTCGGAAATGGCCGCCGGCTAGCATTACCCGAGGCGCTGCGCATCACCGGCCACAAGGTAAGGTGACGGCCACCGACCTGAGGCGGGTTGCTCAGAAACCAAACCAATTTTGATAGCCGGCCCAGGGCGGAGCACGCTCCGCCCTACCCGAGACAGCGCCGCGGCAAACGGAACTCCACAGACCGAAAACTCAGGCGGCGATGGGCGCGGGCGGCGGGCCGAGCGTGTCGGTGCCGTAGGCTTGCAGGCTGGTGACGATGGCCTGAACGGCGGCCTCGCTGGGCGGGCCGGCGGGCGCGGGCGGCAGCGTGAGGGACTGCGCCGGAGCGCCGGTCTCGAAGAACCACTGATCCAGCCGGCCGCCGAGGCCCACGCCGAACCAGCGCGCCTTATCCGACACGACCTGGAAGGTGTGGGCAACGCCCTTGGGGATGTAGACGAAGGTGCCGGGGCCGCCGCGGTGCACCGCGCCGTCGAGGGTGAAGGCGATCTCGCCTTCGAGCACATACCACAGTTCGTCTTCCTGGCTGTGGACGTGCAGCGGCACGCCCATCTTGTTGTCGGCCAGGCCTTCGAGCACCCAGGCCTGCCCGCCTGTTTCGGACATGACGGCCTTGAAGTTCATGAGCGCGCCCAAATGCCACAGGGCGCGGCCTTGCTGGGGGGCCAAGAGGATGGGGGTGAGCGTGGCTTCCATGTGCGTCTCCTGAGCAAACTCGGTGTCACAATCGGCTGAGATGCTCAAGATGATAAGCGCCCTACCCTAACCCGGCATCGGGGAGACCCCCTATTCGCTCCCCCTATTGGGGTTGGCGGCCACATAAGCGGCGGCCTCGGCCCGGCTGCGCAGACCCAACTTGCCCAGCACCTGGCTGACATGGTGCTCCACCGTCTTGGCGCTGATGACCAGCCGTTCGGCGATATCTTTGTTGGACAGGCCCCGCGCCAGCAGTTGCAGCACCTCGGCCTCGCGCGCGGTCAGGTCGGCCTGGGCCGGGCCGGCGCGCCGCACGGCCACGCCCAGCGCCCGCAGCACCTGGGCGGCTTCGTCGGACTCGCGGGCCGCGCCCAGCCGATCAAAAGCGGCCAGCGCCGCCCGCGCCCACATGGCCGCCCCGGCCGCGTCGGTGGGCTGCAGGGCGCGGGCCAACTCCAGCTTGGCGCGGCCCGCCAGCAACGATTGCTCGTAGGCGGCCAGCCGGTCGAGGGCCTTGCGGAACGAGTCCACCGCGCCGGGGTCGCCCGCCCAGCGCTGCACCTGCCCGTGCGTCAGGTCGGTTTGGGCCAGCCAGAGGTCGCTGTTGGCCCAGTGGGCCAGCTCGGCCAGCTCGGCGGTGGCGCGGCGCGCGCCGTCCAGGTCGTCGAGCGCCAGGCGCACCTCGACCAGCAGGCGCAGCAGTGGAGCGCGGTGCAGCGTCGGCGCGGCGGCGGCGCTCAGGGCTTGCTCCAGCAGGGCGCGCGCCAACTGCGGCTCGCCGCGCGCCAGGTGCAGGCGGGCCAGCGGGGCGCGCGCCTCGCCCTGATCCGCGTAGCCCGCCAGCAGCACGTCGGCCTCTTCCAGGCGGCCCTGGCTGACGCGCAGGTCGGCCAGCTTGAGCACGGCGTGCACGCGCAGCGCCTGGTGGCCCGCGTCGAACACGCGGATGGCCTCGGTCAGGGCGGTTTCGGCCTCGCGCCAGTGGCCGGTGGCGGCCAGCAGCCCGCCGTAGGTGGTGCGGCAGTAGGCCGAGAGGAAGGGCGAGTGGTAGCGCTGGGCGTAGTGGAGCGCGGCCTGACACCAGTGGTCGGTGCGCGCCAGGTCGCCGGCCAGCTCGCAGGCCGAGAGCGTGAAGCAAAAGATTTCGGTGACGACGAACAGGTCGCGCACCTCGCCGCCGGTGGCGGCGGCCATGGCCTCGTCTATGGCGGCCAGCCCGGCGGCCACCTGGCCGAGGGTGACACGGGCCATGCCGGCGTTCGCCAGCGCAAAAGCTTCGAGGTCTACATCGCCAAACGCGCGCGCCACGGCCAGCGCGGCCTCCGCGGCCTGCTCCAGCGCGGGCGGGTCGGCCGTCATCGAGGCGCGGTAGAGGTCCACCCAACCGCGCTCGGCGCACGGCCCCACGTCGGCCAGCAGCCGGTCGGCGCGCGCGAACCAGCCGTGCATGGCGCTGGCGTTGCCGCGCAGGAAGACCTGCTCGCGGGCCAGCCAGGCCGCCAGCCGCGCCGCGCGGGGCAGCGCGCCCGCCGCCTTGTAGCCCAGGTAGGCCAGCGTGCGCTGCTCGTGGGCGGCGCTGACGGCGTTGAGCCACCACAGCGCGAGGCCCAGCCCGTCGTGGGCCTCGGGCGTGGCGTGGCCCGCGGCGAGCGCAGCAGCGAAGTGCGCCTGGGCCGCGGGCCAATCAGCCTGGGCTAGCGCGTTGCGGCCGAGAGCGAGTGAGTCCGGGTTCATGCGTTAGGCGCGGGCGGGTGATAGCCGGCGGCGCAGTTCGTTAACCAAGTGTAATGGCAGCGTGGCAATAGCGGTCAGGGTCACGCCGGCGTAATCGCCCTGCCCCGCGATCACGTCCATCAGCGCGGGTGTGAGGCGCGGGTTGCAGGCGCCGAGGGTATAGAGCGCGTTGGGCGCGAGGCGGTAGAGCCAGCAGTATAGGCCCGCGAGGCGCTGGCTCCAGCCAATGCGACGCCAGACCGCACCAGAATAGGCGGCAGGCTGATCGGCCAGCAGCGCCTGGGCCGCCAACTGGCCGCTGGTGATCGCCAGGCGGATGCCTTCGCCGGAGAGCGGGTCGGCCAGCCCGGCGGCGTCGCCGACGAGGAGCACGCGGCGCGTTTGCAGCGGCTCGCGGCGCAGGTAGAGGGGAATGGGGTGGCCGTGCACCTCCACGCCGTCGAGCGATAGGTCGTGGGCGGCGGCGAGGCGGCGCAGCCCGGCCTGCAGCTCGCCCGCCTGGGGCCGCAAGCCCATGATGCCCACCGACAGTACGCGCGCCTTGGGGAAGACCCAGGCATAGCCCTGGCGCACGTCGCCGAAGTCGAACAGCAGCGTGTGCGCGAAGCACTGGAGGGCTGCGTTATCCGCCGGGATCTCGACTTCCAGGGCGCCGGCCATGACCTTGCCGCACCGCAGCCCGACCGCGCGCGCCACGAGCGAGGCGGCGCCGTCCGCGCCGATGACGTGGGCGGCGGTCAGGCGTTCGCCGGCGGCGGTTTCCACGGTGACGTGCGAGCCGCTTTCCACCACGCGCCGCACGGCTGTGCCGGTGCGCACGGCGGCGCGGGTGTGGGCCAACAGGTGCGCGTCGAAGTCGGCGCGCATGACGGTGCGCAGCGCATAGGGCGCGATGGGCACGCGCACCTGCCGGCGGCCCCTGGCCCACACGACCGAGTCAATGTGCGTTTCGATGACGTCGTCGAAGGCGAAGGGGAAGACGCGCGCGAGGAAGTGCGCGGACAGCCCGCCGCCGCAGGCCTTGTAGCGCGGCGGCGTGGCCTTCTCCAGCAGCAGCACGCGCCGCCCGGCCTGGGCCAGGAAGTAGGCGGCGGTCGCGCCGCCCGGCCCGCCGCCCACCACAATTACGTCATAGTCCGTCGTCATCCCGGCCTGCTTCACAATGGCGCAGAGGATGCCGAAAGTTCCAGTCTTTGTCAAGAATGGCGCAGCAGCGCCAGTTCGCAGGCAGGGCGTGGTTTCAGCGAGGGCCGGCCGGCCGAGAGGGGCTTGCCCAGAAACATGCCATGGCACGGCCACCCGGGACGCGGCGCGTCACCGCCGATCAGGATGAAAGATGTCCGGCGGCCTGAGGGGGGTTGCTCAGAAACTAAACTCATTTGATAGCCGGCGGCGGCCGCTCAATTGAGCGGCCCTACACTTCCAGCGGATGGGTTAGGTCATTGCAGGTTTCTGCCCTGGTGGGCTGCCCGCAGCGCTCCTGACCATGCGCTGAGTCTGACCGTCCTTTTTCTCTCTCTTTTCTCTGCCCTACAGATTCTGCGCGCGCGCCTTCAGGCCACTGACCTTCTGGCGCAGGGCGCCCAGTTGGGTCAGTGTCTGGTCTACGCGGCTGCGCTCGGCCTGCACGAAGCGCGTGTAGGGGCGCACGCCGGTCTGCATGCGCGCCACGGCGTTCTCGGCTTCGGCGTTGAACTGGGTGGTCAGCGCCGTTACCAGGCGGTTGCGCAGGGCGCTGATCTTCTCGCGGTACTCGTCTTTGGCGCGCCGGCGTTTGTAGGGGATGACGAAGAAGCCCAGGACGGCCAGCGCGCCCGCCGCCAGCACGCCGGTGACATCGAGCGCGGTGGAGGTGAGCACGGTAAGCACCAGCGCGCCCAGGCCGATGGCGCCGACTTCCATGAGCGCGACCTGGGCCACGGCGCTCTCCACGCCCGCGGCGAGGGCGCGGGCCTCTTCGTCGCGGTTGTAGGTTTCCACGATGGTCTGGGCCGTGCGGCCCACGGAGTCAATCAGCTCGCGGCGGCGGGCATCGAGCGGGGCCGCGCCCGCGCCGACGAGGTGCTCGGTGTAGCGCGCCTGGCGCTGCTGGAGGTAGGCCATGATCTGCTGCCACTGGTGCAGGTCTTTCTGCACCAGCCAGTCAATCAGGCGCTGCACCTTGGCCTCGATCTGCTGGGGCACATCGGCGAGCACTTCTTTCTCGAAGGCGGCGCGCACCTTGTCGCCGCGCGCGAGCGTAGGGATGTTGAGGAGGCGCATGGTGCGGTCAAAGAAATCGAGGCCGCGCTCCTGCAAGCGCACCAGGATGTTTTCCACTTCGGCCAGGCGCGGGGCCAACTCGCTGTTCAGGTCTTTCTCGTAGGCAGTCAGCACGGTTTCGAGCGCGGTGACGGTCTCGCCGTCTTCGCGCAGGGCGTCGTCTTGCTCTTGGGCGGCGGTCTGGGCCTGGCGGATGAGGTGCTCGGCCACGCCGAGCGGGTTGGTGAGCTTGAGGCGCAGGCGCGTGGTGTCGTCGAGCGTGGCCTGAATGTACTGCTCCAGGGCGTCAAGGCGGCTGGCGGCGCGCAGCCGGAGGCCCTCTTCCGGGTCTACGGCGCGGCTGGCCCGCTGGGCGAGGCGAGCTGAGACGGGGAAGAACTCCGGTTCGAAGCCGAGCACCTCGGCGGCGTGGCGCAGGACGAAGCCGCGCACCTGCTCCAGCGCGGCCGCGTCCTCGAAAATATCGGCTTTGTTGAGGACGAGGACGACTTTCTTGCCCCAGTCGCGAATACGCTCGAGGAACTGGCGTTCGCTCTCGGTGAGCGGCCGGTCGGCAGAGGTGGCGAAGAGCACCAGGTCGCTGCGCGGCACGAACTCGTTGGTGAGGCGTTCGTGCCGGCGGATGACGGCGTTGGTGCCGGGGGTGTCCACGATGTTCAACTCGCGCAGCAGCGGCAGCGGGTGGGTGAAGACGGCGAAGCCCTCGTCCACCACGCTCTCGGCCACGTCCACGCCCCACTTGACGAGGGTGACGCGCGAGGTGGTGGGGGTGACGCCCTCGGCCAACACCTTTTCGCCCAGCAGGGCGTTCATGAGCGCCGACTTGCCGGCGTTGAACTCGCCCACGACGACGAGGAGGAACAGCTCGTCGAGTTGCAGGGTGGCCTGCTGGAGGGTGTCGAGGGAGGCACGGGGCAGGTCGAGGCCGGCCAGCGCCACGCGCATCTCGGCCAGGGCCTCTTTTTCTTCGCGCAGGAATTTGGCTTGAACGTCGCTGAGGACTTGGCGCATGGCGGCTCCCACGGGGCGAGCGTCGGCGACTTTTCGGAGGGCGCGCGCGCGACCGGCGCGTCAGTGTACCATGTCTGCGCCCGACAGCGCGGCGTTACTGCGGTTGCCGAATTGCATGCTGCTGCTTCTTTGGTAGCGAGTGCGGGGCGTAGCACGCTACGCTCCTACCTTGCCAGGCGGCGCGGCGTTAGTAGCGGCGCTTCTTAGCCAGGCGGTCGCGGGCGGCGTCGGGGTCTTTGGGGAGGGAAAAGGCTTCGGCGAAGGGCGCGGTTGAGCCGGGCGGGCGCGCGGCCTGCCAGCGCTCGAGCAGGCTCTTGAGCAGCGCGGGCAGCCCGGCGTCGTCGAGGGCGGCCTGCCCCAAGAGCGGGTGGAGCGCGCTGACGAAGGGCGGCATGCCCGAACTGCCGGGCGCGAGGAGCGAGTCGGACCAGTCGAGGAACTCTGGGACGGCGCGGCGCAGGGCATCGGCCAACCCCAGCGCCTTGAGTGCGGCCGGTGGGGCGGCGCGGCGGGCGAGCGGCAGCAGCGTGGCGGTGAAGGCCTCCCAGGCGACGAGCATGGCCTCTGGCTCTTCCTCGGCGGCCTGGGCCGCGAGCTTGAGCACGTGCGAGAGCGCCTCGCTCGGGCGGCGCACGGCCACCCAGGTGAGCACGCAACGCTGGAGGGCCACACGCGCTTGCTGCGGCGCGCCGGCGGCGGCGTGCCAGGCCATGCGCGCGGCGCGGGCAAACGACGGCTCCAGGTCTTCAAGGGCGGTCGTCACCAAATCCGGCGCGGTGATCACGTAGGTGGAGACTTCGCCAGCCGCGCCGGGCACGCTGGACACCAGCGTCGTGTAGTCGAGCACCACGTCTTGCCCGTACAGGCTGCCCACCCACCACACGGCGGCGGCCGGCAGGCCGTCGGGCGTGAGCAGGCGTTGGAGGGCCTCCACGACGCCGGGGGTGGGCGCGGCCGGCTCGTCTTCGCGCTCATCGGCGGTGCCCCAGCCGACGACGGTCTGCACACTGTGGGCGGCCAGCGTTTGCAGGTCGGTGCGGAGGGCGTCGCCGGCGGTCTGCGGCGTGAGGCGCGGCATGAGCAGCAGCGCGGTGTGGGCGGTGGCGGTGAGCAGTTGGCGTGAGCGGCTCGCGGCGCCGCCGGCCCGGAGCAACTCCACGTCTGGCACGGCGGGGCGCTGGGCAGGGGGCAGGCTCAGGTATTGGCGATAACGTTCGGCGTATTCATGCCCCGCGTCGGGCGGGATGGCGGACGGCTCCAATGGCATGTCGCCGCCAGCGTCATCGGCATCATCAGCGTCAGCAGCGGCAGACGGCGACGTAGCCGCAGGCGGTTTGGTGACAACCGGCGGCGCGATTGGTTTCGCGGCGGGCCGGGCAACGGGCGCGGCGGCGGGTGGTTTCGAGGTGGCGACGGCGGCGGGCGGCTTGGGGGCCAGCGCTTGCGGGGCCGGTGATGGGGCGGAGGCCGTGGCAGCAGGCGGCGGGGAGACTGGCTTGAGGGCAGGCGCGGTTACGATTGGCTTCACGGCGGGCGCGGCCGGCGGTTCGTCCGGCTCTGGGGCGGGCGGCAGGAAGTCGGCGAGCTTGAGGCGCCCGGCCTTCAGCCACTTATCGAGCAGCGCTTGCAGGGCCGGGTCGGCGGCTTGTGTTTCCACGGCGTAGGCGCGCAGGCGCACCTGCCCACTGGCGGCATCCTGGACGACGATGACGCCCACGGCGGCGAAACTGAGGTCGTCGAGCGCCACCTGATCTACCGCCGTCAGCAGGCGGCCCTCGGCGGGCAGGTGCAGGCGCAGACCGGCGGCCTCAGCCGCGGCGATGACGCGCGGCAGCTTGACGGCGCTCTGCGCCTGGGCCGCCAGGTGCTCGCGCGCCTCGGCGCTGATGCCGGGCAGCACGGGCAGGTCGGCGTCAGCGGGCGCGGGCGCGAGCCACAGCCGCAAGTCTTCCAAACCGGCGCGGTAGATAAAGCTGAGCGGCTGGTGCTCGGGCGGCTGGAGCGCCTGCCCTTGGGCGAGGAACTGCCGGCCCTGGGCGGTGAGGGCCACCGGCGCGGCGGCGCCGGCGCGCCGGGCGACGGCCTGCAAGCCTTCGAGCTGCCGGAGGGCGCTCTCCACGAACAGCACGTCCAGCCCCAACAGCCCGGCCAGCTCGGCGGGCGTGGGGGCGGGTGACAGCTCGGCGGCGGCGCGCAGGACGAACTGTTCCAGAATGTTAAAGCGGCGCGGGGCCTGCACGGCCACGCGCGCCTTGAGGCGCGCATAGGGTAGGCGGTAGACCCGCGCCGCCAGCACGCGCTGCGCGAGGTCGCCGGCTTCCAGGGCGGCGGCGGCTTCGGTCAGCCGGTCGTCAACGTTGGTTGGCGTGGGGAACATCGCCCGTCCGGCGCAGTCCGCCGGCCGCTTGCACCACTTCGGCCACGCGCCCGTAGATGGCGGTGGCCGCGCCATCCTGGGCACGCTCGGTGAACAGCTCGCGTGAGCCGACGATCACCAACAGCTCTTGCGCGCGCGAGAAGGCCACGTTGACGCGCTCGGGCTTGCGGGCAAAGCCCACCTGCCCGGCCGCGTTGTTGCGCACCAGGCTCACGATAATGATGGGGCGCTCCATGCCCTGGAAGCGGTCCACGGTGCCCACGCGCAGGCGCAAATGGGGGAACGACCCGGCGCGGTCAATGAGCCGCTGCTTGAGCGCGCGCACCTGCGCGGCGTAGAACGTGATCACGCCGACTTCTTTGGGCGGAGCGCCCGCCGCAACACGCGGGGCCCAGGCGGTGTCTAGCTCCTTGACCAGGCGCAAGATCGCGTCTAGCTCGCCGGGGTTCTGGTAGGTGGTGCCGACGCGCTGCTCAACAAAATTGCCCTCGCTGGGCGTGTTGATCCACAGAATATGCTGATCGGGCTTGAGCCATGGCAGGCTGAGGCCGTGGGCGCGCAGGCGGTCGGGGTCGGGCAGGCCGCAGGTGAGTTGGCCGCCATAGAACTGGTTGATGGCCTGCATGATGTGCGGGTGCATGCGGTATTGTTCGGTGAGCATGACGCGCAGCGCGGGCGGCGCGGCCTCGAACAACTCCTTGAACAGGGAGCGCTCGAGGTGCTCCAACTCGCCCTGGGGCACCTGCAAATCGGCGGCCAGGTCGCGGATGGTCTCCGGGCCGATCATCGGGGGCAACTGCTGGTGGTCGCCCACCAGCACCACGCGCGCGCCCTTGAGCATGGGCAAGAGCAGTTCGGGCGGCGTGGCCTTGCTGACTTCGTCAACGATCACGCAGTCGAAGTTGCGACTGGCTGCGCCGTGGCGCGAGAACTGATAGGCGCCCGCCTGCACACAGGTGATGCCGATGACGTTGGCGTTGTCAATGTAGATCTGGCGCAGGTCGTCGCCGTCTTGCGCGTTGGCGGCGCGCAGGCGCGTGACCCAATCGGTGACCAGCTTTTCGGCGCGCGCCAGGTAGGCCCGCTCCTGCTCCAATTCTTTGTCCCAAGCGGCGGCGGCGGCCAGCAGGGCCTGCACGTACTCCGGCGTGTCGGGCGAGGCCTGTGCCAGCGCGGGCGGGAGGAGGCGGTCGGGGAGCGCGGCCAGGAGACCGTGCCACCAATCCAGGTCTTGCCGGCGGCGGTCGTCCTGGGCTTGCAGCCGCTCGCGGGCGACGGCCAGGTCGCGCTCGACGCCGTGGTTGGATTGGCGCGCCTGCTCGGCATTCTGCTCCAGCCGGGCGATGTCGGCGCTCAGGTCGGTCAGCAGGGCGCCGAGCGCGGCCAGCGGGTCGAGCTGGAGCATGGCGGTCTCCAACTCCTTCAGCGCTTCGTCCAGGCCGCCCAGCGCGGTCTGGTAGGCGGCGCGCCAGTCGTCGGCCGAGCGGCGGCCCACCTGCCGCAGCAGGTTTTGGAAGGGCCGCGTGCGGCGCGCCTCGCCGAGGGCATCGCGGCCGGTTTGCAGCCGGGCCTCGAGCGCCGTCTGCGCACCGGCCAACTGGGCCAATTCGGCTTCCACGGCGTCGAGCCGCGCCGCCACGGTGGGCTGGGCCTCGGTGACGGCCAGCAGTTCGCCCTGGGCGGCGCTGAGGCGCTCGTTGGCCTGCGGGCCGAAGGTCTGCGCGGCGGCGAGGAGCGCGGCGCGCAGCGGGTCGGCGGTGGCGGTCACGCGTTCGGCGAGGCGCGCGCTCTTGTGGCGGGCCGCGGCTTGGAGGTCGGCGCGGCGCTGAGTGAAGTCTTGAGCGGCGGCGCGCAATCGTTGCAGCCAGAGGCCCACCGCCTGTTGGCGGCGCGGCTCAGCCCCCAACAGCCCGGGCAGCCAGGCTGGGCGCTGGCGCAGCCGTTCCAGGCGGGCTTGCAAATCGGGCAGGGCAGCTTCCGCGCCGGAGGCGGGGTGCAGGCCGCCGCGCGCGTCGAACGCCACCAGGCTGTGCAGGGCGCTGTGCTTCCAATGGCCGGTGCTGTGCGCGGCTTTGCGGCGCGGCCGGCCGATGAAGCCCGCCGCGGCTTGCAGCGGCGGCGCGCCGGCGGCTGGGGCCTGGTCGGCTTGCAGGGTTTCAATCAACTCGGAGAGGCGCAGGGCCAGCCCGGCCAGGCGGGCCGCCTCCTGGCGGGCGGTGCGCACCTCGTGGGCCAGCGCCGACAGCCGGTGCAACTGAGCGGGGCCGCCGGCGGCCGCCCAGAACTCGCGGCCCAGCGGGCTGGTGAACTCGGCGGGCGGCTCGAGCACGCCACCCGCGACCGTTTCAGACTGTGCCAGGCGTTCGGCCCAGGCGCGCAGCACGTCGGCCATGGGGAGCGCGGCCGCATCGAAGGCGGCCAACTCGGCCACCTTGGCTTGCAGCGCCGCCTGTTCAGCCTCCAGCGCGGCGCGGCGCTCGGCAAAGCTGCCTTCGGCCTGGGTCAGATGCGCGTGTTCCTGGGTCAGGCGCTCGCGCTGGGCGCGGCCCGCGTACCAGTTTAGGCCGACTTCGCGCAGCGCCTCCAGGCGGCCGCGCAAATCGGCCAGGCGGGCCTGGGTGGTCTTGGCCCGCTGGCGGGCGGCGGCGGCCTCGCGCAGCGTGGTCACAATTGTGACGCGCGCGGTGGGTTGGGTGCCAGCGGGGGCCGTCGCTTCTAGCTCACCGGCATCGGGCGCGGCGGCTTCAGCAGGCTCGGCGGCTCCCAGGTCAGACGCGCCGGCGGTGGTCGGTTTCAGGCCAACGGCCTGCGGCTCCCAGGCGGCCAGCGTGGTCTCCAGCGCGCCGGCGCGCGTGGTGAGGTCCTTGAGCGCCGGGTGATCGTGCCACGGCAGACGATCTATGGCGGGCAGGTCGGGCACCTCGGCGGTGTTATCCACGGCGGTGCGCAGACTTTCCAGCAGGGTGCGCGCCTCGCGCCGGCGCGCAATGGTGCGGCCCAGGTGCTCGGCGTGCTGGCGCAGCGGCGTCACCTGGGTCTCCAGGTCGGCGATGGCGGCCAGGTGCTGGGGCCGCTCGGCCTGGTCGCGCTGGAGGGCGACGGCCAGCGCTTCGACGCGCGGGCGGTTGACGAGCAGGGCCTCGAACTTGGCAACGCGGTCCTGGCGGTCGGCCAGATCGCGCTCGCAGCCGACGGCCGTCTGCGCCAGCCAGGTGCCCACGACGCGGTCTTCGAGGAAGGGTGCGCCCTCCACTTCCACGCGGTCGGCGCGGCCGCGGCGCAGGGCGCGCAGGCGCGGGTGAGGCATCAGCTTGCTGAGCGCGTTGTCCACCGCCAGGTTGGATTGCGAGGCGATGAGGGTGCGCCGGCCACGCAGGGCGTTCTGGTAGCAGATTTCGGCGATGACGGTGGTCTTGCCGGTGCCGGGCGGGCCTTGAATGAGGAACAGGTCGGGGGCGTTGAGCGCGCCCTCCACGGCGGCGCGCTGGCCGGCGTTGAGGCGCGGCTGGAGCAGCGCGGCCGGGTCGAGCGTGACGGCGTGGGCAGGGTCGGGCAGGTGGGCAGCGGCGGCGTTGAAGAGGAACTCGTTGAGGCGCGGGTTCTCGCTGTAGCCCTGCTCGAGCAGGTCTAGCCCGAACTTCAGGCGGCGGAGCTGCGCCAGGTCGCCGCTGGCCTTATAGATCAGGGCGGCGGTCTTGGGCAGGGCCAGGCTCTTGTGCTCCAGCATCCGGGCGGCGTCGTCGTCGAGCGCGAGGGTGACTTCGCCGCGCTCTGGCTCGAGGCTGACGATGACGCCCAACTGCCAGTCGCCGGAGTCGTCTTCGTCGGGCGGCGCGTCGGGATCGGAGCGGGTCAGGCCGCGCCGCTCACGCACTTCCAGCGGTTCGTCGAGCGCGGCCTTGAGTTTGTCCCACGGGATTGGCTCGCGGCCTGGGTCAAGCGTGAAGGTCAGGATGGTTTCGGCGCCAGCGCGGCGGAAGGCTTTGTACGTGACGTTAAACTGGCGCGCTTTGGCAGTGCGCTCGAGGAGGCCCAGGTAGCGGTGCCAGTCGGCCAGGCGGCGGCTGACGGTTTCGCGCTGGGCGCGGGCCTCAGGCAGCTTGCTCACGGCGGCCAGGAGGCGCATGGGCAGGCCCGCCTCGCCGCGGGCCGCGCCGCCGGCGCTGAAGGTGATGCGTCCGGCCAGGCTGTAGGCGTCTTTCTGGCCCCAGATGTCGGGCACGGCGCGCACGCTAAAAAGCAAGAACTGGCTGTCGCCGCTAAAGCGGTCTTCCTTTTCGGCGCCGACCAGCACCAGTGATTTGCCGCCGAGTTGGGCCAGCAGCGCGACGTTGGGGGCGGCCGAGCTGTCGGAGGCGATGCGAATTTCAACGACCTGTTCGGTGTCGTTGCTCAGGCCGCCGTTGCGCAGGTAGACCTCGTAGACGCTGCGCGGGGCCAGCAGTTTAGACAGCGCCGTGGCGGCCCGGTCGCGGGCTTCGGCCTCGCCGGGCTGGCGGGCGTTGCCGTCGGCAGGGCCGCCGTTGGGGGGCACGGCACCGGCCTCGCCCAGGAGCGCGAGCAGATCGCGAGCGGCGCGGGTGGTGAACGCCAAATCCAGCCGAAAATCGGTGCGCAGGGCGGCGGCGGCGGGCTTGGGGGGCGGGGTGCGAACGGTCACGCGAAAAGTGGCCTCGGCGACATAGAACAAATGACCGAGGTTATTATGCTATGGAAATCCGGCTGAGACAAGCCCAGATTATGCCACAGGGCGGGTAGAGGCCAAGGGGATTTTTGCCACGAATGAGGACGAATGGGGAACGAATGAACACGAAGGTAGGGGGCAGGCAATTGACACCCACACCTTTCCGACCTCCGACGGCTGACCTCTAATCTGTGTCACTTGCGCGCGGGGCGTTTCGTGTTACAACAAGCGCCTGACTTCCCGCGCCCCAGGAGGCCCTATGCACCTTGAAGGTAAGGTAATGATCAACGCGCCGCGTGAGCGCGTTTACGCTTTCCTGACCGACCCGACGCAGGTGTCTACCTGCGCCCCAGGGATTGAGAAGGTGGAGCAGGTGGAGCCGGGGAAGAGCTTCCGCGCCACGGCCTCGATCGGCTTCGGCACGGTGAAGGCGCGCTTCGCGGGCGATGTGGAGTGGCTGGAATTGGAGGCCCCCACCCGCGCCAAGATGAAGGCGCACGGCAAAGCTTCCGGCAGCGCCGCCGACGTGGTGAGCGAGATGAAGCTGAGCGACGCGGGCGGCGGCACTGAACTGCAATGGACGGCCGACGTGACCGTGGTGGGCCAACTGGCCAGCCTGGCGGCGCGGCTGATGGGCACGGTGAGCCAGAAGCTCACGGGCGTGTTCTTCGACTGCGTGCGCAAGAAGATCGAGGCGGGCACGCCGGCCACGCCCGCGCCCGCCGCCGAGGCATGAAATTCGGGCCGGTGCCGCTGGCCGCGGCTGTGGGCCACGTGCTGGGCCACAATATCGCCAACGCCGATGGGCGGCGCGTGCTGCGCAAGGGCAAGCCGCTGACCGAGGGCGATGTGGCAACGCTGGCGGCGCTGGGCCGCGCGTCGGTCTATGTGGCGATGCTGGAGCCTGGGGATGTGAACGAGAACGACGCCGCCCGCCGTGTGGCGCGCGCGCTGGCCGGGCCGGGGCTGAAGCTGCCGGGGGCCGCCTCGGGGCGGGCCAACGCGCTGGCCGCCGCGCTGGGCGTGCTGCGCGTGGACACGGCCCGCCTGCAAGCCCTGAACGAGGGCGAGGGCCTGACCGTGGCGACGCTGCCGGCCCACGCCCCGGTGCGCTCGAACCAGATCGTCGCTACCGTCAAGGTCATCCCCTTCGCGCTGCCCGAGGCGACGCTGGCCACCGCCGAGGCCATGGCCGCCGGCGCGCCGGTGCTGTGGGTGGATCCGCTGCCTGAGCGCCCGGTCAGCGTGATCTTTTCCGGGTCGCCGGCCATGGGCGCCAAGCTCACCACGGACTTTGCGCCGCTGCTGGAACGGCTGGAGGCGCTGGGCGCGCGGGTGGCGGGCGTGGAGTTCGTGCCGCTGGAAGATGAGGCGGGCGAGGCGGCGCTGGCCGCGCTGCTGGCGCGCGAGCAGGCCGCCGGACGCGGGCTGATTGTGCTGGCGGGCGAGACGGCCATCATGGACCGGCACGACCTGGCGCCGCGGGCCGTGGAGCGGGCAGGCGGACAGGTGGAGGCCCTGGGCGCGCCGGTGGACCCCGGCAACTTGCTGATGATTGCCTACCTGAAGGGCGTGCCCATCGTTGGCGCGCCGGGCTGCGCCCGCAGCCGCAAGACCAACATTGTGGATTGGGTGCTGCCACGCCTGTTGGCCGGGGACCACCTGACGCGCGCCGAGATCAACGCGCTGGGCGTGGGGGGGCTGCTGGAGGAGACGCCGGAGCGCCCGATGCCGCGCGAGGCAGCGTAGCGACGTTCGGTTGAACGCATGAGGGGAAGTGACGGGCCGGTCTAATCCGCGCCCAACCGTGGTGCTGAGCTTGGGCGTTGATCCGATAATGGCTTCAGATCACGGGCTTTTTGGCGGTCCACCAACCATCACCACACCGACGGTCGCGAGCGGATGGGGAAATCTCAATCAGAACGTCAGGGCAACACGCGGAGGCCGCATCGCTCCCGACTTGCTCATTCAACTAAAATTGACTCGTTGGCCCGGCGGGGATATAGTCTAGGTCTGTCATTGACACGTCCGGTCTGAAATTGCCATTCCGCCCTGCTCGGGGAGGTTCATGGTTTACCAGGCTGCTCGTTATCACCCGCACTGTCCGGCCGCACCCGGCGCCACCCCGGCGCTCGGTGTTTGCGCGCTCCGCCCGCGTGGGTTTTCAACGCCAGTCGCCGCTTATGGCCGACCGGCGTTTTTTGTTCCGCCGCGCCTCAGCCCCTGGGCGCCGGTGGGACCACACTCCGGCATCGTCGTCAGCCCGTTATTCGCCAAAGGAGGTCGCGTATGAAGCAGTCCGTCACGATCACCGTCAACGGTCAGGCCCACACCCAAGAGGTGGAGCCGCGCTTGCTGCTCGTGCATTTTTTGCGCGACGGCCTGGGCCTGACCGGCACCAATGTGGGCTGTGACACCAGCCAATGCGGGGCGTGCACTGTCTTGCTCGACGGCGAGGCGGTAAAGAGCTGCACCGTGCTGGCCGTGCAGGCCGACGGCGGCAGCGTGACCACGATTGAGGGCCTGGCCGCGAACGGCGCGCTGCACCCGATGCAGCAGGCCTTTTGGGAGAAGCACGGGCTGCAATGCGGCTTCTGCACGCCGGGCATGATTATGGCGGCGACGGATTTGCTGCGGCGCAACCCGCACCCGACCGAAGACGAAATCCGGCACGGGCTGGAAGGCAACCTGTGCCGCTGCACCGGCTACCACAACATTGTGAAAGCCGTGCAGCATGCCGCCGAAGCCCAGAACGCCTAAAGGAGCCGACCATGACCCAGCGACCCTTTGGCGCGAGCATCAAACGCAAGGAAGACCCCCGGCTGATCACGGGCGAAGCCAAGTACCTGGAGGACCTGCAACCGGCGGGCGCGGCGCACGCGGCCATCTTGCGCAGCCCGTATGCGCACGCGAATATCAAGAATATCAACACGGCCAAGGCCAAGGCGCTGCCGGGCGTCGTGGCCGTGTTCACCGGCGAGGACTTTAAGGAGCTGCCCGCCCTGCCCTGCGCCTGGCAGGCGGACGCCGGGCGCATTCCGAACCACATCAACACGCCGCACGTGCTGGAGGCGGGCCAGGTGACCTTCACCGGGGCGGGCATTGCGGTGGTGGTGGCCGAAGACCGCTACACCGCCGAGGACGCCCTCAACCTGATTGAGGTGGAGTATGAGCCGCTGCCGGCCGTGGTGGACGCCAAGCAAGCGGCGCAGGAGGGCGCGCCGCAACTGCACGCCAACGCTCCGGGCAACGTGATCTTCGATTGGCAGTGCGGCGACAAAGAGGGCGCCGACGGCGCGCTGGCCGGCGCGGACGTGGTGGTCAGGCAGGCGCTCGTCAATCAGCGCCTGATCCCCAACTCGATGGAGACACGCGGCTGCATCGCCATGTACTCGCCCATGCAGGAGGAGTACACGGTCTGGATGACGTCGCAGGCGCCGCACGTGATGCGGCTGCTGATGACGGCCTTCGTCTTCGGCATCCCGGAGACCAAGATGCGCGTGATCTCGCCCCAGATCGGCGGCGGGTTCGGCAGCAAGATTTTCCTCTACCCGGAATACTGCCTGGTGACGGCCCTGGCCAAGCGCCTGGGCCGGCCGATCAAGTGGATGGAGACCCGGCGCGAGAACTATGTGGCGACCACCCACGGGCGCGACCACGTGACCGACATTGAGGTCGGCGCCAAGAAGGACGGCACGATCACGGCGCTGAAGGTTAAGACCTACGCCAACCTGGGCGGGCTGATCTCCACCATCGCCCCCGGCATCCCTACCACGCTCTACGGGCGGCTGCTGTCGGGCGCGTACAAGATTCCGCACATTTACTGCAACGTGGTCGGCACGTACACCAACACGGGCATGGTAGACGCCTACCGCGGCGCGGGCCGGCCCGAGGCGACCTACGTGGTCGAGCGGGCGGTGGACCTGGTGGCCGCCGAGCTGGGGATGGACCCAGCCGAGGTGCGCCGTAAGAACTTCATCCAGCCCGCGGACTTCCCGTATGACCCGGTGGGCATCTTGGCCGGGCTGAAGTACGACAGCGGCAATTACGAGCAGGCGCTGGATAAGGCGCTGCAAATGGCGGGCTACGGCGACTTTAAGGCGCAGCAGGCGGCGGCGCGGGCCGAGGGCCGCTACCTGGGCGCGGGCCTGTCGTCGTATATTGAGATTTGCGGCGTCGCGCCTTCGGCCTGGATCGGCCTGCCGGGCCAGGGCTGGGGGGCGGGCCTGTGGGAGAGCGCCAACGTGCGCGTGCACCTGACCGGCAAGGTGGTGGTCACCACCGGCTCACAGTCGCACGGGCAGGGCCTGGAGACGACCTTCGCGCAGATCGTAGCCGATGAGTTGGGCGTGGCGGTGGACGATGTGCTGATCCAGCACAGCGACACGCTGGGCACGCCCTTCGGCTACGGCACTTACGGCAGCCGCAGCACGGCGGTGGGCGGCATCGCCCTGTATAACAGCCTGCAGCGCGTGAAAGACAAGGCGCGCCGCCTGGGCGCGCACCTGCTGGAAGCCGCGCCGGAAGACGTGGTCTTCGAGGGTGGCAAGGCCTTCGTGAAAGGTTCACCCGACAAGGCCAAGACCATCGGCGAACTGGCGGCGGCGGCGGCGCTGGCCTACAGCCTGCCGCACGGCATGGAGCCGTTCCTGGACGACACAGCCTACTACGACCCGCCGAACTGCACCTACCCCTTCGGCACGCACGTCGCCATCGTGGAGGTGAGCGCCGACACCGGGCAGGTGCAACTGCGGCGGTATATCGCCGTGGACGACGTGGGCCGCATGATTAACCCGCTAATCGTGGAGGGGCAGATTCATGGCGGCATCACCCAGGGCGTGGCGCAGGCGCTGTGGGAAGGCGCAGTCTATGACGAGAACGGCCAGTTGGTCTCAGGCTCGCTGATGGACTACACCGTGCCCAAGGCCAGCTACCTGCCGTCATTCGAACTGGGCCATACCGAGACGCCCACGCCCGTCAACCCGCTGGGCGTGAAGGGCGCGGGCGAAACGGGCACGATCGCCTCGACGCCGACGGTGGTGAACGCGGTGATGAACGCGCTGGCCCCGCTGGGCATCCGCCACCTGGACATGCCGCTGACGCCCGAGCGCGTGTGGCGCGCCATGCAGGCCGCACAGGCGTAAAGGAGACCAAGCCATGTATTCAGCCAACTTCGACTACTACCGCGCCGCGACCGTGAGCGAGGCCGTGGCGCTGCTGGCCAGTCACCCGGGGGCCAAGCTGCTGGCGGGCGGCCACTCGCTGCTGCCGCAACTGAAGCTGCGCGTGGCCCAGCCCGCCGCCCTGGTGGATATCGGGCGCGTGGCCGAACTGCGCGGCATCCGCCAGGAGGGAGGGCGCCTGATCATCGGGGCGCTGACCACACATAACGCGGTGGCGACCTCGGCCGTGGTGCGCGAGCACTGCCCGGTGCTGGCCGAGGCGGCCGCGCTCATCGGCGACCAGCAGGTGCGCAACCGCGGGACCATCGGCGGTTCGATCGCCCATGCCGACCCGGCGGCCGACCTGCCCACGGTGCTGCTGGCCCTGGGCGCGACGGTGACCGTGACCGGCCCCAGCGGCAGCCGGGAGATCGCGGCCGCGCAGATGTACACCGACCTGTTCACCACGTCGCTGGCCGAGAATGAAATCCTCACCAGCATCAGTGTGCCCGCGTACGGCGCGGCGGCGGCGGGGGCGTATGCCAAGCACGAGCACCCGGCCTCAGGCTATGCCGTGGTGGGCACGGCCGTGGTGCTGACGGTCAGCGGGGGGCAGGTATCCAGTGCGCACATCACCATCGGCGGGGCGACGGCCAACCCGGTGCGCGCCGGCGCGGCCGAGGCCGCGTTGATGGGCAAAGCGTTGAACGCAGAGAACATCGCCGCCGCCGCGGCCAAGGCGGCCGAAGCGGTGACCAACCCACTGAGCGACTACTACGCTTCGGCCGAGTTCCGCACGCACCTGGCGACGGTGATGGTCAAGCAGGCGCTGACGGCCGCGGCGGCCAAGCTGAAGTAAGCGCCCAGCCGCCGTCCGCACGCCGCTGAAAGTAGAGGCCTCCCCATCCGGGGAGGCCTCTGTCGTTCGGCCACCGCAAGGGGTCGCCGCGGCCGATCCCGCGCCCGCCGCCGGCCGACCGTGCTAGAATCAGCGCAGATGGCACTGCCCACAGCCGCTGCCGCACTGCCCAAGGACTTGACGACGCGTGTTTAACACTATTGACGACCTGCAAACCGCCCTGCGCGCCCATCAGTACGTCGCCGACCGCGGCCTGGCCACGGCCATCTTCCTGGCGCTGCGCCTGAACCGCCCCTTGTTCCTGGAGGGCGAGGCCGGCGTCGGCAAGACGGAGGTGGCCAAGGTGCTGGCTGGCCTGCTGGGGGCCGACCTGATCCGCCTGCAATGCTACGAGGGCCTGGACGTCAGCCAAGCCGTGTACGAGTGGAACTACGCCCGCCAGATGATGCACATTCGCCTGGCCGAGGCGCGCGGTGAGCGGCCGGACGAGGCTGAGCTGTTCGGCCCGCAGTTTTTATTACGCCGCCCGCTGCTGCAGGCGATTGACAACGGCCACGCCACGCCGCCGGTGCTGCTGGTGGATGAGCTGGACCGCAGCGACGAGGAGTTCGAGGCTTACCTGCTGGAAGTCCTATCCGACTTTCAGGTCACCATCCCCGAGATTGGCACGCTCAAGGCCGAGCGCCCGCCGGTGGTGGTGCTGACTTCCAACCGCACCCGCGAAGTCCACGACGCCCTGAAGCGCCGCTGCCTGTACTTCTGGATTGACTACCCCAGCTTTGAGAAGGAGTTGGAGATCGTGCGCACGCGCATCCCGGCCGCGCCGGAGGCCCTGAGCCGACAGATCACCGGGTTTGTCCAAGACCTGCGCCAGGCCGACCTGTACAAACTCCCCGGCGTGGCGGAGACCATTGACTGGACCACGGCGCTGGTAGCGCTCGACCAGCAGGCGCTGGAACCGGAAGTGGTGGATGAAACGCTGGGGGTGATCTTGAAGTACCAGGATGACGTGCAGAAGGTGAAGGGCGAGCAGACGCGCGCCATCCTGAGCCGGGTGAAACTAGGAGCCTGAGGCCGTGGAGGCGCTGCCCCCGCTGCCGCTGGGCGGCCAGTTGGTGCACAACCTGCTGCTGTTCGGCCGGCTGCTGCGCGGGCTGGGGCTGGAGGTGAACCCGGGGCGCGTGATGGACCTGACGGTGGCGCTGGGCCAAATTGACATCGGCCGCCGCAGCGACTTCTACTACGCGGCGCGCAGCCTGCTCGTGCACAAGCGCGAAGACCTGCCGCTGTTTGATCAGGCCTTTCACCTGTTCTGGCGGCCGCCGACCGAGGGCCGCCTGGTGGGAGTGCCCGCCCTGAGCCAACGCCCGAAGCCCAAGCCACGCGTCGTGCCGCCGCCCCTGCGCGCCCCCGACCCCAACGACGCAGACGCCGCTAACGCCCACCAGCCGCCGCCCGAGACCGTGCTGGAAATCACGCGCACCTACAGCCCACTCGAGGCGCTGCGCCGCAAAGACTTTGCCGCACTGACGACGGAGGAGTACGAGGCCATCAGGCGCCTGATGGCGCAGTTGACCTGGCGGCTGGGCCTGCGGCGCACCCGGCGGTATATGCCCGGCGGCGGCCTGCGCCTCGATCTGCGGCGCACGCTGCGGCGCAACCTGAAATACGGCGGCCAGGTGCTGGCCTGGTCGCTGCGCGAACCACAATATAAGCCGCGCCCGGTTGTGGTGCTGGCCGACATCAGCGGCTCGATGGAGCGCTACACCCGCCTGCTGCTGCACTTTCTGTACAGCCTGGCGCGCGGCCTGGGGCAGCCGGTGGAGACCTTTGTGTTCAGCACGCGGCTCACGCCGATCTCGCGCCCGCTGCGGCATAAGGACGTAGACCGCGCCTTGAGCGAGGTGGCGCGCGCCGTGACCGACTGGTCGGGCGGCACGCGCATCGGCGAGGCGCTTAAGGAGTTCAACTTTCACTGGGGGCGGCGCGTGCTGGGGCGCGGCGCGGTAGTGCTGATCATCAGCGACGGCTGGGACCGCGGCGACCCGGCCCTGGCGGCGCGTGAGATGGCGCGGCTGCAGCGCACCTGCCACCGCCTGATCTGGCTGAACCCGCTGCTCGGCTCACCCGAGTACGAGCCACTGACGCGCGGGATGCAGGCGGCCCTGCCCTACGTGGACGATTTCCTGCCAGTGCACAACCTCGCCAGCCTGGAGGAGTTGGCCGACCACCTGGCGACGCTGGACGACAAACGGAGGCGTTAACCCATGCGCGACGTAACGGGCGCAATAGACCAATGGCGCGCCGCCGGACAGCCGGTGGCGGTGGCGACGGTGGTGCAGACGTGGGGCTCCTCACCGCGGCAGGCGGGCGCCAAGATGGCGCTGACCCCGGGCGGCGACCTGGCGGGCAGCGTCAGCGGCGGCTGCGTGGAGGGCGCAGTCTTTGAGGCGGGCGTGGCGGCGCTCAAGCAAAACCAGGGCCGCCTGCTGCACTTCGGCGTGGCCGACGAAACGGCCTGGGAAGTGGGGCTGGCCTGCGGCGGCAGTATTGATGTTTTCGTGCAGCCGCTGGCGGCAGGCGCCTATGAGGCGGTGAAGGCGGCGCTCGACCGTCAGGCCGAGTTTGCCGTGCTGACCGTGGTGGCGGGGCCGCAGCTCGGCGGGCAATTGGTGCTGGATGCGACGGGCACGCGGTGGAGCAACCTGGACGCGGCGTCGGCCGCCTCCGCCGCAGACCTAGCCCAAGCGGCGCTCACCGCGGGCCAGTCGCAGCGGCAACCCTGGGAGGGCGGCGAAGCCTTCATTGAGGTCGTCGTGCCGCCGCCCACGCTGGTGGCCGTCGGGGGCGTGCACATCACCATCGCCCTGGTGGCGCTCGCCAAGACGCTGGGCTACCGCACCATCGTGGTAGACCCGCGCGCGGCCTTTGGCAACGACTTCCGCTTCCCGCCCGGCAGCGTGGACCGGCTTATCCAGGAATGGCCGGACGAAGCGCTGGCGATGATCGCGCTGACGCCCGGCACGGCCGTCGCCATGCTGACCCACGACCCGAAGCTCGATGACCCGGCCCTCAAAATTGCGCTGCCCAGCGCGGCGTTTTACGTCGGCGCCCTGGGCAGCCAGACCACGCAGGCCAAGCGCCGCCAGCGCCTGCTGAATGACGGCCTGACGGAAGCCCAGCTCGACCGCCTGCATGGCCCGATTGGCCTGCCGCTGCACGCCGCCACGCCGGAGGAAATTGCGCTTTCCGTTATGGCTGAGATTGTGAAGGTCAAGAACGAAGGCAAGTAAGGCAGGCAGGGGACGCAAGGGACGGGGGCATTGGCGGTCTTGGCCGCCCGCTGCCAACGGCGCATGTGACCGCCCGCGACTAATTTCAGCCGGCGCCCATAGGATCAGCGCGGGTGGCACACTTCTTGTAAGGGTGCATGGCGGCCACAAGATACCCGCGGGTCGGCCGCCGGGGCGCGGGCCAGAAAGAAACCGGGCGCGATGACCACAGCCACAGCCAAACCAACCCAGACCAAGTTCCGCACCTGGCGCATCGTCGTGCCGGTGCTGCTGGCCGCCATGGGCGCCTTCCTGTGCGCCGGGCCGGGCAGCCTGGCCGTCCCGAGCACGCTGCGCTTGATTGAAAACTTCGCCTGCCCCCGGGGGGCGCACGCCGCGCTGCCCACCGTGGCGCCCGATCCCGCCGCCCAAATGCAGACGGTTTACTGCGTGGGCGAGGCGGGCGCGCCGCAGGAGGCCACGCTGGCGTTCTTCGGCGCGGGGGCGAGCTTTTACTTCCTGCTGCTGCTCGTGCCGCTGCTGGCCTTGGGCCTCACCGTGCGCTTTAGCGGCGCGCCCGGCTCCATCAGCCCGCGGCCGCTCAGCCGCGACGCCGAGACCGAGCTTAAGCGCCTGATCGTCGAGGGCCGGCAGTTAGAGGCCATCAAGATGGTGCAGCGCCGGCTAGGCACCAGCCGCCGCTGGGCACGCGACTATGTGGCCGAACTGGCCAAGCAGCCGATTGAGACGGCGCCGGCCGGCGCACGCGCCGCGAGCGTCACCGTCGTCGAGCGTCTGAAGCAATTGAAAGAGCTGCTGGAAAGCCAGTTGATTTCGGAAGAGGAATACGAGGCCAAGCGCTTCGACATCCTCGAGGCGCTGTAACGCGCCCCGGCGCGGCCCGGCCCAGCGACGACGGGTCGCTCTTAAGGTCAGGCGGAGGGCGGCCGAGCCGAAGCGCTAGGTGTGGGCCGGGCGGTCGTCGTGTTCGCCGCGGCGCACCACCTGGCGCTGGTAGATCGTCACCCGCCCGGCGCGGGCCAGGTTCAGCGCCTCCACGATCATCACCTTCAGCGCGTCGTCCGACACGGCGGCCCCGTCCAGGTCGAGCAGGAAATCCTGCCCCTGCACGTGGCCGCCGTTGTCAAAGTCCACCCGAAAATCGAACTTTACGCGGTAGGCCGAGCGCGGGTTGGGCGTGTACACCGGCTAGCCTCCGGCGGCGGCGGGCAGCAGGCGGTCGAAGGCATCCTCGGGCAGTTGGGCCAAGTTCTCCACGATTAGGTCGGCGGCGGCGAGCGCGGCGGCCGGGTTGGTAGTGGTGACCGCCAGGCAGGCCATGCCCGCACGCTTGGCGGCGGCCACCCCGGCGAGGGCGTCTTCTACCACGACGCAGCGGGCGGGCGGCAGCCCCACGCGCCGCGCCGCCTCCAGGAACACCGCCGGGTCGGGCTTGCCCGGCATCTTCTCCGCTGACACCTCGGCCTCAAAGCAGCCGCGGAGGCGCAGGGCGTCGAGCAGCACGTCTATGTTGGCTTGGGGGGCGGAGGACGCGACCGCCTGGCGCACCCCGCGCGCGTGCAGGCGCGCCAGCCAGTCGCGCACGCCGGGCAGGGGAACGGCCTGGCCCGCGATCAATTCGCGGAAGAGGGCTTCCTTGCGGTCGGCCAGCTCCACCAGCTCGTGCGGGCTGGGCGGGCGGCCGAGCACGGTGCTGAGCACGCCGTGGTTGTTCATGCCAAACGTGCGCTTGAAAGTCGCTTCATCAAACGGATGCCCGGCGGCGATTAAGATATCGGCCCAGGATTGCAGGTGGAAGCGGCCGGTGTCTACCAGGACGCCGTCCATATCCCACAGGACGCCAAAGGGAGAGGCAGGTGAGGTGTGCATCAGGTCTATCAACAGGGTGAGTTTGAGGTAACGACCGACCCGGCGCGGCTCGATGTCGCGGCGATCCATCAGTTTCTGGCGGACGAGTCGTATTGGGCTAAGGGGCAGGCACGCGCCGTGCTGGAGAAGGCGCTGGCCCATTCGCTCAACTTCGGCTTATACGCCGGGCCGCGCCAGATCGGGCTGGCGCGGGTGGTGACGGATTATGCCACATATGCTCACTTGTGCGATATGTACGTCCACGCCGACTTTCGCGGGCGCGGCCTGGGCCAGTGGCTGATGCGCTGCGTCAGCGCCCATCCCGAGCTGGCTGGGCTGCGCCGGTTCGGCCTGGTGACGCGCGACGCGCAGGGCTTGTACGCCCAGTTTGGCTGGACCGCCCTAGCCCGCCCTGAGCGACACATGGAGCGCCTGCCCGCCAACTACTATGAGCAGGTGGGCTGAGGGCCACCCGGCAGCCGGCGGGCGCGCCAGGCGCGGTGTGCACGCAAAGGTTGTCAGCCGGCCAGGGGCAGGGCGGCGCGGCGGGCGCATAAGGCGTCCCAGTCAGCACTGAGCCAGGCGGCGCGGGCTTTGGCGGTCTGCACCGCGCCGGACACCTCCCA
>JADZEK010000157.1 GCA_020850595.1 Anaerolineales bacterium
GGCCGAGCCGCGGCTCGACGGAGCCTACTGGACGCGCAACCTGCGGGCGCCGGTGCGCTTCGACCTGGCGCTGGAGCGGCTGGCCGCGGACGGCCACACCCTCTTTCTCGAACTCAGCCCGCATCCCCTGCTGACGCCCTCCATTGAAGAAACGCTGCGGCACTCCGATCAGGCCGGCGCGGCGTTGGCCACCCTGCGCCGCGACGAGGACGACACCCTTGCGCTCTATGAGGCGGCCGGGGCGCTCTTCACGCGCGGTTTGCCCGTCCAGTGGCAAGCCCTCTATCCTGGCGGGCGCTTCCTGAGCGTGCCCACCTACCCCTGGCAGCGCGCGCGCTTTTGGTTTGCGGCGGCCGCCCCTCAACCCGCCCGCCTAGAGGCCCCAGCGCCGCCGGCCCGTGACTCTTGGTTAGGGCGCCGGCTCGGCTCGCCGCTGCGTGAAGTGCAATTTGAGGCGCGCCTGAGCCAGACCACCCCCGCTATTCTGGGCGATCACCGCCTCCATGACACTGTGGTGGTGCCGGGCGCCTGGTACGCCGCGGCCGGCCTCGCCGCCGCCCAACAAGTGCTTGGCCCCGGTCCGCATCAACTCGAGCGCGTCTTCTTTCCCCAGGCGCTGGCGCTTACGCCCGGCCTGGAGCGCCTCGTCCACACCCTTGTCACCCCCGACGATCAAGGCGGCGCGGCCTGGCGTCTGCTCAGTTGTGACCCAGCCGACGTCGCCCTAGACGGCACGTGGCGTCTGCATGCCGATGGGCGTCTCCAGCCCGCGGACGCCCCTGCTGTGCCCAGCCTGAACCTGGCGGCGCTGCGCCAACATTGCCCCAACGTCTTGACCAGTGAAGCCTTCTACGACCAGATGTGGTTGCGCGGCTACCATTTCGGCCCGGCCTTCCGCACCCTCGGCGCGCTGTGGCGCGGTGACGGCGCGGTGCTCTGCCAGGTGAACGTAGACCCTGGCGATCAACAGCGGGCGCGCCTGCAACTCCTCGATGCCTGCCTGCAACTCCCCGCCGCCCTCGCGCGCGCTGATGATCATGAAAGCCTCTACCTGCCGGTGGGCTTCGACCAGCTTCGCTTCACCCCGCCCAGCGGCGGCCTTGTTTGGGGTTATGCCGCGCTGCGGCCCGGCGCGGAGCGGGGCGAAGCCGCGGTGTTCGACATTTACTTGCTCGAAGAAACCGGCCAGGTGCTGGCGGCGGTGCTGGGCCTGCAATCGAAACGCGTCCAGCCCGAATTGTCAGCCATTGCCGCGCCGCGCCCCGCCGAGCCGGACTTGTATGCGGTGGCCTGGCGGCCCGCCGCGCGCCCGGCCGAGCCGCGGCCCGCCGGTCACTGGCTTATCCTGGCCGATCAGGGCGGGGTCGGCCTCGCCTTGGCCGCGGAACTGCGCGCCCAGGGGCAGCGCTGCCAGGTGGTGTTGCCCGGCGCGGCCCTGGAACTGCTGGAACCTGAAGCCCGCTCGGTTGATCTGGCCCGCCCGGATGAGGTGGCTCAGCAACTTCAGGCGGCGCTGGCCGAAGGCGGCCCCTGGCGCGGCGTCGTTCACTGCTGGAGTTTGGACGTTGGGCCGCACGCCTCGCTCGACCTGATCCAGACGCGCACCTGTGACAGCGTGGTTGCCGTCGTTCGGGCCTTGGCCCCACTGGCAGAAACCCCGGCGCCGCCCCGCCTGTGGCTGGTGACGCGCGGCGCACAGGCCCTCTCCCCCGGTGAGGTCGCCATCGGCCAGGCGCCGCTGTGGGGTCTCGGGCGCACGCTCCGCTATGAGCATCCCGAACTGCGCTGCACGTTGCTTGACCTGGCCGCTGACCACCTTGACATTGCCGACCTCGGCCGCGAGCTGCGTTCCGACAGCCTCGCCGACCAGGTCGCGCTTCGCTCTGGCGAGCGTCACACCGCGCATCTGGCCCTGCTCCCGGCCGCCACCCCGCCCTCGCCGCCCCGCTTTGACGGCGCCTATCTCATCACCGGCGGGCTGGGCGCGTTGGGGCTGACAGTGGCCGACTGGCTCGTGACGCACGGCGTGCTCTGCCTCGCGCTGCTGGGCCGGTCGGCGCCGTCCGCAGCGGCTGCGTCCGCCGTCGCAGCGCTGCGCGCGCGCGGGGCGCAAGTGCTCATCCTGTCGGCCGACGTCTCCGACCCAGAGCAGCTGGCCGCCGCGCTTGACCAACTCCGGCGAACCCTGCCGCCGCTGAGGGGCGTCATCCATGCCGCCGGCCTCCTCGATGACGGCCTGCTGCTTCAGCTCACACCCGAACGCATGCGGCGCGTCCTGGCGCCCAAGGTGGCCGGCGCCTGGCACCTGCACACCCTGACCCAGGCCGACCCGCTCAATCACTTCATCTTGTTCTCCTCGGCCTCCGGTCTGCTCGGTGCGCCTGGCCAGGCCAACTACGCCGCGGCCAATGCGTTCCTCGATGCGCTGGCCCATCAGCGCCGCGCCCAGGGGCGGCCCGCCCTCAGCCTCAACTGGGGGCCGTGGGCCGAGGTCGGCCTGGCCGCGGCCCAGGCCAATCGCGGTCAGCGTCTGGCGGCGCGCGGCGTGGCCGGCCTCTCGACCGAAGCCGCGCTGCGCGCCCTGAGCCGCGCCCTGGCCGCCGAGCGCCCCCAGGTCGGCGCGCTAAGTTTCGACCTGCGCCAGTGGCAGCGCTTTTACCCCCAGGCGGCCGGGTTGAGCTTCCTCTCAGAACTGACGCCGCCGCCGGCTGACCACCCCCCCGGGCTGGATGTGCGTGGGCGGCTGCTGGCCCTGCCGCCGGGGCGTCAGCGCCGGCTGCTGCTAGAGACCCTGCTCATCGAGCGCCTGTGCCAGATTCTGCGCCTTGACGTCAGCCAGTTCGACCGCCGCAAACCACTCGGCGATTTTGGTTTCGACTCGCTTATGGCCCTTGAGCTGCGCAACGTTCTCGAAGCCGGGCTGGGCGTGCCGCTCTCCGCCACGCTCCTGTGGCGTTATCCCTCGCTGCCAGCGCTCACCGAACACCTGGCCGAGAAAATGGGCTTGGCGTTGGAACCCCCCCCGCCCTCCGCGCCCGAAGCCCCGCCCGATGGCTTGGAGCGCGTGGCCGACTCCATTGCCGACCTGTCCGAGGCGGCCATGGAAGCGCTGCTAACCGAGCAAATTGAGCGGGTCACGCGTAGCCGATGAGCTCCTTTGCCGAACGCTTTGCCCACCTGCCGCCGCTGCAGCGCGCTTACCTGGCGCTGGAGCAGGCGCAGTCGCGTGTGGAAGCGCTGGAGCAGGCCGCCCGTGAGCCGATTGCCATCGTGGGCCTCGGCTGCCGTTTCCCCGGCGGCGACGGGCCGGATGAATTTTGGCGCGTGCTGCGCGACGGGCTGGACATGGTCACGCCCGTGCCGCCCGACCGCTGGGACAGCGCCGCGGTAGAGCAAACGCTGCACGGCCTCAACCCTGCCGCCCAGACCGTGCAGGCCGCCTTCTTGAAACCCGTAGACCAATTCGACGCGGCCTTCTTCGGCATTTCGCCGCGCGAAGCTGCCGGCATGGACCCCCAGCAGCGCCTGCTATTAGAGGTCGTCTGGGAGGCGCTTGACAACGCCGGCCTGGTGGCCGACCAGTTGGCCGGCAGTCACACCGGTGTGTTCGTCGGCGTCCATAGCCAAAGCAGCGATTATTACTGGATGCAGGCGGCCGGAGCCGCGCACGTGGATGCCTTTACGGCCACCGGCACCGCGCACAGTGTCGTCGCTGGGCGAATCTCCTACCTGCTTGATTGGCACGGCCCGAGTGTCGCCCTCGACACGGCCTGCTCCTCGTCGCTCGTGGCGGTGGATTTGGCCTGCCAGAGCTTGCGCGGCGGGGAGTGCGATCTGGCCTTCGCCGGCGGCGTCAACCTGCGCCTTTCGCCCGAGTTCCTCTTCGCCACCGTCCAGATGGGCACCGCCTCCCCCACCGGCCGCTGCCGGGCTTTCGACGCGGCCGCCGACGGCATCGTCTTCGGCGAAGGCTGCGGCCTCGTCGTGCTCAAGCGCCTCCGCGACGCCGTCCGGGCTGGCGATGCCATCTGGGCGCTCGTGCTCGGCTCGGCGGTGAACCACGACGGCCGCTCGGCCGGCCTTGCCGCGCCCAACGGCCTGGCCCAACAAGCCGTCATCCGGCAGGCGCTTCAGAAAGCCGGCGTGTCGCCGAGTGAGCTTGGTTTCGTTGAAGCGCACGGCACCGGCACCCCGCTCGGCGACCCCATTGAGATCGAAGCGCTGGCTGAAGTATTGGGTGCCGGCCGCGCGCCCGGCGTGGTCTGCGCCGTCGGCTCGGTCAAGACCAACATTGGTCACCTGGAAGGCGCCGCCGGCATCGCCGGACTGATCAAAGCAGTCCTGGCCCTGCACCACGGTGCCATTCCGCCCAGCCTGCACCTGAACCAGCTCAATCCTCACCTGGCCCTCCACGGCGCTCCGCTCGTGTTTCCGACCACGTTGCAGCCCTGGCCGGCCGGCCCGCAGCCGCGCTATGCCGGCGTCAGCTCCTTTGGCTGGTCGGGCACCAACGCCCACATTGTCCTCTCGGAATCCCCTGCGCCGCCCGCCCGTGTGGAGCCGCGCCCCGAGCGCGACCCCGTGTCTATCCTGCCTCTCTCGGCCCGCAGCCCCGCAGCACTGTCGCCCCTGGCCGCCGCGCACCGCAGCCGGTTGGCCTCCGGCGCAGCCGTGGCAGACCTGTGCTACAGCGCCGGCGCGCGGCGCACCCACCACGACCACCGCGTAGCCTTCGTGGGCGGCTCGCCCGACGCGCTCATCGCTCAGCTCGATCAATACCTGGCCGCCGGCGAGCCGCGCCCTGAGTCTGGCGTGCCGCGCGGCCACCGGCCCAAGCTGGCCTTTGTGTTTCCGGGGCAGGGCGGCCAGTGGGCGGGCATGGGGCGCGGCCTGCTGGCGCGTGAGCCGGCCTTCCGGGCGGCGCTGGCGGCCTGCGACC
>JADZEK010000158.1 GCA_020850595.1 Anaerolineales bacterium
CTGGGCGGCCGCGTCACTCGGCGCTGACCGGCCCAGCAGCGCCAGGCGGCGCGCCCCGCGGGCCACCAGCCACTCGGCCAGCTTAAGGCCCAGACCGCCCAGCCCGCCGGTGAGGAGGTAGGCGCCGGAGGATTGAACTTGAATCTGGGTCGCGCCAATCGCCGGAGCGATGGGCGTTTGGGCCGCCGCCTGGAGCGAGACGACCAGCTTGCCAATGGGCTGCGCTTGCGCCAGCGCACGAAAGGCCGCGGCGGCTTCGCCGATGGGCACGACCGTGGTCGAGGTGGGGCGCAATTCGCCGCGCTCAAAGCGGCGCAGAAGGTCTTGGAGGAGGGCCTGAAAGAAAGCCGGCCGTTCCGACGCCAGGCCGCGCAGGTCTACCAGAGCGAACGACAGGCTGCGCAAGAACGGCCGCGCAGGCAGCGAGTGGCCGGCGTAATAGTCGCGCTTGCCCAATTCAACGAAGCGCCCGTAGGGCCGCAGCAGTTCCAGGCCGGCCGCGATGAAGGGGCCGGCCAGGCTGTTAAGCACGACATCCACGCCGGCACCAGCCGTCGCCCGGCGGAAATCATCCACGAAGGCCAGCGAGCGCGAGTCGGCGAGGTGCGCGACGCCGAGGGAGCGCAGCAGATCGCGTTTGGCGGGGCTGCCGGCGGTGGCGAACACCTCGGCCCCGATCTGCTGGGCGATCTGCACCGCGGCCAGCCCGACGCCGCCGGCCGCGGCATGAATGAGGACACGCTCGCCGGGGGCGAGGCGGGCGATGTGGCGAAGCGCATAGTCGGCGGTTAAGAAAGCAAGGGGCAGGCCGGCGGCGATCTCCGCGGTCAGCCTGGCGGGCCGCGGGGTGACCAGGTGGCGGGGCGTGGTGACGAAGCGGGCCAGGCTGCGCGAGGCCACGGCGACCACGGCCTGGCCAAGCGTGAGATCGTCTACCCCGGCCCCAAGCGCGACCACTCGGCCGGCGCACTCGCTGCCCAGCCGCGGCCCGGCGTCATCGGCCCCAGAGGCATCATCGGGAAGCGCGCCGAGGGCCAGCAACACATCGAGGAAGTTGAGGCCGGCGGCTTCGACAGCGATCTCGACCTGGCCGGGGCCGGGGGTCAACCGCTCGGCCGCGCGCAGGGTCAGGGCGTCGAGCGCGCCCGGCTGCCGGGTCTCTAAGCGAAACGGACGCTCGCCGGCGGGCGCGAAGTCGGCCGGGGCGGCGGCCAAGGCTGTGGCGGGGGTCCAACGAACCAGCCGCGCCACGCGACGCACACCGCTTCTGAGGGCAACCGCCTGCTCGCGATCAGCCGACCGCAACTCACGCAGCAGCGCCTGGGCGTCGCCACTCTCAGCCTCGGCCGCGAGGTCAATCAGCGTGCAATCTAGTTCGGGATGCTCGTAGGCAAGCGTCCGCCCCAGGCCCCATAGCGGCGAGTGGGCCAGCCCAAGCACCTGGTCGCTGGGCATCACCCGCTGCACGCCGCGCGTTACCAGCCAGAGGCGAGGGGCATCGCGCCATCCGGTATGGGCCAGCGCCTGGACGAGATGGACAACCTCCAGGCAACTGAGCTCCGCCGCGGCGGCCGGCCCGCGCCGCTCGTCAGCGGGAGACGGCTCCAGCGACCACAGATAGACGAGGCCGCCAACCGGCGGACGCCGCGCCCCGGAGGCGGAGAGGGTGAAGATGTCTTTGAGCAGTTGGCCAAACGCTGCGGGCCGGGCGGCATCCAGGGTGTACTCATCGGCGCTCAGCGCCTGGTAGACCGGCCCGCGCGTCACGCTGACGACCTGATCGCCAGAGGCGCGCAGGCCGGCGGCCAGTTCGCCCGTCGGCCCGTTTGGGCCGCCTAGAATGAGCCAGGTGCGCGGGGGAGCGGGGGCCACCGGCGGCAGGGGGGCTGCGGCCGCCGCCCAGCGCAGTTCGTGCAGCCAGGCGGCGAGCGAAGCAGGCGCCTGGCGCGCGGAGTCGACGCGCTGCAAGCGGAGGCCGCGCAAGCGACCGACAAGTTGGCCGGACTCATCAAGCACGTCCAGGTCGGCGACGAGTTCGCTACCGGCGGCCTGGTCGGCGGCATAGCGCGCATGACTCCAGAGGCGGCCGGCGGCCGGGCGCGGCAGCCACACCTGCGCAACGCCGACGGGCAGGTAGGTGTCATCCGCGGCGGCGGCGCGGGCCGCGCGCGGGCTAGCCGCGGCCATGACTTGCAAGCAGGCATCGAGGAGCGCAGGGTGGATTACGTCGCCGGGCGCAGCGGGGCTAAGGGCGGCAGGCGCATGAATGCAACCGAGGGCCTCACCCGCGCCGCGCCAGAGATGTTCGACACCGCGGAAGCGCTCGCCGTAGTGCAGGCCCTGCGCCTCCAACGCCGAGTACAACTCGGCCCCGGTCACGTTGTCGCCGCAGCGCGCCTGCACAGCGGCGGGCGACTCGGCCGGCAAGGGCGCAGGCGATGCACGATGGTTAAGGAAGCCCTCGGCGTGCAGCGTCCATGCCTCAGTGCCGGACGCCCGGCTGGAAATCTGGAACGTGGCGGTGTCGGGCGCCGCCAGGGTGAGGGCGACTTGCAGCGTGAGGACTGGTTCGACGGGAACGAGCAAGATGCGCCGGAAGCTGATTTGCTCCAAGACGACCTGGTTGTCGCCGAACGACTCGCGGGCGGCCGAGGCGGCCAAGGCAAGGTAGGCGGCCGCGGGGAGCACGGTTTCGCCTTGCACCAAGTGGTCGGCCAGATAGGGGAAGGCGCTGACCGACAACTCGGTCTCCCAGAGACGCACCTCCGGCGGGGTCGAGAGGGCGACACGCCGGCCTAACAGGGCTTGGTCGCCGGCTTGAGCGGGGCGGCCAGGCGGACAAACGCCGGGCGCCTCAGTTGGGAGCCAGTAGCGCCGGCGCTGCCACGGGTACGCGGGGAGCCGGACGAAGCGCCCGCCCGAGGGGTACAGGCCGCGCCAGTCAACGGCGCAGCCGAGGGTGTACAGCGCGGCGAGCGCACTGAGCAGCGCGTCGGTCTCGGGCTGATCGCGCCGCAGCGAGGTCACAACTGTTCCAGGGCGCGCTAAATGCCGGAGACTCTCTGTGATGCTCGGGGAGAGGGTGGGATGCGGGCTGAGTTCGAGAAAGAGGGTGTGGCCGTCCGCGGCCAGCCGCTCCAGCGCCAGGTCGAAGCGCACCGGCGCCCGCAGGTTGCGCGTCCAGTAGGCTCCGTCGAGCCGCGGCTCGGCC
>JADZEK010000159.1 GCA_020850595.1 Anaerolineales bacterium
GTAGACCTTACGGATCGGCGATTTGGGGAGCCGTACGCCCATGATTCTTGCCTAGCCGTAAGGTCTACTGTGGTCGATTCCTCGTCTCTCTCAGGCACCCAAACTGAATACCGAGTAAGGCTGCGCAGCAAATATCAGTGTAGCAAGAACGGCGATTGATTTCAAGGGGCACAGCGCGGTTACGGGAGCGAACCTGGCGCGGGCGGCAGATGTACTTCGGCTGGGCGAATAGGTCGCCAGTGCTAGAGCCGATTCGGTACTTCGCCCTATGGCCTGTTTCTCCGGCTGTTTTTGTACTTGTATCCAGCCGATCCGGCCGTAAACACGCGTGAGACAACTGCGATCCGAAACCTGCCCAACGCGCTCCAGAAAGCATCGCTTTACTACGTGCATGCCCTTGGCCAGGTATCAAGCACCTGCGGCAACGCGCGCCAGCCACCTTTCCCAGACCTGGCCCAGCACCGGGTTTGTGCAGAGGGACATGACCGCCCGGGCTGCATTGATCCAGCCGCGTCGGCGCGCCGCTTCGGCGGCAACCACTCGGAACATATCATGCAAGGCGGCCGGCAGCGTCTGCTCCTTGGCCCGAGCAACGAGCTGAGCTTCAGTGAGCGCGGAGGATGCCAGCGCCTTAATCGCAGCTCCGAGCCTCGGAAAGACTAGCTGTGACTCGGGAAACGATAGTTCCAGTTTGTCCAAATTGGACTCCAGGCGGTGGTCGGCCCGCGTTGCTACGGACTTTAGCCCATCGGCATATGGGTGCAAGCTATCGCTAATGTGATTGTAGGTGCCTACCTCGATGCCAAGCCACCCGGCGATGAGTTCCTGCAATGTCGTAAACTGCACGAAGTTGTAGGGCGTGCCGAGGAACAAGTCATTGCTGCGCATCACCTGCAACCATTCCAGCCGGCCGTGACGCACCTTCAAAATAGATATCACATTGCAGGGGATATCTGCATCCGCCGGCGCACCATCCGGGTCCGGCAGATCTGCAGCCGCATTCCAGATTTGCAGCACCACCTGGCGTGTGTTGGGTTGGCGCTGCAAGGCCCAGTAAGCGCGCTCCAGTTGGTCGATTCCAAAGTGTTGTCGGAGGCGATGGTCATATGAGCCGTGATAGTGCTCCGCCGTACCCGCATACTGCGGAAGCTGCCTGTTCCAATAATTGAGAAAGGCGGCATCGTTCCGGCCGCTCACCAGCCACACGATTTCAGAAATCGCGAACGCCGGGTTAATGGGTGGCTCGCGGCTCACGACCCAGCGCTCGGTTGGACTGTGGATCGTAAAGGCCGCATGAAGGACTTCAACCGTCTCGCCACTGCGGCTGGCCTGTCTGTGTATCACAGCGGTCAACCGCCCTTGCCCATCCGCTGGGTCCTGATCCGGGATCCGAAGGGGAAGTTCAAGACTCAGGCCCTGCTCTCGACCGATCTGAATGTGAAGCCAGTGCAGATGATCAAGTGGTTCGTCTTGAGATGGCAATTGGAGGTCACCCTGCACGAAGTTCGCGAACACTTGGGCGTGGAGATCCAACGCCAGTGGTCGGACCTGGCGATCGTGCGGACCACGCCCGCCTTGCTGGCGTTGTTCTCGCTGGTGACGCTCATGGCGCATCAGCACGCCAAACGCCGCAAGTTGCCTGTCCGACAAGCCGCCTGGTACCACAAGGCCCGGCCGACTTTCAGCGATGCCTTGGCGCTGGTGGGCCGGCAAATCTGGCAGCATGAGTGTTTTCCATGGGTCGCTTCGCCGGCCGACCACTCGAAAATGCCGATGACGGTTCAAAACCGGCTGCTTTCAGCCTTGTGTTACACGCCCTGACGCCGTGGAACGGATGAAGTCCAGCTCAGCATACTACCTGCAAACGATGGCGGATGTCTCACTGCTCATGGGGAAGACCAGCAATTCGCAGCGATGCGCCACCTGTTTAGTCATAGGTGGATGCGTCTTCCCACTTCGACGGGCGACTGATATGCAGCCTCTAGCACCGCCTGGTTCTTCATCGCCCAGGCAAAATCCATCGAACTGGCAGGGCCTTCTTTGACCAATCGCAAGAAGTCCTCGATTGAGGACACATGCGCGGCGACTAGGGCTTCCATAAACGTCGTCGCCTCGCGGAACAGCTGCGGCCCCACATGCAACGACGGGTTGGACGCCTCTTCAGCCGGCATCCACCTTCCCGTTTGGGTTTGGTATAACACCGCCTCACCGGGCTTCGCGAAGTCTACGGCCAGGCTTCCGCGCTCGCCGTAGATCTCGATCATGGAGGCCTGCTCGCGTCCGGCGGCCACGCGCGAGACCTCGATCGTCCCCACTGCGCCCTGCTGCAGTCCGAGCGTGCAGAGAGCCCAGTCGTCCACATCCACAGCCTGGCGCTCCGAGCTTCCCGGCGCCAGGGGGCGCTCGACAATGTGAGTCCGCGTCTCGCCCTGCACCCAGGCAACCTCGCCCAGACTGGCTCGCAAGATGTCGATGAGGTGGATTCCAAGATCGGCCAGAGCGCCGCCGCCCGACTTCGATTTCTGCAATCTCCAAGTGAGCGGCCGTTCAGGGTTCAGGTAGCCGCCATGGAGCATCGCCATTCGGAAATGCAGGGGCCGGCCGACAGCCCCGGATGAAACGGCTTGGATGAGTTGCCGGATCGCAGGCAGATAGCGAAACACGAAAGCGACATGCGTCCGCACGCCGGCGCGCGCGGTGACTTCCACCATCCGCCGTGCCTCCTCGAGGTCGCGCGCTAACGGCTTTTCGCAGTATACGTGCGCGCCCATCCTGCAGGCCTGCTCGGTGTAGAGGGCATGCGAGGCGTTGGGCGTGCAGATGTCCAGCACGTCCAACTCTTCAGCCCACAGGCGTTCATGCGCCACGCGGACGGGCGGCGAACCCAGCTCCTCGATAAGCGCGGGGTTGACCCGGTGGGCGGGTCGCACATAGAGCGCAAATTCGAACTCGGGTAGCCCGGAGTCCTTCCGTACCTGCAACTGGCGATAGGCGCGGGCATGGATCTGGCCGATCATGCCCAGACCAACCAGGCCGATGCGCAGAGGCCTCGCCTTCACGCAAGGCCCTCGCCAGAGTTGGGCGTGATAGGGCCCTCAACCGCAGAAGCCACTTGGGCATTTCGAACAGCCTGCCGGGCCTCGCTTGAACTCTCCAGCTCCAGGACTCGTCGGGCGATGGCCTGGCTCGAGGCCATGGACCAGCGCCGGATCGTGTGCTTGGCGGCCGGGATGCGACCTGGCGCCATGCTCAATTCGTCCACGCCCAGCCCGAGCAGCACTGGGATCGCTTCCAGATCGCCGGCGAGCTCGCCGCACACGCCGACCCAGATACTGTTTGCGTGCGCGGCCCGGACCACCGGCTCGATCTGCCGGAAGATTGCCGGGTGACAGGAGTCGGCCAGTGCCGAGATCTTGGCGTTCGTGCGATCGGCCGCGAAGGTGTATTGGGTCAGATCGTTGGTACCGATGCTGAAGAAGTCCACCTCACGGGCAAAGGTCTCGGCCAGCACCACCGCCGAGGGGATCTCGACCATCATACCCACCTGAACGCGCTCGGCCACGTCCACACCTTCCGCGACGAGCTCCTGCCGGGCTTCATCCAGCAAGGCCTTAGCGCGGCGGAACTCCTCCGGCACGGCGATCATCGGAAACATGAGGCGCACATCGTGTCCGCGCGCCGCGCGCCACAAGGCGCGCAGCTGGACCTTGAAGAAGTCGGGCTGATCCAGGCAGACCCGGATGGCCCGCCAGCCCAGGAACGGGTTGGCTTCCTGCCCCAGGCTCAAGTAGGCCGGGCATTTGTCCCCGCCAATGTCGAGCGTCCGGATCGTCACCGGCCGCATCGCCAGGACCTCGAGGATCGCACGATAGCCCTCCACCTGCACCGGCTCGGAGGGCGCCTGCTGGTCGTTCATGTACAGAAACTCGGTCCGCAACAGGCCCACGCCTTCGGCGCCCAGGTCCAGGGCCAGCCGGGCGTCCTCGACGCTCCCGATGTTGGCAACGATCTCCACGCGGATGCCATCGACCGTCCGAGCGCTATCGTGCGCGTGTGCGCGGGCTAGGCGCTTCTGCTCGGCTTGGGCGTCATGCAGGCGTCGGTAGTCCGCCACGGTCGCTGGGTCTGGATCGACAATCACGTCGCCGGTCGTTCCGTTGGCCAGCGCGAGCACGCCGCCGGGCACCGCACGCAAGGCGTCTCCCACGCCCACGATGGCGGGCAGCCCCAGCGCACGAGACAGGATGGCCGCATGCGAGAGCGGCCCGCCCTGACAGGTGCAGAACCCGAGCAGCTTCGTCGCGTCGAGCGTCATCGTGTCGGAGGGAAGGAGGTCCTCGGCCAGCAAGAGCACGGGCTCGGGCAGGTCGGCCAGGGTCACGTCGGGCAGCCCCAGAAGCTGGCGTAGGACGCGCGCGCCGATATCGCGCACGTCCACGGCCCGGGCTTGCAGGTATTCGTCCGGGAGCGATTCTAGGCGGCTGGCGTGAAAGTCCACGGCCGCCATCCAGGCGCGCTCAGCCGGCAGGCGATCCTGGCGGAGACCTTGCTCGACGATTTCCCACAGGTCCGGGTCATCGAGCATGATGAGATGCGTGTCGAAGATGGCCTGTTGCTCGGCCTGCCGGTTCCGGGTTGGATCGTTCAGAAAGGCCAGAGTGGATTCCCGAACGCGCTGGCTCGCGCCGCGCAGGCGCTGCCGCTCGACCTCGGGGAGCTCCGCCGGCCGATCCGGCACTGCCAGTGGCGCGTCCTGGAGCCAGATGGTTTTCCCGATGGCGATGCCGGGTGCGGCTGGCACACCTTTCAAGCGATGGCTCATGCGTGTCTCCTGTGCGCCGTGACGACCAGCTGGCCGGTATGGTTCGTGAGCAACGCCGGTCCCTGAGGAAGGGGACCGCCCCCTTTGACCCGCGCGAGCGGCCTTGCGTCAGCAAGAAGGGAAACGGCGAGGCACCCAAAGACGGGATCGCGGGTTCGCGTAGGCCATAGGACTCGACAATGAAACAACCCGGAAGCTGTCCGGCGATCGCGAGTCAGTTGTTGGGCCGCTCGGGAGACGAAGCCCGCTCGGGCGCCCCGGTTGCCTGCCCCTCGAAATCGCGTTCCACCAGCGATTTGAGGTCCTCCACGGCCTCGACCTCGTCCACGCCGTCCGCGCAGATCGTAATCTCGGAGTTCTTAACGGCACCGACGGCCAGTACGCCCAGGATGCTCTTGGCATTGCCACGGCGGTTGCCATGAAGCACCCAGATGGTGGACTGGTATTTACCAGCGGTCCGAATAAAGAGGGCCGCGGGGCGGGCATGCAGACCCACCTCGCCCCGGATGACCACGTTCACTTCAACCATGCTATGCTCTTCCTCTGCGCGGCCGTCACGGACGGGCGGAATCTCGCTCACGCTCCGTGGCAGCCCGCAACCCGTTAGTGTTGGAGCTTCTTTTCCAGGTTCTGGACCAGGGCGGCCAGGCGCTGGGCAACCAGGCGCTCCGACATGGCAATCATCAACGTGTCCTGGGCATGTGTCAAAAGCAGCGTCAGGCGCACGTCCTCTCCGCGGGCCTCCGCCTGGATCAACTCGGTCTGCACATTGTGCGCCGCGCTGATCTCATCACCCGCCTGGGCGAGCTTTTCCTCGCAGGCTGGGTACTTGCTGCCTTCAATGTCTTTGAAGGCCTCGAACACCAGCGAACGCGCATTGCCGGCGTGGATGATCACCTGCGTGGCAATCTGAATCGATTTGGACTCGGCGTCCCCGTTATCCGTCATCTCGATGCCCATCGCTTTCTTCGAGTTGGAGCGTCGTCGCTCCCGGCTCTTGTGTTCAAGCGCGGAAGAGCCTCTGCCAGCCCGGCTGCTCGGCTTGCGGTCGGCAGAGGCTCTTCTCGATTCCGCAATCCTCGGCATCCGGTCATGGATGCTGAGGTGACGCTTATCGTGCCGCTGGCGCCAGACTGGCAGTCGCCGCGCCCTCAGCCCTGGCCTCGACCGCTTCCGCCCGTTCGCGCGCGATCAAGATCTTCTCATACGCCTTCAGGAACGGATACCAGATCAGCCCGTTCAGGATGATCTCGATCACCAGGAGCACGACGCCGCGCCAGTCCTGGTTGAACAAGAAGGTTGAGAAGCCCACCGGCACCCAGGGGATGACGGCTGGCACGAAGGGCTTCGTCACCAAGTCGAAGTTCATCGCCAGCCAGACCAGTGTCGGGTTCAGGATCCCGGAGTTAATGATGTACGGAATGACCAGAATGGGGTTAAAGGCGATTGGGAGCCCAAAAACCAGCGGTTCGCTGATGTTCATCAGCGTCGGCGCCAGGGCCACGCGACCGAGCGATTTGATCGTGGTCGACTTCGAGAACTGCATCAGGAAGACCAAGGCCAGCGGCGCCCCGGTCCCGCCGATCACGACCCAGCCGATCAAGGTCTGGATCGTGTTGATATGCACGGGCGCCAGACCTTGCGCAACGAGGCCGGCATTCTCGCCGACGGCCGCCATCCACAACGGGAATAGCACGCCGAAGAAGACCGCGCCATTGATGCCCACCGCGAAGACGGCCGTGAGCAGGAAGCAGATGAACACGAAGCCGATGTAGGTATCCGTGGCCTGCAGGACTGGGGCCATGACTGTGGCCAGGATGGTATGCAGGTCGACGTTGGCCACGTAGGCGACCAGCCAGGCGACCACGATCACGACCGTGCCAGGGATGAGCGGCGCGAACCATTCAGCCACGAAGTCGGGCATGCCCTTGCCGCCGATGATCCAGTTCTGTTTATAGAAGAGGCCAATCACCTCGCCGGTGAAGAGCGCCGCCACGATCGCGACGAACAGGCCCGTCGCGCCGAGCAGGCTGAAGTTGCTCACCAGGAAGGCGCCGTTGGAAAAGTCCGGTCGGGTCAGGATCAGGAAGACCACGATGGAGAAGAGGCCCACCAGCGGCGCGTTGAGGCTGTGCCACTCTGCCACCGCCGCCCCGATCGTGTAGGCCAGGACCATCCCCAGCAGGCCGAAGGTCAGGTTCGTCATTACAGCCAGGGGAATAGTGGCAGTGGGCGCGAAGATCAACAACAGATTGGAGAGGATCTGAAACACCGCCCCGACCAGCAGGAAGGGCATGACCCTCATGAAGCCGGTGAGGATGGCCGCGATCAGGCGCATCTGGGTGAACCTCACCAGCGGCGGAGCCAACTTCTCACTGAACCAGTTCATTGTTGCGTTCATGCTTGGTCTCCTCGGGATCTCAAGACGGATGAAAGGGTTGATTCGGATCAGGCTGACTCGCGCGCTGCCAGTCGTCGCTCAGGCGGCCGGCGGCGCGTTCGGATCGAGGGATTTCAGGGCCAGATCTAGCGTCGCGTTGCCGTCCATGCGGCCGTACACAACCGGATCGATCAGCACAAAGCCTTTCTTCTTCTCCATGCAGATCTGCCGCAGGCGCTTTTCCATGAAGCGCGCCTGCGGCGCCAGTAGGGCGACATCGATCTTGTCGATCTGCTTGTCGAACTCGGATTCGGACTTCGCCGATACCTCGCCCGCGACACCGCGGGTCTTCATCGCGGACTGGATGCGCTGGACTAAGAAGGACGTCGAGCACCCCGCGGTACAGAAGAGCATGATCCGGATCATGGCTGGCCTCCTTTGCGTCTTGGTCCCGGAGAAGCCGGCTAGGCTTTCAAGGGATTCCGACCTTGCTCCAGAGTGGCGATCGTCTGGCTGAACTGGGGCAGGTTCGCCTTGTTGGCGCAGAGCATTTCGTCCAGGGCCCCCTTAGCTTGATTGAAAGACGTGATGAGCGGGTTGGCGATCAGGGCCTCCAGCGCCGTGTGATAGCAGCCCGTCACGGCCGCCTCCACCGCGAGCAGCTCGTAGTTCTTGGCAGACTGGATGAAGGAGAGCATGTGCCTGGGCATGTCGATCCCGAGCGCCATCGGGTAGATCCCCGACCGGTTGACCAGCGCCGTCGCCGTAACCACATCGTTCCGGTCCAACCCGTAGAAGGAACCGTTGTTGGGGATGTCCACGCCGTGGACCTCGTACTTGTCGTTCCAGACGGCGCTGACCACCGAAAGGCCCGCCTCGGCGTAGCCGCGGCCGCCGCGCGACTTCTTGACCAGTTCGTAGCCCGCGAAGTTGCCCTCTTCGTATAGGTCCATGGTCAGGTCTTCGAGCGCCTTGACGAAGTGGGCGCGGGTGGGCAGTGTCGTGGGATCGATGTCCTTCAAGATGTCCCCGAGCTGCGCCCGCGCGTACTCCAGGAACTGCGGCCAGTGCCGGGCCATGTGGATGTGGTCCTCGAGCGCTTCGGGCAGCAAATAGTAGAAGCGCGGGTAGGGTCCCAACAGGAACCAGCCCGCGAACTTCTGGATGTCGATTTCGGCCATCTCCGTCCGCAGGGGCGGGATGTTGGCCTCGATCCAGGTGTAGAAGCGCTCCATGTGGGACTGGGTGATATCCACGCCCTTATGGAAGATGCGGGCAAACACCAAATGGTTGAGGCCCATGTACTGGACAAAGATGTCCTTCGGGTTCGCGTTCAGGGCGCCCGTTGCCATCTCTTTGACCACCGTCGGGCCATTGCACAGCCCCGCGAACTTCACCTTGCTGTGGCGGTTGAGGGCTTCCGACAACAGGCCCGATGGGTTGGCGAGGTTGATCAGCCAGGCATTCGGGGAGCTGTACTCCTCCATCGCGTGGGCGATCTCGAGCATGGCAGGGATGTTGCGCAGCCCCATCAACAATCCGCCAGGGGCCGTGGTCTCCTGCCCGATCAGGCCGTACTTGAGCGGGATGGTCTCGTCCAGGATCCGGCTTGGGGCCTGGCCGACGCGAATGCACGTGACCACGAAGTCGGCGTCCTTCACGGCGTCGCAGAGATCGGTAGTCGTGCGCACCTTGATGTCGGAGTTCAACGATTTCAGCAGCTTGCGCGTAAAGGTCGCGACCTTCTCGAGCCGCTGCTCGTCGATATCCATTAGGACCCACTCGCCGATGGGCAGCTCGTCCTTGAGGGTGACCAGAATCTCGCCGAAATTAGGGGTGTAGGAGCTACCGCCGCCCACCAGCGCCAGCTTGATTGACTTCGCCATTACTTCGCTCCTTGTTTGGGTTGAGGATTATTACCCTGCCGCAGGATGCCTTGGAGGTATGCGTCGGCAAAGTAGTCGTACATGTTCTCGTCGAGCCCGGTCTTGAGCGGGCCGCCGGTGAAGGAATCGGTCATCAGGTACGCGAAGAAGAGGCCCAGGGCCGCCCGGTTGAGCGTGGCCTTGGGCACAGCGGCGAACTCTGGCCGCTTGGACTTGATGCCGCCAATGACCGTATTGACTTCGGTATAGGTCTTATCGAATAACCCAGCCAGATGCCGGCCCTGGAATTCGATGAGCTCGATCAAGTGTAGGCGAATCAGCTCCGGCCTCTTCTTCCACACCACCAGGAGACGGTCCGAGGCGTTGTGGAGAAACTCCTCGACCGTATCGCCCTCGGCCGACTCGACCACGGCTGGGATACTTCGCCAGGGATGGAACGCCTGTAGGGCGGCCACGAAAATCGCGTATTTGCTCTCGAAATGGACGTAGAGGCTACCCCGGGTCATGTGGAGCTGGTCCGTGATCTGCCGGGTAGTGGTGGCGTGATAGCCTTGTCCCACAAACAGCTGGGTCGCGGCTGCTACGATGCGTTCGCGCGTCTCTTCGCCTTTGGTCATAAAGTGTTCGCCGCGAGCTCCAGGGAGTGGAGTGGCTCATGCCCTAAAAAAATGAGCGACCGCTCATTTTTCAATCAGTATAGGGAGAACGGCCAAAGAGTCAAGTGGCAATTTGTGTCGGGACGATCGGATCCCCGCAGGGCCTTGGCCAGACCTCACTCCCTCCGAGAACGGTTGAACCTTAGGCCACGACTGGAGCCTTGTCACGCCGGCTCGTGGTCCGGGACAGTTACCCCGGGGGCCATGAAGATGGCGTCCCAGCGCCAATAGTGCGATCAGTACCGCGTCGCCCTGGTCCTGATATGTGGCTCGACGTAGGTCACCATCAGGTCCGTGGCTTCGATTCCGAACGATACGAGGCTGGCTGCGCCGCCGTGGCTGCCGTGTTGATTGATCAAGGGCAAGAAATGCCGAGGACGACATGAGGAACGGTCAGGGCAAGCGCTTGCTATGTTATCAATGCTGGGAGTTGTTTCTGGTACGAGCCAGGCATGGACCGACTATTCAATCTTTTCGTTCAGGCAATTCGCAAGTCAGCCCCCGTTGCGGCACCGGGTTATGCGCGTGAAGTGTCACTTTTCTTGGATTGGCTTCGTGAGTGTGGACTCCGAGTGGAATCAGCCAACGCCAGTGACTTGAGCCGGTATCTCGTGGCATTGACGCAGCGATTCCAGCCATCGACGGCGGCCCGGAAGTTCTCGGCGATCCGCCGCTTCTATGCAGTGCTTGCGGAACAAGGACAGCTGCCGGCAAACCCGGCGGCTTTGGTTCCCGTCTCACTCGCGGCTTACCGCTCGCGGCCCCGCCTTCGACCCACATTGGAATCCATCAAGCCGATCCCCACGACGTCGATGCAAGGGGTGCGTGACCTTGCCATATTGCGCCTGGTGGTTTTTGGCCTGTCGCCGGCGCAGCTGGTTGCCCTGGACGTCGCGGACTTCGATGTTGCGGCGCAGGCTGTTCGATTGAACGGCCGCTCAGGACGCCGCAGAATCCAGCCCCTGGATCCCGACACCTTTGCTGCTCTGCGTCGCTGGATGGCCCTGCGCCAGATGCTCAACCCGGCCGATTCAGCGGTATTCCTGTCGCTGCACTGGACGGCGGGCCGGACTTCACCTCACCAACGCCTCAGCCGCAGAGGTCTCTTTGATGTAGTCCGCCGCTATTGGCAGTAGTCCCCAAGCTTGCCCCGTTGCCTTGTGTTGCTCCGCGACTGCATTAAAACAAATAGCGGTTAGTCTCCGCCGCAAAGGCCGGCTGGAGGCCGGCCTTTGCATGAGAATCCGAGGTCAACGGTGCACTGCTATCCGAACCCCAGGCCGCGCTCCTTGAGGGAAACGTGCCGCATGCCGCCCAGGATGACGTGGTCGAGGCAGGCGATATCCAGCAGCTTTCCGGCCTCAATCACCGCCCGCGTCACGGCCACGTCCTCAGGGCTTGGACTCGGATCGCCTGACGGATGGTTGTGGCTCAGAATGATCGCCGCCGCATTGGCCCGAATGGCGTCCCGATATAACTCGCCAACCCGGATGAGGGATGTATTGAGAGACCCATGGTAGACCTCAAGCGGTTCGCCAATCACACGGTTTCTCGTATCGAGCAGGAGGACATACAGGTGTTCCTGATCCTGGTGCATTAAAAGCGGCTGTAGGATGGCTGCCGCGTCGGCCGGCGAGCGGATCTGCGGCCGATCGCCTTCGGGGACTAACAGCCGGCGGCCAATCTCTACCGCGGCTTTCAAGCGCAGCACCGCACTCGCCCGCACCCCCTGAATGGCGGTGAGTTCAGCGCATGACGTGCGCGCGATGCCATGCAGCGAGCCGAACGCATTGAGCAAACGTTGTGCTGTCTCTAGTGAGCGCGAGCCTCCAACCATCGCGGCGATCAGCTCGGCGCCGTTGCAGGCCGAGCTATTGTGGAGCACCCGGTAGCCGGGCTTCTCTCGAATGGCCAGAGTCGGGCGCACAGGCTTGGCGCTGTAGGCGCGGTCAGGCAGGGGAAAGAGAGTCAGTTGATCCATCGTCGTCTCCTCAACGACAGCGCGGGCCGAGCCTCCACCAGAGGCACGGCCCGCGCTGTTTGCGGTAGGTTGTTGGATGCGCTTCAGAACAAGGACATCTGCCCGTCCGTCGCCGTGGGCGCGAGGCGGGCGCGTGGCCGGCTGGCGTGGACGATCTCCCGCCTGCGGGCCATCAGGTCGGCGAGGGTGACCAGGCGCGGGCTAATCGCCGTGGGCGAGCCCATCGGCGAGTCGGTCACCAACTGCTCATTGCCCAGGGAGAACAAACCCTCGGCGCGGCCGACCTGTAGCCCGCCCAACGCCTTGCGCACGAGGTCGCTCAACAGGTCGCTTTCGTCGCCGTCATCCACCAGGGCGCCGCTGATCTCATCGCCGTAAAACGTCTGGGCCGCCAGCATCTTGGCCCCGATGAGATCGAGCGCGCTCTCCTCCAGGGTTCCTTCGTACACGGGGAAGTAGAGCTTGACCGGCCGCGGCGCACCGGGCCGGTAGAGGCGGCGCATGCTTTGCCACGTCACATACAAACTCCACTCCAGTTCAGCGAAGATGGCGGTGGAGAACATGGTCAGGTTGAGACCCACTTCGACCAGGCGGGCGTTGGTCAACAGCACGTCGAAGTGCTCGGCATGCTGCTTCAACCAGGTGGCGCGCTTGGCTGGCTGCAGCGACGGGCGCAAGGTGCCCACCCGCAAGCCTTGGCCGCTCAACACCTCGGCCAGGCGCGGCTGGATGTCGCGCTCGCCAGTTTGCCGGACGTAGATCAGCACCTTTCGGCCCTGGGCACGTTCGCGCTGGCAGGTGCGAATGAGCCAGCTCTCCTTGGGCAGCAGCTCGCCGGCGCCCACCACGGCCTCCAGCTCCAGGACTTTCTCTTGCTGGCGCACGGCGAAGCGTCCACGGCCTTCGAGCCGGCGGTTGAAGGTGACGGTCTCGGGGCGGAACATCGCGTCCGGGCGATTGAAGGCGGTATTGAGCCAGACGCTGATCGCCCCCTTGCCGGTTTCGGTCTTCTGTTCTTCCAGCGCCCACAGGAACAGGCCCTGGGGCGGGCTGCCGCTGCCGTCCGCTTCGGCAAGCTGCGTTTCCATGGTCTCGGTCAGAGGCAGTCGAACGATTTCCTCGCTGTAGGGTGGCAGCGGTAGGCCCACGTCCTTGAGGCTGCTGAACGTGCAATACTTGAGGCCCAGGCCGACGATGGTGGGTGAGATGCCGGGCTTCTCACTGACGGTCTCAAAGAAGTGCGTGCCCGTGTACGCGCCGTCGTTCTGCACCTCGGCATTGGGGGAGACGTAGAACGTGGTCTTGAGCAGGCCGAAGCGCTCGGCCCAGCGCCGCTCGTCGTTGAAGCCGAACTCCTGGCGCACCTCGCCGGCCAGGCGGTAGAGCAGCCAGAAGATCGAGGTGCTGTTCCCGCCGAAGAGCGTCCCCGTCAGCCCAACGGTGTAGTGGGCCACCTGGCTGAGCACCGTGAGCGCCCAGCCCACGCCCGTGCCCTTGGCCTTGCTCTTGTGGACCTCATCGACCAGCAGCAGGCCGAACGCACCCCGCGCCTTCTTGCGCGCATACTGAGCGGCTGACTCTCGGCGCAGCGCGCTGTTCTCGAAGAGCGGCGCGCCACAGATGTAGGCCACGTCCTGCTCGTTGCGTTGGCGCACTGCGTGCCTGCCGCGCTCGCCATCCCAAACCCACTTGCCGGGCTCGTACCGGCCGGTGCTCCAGTTGAAGTAGGTGAGCGGCGCCTGGCAGAAGCGCCGCTTTTGTGCGATCCAGGCATCCGCCTGGGCTGGCGTGATGGGATTAAGCGGTTCACCGCTCTCCGGGTCATAACGGTCGGACACGACGCCGCCGCAGGTGGGACAGGCACAGACCTGGATCGTCTCTTCCCACTCGCTGTCGTCTTCGTCATCTTGCCGCTGCACGGTGATCCAACGCGTGGCCATGGCGGGCACGCGGCCGGGGCCGAGCTTGGCCGTCTCGAAAGAAAGCACCGCGAAGCTCTGACGCGGTAGCGCGCCCGCGTCATACTCCGCAATGAACTGCGCCAGGCTGTATTCACCGGCCAGCTCTTTGGCGTTCGCTTCATCGCGCGGCGTATCGAGCCCGAGCCAGCCGAAGCCGCCGATCCGCCCGTCGAGCAGGTTCGGCTGGCGGGCGCCTTTCCGGCGTGTTGGGGGATGGCGCGCAGCGCGCTTGAGCGCTTGATGTAAGGCGAACAAGACGTTGCCGCTCAGCGGCTTCTGCTGCTCTGCCGCAGCCTGTTGAATGACCGCCAGACACTGCTCGGCGCTGTGCCCTTCGAGCTCTGCCTCTTCGAGCAAGACGCCCCAGCCTTTCAGCCAGGCTGCGATGCGGGCGGGCTTGGGCACTGGGCGGGCTCCAAGCGTCACCACGCGCGATGTTGCATCGGGGACGACCTCGGGGATTTCCTTGGGCCAGTTCTCCTTGCCGGTAACGATGCCGGGGCCGACGATGAGCCCAGGGTATCCACTGCGTTTGCCCAGGCGCCGGTGCGCTGCCTGAAGGTACTCGGCGATGGCGATGCCAATCGTTGTTTTGCCGGCGCCCATCTCCGCCATCCCGAAGCCCGCACCATGCCGCAGGCACAGTCGGCCGAGCGCAACCGCCAAGTGTTTCTGAAAATCGGTCAGCCCGGTTTCGGAGCGGCCAGGCAGGCGACGGCTCTTGGACAGGTAATCGAAGACTGCCCATTCCCACGGTTCGGGCTTCATGTCGTACTGGGGCACGTTGCGGGTCTGAACGATCTCTGCCAGCTGGGCAACGTACTGATTGAGCAGTTCCCCGATTCCCGCGGGATCCGTGTGAGTCATCATGGCGCCGCTGGCATCGAGAGTAGAAAGCTGGTTCTGAAAGCGCTCCTCCAACTCGACCTTACGCAGGTGGCGCTTCTTCTCGTCCTCTTCGTCTCGGCTGAAATTGAACTCCTCGAGCTCGCCGCTGCGGAGGATGGTGTACTTGCGGACGTTGCCTTTCAGGAGCATGGGGCGACCGCTGTTGTCGCGCACCAGGTTGGTGCCCAGCAGCCCGCCGCTGACCTGCATGGCGATGTGGCCCTTCTTGGGCGTCATGGCGGGCTCAATCACGGGCGGCGCGATTTGGGGGGCAAGCTCGGCCCACTCACGGCCAGCGTCCAGACGAGCAGCGGCTTCGTCGGCTTCGCGGAGCATGTCGTCGTCGGAGACGACCTGGTACTGGAAGCGGAAAGACGCACCGTGCCGGCCCCGCATGGGGGCGACCGGGATGACATACTCGCCGTGGCCCGGCTGCAGATGGGGCATGCCGGCCTTGATCGGGCGCCGTATCTTCTTGCGCGTGCCCTCGGCGTCTTCGACGCTCTCAACCCACTCCGCAACGACCTGCCCGGCGGCCCAGGCCTCCATGACTTCGCGCAAGCCGTCGCCGGTGGGCGCGTGGTACTCGGAGCGGCGCAGACCGAAGGCCACAATCTGCTTGAAGAGTGGATAGTCGTCCTCGGCCAGCTTGACGCAGCGAAGCTCGCTGTACCAGCCGAGCAGGTGGCGGGCGATCTTCTCGTTGGCCAGCCGCCCTTGCGGGATGATGTAGATCAGCACGCCGCCGGGCGTGATGCGCGACGTGGTGTTCACCAGGAAGGTCTCTTCCAGCCGGGTGCCGCCGCCTGTCTCGGTTTCGCCGTCATACGGCGGATTCAGGAGGCAGAGACTGAAGGTCTCATCCGTGAGAACTGCGTACTCGTAGCCGGTGTTGATGACGTGGGTCAGCACCTGCCGGGCGTCAGCGGCGCGCAGATCGGACAGTTCAATGCCGTAGGTCTCAGCGGGCCCGTGGGCGGCGGCGAGGGCGGCCAGCGCTTCGCCTTTCCCGGCACACGGATCGAGATAACGGCGCAGCCCTTCGCTGCCGAGCGACAGCCACGTGAGGATGCGGTGCAGGCTGGTTTCGGGCGTGGGGAAGTAACCCATCTTGCTCTGGCCTTCGATGCGCATGGCATACTCCTTTCATTCGGCCGGCCGGGAGACGCGGTGTCGCTCGGGCGAGCGAACTGTGCTCCCGGCCGGCGGACGGATACGTTGTGCTGAAGCGGGACGAGTTCAGGCGTGAACTGCGGCGGGCACTGCGATAGACGGCGCGGGGATCGCGACCTGGCAGTCGCCTTCGAGCGTGATGCGGCCGTGCTTCACGCCTTCCGAGATGATGTCGGCCCAGGGGGTGTCGGGCTGGATGACGTATCCTTCGGGCGCCGGCCCGCCTGTGACGAGCGGCGCGGCCCAACCTTCGGCCAGGGCCTCAGCCAGCAGGTGCGGCCCCCAGCCGATGCGGATCGGAAGATGGGTGCCCTGCTCGAGCAGAGCGGCCAGGGCCGTGGCGGGCGCGAGCTGCTGGCTGACACCCTGGCTGTCGGTCCAGCGCCAGGCGCCGGCGAAGAACGGCTTCTTACCGAAGGTGGCGGCGTCGAGCTTGACCATGGCCGGGGCGACCAGGCGCAGGAACTTGGGCCGCGCCCGGCCGGCAATGCGCGGGGCGTCCATGGTCTTGCGGATATAGCGGCTGTTCAGGCAACGGGCCGTGAAGCTCTGGCCGGACTCGTCGTCGCGGAGCTTCAAGAACTCGCGCGTGCCGTTGACGAGCGAAGCCCAGATGGCGCCGATGACCTTGGGGTGCTGGGGCGCCAGCTCCAGCCACACGATCGTGTCGCCCTGGTCGAACGGGGCGAGGGCGAAGCTGCGGACGACGGCGGAGACGCTGTTATTGGTGACGCGGATGGACATGGCAGTGTGCTCCTTACCGGATGCCTTCTGGGTGCCCATCGTCGCCGGAGATGAGCGGCAGCCCGCGCAGCAATCGGTAGGCGTTGGACAGCCGCCGCCAGGTCTTGCGCGGGGAGATCCTTTGGAGGTGGTGGGCCATATAGGCCCGGCCCTTGGTCTCAGTCTGGGTGATGCCGCTGCGATGGGCCAGCCACGCCATGCGCGAGCCAAAGACCTCCGCCTCGAGCCCGCAGCACGGGCAGCGTTCGGGCGGGGGCAGGCTGGCCGCGGCCTGCCCGCCCTTCGACTGGTGTCCTTCGAATGGCCTGATACCGCGCTCCTTCTTGGTCTGCCACGCGCGGCGGGCGGCGTCGCTGCGCACGGAGTGCTTCTCGTTGTCGCTTGACATGGGGCGTCTCCTGGAAAACGAAAAGCGCCGGCAGGGCGGAGGGCTCTGCCGGCGCTGGATAGAAGGAATGTGGGTTGGGTGTTATTCGGGGGTGTAGTCGGGGTAGTACTTCGCCAGGATAGCGCGGGCGGCGGTCTTGAGCGCCTTCTGGTAGTCCTGGATCGCGGCACGCTCTTTGACTTCGGCGCGGCGCAGCACCAGGCGCAGGCGGCGCTTCACCGCCCGGTCGCTTTCGCGCCTGATCGCCCGGCGCAGGCTCTCGCAGATGCCCTGCCGGCGCATCAGCTCCTGGAAACAGCGGGCGGCGTGGGTGACGTCGGGCTGGACCGTTGGGCGCGGCCGGCCGGGTGGATCAACTCGATGGGCACAGGGTGGTTGGTTCATGGCAGTCTCCGAGGATCGGCGCAGCGGCACCGCCGGGCGGCATGAGCAGTCCGGCTGGGCGCGTATGCGATTGGCTGAGAAGGGGGATGGCGTGTTGCTACTGTGAGCCGTTCGGAGGGAGCGGGTGGGTCAGGCTGGAGACGGTGACGCCCGCCTGGCCGAAGCCCTGGGCCATCAGGTTGCGCGCCCACAGGTTGGCGAACATCCGCAGCTCGCGCAGCAGCGCCATATGGATCGCGGGCCGGTCGCCCACCATCGTGTGAATCTCGGCGTAGCGGCCGACCGGGTCCTGGGTGATGGATAGCGGCTCGAAGGTCGGCCAGGTGAAAGTCAATTCGGGGTCCCTGATCGCATCGCCATTGAGCTCGCCGTAGTGGGCAACCGAGATCACGCTGCCCTGGCGCTCGATGACCAGCGGCATGTAGGGCGGGTTCTCGATCCGCAGGTGAAACTCGGTCGCGGTGTTGAAGGCTTTGTCCAGGCTGTGCCGGCGCAGGATCTCCAGCACGGCGGTCTGCATCAGGTTCATGGGAGGCTCCTTTCTCACATCTGAGAGTCGACTGACGAAACAGTGGTAGTAGCGCCAGCAGCCTTCGGCCGATGCCAACCGGCGCAGCGGGATACTGATCTCAGCGACCGGCGCGAAGCCCTGGCGGTGCTCAGCCAGCCAGCGCAGGCGGTACTGGCCGGCGGACAGGAACCTGGTCCGGCCGTGGGTATCCGCCAGGATGACGATGCGGGCCTTCTTCGGGTATCCCTGGCGCATGGTCAGCCTCCGCGGGCCGGCTCAGGCTGCCACTGCTGCCCGCCGGTCTTCACCCAGCGGGCGCATTCGAAGCGGGCGTTGAGGGGTTGGACGCTGGCCGGCAGGGCGTAGTCGCCCTCGCGCACGTCGTAGCCGAGCGACACAAGGTGCGCGCGGACGATGTTGCGCAGCACCGGCAGGCCGGCGTAGATCGAGCGGTCGTCGCCGAAGCCGGGGCCGTCGGGCATCCAGACGATGACGTGACCTTCGTACAGCCACACCAGCTCCCCCTGCGCGTTGACGCCCTGCAGGGACAGGCCGATGGACTTGCGCGGGATGGCGGTCTTGCCGTTGGGCAGGAAGCTCTCGACGGCGTTGAGCCGGACAACGGCGGGCTTGCCGTTGGCGGGCGGGATCTCCTGGACGAAGGCGGCCAGGGACGGGACGCGGAGCACACGAGTCGGTTTCATGGGGATGTCCTTTCTAGGTTGTGCGAAAACGGATGGGTTAGGACCAGGGGGAGTAGCCTTCGGCCCGCCAGCGGCGCTGCACTGCCTGCGCCTCTTCCCAGGCGGCACGGACATCATCCACGGTGACGCCCCGGTAGAGCACTTCGCCATTGACCCTCGTGACTGGCGGGATTACCCAGCGCGGCTGGCCGTTGAGCGCCTGCCGGGCGCGCAGGATCGGCTGCAGGCGAGCCTCCCAGTAGTGCAGGGTGCCGCCGGCGCGGCAGGTCCACCCCAGGCCATGGGCGGTGAAGTCCAGCGGTGGGTAGGCGTCGCAGGCGCTGGCGCAGATGGGACAGGCGTCGGGGACAGAGGGCCAATAGTCGTCGGGGTAGTCGGGCGCGCGGTCGCCGCCTGCTTCCAGGTACTCGCGCACGCGCAAGACTGATGGACACGCTGGGCCGAGCGCGCACTGGCAAGTCTTGCGCTTGGTGACGTGATGGACGCGGGGGCGCACGCCCTGGTCCCAGTCCACGCGGTAAGCGTGCTCGACGATCGTGACCTGAGCTGGTCCCCAGTCGCTCAGACCGGGGAGTAGCGGCTGCACCGGCGCAACCAGCAGTTCACGTTGGGATTGAACCTGACGGTCGAACATGGCAACCTACTCGTAGAAGTCGCCGACCATGCGGTCTTCGTAAGCCATCTCCAGGAACGCATCCGGCTCCGGGGCAGGTGTGGGCGGCGGCTGAAGGACCCGCTTCACGGCGGCTACGGCCGCGGCGTGCTGCTTGGGGTCCAGGCCGAGGCCAAGCGACCACTCCGTTTCCTCGACGACGCGCGTCGCGAAGTTGGCCGGCAGCTCGTCCAACTGCGCGGCGTAGTAGCCGACGGCGTCGAGCGCGACTTCGTACTCCAGGTCATCCAGCGCCATGCCGGCCGCGGCCAGCAGCGCATCCAGCATCTGTTGCTCGGGTGAGCGAGCGCGGGTGTAGCCCATGACAATCTCCTTTTGGGTGTGAACTGCGGCTTAAACGGCGACAGCCCCACCGGGCAGGTGTCCGGCGGGGCTGTCATGTGATTGCGCTATTCAATTGTCGAGGCGATCAGGCGGTAGGGCCTCCTTTCGAGCTTGTTCCATTCGGTGGATAGCGGGCAACGGCAGACTTCGGGATGGCGCCGAGATAGCGGCTAGGGCGCGGGTAAACGCGCCGGCCGCCCAGCTCGCGCGAGCGGGCGCTGACCAGGTAGAGCAGGTCGCAAGCCCGGCTGAAGGCCACGTGCGCCAGCCGGCGCTCGCCTGCCTCGCCGGCGCCGTCCACCGCCTTTGCCGCCGGCAGCAGGCCCTCTTCCAGCCCGACCACGAACACCACCTTGAACTGCAACCCCTTGGCAGCGTGGATGGTCAGGAAGGTGACGCCCTCGTCGTCCGGACGCTCCAGGTCGGCCTCGATCTGCGCCTGGATCGCGGCCAGGAACCGGGCGGTGTCCGGGTAGCCTTCGGCTTCGCGCCGGAGCTCGTGGATAGAGCTGAGCCGGAGTGGGCCATCCAACTCCTCCGCCAGCCAGGCGCGATAGCCGGTGTCCTCGAGAACCCGGTCAATCAGCTCGGCAGCCGGAAGGCTGCCGGCCGTCTTCCGCAGCTTCTCAGCCAGGTCCCAGAACCGTTCGATGGCCTGGACAGCACTGAGCTTGAGGTCGATTGCGTCAGGGTCGGACAGTGCTTCGACCAGCCGCACCCAGGTGAGGTGTCCCTGCCCGTCGCGCAACTGCCGCAGCGCCACCGGCCCCAGGCCGCGGGGCGGGGTGTTGATGACCTGGTCGAGCGCCGCTTCGTCGCCGGCTGCGGCCAGCGCCAGGTAGGCCAGCACGTCGCGCACCTCGCGCCGGTGATAGAGCCGCTGCCGGCCCGGCAGCACGTAGGGCACACCGTGGCACATGAACGCGTGCTCCAGCAGCGCGGTCTGGCGGTTGGTGCGGAAGAGCACGGCGATCTCGTTCAGCGGCGTGCCTGCCTGCGCCAGCCGCTGCGCTTCGCCCGCCACGAACGCCGCCTCGTCGTGCTCGCTGGGCAGGCGCACGTCGCGGATCAACTCACCCGCGCCGCGCCGGGCGGCCAGGTTCACGTCCGGGTACTGGCCTGGCCGGAACAGCGCGCCTGCCGCCGCCACGATCTGCCGGGTTGAGCGGAAGTTGTCCTGCAGGTACACGAGCGGCGCTGTGGGGAAGTCCGCGCGGAACTGGGCCGAGAGGCGCGGGTAGTGGGCGTGGCGCCACTCATAGATGGACTGCGCCGCCGAGGCCGCGACCACCAGGTTCTCGCCCGGCTCGGCCATCAGCCGCACCAGCGCGTACTGCCCCAGGCTGGTGTCCTGGAACTCGTCCACCATGAGGAAGCGGTAGCGCTGCTGGAGCTCGGCCCGCAGGCCGGCATCCGTGCGCAGCAGCCGTGAAGCTTCGAGCACCAGGTCCGCGAAGTCCAGGGCGCGGGCCTGGGCCAGGAGCGCCTGGTAGCGGTCGTACACACGGGCCAGGGCCTGCTGCGCGGGCGAGTCAGGCGCCGTGGCAAACGCCTCCGGCCCGCGCCCCTGTTCCTTGGCGTCCGCCAGCAGGCCGGCGACGACCGCCGGCGGCCAGACCGTCTCCGGCAAGCGCACGTCGGCCATGGCGCGCCGCAGGACGCGGAACGCCTGGTTGGGATCGTAGATGGTCAGGGTGTGTTGCTTGCGGTCGGGCTGGCTGGCTAGGAGGCGGCGGGCGAAGGCGTGGAGGGTGAGGATGGGGAGGTCGTCGGTGTCTTCGTCAAGCAGGATTTGGAGTCGTTCGCGCAGTTCCAGCGCGGCCCGGCGGGTGAAGGTGAGCAGGAGCACCTCGTAGGGCCAGGCGAGGCGCTCTTTCACCAGGCGGGCATAGCGCTCCAAGAGGAGCGTAGTCTTGCCGGTGCCGTGCCCGGCCTGGAGCTCCAGTGGCCCAGCGACGTGCTGCACGACACGCTCGCGCGCCGGGCCATCGGTGGGTGGCACAATTCATCACCTCCTTTCGAGCGGGTAAACGCAAAGGGCCGCCCAGGCGGCGGCCCTTCGTACCTATGGTACGCGATGGTCTACTGGCTTCAGGCAGCCAATCGCTCGTCTACCCGATGCCGCAAGATCAATAATTCGTCCCGGCTTAGTTTGTCTAGGGCAGATAGGAAAGTGGAAAGGGGAACCTCGAGCTGAACAGCCGGCTCAGCCTTAATCAGGTTCTGCCGCAGGGCACTCGCGACCCGGCGAGCATCCTCCTGAACTTCCACCGCGCTCATCACTTCCGCCTCGGGTTCGTGTACGGACTTTGGCTTCATGACAACTCCTAAACGCCTCGTGCCATATGATACACCTGTTCGATGAACTCCCGGCCATAGTGCGTGCCTTGTTCACGGCATCGCTCAAGCCGGTGCCTCAAGGATTCCGCTGAAATCAGGCCCGCCTGAACCGCCAGCAACAGCACACCCGGAAACCCAGAGATCGTTAGGCCACGCTCTCTCGCGACCGTCCGCGCCGCCCGTTCGTCCAGTAAGAGTATATCGTCTCGGTACTCAGGGCGCAGGGCCAACACAATGGCCTGTGACTCACCCATGTGGCCGGCCGCTTCCGCACTCTTGCGACCAGCCTGCCCGACAATCTCCCGGGCGAGAGTCCTGGCTGCCCTGGCCTCCTTCGCGGTCAGTTTCAGGGTCACCAACTTGTCCCCAACGGCCTCGACTTCCGGCTGCCAGCCGTGGGATGCCAACTCCTGTGCGCAGGCTTCAGGAATATGGACCTCAGCGAAGATGCCGGTGAGCAATGAAAGGCTGCCCGACTGGAAGGCGGAGATAAGTGGCCCGGTGTCACTGATTCCGTAAGAAGCTCCGCGTGGGCGAGGCGCCAACCTAGTCCTGGGCATCGGTCGTGGTCATCATCTGTCGGGAAGGGCTGATTGACGTGCGAACCGATCGGCTATACAGCGTAGTGTGCCTCAAAGGGAATCCATGAGATTGCACTGCTCATCTATCTGCTCGCCGCGCGCCAATCCGAAAGTTGGTGTGACGAGGGTGTGTCTGTCGGCAAGCGGATAGTTGCACGAGGCGGACACAGAAAAACGGGAAACAAGGAATTGCCACGCAGACTAGCACAATCGAAGCAGCGAAGTCAATAGGTGTGAGGCGGCTTAGGCTGCGAAATCCTGACACACGACCAAGTCAGGTGCCCTGCCACAGCCCCAAAGTCTTGTGGCTACCGCCGTTTCGGCAAGGCCAGGCTCAGTGTGTTCAGACGGCTCTAGCCAGCAAGTGCCTCCATGTGGAAAGACAGCGTATCACCTTCGCCTACGCCGTTTTGTCTGAAGGTCGAGCCAGCATCAAGCTTCTTCCCAAGCGTTTTGCTATAGAGGTGATACGCGATGGGCCACTCGTTTTCCAGTTTGCGAGGAAGCGCCAGGACTTCAATGAGCTTCTCTTCGGCATATCGAACGAGAGTATCAAGTGCTACCTCGACAGTGTGGCGCTGACCTGTTCGTGTAATAACGACATCGATGCTGATCGTTTCTCGCTTCGACTCGACCAGCTTGATAGGCTCCGACAAGTAGTGCTCGCGCGACTTATTCGCAATGCCTGGAGATTGCTTGCTAGACTGAACGAGTACAGGTGTCAAGTGCTCTGGGATACCCTGCAGCCTGATCTGTATACATCCAAGCTGATAGGCGTCGTTTACCGTTCGGCCCGCCCCCAGTGCCTGATAAAATCCGATAGTGAACGCAATGGCTGCTTTGTCGCCAATTGCCTGGTTCATACCGATAACAACTCTGATATGCTCTGCAATCGCTTTAGCCTGTGGCTCAGAATAGCAGGCGTTAAGAAGCACGCAATCCACTACACCTGCAAATTGCTCGAACAGTGCGGCTAGAGCGTCAGGCCGAACTAGCTGACTGTTACCTACGGCATCCTCAAAGCATAGGGCCCCTGAAGCTGCGCCGTGTCCGGAGAAGTGAACGATCTGCGGCTGCAGGTCTAGCAGCGATTGGCTAATATCTGATGGCCGAACTGCCAATTGGGGTAACTCTAGTCTGAACTGGTGCCGTAGCTTGGCCAACCTGAGTTTCTCCTGGATTTCACGAAACTCGGCACCTAATCGTAGCCGCGATGCGTCAGTCGGGTCCCCGGCCAGAAACAGAATCGATGTCATTGTCGTATGCCTCCCGGCAGTCTGGTTCCGTCTATGAACAGAATCCTTCAGTGATTTAGTCGTTGCCGGGGTGCGCGACTGCACATCAATACGAATGGACTGTGTGTGGGACTTGCCTTTACTGTCGGCCAACCGGAACTCGATCACGTGACTGCCAATGCGAGAATCCCCTGTGATAGGTATTCTGCACGCATAGAAACCACGCCCTTGCCGAAATGCCCGATATTGAGCACCGGTGACGGTATCAACCACCTTAATCGACTCAGCACCTGCCAAGTCACGTCCGGAGTCAACCACCCTGAATAGAACCGTGATTACTTCGCCACGATGAGGTGAAAACGACGAACACCAGAAGCATATGATATGCGGGACGTCCGAATCAGGTGGATCCTCGGCTGGCGACGGATAGTGTGGCAAATCAAACTCAACGCCAAGCCTTTCTCGCATGAGCAGTGACTCCAGCAAGTCCATTGACAGGGATTGCAGTTCATTCTCATCATGCAACGATAACGAAACTCGAACTCCACTCATTGAGCTATGCGCGAATTCAGCAGGGTGAGGCCACGCGAATTCTGGGTGGACCAGCCTGCAGTATTCGATCAGTGTTCGCAATCGCCCGCTTCGCTCGAACAGTGATAGTACTTGCGAATGTACGTCAGAATTCGCGTCAAAGCTCGGCTCAGCGAAGCTAGCACCCAACTCTGAGCCCAAGGCCATCAATTCGGGCCGTGTGAAGCACTCCATAAGCCCTGCAAGGACCGAAGCCCTCGCGGTATTGGGAGTGACAACTTCAACTGAGATCTTGCCTGGCTGTGGCACGGCGCAATCGCTGTCAAGTGGTGGTGACGTATCCGCCTCTAGTGTGGTGATGGACAGGCCTTGTTGGGCCACTGGCCTTCTGTATGTGACCGGGTTGTAGGTGTGCAAATACTCAAGAACGTTGATGAGGAAGATGCGGTTTTGTTCCCTATCTTTTCTTTCCCTGCCGTCTGTGACGAAATGTCCGGTTATCAGGACCTCTATTCCACTGCGGTCACTGAATGCTCCATAAATCGCATTGCTTTCACCGTGAATCTGCCAATCGTTGTATGCCTTGATGGAGGATTGTGGCCCAGCCACTAGCAGCGCGTTGTGCCCGAGAGGCGAGACACTGCTCCTTGGATCGATCACTAAAGCGTGATGTGATTCCACCCACGCGACACCTCTGAACACTGATTCATCCTGAAGGGAGCAGTACTTTTTAAGAGCGTCTACATCAGTGCGAGCGACCTGGCTTTGTTCTGATCCGCGTATGTTGGGCAATTCTTCTGTGCCGGAAACATCACTTTTCTTTTTCAGAATCGCCATTCCGAATCCCGAAAACAGGCCATCATACTCGGGCCTGTGACTGTCATACTCGTTGTAATCGAGGCCGCAGTGGACGACTATGCATCCTTCGAGTTTCGACTGGTCAAGCCATTGCCGGCTTGGAATGCGTGGGCCCGTGCTAAATGCCCCAAGTTCGATCAATACAACATCTGGTCGGAACCGCGAAACATCTGCAGTCGAAATGATGTCCCCCCGAGATGTGTCGTATTTCGTTGGATCGTCTGTAATGAAGTTGGCGAGCCATACCTCATGACCGCGTGCTTCAAGGTCTTCTACGAAATACCGTGATCGTAGAAAGGTCACTCCACTTTTTCGAAGGTATTGGTGTAGGAAAAGTACTCTCATGGGTCCGCCTGCTAGAATGTCGGGATCAGACCTTGCTGCAAGGTCATTTCTATGTCAAAAGAGGCTGCGGCTCGCGGCTCGACCTAGGCGTTCGCTGTGCTAATACGCTGTGCCACTCCGCCCAAAGTAGTAGGTCAATGTCTGGAATGGTCCTCTCATATTATGTGGCTCCCGTTGTGGAGAGCGGCTCCACCCAACTCAACTGGAGAGAAAGTGGGTTATCTTCCGGTAGCCTGCCTACGTCTGTCATGCAGGCAATTATAGCCACGGCACCAAGTGCGGCAATCTCGTAGCATGAAGCCGTTCGACTGGGTGCAGAGCTCAAGGTCTCCCTGACTTCGAGACCTGACTTAATCATTATGTTCTGTCCACCGGTGGACGATACATAATCCCGCCCCTTCATGCCTTCGTTCCGACCCGCCTAATAAACTCACCAATCCACGGCCAAATCGCGCGAAGTTGCCCCTCGGAACTATCGTGAGTCGGCATACTCGCGAACTCACACCTGTAGCCGGCGTGTGGTTCTGACAGCCTCTCCACTTCTGGCAGGCAGACTGCGGTCGGCACTCAAGGCTTCTCCATGCGCATGCGTACTCTAGCTCTCTTACTCGCCGGTCGAGGATTCCTCGAGGAGTACTGACACCCTCATCTGCCGTAGCATAACTCTCGAAGGAGATGCTACGCGCTAGATCGCTTACTTCTCGCAAAAGGGCGGCTGCGGCACGACAACGGCGTGCGTCAACATCGCGGCAGCCCTGGCAGCCCTCGGCCGCAGGGTGTTGGTTACCGACCTGGACAGCAACGCCTGCGCGTCGCGGACCTTCGGCGTACTGGAAAGCCCTGCGAACTCCATCGCTGCAGCGCTGCGGGTTCTGCACCCGTCGCGCGAGGTGATGGTGGAGACCGAGCTGGAGCGGCTCTGGCTCGTGCCAGGGGCGACCGACCTGCACACCATTGACGAAGTCGAAGGCGTCTTGGACCCGAACCGCCGTGATCCTTCCGGCCGGCTGAGCGCGCTCGCGCTGAAGCTTGACCTGCAAACCCTGGAGCCGAGCGACTTTGATAACGTGCTGCTGGATTGCCCTGGCGGACACTCGTTCGTTAAGCACCGGGTGCTGCTGGCCTGTGACGAGGTGATCATACCCACTGGCCTGTCGGTCTACGACCTGTACGCCGCGACGCCGGCGATGCACCTGGTGCTGATTGCGCGCGAGGCGCGGCGGGATGGCAGGCCGCGTTTCCTCGGCTTTGTGCCTAATGGGGCGGGGGGGCGCGGCGTTATGCTGGGCATCCAGAAAAAGCTGAACCCGTGTTTGCCTACTCCTCAATGGCATGTTGCTTCGCGCGCACAACGACCTGCATGACACTGCAGTGTCAGGGCCAACATAGCCCGAAGATGTCATGAAATCTGGCCGATTGGCTATTGACCGCTCCAAACGCCAGCCGTAAGATAATCGCAACTTCAAAGGGCTGACCGCTGGCCGTACGGGCTGACCGTGCGGCCCTTTTTGTTTCTCAGACTGCGCCAGAAGCGAACACACATGACACGTACACCACCTCGTCGACGCTTCAATTATGTCTTGTCCACATGTGGACAAGACATAATCACCATGAGCATGACTTGTGCGCGAGGCAACGCGCAGGGTTGTGATTTCCCGCAAAACCAGCGGATTTTGCCCCTCGCTACTCTATGATCACACTCCATAGTCACCGCTGCGGATCTGTCCAGATGAGTGAACGCCTGGACGTTGGGTGCTTTTTCCTAATGGCAAACGGCTACCTTCTTGTCAGCCGCCATCCCCTATCCCGGCCAACAGCATTCCATCGACGATCAAAGGCAAGCGGAGGACAAGCTGAGGACTCTTTGGGTGACGAACTGGCTAGGATAGCGTCTGAAGGAGTTCTCATGCGCAAGATCGCGTTCTTCTCCCAAAAGGGCGGCTGTGGCAAGACCACTACCTGCGTCAACATCGCAGCTGCCTTGGCCAGTCGTGGACGTCGCATCCTAATCCTTGATCTCGACAGCAACGCCTGCGCGTCGCGGACCTTTGGCGCGCTCGAAAGCCTGGAGAATTCCATCGCCGCCGCGCTACTGGGTCTGCGTCCGCTGGCCGAGGTGGTGCGCCCGACCGAAATCGACAATATCTGGCTCGTGCCCGGCGCCACCGATCTGCACAGCCTGGATAACGTCGAGGGTGTCCTCGATCCCAATCGCCGCGATGACCTGGGCCGGTTGAGCCCCGTCGCGCTCCAGCTGGAGCTGGCCCAGAGCGACCTGGCCCGGTTTGACTATCTGCTCCTCGATTGCCCCGGTGGGCACCCCTTTATCGAGCACCTGGTGCTGCTGGCGTGCGACGAGGTCATCATTCCAACGGGCTTGTCCATCTACGACCTGTATGCCGCCACGCCCACGATGCACCTGATCCTGATGGCGCGCGAAGCGCGCGGCGACGACAAGCCCGATTTCCTTGGCTTCCTGCCCAACGGGGCAGGGCGCCGGGGTGTCTCGCGGCGGGTGCAGAGCACGCTCGACCAGTACTCGCTCCCTTGCCTGCCGGCGGTCCGGCATTCCGACCTGATCAAGACGCTCGCCGGCATGCCGACCGTCCCGCAGCGCCTCATGGTGCTGGCCCGGCCCGAAAGCGCCGTTACCGCCAGTTTCCGGCAGGTGGCCGCTATGATTGACCACGACCCAGAAATCACTGGGCGCAGCGAGTCCGAAATGGTCGCAGCGGCTGGCCCCTCAGGCGCGACGAGTGTTCCGGCGGACGCACAGTCGTCACTGCCTCTTGACTCTGAACACCTGGAAGTGGTACCATGCGCGCACTTGGGGATATGAACCCTAGTGCGCGGATGGGAGGACTTGGGTAACGGTAAGATGATCCGCCTGCGCTTTCTCGTCTGCCTGGTGTTGGTACTTTGGGTAGCCCCCGTTTTTACTTCGTTCCTGGCGGGATTCGTGCCCGACGATAAGCGCCCATTGGTGCGTGCCTACGGCACCGCCCGTCCCTGGCTGATCACGCTGCCCGCCTGGCTGGCGCTCCCCTTTGGCCGCCCGATCAAACTGATCGGTGCCTGCCTGCTGGCGGCACTGACGGCCTTGGTTACCTGGGAGCCCGCCCCCGGTATCATTATCCAGCTCTTTGTCCTCCTCGGCCTGATCCTGGTCACCGTGACCGCACAAAGTCTCACTGAGCCATCCCATTAGGAATTGGGTGACAACCATGACCGCTAACCTTCACCTGGGCGACGAGTCAAAGGTCTATTTTTCGAACCCATACGGGCGGCACCAGCTCAAGAGCCGGCGTGCCATGTCGCCAACTCCCAACGATGCGAGCCAGGATCACTACCGGGAAGTACCGCTGGCGGAAATCGCCGGCCAGCGGCACATACAGACGCGTGTGGCCTTTGATCCGCAACACGATGATGAAGACCAGGCCCTGGTGGACAGCCTGGCCAGCGAAGGACAGTTGGTGCCGGTCCTGCTGGCTCAATCGGCCGGCGGAGATACGCCCCAGTACTCGCCGCTCGATGGGCACCGCCGCATTGCTGGCCTGCGCCTTCTTGGCCGAGCCACCGTTCGCGCCTTCATCGTCCGTGCGGCCACGCGGGAGTGCGACCTGATTTCCCTGACAGCCAACGTTCGCAAGAACCTGACCCCGCTGGAGTTGGCTGAGGCGCTCGCGCGGCTAGAAAACGAGCACAAACTCAAACCGGACGATATCGCCCGTCGGGTTGGTCTCACCCGCTCCTACGTCTGGAAGCTGCGCCGCCTGTCCGCCGCCCCGCCGGCCGTGCGCGAGGCCGTGGCAGCGAAACGCATTACGGCCCACGTGGCTGATGCGCTGCTGCGGGCGCCGGAAGAGCACCAGCAAGCCGCGCTCGACCTGGCGGTCAACTGCCAGTTGTCGGAACCGCAGGTGGAACGGGTGCTTGAGGCGTGTGCCAAGAACAGTAGTCTCACGCCCGAGCAAGCCGCGCAGGCGCTGAAGCTGATAAGCGCCCCTTCAGTGGCTCCCTCACCGCCGGCGCCCGTTGCCGCCAAACAAGACAAGTCGAACGGCCAGGCGGGCGAGCTGACGCAGGAAGCCATCGTCGCTTACATCCAGGAAGTGTTTCCGGAGGTAACCTCAGAGCAGGCGGCCGGGGTTGCCGAGTTGGCGGTGGATCACGACCAGCCGCGCAAGATCGTGAAGGCAGCATGCCTCCTCTTGCTCTCCAATTGGGAGCCTGTTCGGGCCATCGAAGGCGCGGAGCTTTCCGAGCGCGATCCGCAGGTTCGGCGCGTCGTGAACATGCTGGACCTATGCCTGGAACTGGAAGCCATGCTCCGCAGCGAGACCAAGTCGCGCGAGTGCGCCCCCATGCTGGTTGGTCTCATGCGCCGCCTCCTGGCCACCAAGCGGCTGGCACTCAAGTTCGAGAAGGAATAGGGAACACCACATGCGTGCCACCGTTCGAGGTCTTGTGTTGGGTGTCTTGCTGATGGTGCCCATGGCCTGCGGGCGAGCAACAGAAACTCCGGTTCTGTCGCCCACAGAGGCCGCCACCCAGCCTGAACCGCGCCCCACGGTTGGCGCCACCCCGACCAAGGCCACGGCTACGACTCTGGCCACGGCGACACACACAGCCACACCCGTGCCCAGCCCCACTCCGACGCTCGACCCGACACGCATCGCTGCAATGACGCTGGAGGCCATCCGCGTGGCGGTGACGGCCAGCGGCGTTCCCGAGGGTTCGACCGAATTCGAGGCGCAAGTTGCCGCCACGCGTTGCGCCCTGATCCCACCGCCGACCGCAACGCCCATGCCCTGGCGCCTGGCACCCGAGGAGCCCTACGTGGTGAGCACGAATTGCCTCGGCAGTGACCTGCCGGGGCAGGGGGTTCGGCTCTGGCAGGACGACGTCTGGATTGAGGCTCAAGGATACCAATTCGCGGCCTCAGGCGACCTTGAAACAGCCAGGCAAGCCTATGTGGCCTTCCTGGACGTGATATCACTGCAGGCTGGTCCGCCAACGGATGACTTTGCCGCAACATTGTCCGACCATATGGTCTCCACGGACGTGTTGCCATCACCCCAAAGCTGCCTCGCGGACGAAATCACCGGTCACGTCGCTGCCCTTCGGCGGCAAGGACTCTACGTTCGACTGACGTTTACGGAGCCCCTTGAGTGGGATGGTGATTACTTCCTTTTTGTTTCGCCCGTGGAGACCACGCTGGCTTTGCCATGGTCTGCATCTTCCGTCCGCCAAGAACTGGTGTCAATTGAGAACAACTCGGTCGCAAGAGCTGAACAGCTGGCGGGACTGGCTGGCACAGCACGCCTCCGCTATGACGCGGAGAAAGGCCGCTGGCTGGTGACGGACGATGCGAGGGGTTACTACTGCCATGCGCTGCCGGCGTTTATCCGATAGGCAGTTACTTGCGATGAACGCTATGACCGCCGTCTTGCACAAACAATCCAACGGGAAGGGCCAAAGCGGGCAGATTGCTGTGATGTTTGCCCTGGTCGTGCCACTATTGATTGGCTTCGTTGGATTGGTCGTGGATGGTGGTCTGGCGATGGTGCAATACCGGCGGGCGCAAGTTGCGCTTGACAGCGCCGCGCTGGCCGCCGCGGCGATGTTGGATGAAGAGACGTTTGTGGACAACAACGTTGTGCAACTACTGCCCACCGATGGCTACCTGATAGCTGCGAGGTACGTCCAGGAGAATGGCCAGGGCCATGTTTCCCTGACTGGCTTCCAAGCCTCGGGTACCGATGTGGTTGTGCACGGCACGGCCACATCGCCCACGGTCTTCCTGCGCATCTTTGGCATCAACCAGGTTCACTTTGACCTGTCGGCGCGGGCTGAGCTCAAGTACGGGATCACGGAGGAAGGTCAATGAGAGATGCATGGAGTACCCAGATGCGCTCGGCCAAGGCTGCCCGCTTCAGTTTCGCCCTGATCCTGGCGCTGAGCCTCCTTCTCGGGATGGCCCTGGCCCCCCGGCCTTCGACAGCGCAAGCCCAGACCGTGCCCACCGCCACGCCCACGCCAGACTGCCCGCCGGGCGAGTTCTGGGACCCGGTGATGGGGCGCTGCTGGCCGATCCAGCGCGACTGCCCCGCCGGCCTGATTGACGTGACGGGCGACGGCTCGGTGTGTGAAGCGCTCGATCCCATTGCCTCTCCCGGCGCCTGCCTCGCCTGGCCCTCGGCCCCGCTACTGCCGGCGACCGGTTCCGTCGAATGCGCCCTGCCATACCAGTCCGGCGGCCAACTGCTGCGCATCAGCGGCTCGGCCGGATGCCTGAACGTGAGCCGGCGGCCCTATCCCCGGGCCCTGGTCAATCTCCCGGTCGAGTATCGCGTCACGGGCGTCATCCCGCCCAGCCAACTCTCCGGCATCCAGTTTGGCGATCCCGGCAGCTACAGGCTTTCAGCCAGCGATCTCTGGGCCACCGAAGGGCTCTTCCTGCACGAGCGCTACGGCGCCGTCACGTCGGATAGCTTCGGGCAGCCGGCCTTCAATACGCGAGTACTGCTGGCCGGTGATGCGTACCCCTATCCCAGTGTCAACAATGTGCGGGCGCGTCTGGTCTTCAAGATGGCGACCGGGGCCGACGCCCTGACGTGGACGACGGCCGGGCGGCCGAGCCCGTTCTACGGCGGTCTGACGCAGTGGGCCGAGACCACCTACACCTGGGCCAGCTATCCCCTGCCGGGCAGCCTGCAGCACATCTCGTCGCTTGGACCGGCCTTGAATGGCACCAACTCGCTGCCGGCCTTCAAAGTGGCGGTTCAGTCCCGCTGGGACCTGTACCTGAACGCCGAGTGGGATGAGTACACGGTCAACGACGCCCACGAATACGTGTGGGCCAACCATCGCCAGGTGGAAGTGCGCGTCGCGCCCAGCTACGTCAGCTATCGGGCTTGGGACAACCGCCAGCGCCCGGACAACGCGGCCGCGATCTACTGCAACGCAGCGAATGGCTTCATCCCGGTGCCGGTGATTGAGGCGCAAACGGTGCTCCGATGACCACCCTGTCGGAAGCTTACGCGCAGGCGATTGGGGTAGCCGGGCTGAGCGATGAGCGGCAGACACGTTTGTTGACCCATCTGCTGAGCCTGAACGAGGCCCTGCCCAACGTCTCGCCCGTTTCGCCCGCGGTGGCCCGCACCGCCGCAGCGCTCATGGCAGCGGACCCCGACCGACTGGCTGGACCGACGGCAGTCGCGCAGGCGGAGGCGGTGGCCCGGGGGAGCCAGATTGGGCCGGCCCTGATCCAGATCCAGGCCGGCGTGATGGCGCTCGAATCGGTGGGTGCCGTGCCCGAGGCAGCTGCCCACGGGCCGCACACCGCGGCGCTGCGCCGAATCTTGTGGCACCTGATCGGTGCCGCCTCGACCCTCTTGGATCGGCTCGGGTAATAGGTGGCGTTTCCCAACGTATCAAAAGGAGCGTGGCATGACGAGACGAAACTCAGCCGTGATTGTCCTGGCGATCATCCTGATGGTGGGCGGGTTCCTGGGGGTGCTGTTCATCGGCCAGCTCGTCAACCCCGCGCCAGCGCCCGTGGCCGTTGCCGTCCTCGACATCCCGGCCGGCACGACACTGTCCGCCGAGATGATCGCGATTGATAGCGTCCACATGGACCCGAAGGTCCTCGCGGGTCTCGTGCTGGAAGCCGAGTTGGCCAATTACGTGGGTGGCGTGGTCGTCGAGCCGATCCATGCCTTTCAGCCGGTGCACAAGGCCGCCATCAGCGTCAGCGGAAACCCGGCGTCGGATCACCGGCTGGCCCTCGCGCTCTCCGATCCGAGTCTGGTGGCTATGGTCGTGCCGGTGAGCGTGGGCACAGCGCCGGACGCGATCGTGGAAGGCGACTTCGTGGACCTGAACTTCGGGGTTGGCTCGACCACGGCCTTTGGCGGGATGCTGTCCACCGCCCCGACAGAGATGCCGTTTGCCGCGGGCTTCGGCGCGCTGGACCAGGTGGCCGGCGAGCTGGCGGCCACGCCCGAGGTAAGCTCGACCCCGACCCCCGAGCCGCTGCTGATGCTGCCGGTCGCGAAGACCGTCGTGCGCAGCGCCCGAATCCTGAGCGTCATTCGGGAGGAGCGCGCCACCACGGTGCAGAGCGAGCCTGGCGCCGAAACCCGGACGGTCGCCGTCCAAGGCAAGATCATCGCCCTGGTCGTGGCCATCCCACGCGAGGCGCAGGAGCTGCTGGAGTTCGCCATCGACAACGGCACCGTGCGGGTCGCGCTGTTGTCGGCCCAGATCGCGGACCATTCGGATGGCGAGACGCCCTCGCTCGGCATGACCTGGAACGACCTGGTCTCTCTGGTGCGCATGGAGCGGGAGGCGGCGCTGGCCGCCGGCCTGCCCACCGACGTGTTCGGACCGGGCGCGTTCGCCGTCGAAGCGACGCGCAGCGCCGCCACCCAGGCCGCGCAACTCGCCAATCCCACCGCAACGCCGCTGCCGTTTCTGACGCTAACACCCACACCCTAATCACGAGGTCGACATGCTCAAAACGCTGCTGAAACGCGGAACCGAAGAGGTTGCCGAGGCCACCGCCTTGGGCGTCGTCATCGCCGCGCCGCCCGAGCTCTTCCAGCCCTTCCTGGCCCTCGGCGGCCCTGATCACCATGTGACTATCCTGGCGACGACTCGCGATGCCGCCGACCTGCCGGGCGATGTGCAGGCCTACCGGCCGCAGGTGGTGCTGCTGTCGCCGGAGGTGCGTGGCTACACGCCCGAGCTCGTGGCCCAGCTCGCCAATTGGCCCGAGGTCCCAATCGCCGTGATCGGCCTGGTGCCGCCGAACGGCAACTGGGGCGCAGAGATGTCGTCCAGCGGCGCCACCGCCTTTTACACCACGCCGGTCACGCCCGCCATCGTGGCGCAGTTCGACCGGCAGGCGCGGCTGCTCTTCGACCAGGCCCGCCAGGGCTGGAACGCCCCCGTCGCTGCTTCCGGCGTGCCGCGCCAGGTGGTGGCGGCCGTGGGCGCCACCGGCTATGCCTACCGCACCGGCGTCATCGCCTTCTGGTCCACCAAGGGCGGCGACGGCAAGACGACCCTGGCCGTCAACGCCGCCTGCCTGCTATCGCAGGTGGCGGGCAAGAAGGTGCTGCTGGTGGATGCCGACATGAACTGTGGCCGGGCGGCGCTGCACCTGAACATGCAGCCGGGCCAGAACACGCTGCTCCACCTGGCCAGCGACTACGCCGAAGCCAACGGGCAGCTCACCGGCAAGATGCTGCGACGGCGGGTGGTGGGCGCCGACCGGTACCTGGACCCGCGCACGCGCGTGATGGAGAGCCGGCTGGATGTGCTCTTTGGCATCACCAAGATCCAACAGGCCAGCGTGCCGGAGCTGCACGGACGCCAGGGCCAGGAGTTCATGAACGACCTGCTGCGCCTGGCGCGCGAGCTCTACGACTTCGTCATCGTGGACCTGGGCTCCAGCACCCAGGTTGGGCCGCACTTCGGCGCGCTCAACGCCGCCGACGTGGTGGTCTTCATCTGCACCTCCGACCGCACCAGCCTGTTTCACAACCGCGCCACGCTCCAGGCGCTGACGGCCGAGGCCGACCTGCGGCCGGACAAGTTCAAGCTGGTGATGAACCGCTTCGACCCGGCCGACCGGATTGACCTCAAGGACGCCGCTGACTTCATGGGCATGCCGATCTTCGCCACCGTACCCGAGGACCGCAGCCGGGCGGTGATCGCGGCCGTCAACGAGGGCCGGCCCTTCGTGCTGCAACACATGGGCAAGAACGCGCCCGACGCCGAGGCCACGCTGCGCGGGCTGCTGGCCATCACCGAGGAGATCTTCCCGCCGATGGGGGCCATCATCAAGGCGCGGGCCGGCCAGAATGGCCGCCGACCGCGCTTTGCTTTCGGCCGCGGGGGAGGCACCCGATGAGCACCACGACCTGGTCGCTCGCGGTTGACGCCTACAACCCGCTCGCCGGCCAACTCGGGCCCGCAAGCGCCCTGGCAGAGGGCGCGGCGCTCGCCACCCAGCCCTATGACCAGGTCAAGGCCCAGCTTCGCGACCGGGCGCTGGCGCAGTTCTCGTCGGCGGAGCTGGCCGAGGCCAGGCCCGGCACGCTCGCCTGGCTGGCCGAGTGTGCCCACGAGCTGGTCACGGCAGCCAGGGACCAGGCCCTTTCCGCCAGCGCCCAGCCCGCCTTTACCCAACCCGCCGAAGCTGTTGTCCAGGCGCTGCTCAACGACGTGCTGGGCATGGGGCCGATTGAGGCGCTGCTGCGCCTGCCGGACGTGGAAGACATCGCCATCAACGGCCCGGCCGACATCTGGTACCGCCGGCACGGCTACTGGGAGCGCAGCGAGGCAAGCTATTCCGACCCCCAGACCCTGCTGCTCACGCTCAACCGCGCCATCGTCCACACCAATCGTCAGGCCGGGCCGCTTACGCCCATCGTGGACGCGACGCTGCGCAGCGGCCACCGGATCAGCATCGTCACCGAGCCCGTGGCCGAGCCGTGGCCGGTGGCCACGATCCGGGTGCACCGCGACAAGGGCTTGAGCCTGGAGGATCTGGTAGCCGGCGGCGGGCAGGACCGCATCACACCGCTGACGCGGCGGCTGCCCAACTACTACATCCACGACCAGGGGAATGGACTCTTTACGGCGCTGGTGGCGTCATTTCTACACATGGCCGTCGTGGCGGGCCTCAACCTCCTGGTCGTCGGGGCGACCGGCGTCGGCAAGACCACCGTGTTGGGGGCGCTGGGCCGCATGATCCCGACCGAGCGGCGCGTGATCGTGATCGAAGACACGCGCGAGCTGCGCCTGCGCGTCCGGGCCTCGGACGGCGGCGCGGCTCAGAACTGCGTGTACTTCACGACCCGCGCCGAGAGCCTGGAAGGACTCGCCCCGATCAGTCAGGATGCCCTGGTCCGGGCGGCCCTACGCCAACGGCCGGACGCGCTCACGGTCGGCGAGGCGCGCGGGGCCGAGGTGTTCGACCTGCTCAAGTCCATGTGGACCGGTCACCGCAACGGCCTGACGTCCATCCACGCCGACTCGCTGGAGGACGTGCCCAACCGCATCCGCATGATGCTGCAGGAGGCCCGCTTTCAAACGGAAGTGAGCGACGCGGCTGTCGCGCTGTGGATCGCCAAGGCCTTTGACCTGGGCATCATGCTGCGGATGACCGAGACCGGCCGCCGTTACGTGGAGGAGATATCCGAATTCACGGGCGGCGTCGAGGGCCACGTCCCGGTGCGCACTTGCCTGTTCGCCTATGCACCAGAGAAGCGACGCCTGCGCTGCACGGGCCACCAACTGCACCCCACACACGAGGCCCGGCTGCGCGGCGAGGGCTACAGCTACGGGGCCATTCTGCAGGCGGCCGCCGAGCGAGGAGAGCTGGGATGAGCTTCATCAATCCGCTCAATGTGCTGCTGGCGGCGCTGGTGGGGGCAGGCGTATTTGCCCTGACGGTTGCCCTGCTGTCCCAGCGGCCTGTCAACCTGTCCGAGACCGAGAAGCTTTTCGGCGCGGGCAATGTCGATGCTCCCTGGCATGTGCGCCTGCAGCGCCAGCTCGACCTGGCTCGCATTGACCTGACGGTGGCGACGTTTCTGCCGATGCTGGTCATGCTTTCGCTCCTGGCTGGACTCGCGGCTTTCCTCGTCTCGGTTGCCTGGCTGGCCGGCGTGCTCGGCACGGTGCTGGGCGGATTGGGCTACTGGCTCTACCTGGCGCAGAAGGCGGACCAGGCGTTGGAAACTTACGAAGAAGAACTGCCGCAGGTGCTGGCGCGCCTAGTCGCCGGCGCCCGGCTCGGCAACAGCCTGCCGGTGGCCGCCGAGCACGTGGCGCAGTTTGGCCCGCTGCTCTGCCGCGAGGATTGGGCCTATATAGCCGCGCAGCTGCGTGCGAACGCGCCCGCCGAGCAAGTCTTCAAGGTGATCAGCCTGCGGCGCGGCAGCCAGCTCCTCAACAACATCCTGGAACTGCTGCTGCTCCAGCAGTCTCGCGACACGCCCCTCAGCCAGGCCCTGCCGCTCATCCAGGAGTCGCTGGAAGACCGGGTGCGAACCATCCGCCGAGCGCGCACCCAGATGAAGGGGCCGATCCGCGAGCTGTGGATCGTGTGCGCCGCCCCGTTTGCCGCGGTCCTGGTCCTGCGGCTGATGACGCCTGAGTTCACCGCCATCTACAGCACGCCGCTCGGCCAGGTGCTGCTGCTCACCGGCTGGGGCATGGCCCTGGCCGCGTTCGTCCTGGCGCACCGCTCCTTCAGCCAGGCGCTGCGGCGCGAGACCGACTTCTCGGGCGGGCTCAAGTCCGCGCCGCGGCCCAAGTTGCCGCCCAACACGCCGCCCACTGGCCACGCCGCGGGTGGGCCATCGCGCCGGGCGCCCGTCTCGCTGGCCGAGCTAACAGAACAAGCCAGGGCCGATCCCACCCACGAAGGGAGCGCGCGCCATGCCTGACCTTCTGCCCTATCACCTGTTCTTCGGCCTGATGGCCACCCTGGGCGGCTGGCTCCTGGTCGTGGGGGTGCGGCATGGCACGGACCGGCATCCGGCCGTGCCGCTCAACCCCAGCAGTGCGCCGCCAGCGGAGCCGGCCGAGGAAGTTAGCGCGCTGCCCGGCGTCGTTCGGAAACGGTGGTCGCAACCAGTCAGCGCCGCGGGCCGGCGGCTGCTGGGCCAGCGCGATAGCTCGCGTCTCGAAGACCGGCTGCGGCGCTCCGGCTGGCGCTATGGCTCGGTGGGCGACTATTACGGCTCCAAGATCGCCACGGCGGTCACATTCTTCGTCGCGGGCGCCATGAGCTGCCTGCTGCTCGGCTTTCCCGCGCCGGGGCTTACGCTCATCGCGGCCGCGCTCGGCGCCTGGGGCCTGTTCCTGCCCGACCTGGAACTGCGCGGCACGCTGCGTGAGCGCCGTGAAGCTCTGTACCGCGAGATGGCCTGGACGCTCGACCGCGTGGCCCTGGTGATGGGTACGGGCGAGGCGCTGGAGTCCGCGCTGCACCGCGTCGCGGGCGACACCTTCGGCTGGCTCTCGGGCGGGGCCGGTGGGTTGTTTACGGCGCTCCTGCGCGACATCGCGGCCGGCCTGGCCACGCAGCGGCATGACGTGGCCGCGCTGTTGGCCGACGTGCGCCGTGGCCTGCCCGAGGACATCCCCGAGCTGGATGAATTCCTCCAGGCGGTTCAGCTCAATCTGGAGAAGCGCCAGCCGATTGTCGAACCGCTGCGGGCGCTGGCGCGCACCATGCGCGACCGGCTCAACAACCGGGTCGAGGAGCTGGCACAGAAGGCGGAGCTCAAGGTGGTGGCGCTGACGTCGGGAGTGATCGTGCCGGCGCTGCTCGTCGTGGTGTTGGGAGCCGCCGTCCTGGGGTTCGTCACCAATTTCTAGCGGCGTGAGGACAGGCTGAGGACAGCCGAGGCGCGAGCGCTTCTACACTGAGTTGGTCGAACAGGGACGCATACGCAGGAGGTGCTATGGCGTGACCACAAGGGACGAAACACGCTCTCTTCATTGGACTGGTCTTTCAAGGAGTTTACCCATGCTGACGGAAGCAAAGGCACAACTGCAAGCGTTCTGGCAAGACGAGGCCGGCCTCTCGGCGACGGAGTACGCCATCCTGTTCGTGGTCCTGCTCGTCTTCATCGTCGCGGGCATCCGGATCCTGGGCCCCAAGATTGTGGAGCTGTTCAACCGGGCCGGGGCGGCGCTGGACGCGGCCGGCTAGTGGCGCGTTGCACAAGTCCAGCAAGGAATTCGTTGCCGACCGGCCGGATCGGTGGTAGCGTAGGGTGTCCGCCCCTCCTGGAGCAAAGCCATGCGCGGCCGCAAACCAAGACCGGTCAAGCTGAAGCGTAAAGATGTCACGGAACTCAGAACCCTCCTGCGCGACGGTCACACGCTCCAGCGCGTGGCCCAACGCGCGCGTATTCTTCTGACGCGCGCTGAGGGAACCGGCGTGGCGGCGGTGGCCGCCAAAGTCGACCAGGACCCCGCCACGGTTTGGCGGGTGTGCGAGCGCTACCGCCGGCATGGTTTACAAGCCGCGTTGCACGATGCCCCACGCACCGGACGGCCGCGCACTTTTTTCCAGCCGCCAACTCACTCAGTTGAAACGTCTGGCGCGGCGTCGGCCGCGCACGGCGGGTTGGGAGTTGACGCATTGGTCGACCCGCAGTCTGGCCCTCGCCGCCGTCGAGCAAGACCTGGTGCCGCACATCCACCCGGCCACCGTCTGTCGGCTCCTGCAGGCCTCCGATCTGCAGCCGCACCTGTGGCGCAGTTGGAAGACCACGATCTGGGATGACGAGGCCGTCGCGCGCGCGACCAAAATCCTGTGGTATTACGAGCGAATCGAGAGCTTGTGGCAGCGCGGCGAAGTCGTGCTGGCGCTGGACGAGAAACCTAATCTGCAAGTCTTGGAGCCGGTTGCGCCTGGTCAGCCGATGCGACCGGGACAAATTGAACGCCGCGAGTTTGAATATCGCCGCCACGGGACCGTCAACCTGCTGACGGGTTTGACGCTGCACACCGGGCGCATGTGGGCCGAGTGTCTGGACCGCAATGATGGAGCGCACTTCCGACCGGCGCTGCGCCGCTTCTTGCACCCGTATGACTGGGCGCGCCGGGTGCACCTGATCATGGACGGTGGATCGAGCCACACCAGTGGCGACACGCAAGCCTGCTTGGCCGAGCTCACGCCACGCGTGCAGGTGTTGCTGACGCCGGCCGATGCCTCGTGGCTGAACCAAGCGGAGTTGCTGCTGGACGCTTTCAGCGCGCGCTACTTGCGGCGTGACAGTCGGGCGACCCGCCAAGCCATGATCGGCCATATCCTGAAAAGCCGAGTCGAATACAACGACTACTTTGCCCATCCGTTTGCCTGGCACTGGTCTGTCAAGCGCTTTCAGTTCTGGCTCTACAACACGCCCGGTCTAATTCGTTGCAAGAGTTGTGCAACAGGACACTAGGGCCGGCCAGGTGTGGCGGCGGCCAGGCGTGCCATCCTGGCCGCCGCCAGGAGGCACTTCACATGCCACGCCGTTGTAGAAGCTCACAAGAGAAAGGGGTCTCCTCGGCCGAGTTCGCGCTGGTCATGCCGGCGTTCTTCCTCGCCGTCATGGTCGTCCTGGCGCTGGCGTTGTGGCTGTTCAGCCTGCTATTGGCCGCGACTGGCGTACCTGCCGGGGCGCGCGTGGCCGGGACCGAGGCCGGCCTGGGGAGCGGCTACGCACGCGTGCAGACCATCATGGGCGTGGTGCAGCCGGCGGCCAGTGCGGCCGGGGCCACCCGGTTCAGCCAGGGCGTGCCCGGTTGTGAGCGGGCTATTACCGCCCGTCTCAACGGCGCGGGCGGGTTTCGCGTGCCGATGTTGGGCGATCTTTCCGCCCGGCTCCAGGCCGGCGCGCAGGGCCGCGACTGGCGCTTCTGGGCCGGCAAGCCGAGTGATGGCTGTGACTGAGACAGGAGGGTCCATGACCAGGAACACCGCTTTGCGCCGCCGCATGCCGGAGCGCGGTCAGGCCTCGGTCGAGTTGGTGCTCGTGCTGCCGCTCATCGTATTGATGATCGTCGGGCTGCTGGCCCTGGGACGCCTGTTGTATGTCCACCTGGCGATCCTGACGGCGGCGAATGACTGCGCGACGAGCGCGGCCCAGGCGACGGCGTTCGACCGCATGATGGGCCAGGGCTTTGCCGCGCGCGAGAATAGCCTGGCCACCTTCCGGGTGTCGCAAACCGTGACCACCGGCGGCATCTACTCGGCGGTCTCACCCCACAATGCCTTCGGCAACATTGCCTGCCAGGTGGGCTACCCGGAGGAGGTGCGCTGGCTCGGTACGTTTGACGGCATCATCTTCGTCGGCCCGCAGTTCTTCTCCATCGAGTACACCATCCATCTCCCCTGGCAGCCGTACAAGTCCAACTGGGACGAGGCCCCCTCGCCATGACACGCATACACAGGCCGCGACGCTCGCACGAGCAGGGGCAGGCTTCGGTGGAGCTGGTCATGATCCTGCCGCTGCTGGTGCTCATGATCCTGGGCCTGCTGCTGATCGGCCGGATGCTCTACATCCACCTGGCCCTGATCACGGCTACCAACGACTGCGCCACTGCCGCCGCCCAGGCCGTGCGGTCGGACCAGGCCTACCGCCAGGGCAACGCGGCACGCAGCCAGAGCCTGGCTACCTTCGCGGTGCCGCAGGAGAACCCCGGCGGCCTGGGCTTCTCCAACGATGCCACCTGCCAGACGGGGTACACGGCTACGCCGATGTGGTTCTTCTGGGGCGGGGGCACCTGGACGCCGAGGACGTTCACGATCTACTACCAGTTCAGCCAGCCCCTGCAGCCCTACAAGTCGGACTGGCGGCTGGCGGATTAGGCGGCGCCCATGGACCTGGCAAGAAGTGCCGCGCTGGTGGCCGTCCTGGCCGAGGTGATGCTGTGGGCCGGCGGGCTGGGCGCGATCTACTTCACGGTGGCGCTGGTGACGACCCTGGCGCAGGCGCACGTCGGTGCCATCGCCGGACGCACAGGCGTGTTGGTCGAGCTTTACGAGCGCGCGATCCCAATTATCGTCTGCCTGGCGGTCGTGGCGAGCGCCGCCGCCCTGGGTGACGCCGTCGGCCGGTGGATGACTTCAGGTGTGCAAGATGCGGCGGGGGCCGTGGCGCTGTGGCGCGGCCTGGCCGAGATCGTGGTGCAGGCGGTGCTGTTGACGGTGGGAGCGAGCCTGGCGGTCGGATTCGCGAGCGGTGTGTTGGGCGCGCAGTTCAGCCTGCTGGCAGGCCAGCCAGGAACTCTCTCGGCGCTGGCCGCGCGGCTCATGCTGGTCGTGCTCACCGGCATCCTCACGCTGCTGGCCGTTCGGCTGGCGGGTCTGGTGATTGGCCTCGTCTGACTCAAGGAGTGATAGCGCAATGAACAAACGACAGAAGCGGAGAAACGAGTGGAGGCGGCTGGCGATCGTGCTCACGCTCACCCTATTGCTGGTCAGTCCGGTGATACCGGCTCAAGCGAGCAATCCCCATCAAGACGACCCGCCGAGCGGCAGTGCGTCGGTGCAGCCGCTAGTGGAGTTGGTGACCAACGTCGCCCGGCTGTTCATCCAGTTCTTCGTCTTCTCGAGCGTGGCGGTCTTCGCCGTCAGCGTGGCACGCGGCTTCTGGTCGGCCCAGATCGCCAACCTGGTGGGCAGCCCGATGGGGGTCAGCCAGGCCTGGCTCAACATCATCGCCGCGGTCTTCATCTTCATCTTGGCGGTGATGTCAACGACCTTCGTCGGCATCGTGTTCGACGCTGTGCGGGGTTACGTGGACACCTCGATCCCCATCCCGCAGTTCTGAGGAGCACTGTGATGTACTGGCGCGTGGTCTGGTGTGCGGGTGTCCTTCTGATGACTGTGACCGCCGGGGCCGTGTCGGTTGCGCCGGTCACGGCTAATGGGCCCATGCCTGACCCGGCTTGGCAGCCCACGCCCGTGCCGACGCCCCAGTACGTGCCGACCCCACGGCCCACGACGGGTCCTGGACCAACTCCAACTGCGACGGCGACGCCCGATGCGCCGCCGCCCATCATCGAGAACATCTTCCACATCATCCGCTTCCCCTTCCAGACCATGATGGACGCCGTAGTGCAGATGAGCAACAAGATCCTGCTGCAGTCGTACCGGGAAGCGGGACAGCGGTTCACCGGCGCGCTCGATGCCCTGGTGGCCGGACCGTACGGCCTCGCCCCAGACGTGGCCGCCGGTGCGCCGACGCCGCTGTTTCAAAACCTCGTGCTGCCCCACTGGCGAGTCACGCTGGCCGCCGCGCTGCTGCTCCTGCCGGTGACACTCCTGCTTACGGCGGTCAGCGCATTGCGCTTCGGCGCGACCTCGGCGCTTGGCCTGGCCGACCTGAAGGAAGCGCTCCTGGGTTGGCTGATCTCGGCTGGGGGGGCGGGCAGCTCGTACTATCTCCTCAGCCTGGCCCATCGCTTGAGCGTGGCGACGGCCGGCAGCCTCCTCGCCGCCGACTTCGGCACCCGCGTGACCGGGGCGACCCTGGCCGGCGCCTTCTTCAATGTGAACGCGCTGCTGGCGCTGGCCGGCAACCTGCTGACCTCGCCCATCGTGCTCTACCTGGCGTTCTTCGGCCTGTTCCTGGCGTCGAGCATCATGCTGGGCCTAGGGCTGGCGCTGGCGGCCTACACGGCGCTGGCCTACCTCCTGACCACGCTGGCGCCCGTGGTGCTCATCCTCGGTAGCCTGCCGCCGATGCGCTGGCTGCAGGCGCTGTGGCTGAAGGCCGTCGTCGTGACCTTCCTGATCCCGATCATTGATGCCCTGCTGCTCAAGGCGGCCGTCTCGCTCTTCTACAACCTGCTGTCCGCCGAGGGCAACGGCGACATTGGCACCTTCGTGACCGGCGTGTTTGTCACGGCCGGTGTCGTCAGCGTCCTCATCGCCATCAACTTCAAGGTGGGGGAGGCCGTCTTCGGCGCGCTGGCCGAGGTTCACCGGCAAGCCCTGGACGCCACCATGGGCGTCGTGAAGCTCGCAGCCGTGGCCGTGGGCTTTGCCGCCGGCGGGTTGGCCGTCGGCGCCGCGGCCGGCGCCGGGGCGGGGGGAGTTGGCGGGGCTGGCACGGCCGCAGCCGCAGGCGGGGCACCCCTGGCGGGCGCGCCTTCGGGCGGCGCGGTGGCTGAGCCCGCGGCGGCTTCCTCGGGAACAGGCGTGGGGGGCACGTCAGCGGCGCCCTCCGGGACAGGGGCATCCATTACCAGCTCCAGTCTTCGTTCAGGCTTGGGTGGTGTTGGCCGGCGAATGCTGCAACTGCTTGGCGGCCAGCCTGGGGGCACGTCCACCCATCAGGCTGATCCCTCTTCGGATCAGGCTGCTGCGTCGAGTGCTTCTGTCATCGAGGGCGGCGGTCCGTTTCCATCCCACGAACCATCGGCAGCGTCTGAACCTGCCCCTGTGGGCGCGAGCACGAGAGAGCGGCCGATGTCGCAGCCGCCAAGTGACGGCCAGATTCGGCGAGCGCGCCTGGCCGGCAGCTTTGGGCGGGCATTGGCGCTCGGCACACGCAATCCCGTTCTCCAGGGGCTGGCCCTTGGGCTGCAGGCCGGCGGCCTGGCCGGCGAACTGAGGGGGGAGCGCGGCCTGTCTGGCGCAAGCGCCGGCGCAGCCTCAGTTGAAGGCGTGAGCGCCGCATCCCTGTCCGGCGCATTGCGCTGGTCAAACCGCGACCTGAGCCACGTGCCGAACGAGTTGTTCGACCCTGGCCGCGACAACACCGAACTCATGGCCGGCGGCCTTCACCAGTCCTTTGTTAGTGCCGGTCGCGCTGTGCCGATCGCGCCCCTGATCCGCCTCGCAAATGAGAGCTACGGCGCGTGGCGCGGGCAGGGCCAGCCCGGCGGCATGGCAGCGCAGCGGGACCTGTTCGAGGCGATGCTGGATCCCAACACCAAGGCTGACCCGCAGACGCTGGTCAGCCACCTCGAATCCCTGGCCACGCGGCACGGCTTCCGGCTGGCCGGCGAGATTGCCAGCACCGCGCGCGATGCCTTTGCGCGCAGCCAGGACATCGCCGGCAGCGACGCTACCAGTCCATCCACGACAAGGAGGAGCTAGACGATGCGGCCACCCAGTCGGATTGATGTTTCTGAGCGGCGTTTCTTCGGCCTCACATTTCGCCAGCTTGCCATCCTGGCCTCGGCGGCCGTGCTGGCCCTGGCATGTCTGGTCGGCCTCAAGACGTGGCCCTTCTGGTTGCGAATCGTCCTGGTGCTGGCATGGGCCGCGGTGGGCCTGATCTGGGCGTTCTGGCAGAGCCAGGGTCAGACCTTGGAGCAGCGCCTGCTGGATGTGCTGGTGTTCCATCGTCGCACCCGGTATCTTCTACACCGCGCTGTGCGGGATCAGGGCCAGGCGCGGGCCGCATGGCCGACGGCGGAGGCCAAGCCTGCTACTCAGCCACGCAAGGTACCTCAGACGGCCGTGGTGGGTTGGTCACCGGCCCTGCTCTGGATCACGGCCAATGCCATCGGCATATCACTTCTGTTTGGATTGACCTTCTGGCTCTCGCAGGGTGGGGCGCACCAACTGCGGCTGATCTGGCATGGCCTATAGGTGCGATGCGATGGGCCTCCGTTCCAGACTCGCCAGCCTGCGCCGGTCCAATGGCCATACGAAGGAAGCGGCCAAACCAACACCGCCGGCCTTCCCCGGCCCGAGTGAGGTCGGGCCCACGGAGGCCCTGGTCGACCTGATGGCCTTCGTAGATGAGACCGTGGTGCTGGACAACGGTTCCTTTGTGCGTGGCATCGAAGTCGCGCCGATTGACCTGGAGCGGGGCGATCCGGCCGCTCGCCAGCAGTTCTGGGGCTTGTTCGCCGCGGCCCTGCGCCGCCTGCGGGCACCGCTGGCCCTCCAGCTCGTGATCGTCACGCAGCCCCAAGGCCTGGCAGGCTACCTGAGTCGGTGGCACGCGGCCGCCGCCGATTGGCAGCAGCGTGCCGAGACGACGGCGGAAGCTGAGACGAAGGCCCGCCGGCGGCGCATGCAGGCGTGCGCGGAAGAAACGGCCGCCTTTCTAACCGCGGCCCATGAACATCTCTCGCCTATGCAGCAGCACTACCTGGTCGTCATCGCTCACAACCCGTTCCCGGAGGCCGTATCGGGCAAGCGCCGGGAGCGGGTGCTCAGCGAGCCAATCGTGAAAGCGGCGCTGGAGCAGCTCGAGGAGTACGTGCAGGTTGTGACGACGACCCTGGCCGAGATCGGCCTGCAATTACAGCCCTTGTCTCCAGCTCGCCTTTGCCAGGCGCTTTGGGACCACTACCATCACCCGCCCAGCCTCTTGGGGGCCGCGCGCGGGCCAGCGGCCGGCCTTTCCAGTAACGGGAAAACGCCGCACTGGCCACCACGGACGCAGGTGGATCAATGCCCTTCAGACCCTGAGTTGCGTCAGGCCGCTCGCGACCCTGCGAAGCTGGCCGACCTGCTGGCGCCGGCGCTCATCGAGGAGCACGAGCACTACGTGCGCGTGGGCGAGGTCGTAGCGCGGGGTTACCTGCTCTACGACTTCGACCCGCGCGCACCGGTGGACCTGGCGTCCATCGTGGCGCTGCCCATCGACACGACCCACGCGCTCTATCTCACCGCCGCGGACCCGGTCCAGATACGCCAGCAATTCAAGGAGACCGAAACCGAGCTCAAGGCCTCGACGCTCGTGGATGCGCGGCGCGGCGCGATTACGGATTGGGGACGGCAGGCCGCCATTCAATCCGTGGAGGCCGCTCGTGCGGAGCTCGAGATTGCGCTGCAGGCGCCGTACTTTCTGCACTGGTACGTGCTGGTCTGGGCCAACGACCTGGCGGGCCTGGACCGGCAGTGCCGGGAGTTCGAGACCGCCTTGAAGGTGAAGGACATCCGCTTCTACCCGGCGACCCGCCGCCACCTGAGCGTGCTCCAGTCCACCCGGCCGCTGGCCCGCCCGGCCTACAAGCTCAAGCCGCGCAATATGTCCGCCGAGTCGCTGGGCTCGTTCTTCCCCTTTGTCCGCCGCGAATACCTGGACCGTGACGGCTGGCATTTCGGCCTGCACCGGGGCAATGGCCTGTTTGTGGCGCTGAACCCGTTTGAGAGTGGCCAGAGCAACGCCTCCGAGCTGGTGATCGGCGCGCCGGGCGGCGGAAAGTCGGTCTATCTAAAGCAGGCGATCGAAACGGTGCTGGCGCTGGGGCACCGCGTCTTTGTGATTGACCCCGAGCGCGAGTATCTGCGCCTGGCGATTGACTTCCACGCGCCGTATGTGGAACTGGGCAAGCACGGTGAGCCAAAACGCCTGGATCTACCTGCCGGGCCGGATGGCTACCGGGACGGGCTTGTGGCAGTAGGGGAGCTATATGAGGCGCTGAGCGCGGCGCCGCTCGACGAGAGCCAGGTGCAGGCGCTGACCCAGGCCTACCAAGCCGTCTTCGCCGGGGCCGGTATTCTGCCCGATCAGCCGGCGACCTGGGCGAAGCCGGCGCCCGCCCTGGCCGCGCTGCTGTCTGCGCTCATGGATCTCGGCACCCCGGACGCACACGAGCTGGCGCGGGTCCTGCGCTATGCCGAGGCCCTCTCCGGCGGCCAGGTGCTCAACATCATGGACCTCAACCTGGCATCGGAGAACCCGTGGAGCAGCGCAGCGGAGTCGCTGGCGGCCTTCGTGGAGGCCATCCTGGGCGAGCGCCTCGTCGCGCCGGCCTTCAACGCCCTGGTGGAGTGTTACCAGATCACGATGGAGAAGTGGGGCTTCCGGGCGGATGATCGCGCCAACGGGCACTCGCGCCGTTCCACGCCGACCCTGGCTGCCCTGGTGGACACGCTGACGGCGCACGCCAACCCGCGCAGCCAGGCGCTGGCGCAGGTGCTGTTGCAGTACGCCTACGGCCTGTACGCCAATCTGTTCAACCAGCCCACGAGCGTGGAGGTGGGGCAGGCGCCGCTGGTGGTTTTTGGCATGCGGTCGCTGCGCGAGAACGTGGAGCGGACACTGGCGCCGGTCTTCGCCTGGCAGGTGCTGCGGCTCGTCTGGAACGAGGTCGTGGCCGGCGGCGCGGCGCAGCCGGTCCACCTTTTCATTGATGAAGCCTGGTACCTGCTCGAGCAGCCGGGCGCCGCCCACCGGCTGGAGCGCATGGCGCGCAGCTTCCGGAAATACAACGCCGCGCTGCACCTGGCCACCCAGGACACCCACCGGCTGGTGAACAGCCCTGAGGCGCGGGTGATCGCCGAGATCGCCCGGATCAAGATGCTGTTTGGGCAGGAATCGGACAGCGCCGTGCGCCGGCTGGGCGAGTTGTTTGGGCTTGCAGCGGCGGAGCAGGCGGACCTGCTGCACGTGCGCAAGGGCGAGGGGTTGCTGCTATTCGGCAACGATGTTCGCCTGCCGCTCTACGTGGCGGTGAACCCGCTTCGGCTGGCGCGCCTGGCCACCAACCGCGAACAGCAGCAGGCCGTGGCCATCGCCTCGGGCCGGCGCGCGGAGCCGATCTGGTAGGCCCATGTGCGTGCGCTCAAAGCCCTCTTCGCGCTGGGATTGGCGGGCTGGATGTGCAGCTTCTGCTTCTTCATCGTGATGCCGAACCTGATGGTGGCCAACGCCATTCCGCAGATGCCCTTCGGCGGCGGCCACCTGGCTGAGTGGCAGCTCGACATCCCGCAGGACTCCGATGGTGCGACGGGCAGCAGCGGGGTCGGGGCGGGGGCCAGCGCGGTCGGGCGCGACGGGTACCGCAGCGCGGACGCGCAGGCGCCCTGGGGCGTGCCGCTGCGCGGCCCGATCCAGCATTGGGGCAACACCTACGACCGGCCGCTGCTCGGCTGCGAGTTTCAGGACGCGAATTACGCCGATCACGTCGGCGTGGACTTCCCGGTCAACGCCGGAACACCCGTCTACGCCACGATGAGCGGCAAGGTGGTCTGGGCCGGCGACAACGGCGCCTGGGGCGGCCTGGTCGTGGTCGAGAACGGCGACTACCAGACTTGGTTTGCCCACAACGAGTCAATCTCGGTGCAGGTGGGCGACCTTGTCCAGGCTGGTCAGGTCATCGCCGCGAGCGGCAACACCGGAAACTCCTCAGGGCCGCACGTGCATTATGGTGTCAAGCACTTTGGCGGAGCCGAAGATGAGGCTGGCACCTGGTTGAACCCGGAGTTCTATTTCAGTCCGGAAGACGTGATCGAGTGGGGGTGTGGCAGTTAGTCGATTCCGCTGAAGTTGCACCGGCGTACCTACGTGTGCGCCTTCAGCGGCCTTCAACCATCTCTGAAGGGAGGGTCTCGGTAGTACCTGACCCACCAACCATTGCTGACAATGAACAATGCAAGAGCTGGCCCACAACATAGGCCGAGCAGAATGGGATTGTTCTCGCGGCTCGCCTCACTACTGAATCCGAGCAGCAAACCGCCCAGTAACGCGGTGATGCCTGACACCTTCAACCAGTGTTTTCTCGGACCGTAAACCGAAACAATGATGGACACAGCCATCAAGGACGCGGAAAACACTGCAAGCATAGTTCTATTACCCTTGTTGACATTGTAGTACGCCGGGCTGGGTTTTCCAACGTCTCGACAAGGCCAGCAACGCAAGGACGTGACGGATGACCTTGACTTACATATCAGATCGAACGAACTTCCAAGCGCTCCTGGTACTGCCACCACCCGAAAACCTGCGCGATGCGACCGCTATGGAGCAACTCGCCGGCACCCTCGGGCAGCTTCCGGGGCCAGTGGCCCTCGAGATCGCCGGGCACCATCACCAGCGGCTGCTGGCCATCCGGGGACCGGCGGCAGCCGTGCGGCGGGTCAGCGCTCAGCTCTATTCCGTTTACCGGCAGGTCGAAGTGCGCCCCCTCCCCGCAGCGCTGGATCCGCTGGCGCCTCTGCCAGCCACGCCAAGAGCCTGGGCGACTGTTCAGCTCGTGACGACCGGCCCGGAGTTCTTGCCCATCAAGACGTGGCGCGAGTTTGAGGGCAGCGAGCCGCTGGATGCCCTCCTCGGCGCCTTTGATGGTCTTCAGCCAGAAGAGTGTGTGCTGTCGCAGGTGATTGTGCGCGGCGCGGCACGGGCCGCCTGGGCCGAACCCCATCTTCGCCAGCTGGCGGCGCTCAAACGACGCGGTTACGGGGCGGATATACCGGCGCCCACGCGCAACATCACGGCGGTAACCGGCGCCTCGGCCTTATTGCTGTGCATGGCCATGATGGCGATGTGGGCGCTTGTCGGCGCGTGGACGCGTTGGTTGGTGGCTCTGCCCGTTGGGGCGGCGCTTGGGTTGCTGGCCGGGTGGTTGTTCAGTCTCAACGACAACCAGTGGGCCCGGGTACTGGAGGAAGAGGCCGCCGCGAAGCTGCGCGACCAGGCGCTTGCGGTCGAAGTGCGGCTATTTGCCAGCGCGACGAGCATCGGACGCGCGCAGGCCCTGCTGGACCAACTGGTGGCCGCCTACCAGCTCTTCAACACGACCTCCGGCAATCGCTGGCGCGCCATCGCCTTGCCAGCCGGCGCGAAGCCTGATGACCTGAGGCCGGCCGTCGGAGTCCAACCCAATGTGTTGAGCGTGAAAGAACTGGCGGGCCTGTGGCACATGCCGGTGGGCGAGTCGCTGGAGGGTGTGCGCCGGCAGGCCTACGAGCAGTTGCTGCCTCTGCCGCCGGATACGCTGCACCCACTCGGCGCTCCCGTGGGAACCTCGCGGAAAGGCGAGCAGGAAGTCGAGGTTCGGCTCTCGCCGGCGGCCCTCCGGCGCAACCTGTTCATCATCGGCAAGACCCAGCACGGCAAGAGTACGCTGATGGAGCACATCGCCAGCCAGTGGATGCGCGACCCGGCCCGCTCGGTGCTGGTCGTGGACCCGCACGGCGACCTGGCCCGCCGCGTCATCGGGCTCGTGCCGCCCGAGCGCGCCCAGGACGTGGTCTACATCGACCTCTCGGACGAGACGCGGTCGGCCGGCCTCAACCTGCTGGACGTGACCGAAGGCTTCGACCCAGACAGCCTGGCCGAGAACTTCGTGGATGTGGGCCGGGCGCTCTGGCAGCAGTATTGGGGGCCGCGCATGCTGATCCCCTTGGGCTTTGGCCTGCGTGCGCTGGCACAGGCCAACCTGCGCCGCCCGCCCGAACGGCAGCACACGCTGCTATCCCTGGCGACGCTGCTCACCTGCCACCCCAACATCCGCGATAAGTTCCTGTCCGAGGAGGTCACCACCGCCGAGCGGCCCGACATCGTCCACTACTTCACAGGCGAGTACTTCCAGATGAGCCCATCGCAGCGTGAGCAGGTCATCTCGCCGGTACTTTCCAAGAGCCACGCCTTCGAGCGCTCGGCGGCGATCCGGCGCCTGGTGGGCCAGCCACGCTCCACCCTGCACCTGTTCCAGGCGATCCGCAGCCGCAAGATCATCGTGGTCAACACCAACGCCGGCATCCTCGGCGACGACCTGGCCGGCTTCATTGGGTCGTTGTTCCTCAACGTGATGCGCCGGGTCATCATGCGCCAGACGACCCTGCCACGCGAGCAGCGGGTGCCGGTCTCGGTGGTGGCGGACGAGTTCCAGACGATGACGGGCACCGACTTCGGCGCGCTGCTGGGCGAGCTGCAAAAGAACGGCGGCAACTTCGTGCTTGGCACGCAAGCGCTGGACAACCTGCGCCGGATCGAGCCGACCGGCACCCTGGCCGGCAGCATTTTTGCCGGCGTTGCCACGAAGGTGGTCTTTCAGGTCAACGGCGACGACGCCCGCTACCTTGTCGAGCGCGAGCTCGATATCGACCGCCTGCGCGCGGAGAGCCTGGTCAATCTGCCGCAGCACCACGCCTACGTCAAGACAATTGCCGATGATGGCCGGCCGCTCCCGGTGTTCCTGCTCAAGGTGTCCAGCCCTCTGACGCCAGAAGCCGCCGTGGTGGACCGCGTCCTGGCCGGGCGTGTGCTGTACACCGTGCCGGGCGACGAGGCTGACAGGCTGGCGCGCCTCGCGCACTCCATGCTGTTTGACGAGCACCACAGTGCGGCGGCGAAGCCATCCGCTACAACGGACGAGCCAAAAAGCCCGCTTCAGGAACTCGTGGACCGGCAAAAGGCGCAGCCGCCCAACTCGCCGGACGCCATCCGCCATTCAGTCGAGGTCACCGGCGGGGTGCCAGCCGACTCGACGGCCACCCGCGCCACTCAGCACGCCGTCGCGAGCACGTCCCGGCCGAAGGCACGGCTACCCACGCTCAAAGAAGTGATACCGGGCGTGACACCGGACGCGGCTGGCCTTGAGCGCCTGATTGGGGTGATGCCCAAGGTAGCGGGGAAAGGTCAGGATGGGCCAGCGCAAGCAGATTGAGGATCGGGAACGCCTGGCGATGCTGCTGCAGGCCGTCGGCGCGCACCCCTGGGCGCGGACCGAGCTGCTGCGCTCGCACAGCGGCCTGCACCAGGGCGAGTTTGAAGCCGCCATCCGGCTGGCGCGGCGCTATCGCTTGGTGACGCGCGCGGTGATCCGCGGGCTGGGGCAGACGCCGGCACGCTATGGCCTGACCCCGGCCGGCGCCGAGCGCGCCGGCCTGGTGCACTCCGCGCCCTGGCAGCAGCGCACGCTCCTGGCGGCGCTCAAGCTGGACTATGCCCGCGCCCTGCTCAACGCCTGGTTTGCCGCGCCCGGCGTGGTGTGGGCGCTGTCGCCTTATCTCGTGCCCGCCCAGAGCCTGAGGCCGCAGCATCCGCCCAGCCATACCCGGCCGGACTTCGCGGCGCGGGCCTATCGTTCGCTGCGGCTCGACGGTCTGGCCTGCGTGCGGCCCGGACCCCGCGCCTATCGCAACGTGGCCCTGCTCTTCGATCCCGGCAATCTCAAGTCGGAGTGGCTCTTTCAGACGTTCCGAAGCGTCCATGCCTGGCGGCGGCGGCCCGAATTCCACGCGGCGGAGCATACATACTTCCCGACCTTCGTCGTCATCACGCTCGATCAGCAGCGGCTAACTGAGGTCGTCCAGGCGTGGCAGGCGGCGCTGCACAGCGGGGAGTGGGGCGGCCCCTTGCGTCTGACGACCCTGGAGGCCCTGGGGCGGAACCAGTGGTGGAACGAGCGCCGCGCGCCCACGTCGCTGTGGGCCGAGGCGGTGGACTCATCCCGGCCCAGCCGCCGCCCAGCCGCGCCGCATGTCGGCTGGTGGGGCGAGCCCGCCCTGGACGAGGTCTCCGCCAATCAACCCCCGAGCGCCCAAGTGGCAGCGTGTCGGAGCCAGGCGCAGCCGACGGGCGTGCCCCGCGACGAGTGGAAGCGCCTGCTCACTGTCCACTCGTCGCTCAGCATCAATGCCCGATCGCTGCTCGACCGCATCGGCCAGTACCCACTTATCGCGGCCGACGACTTGGCCATCGTGATGGCATGCACACCGAGTAACGTCCGTGCTGGGCTGCAGGAGTTAAAGGCCGATGCATTGGTGGAGCGGGTGTCGCCGGACAACGGGCACATCCTGACCTGGCTGGGCCTGTGCCTGCTCGCGGCACAGATTGGCCTGCCGCCGGTGGAGTATGCGCGGCTGCGGAGCTGGCCGGTGCGCCGAACCGCGACGGGGGCCGAGTATGCCGTCGGATGGCTGGACCGCGTGCGCGCCCACACCACGCTGATCCTGGACTTCCTGGTGGGCCTATGCTGCTATGGCCCGCCACAACTATCGCTCGTGCGCTGGGATCACGTGCAGTGCCTGTTTGACCTGCCCGAACGCACAGCCCCAGCGCCGGAAGCGGTGCCGGACGGGCTGCGGGCCGTTGTGCCGGATGCAGCCGGCGTCGTGTCGATTCAGCAGTCAAGCGAGGGTTGCCGTGAACAGGCCTTCTGGCTGGAAGTTGATCGCAGTTCTGTGCACGGCCAGAAGCTGCGGGACAAGCTGGCGCGCTACTACCAGTGCGGCGGCCGATGGGATGGACTGGCCGGAAACCTGCCGCGGCTGCTGATCTTGGTTGAACGCGGGGGTGAAGGCCGCCTGCGGTCGCTCCAGCGGCGGCTGAGTGAAATGAATGCCCAATACCGGAGCACGCTCGATGTCCGCCTGTCCCGCGCGGACCTGTTGGCGGATCAGCAAGGGCGCCTGAACCCGGTCAAGCCGGCCTGGCGCACGGTAGCGTCGAGCGAGTTTGTGAGCGCATTCGAGGCATGAGCGAATGATGGACCCAGCCAACCGCGCCACCCTGGATGAGATCAAGGCCCGGCACTCCCTGCAGGTCGTGGTGCCGCGCTACGTGGCGGCGCTTCGGCATACGGGCAGCCACCTGGTGGGCCGCTGCCCGTTCCACGACGACCAGCACCCGAGCTTCACCGTCCATCTGCCGACCCAGACCTGGCACTGCTACGCGGCTTCGTGCGACCTGGGCGGCGACGTGATTGACCTGGTCGGGCACGCCCGTTTTGGCCGGGCCTGGAACAGCCATGATAAGGCGATGTTCAAAGAAGCCCTGGCCGACCTGGACGGCAACCGCCTGCCGCCCCTCCGCCAGCCAGTGCCGGCGGCCTGGAATCGCCAGCAGGCCTGGCGGCCGGTCGAGCTCAGCCCGCACGTTCAGATGCTGCTGCACACGGCGGCGCGGCTGTACCACACGACGCTGCTCGCGCTGGGACCAGGACCCGGCACGCCCTACTACTACCTGCGCCAGCGAGGCTTCAGCCACCGCACCATCCGCCAGGAAGCGCTCGGCTACGCCACCGGTGATCTGCTGGCGCCGGCCTTGCTGGCCTGCGGCCTGCCGCTTGTCGCCGCTGCCGAGGCGCACCTGCTAGACCCCGAGCGGCGGCAGCGTGAGTTCCTGGCCGGCCGGGTCGTGTTCGTCGAGCGCGACCGCAGCGGGCGCGTTCTGCACCTGATCGGGCGCGCGTTTTCGCCGGCACTCGGCCTGCAAGCGCCGAAGTACCTGAGCCTGAAGGAGATGGCCAAGCCGCTGTATGGCTATGCCCGTCTCGACCGACGCGAGAGCGATCAGCCGATCCTGCTGGTTGAAAGCCCGCCGGACGCCCTCACCGCGCGGCAGTGGGGGTTCGACGCGCTGGCCAACATCGGTACGCGGATGAAGGTCGAGCACGCCGCGCTCCTGGCGCGTCTCAAGCGTCCCCTCGTAATCGTGCCCCACAACGACGGCGGGCCGGGCCTGGCTGCCGCTGAGCGCTGGCGCGAGTTGATCGGGCATGGCACGCTGGCCGAACTGCCAGACCGCGTGAAGGACCTCAACGAGCTTGGCACCCGCTCGGAGGGGGAGCACAAGTTCTTGATGCTGATGCGTGCGCTGGGCTATGAGCGCCGGCCGCCACAGCGGGCGCGTGAGCAGAGCAGCCGGCCGGTCTACACCCAGGCGATGGCCTGGGCCGAGACGTTATTGTCCAGCCAGCTGTGATGGGTCACAGGTGCAAGTGAGCGTGATGGAAAGCGGTTGGATGGTACTGGTGGTCGCCAGTTTCTTCGTCGGAGCGGTGCTCTGGGGCGTGTGGCGCGTGGGCCAATGGCTCCTGCAGCGCGAGCGCGCCTGGGGCGATGCGCTGGGCGCGGTGATGGCTGCCACGGTGCTGCGCCGCGACCGGGAGCAGACGCTGGGTGTCATCCTCGAATGCAGTATCGAGGCGCTGGGCGGCCTGGGCGGAACGCTGCACCTGGTCCGGCCTGCGGCGCCGGGTTACGTGCTGGCGCATGCCGTGAATGTCGTGCAGTTGGACTGGTTGGCGGCGCTTTCCGCCGACGACCTCTTGCTGTGCCGTTCGCTGGCCGCAGCCGGACCCGTCCTACTGCCCATGGCCGAGGTCGCGGTGCGCTGGCGCGCCCTGGCTTCTGGCCGTGACCACGTGCTGGTGGGAATGGGCCTCGGGCGGCAGGCCCTGCTTGTGCTGGCCTGGCCGGAAGCACACCAGGCCGAGCGCCAACTGCCGGCGCTGCAGGCCATCCAACGCTACGGCGAGCAGGTGTTGGCCGAGTTCGCGGAGATTGATGCCCGGGCGGCCGATATCCAGGCGCTGAGTGCGAGCCTCGATCACCAGGAGCGGCTGACCCGCACCGCCGCGCACGACCTGGCCAATAAGCTGGCGGCGGCCCAGTCGCTCCTGGAGCTGGCCGGCAGCAGTGGGCGCTTGCAGGGCGAAGAAGGTGAGCTCGTCCAGCAGGCACAGGAGCAGCTAAGCCTCAGCCAGCCGCTGGTTGACGAGCTCAGCGACCCGGGCCGGGTGATCGAGACCGAGCCGCTCGTGGTCGAGGAGCTGGCTCGGCTCGCCGCGGCCATGCTGGCGCGCCGCCGGCGCGAGCGCGATGTGGCGTTTACGCTGGAGATCGCGGCGGACGTGCCAGCCGTGTGGGGCGAGCGCCTGGCCGTGCTCCGTGTCCTGGACAACTTGCTGTGCAACGCGCTCAAGCACAATCGGCAGCAGCCGGACCTGCGCATCTGGCTGCGGATACGGACTGAAGGTGCGCGCGTGGTGTTCGAGGTCGGTGACACCGGTGCCGGTATCCCGGCTGAGCAGTTGGGCCAACTCTTTGAGTTCGGTTTTCGGGCCGACGGCACCGGCAAGGTGAAGGGGCACGGCCTGGGCCTCTGGTCGAGCCGGCGTCTGATCGAGGCGCTGGGCGGGCGAATCTGGGCCGAGAGCACGCCGGGCAATGAGACTCACTTCTGTTTTGCGCTGCCGGCGGTTGTCGAGGAGTCTTCACCTGAGGGTTCAAAAGCCAAAAGTCATCTTCGCGCAGCTGACTATAAAATGACATCGGCGGAAGAAGTGCCCGCTCAAAAAGGTCCACAATTTCCAATGCAAACGCAGAGGTACGGATTCGAATGACAATTCACGAGAACTACCCCGGAACGCCAAAGCACCAAGCTCTGCTCGCGGCCATTGTCGCTCACTATGCCCGTGATCCGCGGGTGCTTGCCATCTCCGTTTTCGGATCGCTTAGTCGAGGCAACTGGGATCAATACTCAGATCTAGACCTGGACATTGTCATCGCGGACGACGTGCGGCTCAATGCCCAGGAGGAGCTGCGACATCTAGGTAATGCATTGGCCGCCGTTGACCAACAGAGGGCGCTGATTGTCGCCGATGGGAGCGATGCTGGCGACGTCGTATTCGAGTCGTTGACTCAAATGTCTATCCGGTATCACCCCTTGGCGACAACCCACCCCAACATCGTGGACACTCTCCAAATCCTGATGACCAAACTCGATCCGATGGCGATCAAGGAAGCCGGTTTGGCCAATCGACGCGCGCAACAGTCGTCTCTTGGAGTGCTTCTTGATCGATGCGTGCGGTATGTGGTTGTGACCGATGTTGCCCTGCAGCGCCACCATCTTTGGAGCGCGGTTGAAATGCTCCATCGAATACGCGGGCTTTTGATGGAGTTGTATGCGCTGGGCCACGACACCGGACGCTCGTTACCTGTCTTTCAAACCGGAGCGCCGGCCGAGCTACAACTCCGACTGGGCCGCACGCTGCCGCTCTATGACCTGTCGTCTCTCCATAGGGCGCTGGAACAGTGCCTTGATATCCTCGAGCAAGATCTCGCGCGCCTCACCCGCGGACAGATTCAACTTGCGGATGTTCATCACCAGATTCTGGCTCATGTTCGTGTGAGGCAGACACAACTCAGGCACAGCAGCTGACGGAAATGACAGCCGGAGCGGTGCAAGCCATACTGGCAGTAATGACGAAGCGGCTGTTCTAGCAGGCTGGGGAAACTGGCAACTCGATGGTCCTACCGTGGACATTGCAATAGACGACTTACGCTCCTATGCCCGCTGCCCACTGGAGTGGTTCTGGGAACGGCGGTTGGGGATACCGCGACCCCAGACGATCACAGCGCTTGTGCCGGCCGCGATCCGCGCCGGGCTGGATTTCTTCTACGAAGGGCATGCGCCCGACCTCACGACCGCGGTTGGGTTGGTCTGGCAGGATTGGTGCGAAGGGTGGGGAGATGCGGCTCTGGCCGGCGACCTGGCCCGCTACGCCGCTGGGCGGGCCAAGATCCTGAACCTGTTCGCCGCTGGCCATGTGCAGCGGCCGGGCGGGGGGCGCTACGCGGTGCCGGAGATGACCAACGAGTACCGGCAGCGCATGCACGCCGCCGGCCTGACCAAGCTCGGCCGCCAGCTCGACGAGTTCGCCCGGACCCACGCGCTGCTCGCGGCCGACGAGGACGACCGTCCGGGCAGCGCAATGGGCGATGCCGTCGCCCAGAGCCTGGCCGCGGCGGAGCGGTGTGCGCCCGATCTCCCCGCCCGCGAGATCGTGCTCGGCCGGCAGGCACCCTACCAGGTGGAAGGTCTGGGGACCGTGCGGCTGATAGGCCAGGCCGATCTGCTGCTGCCCGACGCCGAAGCGTCCGAGGCGGTGGTGGTGGAAGTTCACGATTTCGAGTCCGCGCCGTGGATGCGGGCGGGGATCGCCGGGCGCGACCTGCGCGTGATTGCTGCTTCACTGGGGAAGCCCACCGAGACAACGCCTATAGTTGCGTGGGAACGGGTATCGCAGGTGGTTTACCGGCACTGGCCGACCGGGCAGGTCTACCGCTTTCGAGAGACGAATAGCGGCCATCTCCTGGGGCTGGTGGCTTCGATCGCTCGCGGGATGCGCCAGCAGGTCGTGGTCCCACGCGCCGTGACAGGCTACGAGCACTGCCGGGCGTGCGCCTATCGTCCCGAGTGCTGGGACGGTGCGAATTGGGACACACTGCCGCTGATTGATGCCGGCCTGCTGGGCGCGGCCGAGGCGCTGCGAACCACCATGCATGGGTTACGCGGCAGCCTGGCTGGTGATCACGCGGTAGTGCAGCGCATGCGCCGGTTCCTGGACACTCTGGAGGCGGCCGTGGCGCAATCTGAACTGGCTGCCGTCCTGGCCGCGAGTCGGCACGCGTTGGAGGCTTCACATGACCCCGACAACTGACGCCACGTCAGCCCTGAACGCGCTTCGTCAGGAACATGCGGCTTTCTTGCGGGTGGTCGCGCACGCCCTGCGGACGCCGCTGCAATCCCTCCAGGGCTTCGCGGAAATGCTGGAACCTGGCCTTCCGCCCGCCCAGGTCGAGCACTACCTGAGCTTCATCAAGCGCGACACCGCTCACCTGGCGGCGGTCGTGGATGACCTGTGCCTACGCCACGAGCTGGAGCGGGGGGCGCTGGTGCTGTTTCCGGCGGCCATTGATGTGGGCGCCATCCTGGTGGAGCTTGCCGGCAGCTTCGAAGCCCGTCTGCCGGACTGTGTGGTCGGCTTCGAGTACGCCGACGACCTTCCGGCCGCCTTCGCCGACCCGGACCGGCTGCTCCACATTTTGGGCACGCTCCTCCTCAACGCCGAGCGCTGCCGTCCAAGTGCGCGTGGCCCCGGCTGGCTGACGATCAACGCGCGGCATGAACCGGTTGCGCGGCAGGTAGTGTTTGTCGTGGATGACGATGGGCCGCGCGTGCCCGCCGAGTATGCCGCCGCGCTCTTTGAGCCATTTCCGATACTGCCGGCGGCGCTTGGGCGGCCACGGCATGGCATCGGCCTGGGGCTGTACGCGGCACGTGAGGTGGCGCGGCAGATGGGCGGGGACGTGTGCCTGTCCTCCGAAATGGGAGCTTCGGGCCGGCAGTTCGGCAACGCCTTTGTGGCACGTGTGCCGGCGTTCGCTGGGCAGGTGGGCCATGCCTGATGTCTTGGTCGTGGAAGACGATTTCGCCCTGGGCGAGTTCGTGCGCCGGGCGCTTGAGCGGGATGGCATCCCCTTTCGGCTGGCGCAGGATGGCGGGGAAGCGTTGAGCCTGGCCGCCGAGCAGTGGCCGGCGGTGGTGCTGCTCGATCTGACGCTGCCTGGTACGCTCGACGGCTGGCAAGTCTGGGACGCGCTGCTCAATAGGGCGGATGGGCAGTCCATGCGCGTGATCCTGTTCGCGGCAGAGCTGGACAGCCACGATCGTCAGCAGGCACAACAGCGGGCCGCCTGGGCGGTCCTGCGCAAGCCGGTGAGCAGGGTGCAACTGGTTGATCGGGTGCGCCGGGCGTTAGCGGAGAGCGCCATCCATGGCTGAGCCGACTGCACTGCGCCAGCGGATTCTGCTGGTGGAAGACGAGGCAGCCCTGCTTGTCTTCTACCGGAAGGTGCTGGAAGAGGCCGGTTTCCACGTTCGAGCGGCGCGCAGCGGGCCGGAGGCCCTGGCAGCCTTTACCGAGTTCAGCCCCGACCTGGTACTGCTCGACTTGATGCTCCTGGGCGACATGGATGGCTTCGATGTCCTGACGGCGCTCCGCGCCCGCAGCCCGGTGCGCATCATCATCCTGACCGGCCAGTCCGGCGACGCTCGGGTGGTGCGCGGGCTGAACCTGGGCGCCGACAACTACCTGGCAAAGCCCATCTCGGGCGCGCAGCTTGTGGCGCGCGTGCGAGCGCAGGTCCGCCGGACGCCCGGCGGGAATCTGGCGCCTGATCGCAGCCGCCGGCTGTTCTGCTACGGCGACCTGGTCATTGACCTGGGCCGGAGCCAGATGCTGCTCCGCGGCAGGCGCGTGGTGTTAGGCGACGTCGAGCGCCGCCTATTGGAACGGCTGCTGCAAACGCCTGGCCGGTTGGTAGGCTACGCCGAGTTGATGGAGGCGGGCTGGGGCGTGATCCAACCGAACATCCACCGAGAGGAAATCCACCAGGTGCTCAACATGGCTTATCGCCTGCGGCGCAAGCTGCGCCAGGCGGAGGGGCGAGAGGTGCTCGAGACGGTGACCAGTGCCGGCCTGGTCATCGCAGCGCCGGACGAGGTCCGCGACTAGGCCATGCCTCAGATCCAACACGACGCTCTGCAGTGGGCTGTGCGCACTGCTATGACCACCTTGCTGGTGGGCTTGGCCGTTTACGACTGGCGTCACCATCGCGTGCCCAACTGGGTGGTACGGCCAATCCTGGTGACGGGTGCTGCATCACTTCTCGCACGGCTCGGTTTGGGTCAACTCGGACCCGCTGCCCTGGCCATAGCGGCGAGCACTTGGGCGGCCTGCCTGGTGCTGTGGTGGCTGCGCGCCTTCGGCGGCGGTGACATGAAACTGGTCATGGCGCTGATCGCGCTCGCACCCGATTTGCGGCTCGTCTATTTGCTCTTGGCGGCCGTGCTGGGCGGCTTGCTGCTCAACCTGGCCCTGGGCGAAGGGCCAAGCGGCCTCCGACGGCTGGCGGCGCTGCTGGCCACTGCCAGCCACGGCGCGCTTCCCACGCGTGCCGAGATCACCGCAGCGTACGAGGCGCGCGGCCGGCCGATCTCGTTCGCGTTCTGCCTGGCCGGCATCGTGTACGTGTGGCTGGTCTGGGCGGGATTGTAGCCATGCCCGAGATACCGCCCACGATCCGGCTGCCCAACACCGAGGCCTTTCGTCCCCAGAACCTCTGGGAAACGGTGCAGGCGTTCAACCAGCGGCTGCGCTCGGGCAACCTGGAAAACTATCGGCCCGCGCCGCTGGGGTTCCCGCAGCTCGACGCCTGCCTGGGCGGGGGCCTGCGCGCCGAAGACCTGTGCCTCGTCGGGGGCATGCAAAACGTGGGCAAGACCATCTTCGTGCTGCAGGTGGCGCGCAACCTGGCCGCGGCCGGCGAGGTGCTGCCCATCGTGGTGTGCTATGAGCATGGCCCGGAGACCTTACTCCACCGACTGTTGTGCCTGGAATCCGTAGACGATGCCGATAGTGCCAATCCCCACGGTGTGACCCGGGATGCCATCGAAAAGGGCGTCCTGGCCTACTACGATGCAAACCCAGCCCCCCAAGCGCGGCAGCGGCTGGACCTGGATTGGCTACTGGCGAATGTTCCGGGCGTAGACCAGGCCTGGTACCGGCTTCGGGACTATCTCTGGCGGCTGTGGCTGGTGGCGGGTGACGGGCTCGAAACCACGGTGCCGGTGCTGCATGAGTATGTGCGCATGGCCCAACAATTGGGGTTCGCGCGTGTTCTGCTGATCGTTGACTACGCCCAGCGCGTCCCGCTGGCCCCCCGGGCTGACGGAAGCCAGTTGACCGAGCATCAGCGCATTGACCAGGTCATGCGCGGGCTCAAAGGCATCGCCATGAAACTCGGCGTGCCGGTGTTGGCAGTGGCGGCTGCGGATGAGACCGCCCTGCGCCGCCAGAGGGTTCACTTCGAGGACTTGTGGGGGCCGGCCACCGTGCAATATGAACCGGACGTAGCCATTGTGCTCAACCGGGATGCGGTCGCGAATGATGACCAGCGCAAGGTGAGAATCGCCATTGAGAAGAACCGCCACGGGCCGAGCGATGTCGAGTTCTGCCACCGCTTGGCGGGTGAACACTACCGCCTCACGGCTGCCGGCGACCGGCTCGAACACCCTTCCAGCTATCAAACCGAGCGGCTCCCAGCCGATTCCGGTCACCGCAATAGACGTTAGTCCGGCGCATACTCACCCCGACTCTGGCCGTAAGCTAGCCAGCCGCCAACCCCGGATGGCATCGGCCGCTCACTCTATGGTATATAATGCGAACTACAGTATCACACACCTGCACGGAGGCAGACGTGGCCCGTACGCTGTCTTTGGCCGAGAAGCTTGACCTGCTGTTTCAGTACGGCGAATCCCGTGGTATTTCCCCGGCTTACCGCACGATTGCCGATGCCACGGACGAGAACGCCAATAACATCCGCAAGATACACCGTGGGGAAAACACCAACCCAGGGCTCAAAATCCTGACCGCGCTGGTCAGGTACTTCCGGGTGGATCTGGCCTACTTTAACTGCCAGACCAAGGCCGAATGCCAGGCCTACCTGGCCAAGTACCCTGCCGAGCACGAGCTTGACGAAATCAAGCTGCGGGCTAACGGCATGTCAGAGGCCGGGTTAGCGGCCCTACGCGCTATGATGGACATCGTGCGCAAGGGCGAAGGGCTGCCGCCGTTCGAGTCCTCGGAGGATAAGTAGGCTGGGTGAAGTCGGCGTCGTTGGTGTTGGCAGGGGAGGGTCAAATGGTGAACTTGTCTCTGCGGGCGCGGCTTCTTCAGCTAATTGACAGTTGGGAGTACGACTTTTCTCGGTTCGACATAGCCGACTTCACCGCGTGGGTCGCGGCGCGTCGCGGCCGGCCTATCCGGGTCATGCCTATGTCGCTCCCGCCGGAGTTGTTTGGGGGGTGGATTGAGAGCGACACCGCCGACTACCTGTTCTACGAAAACGAGCCCCTGCACGTCCACACCGTTCATATTCTCCTTCACGAGCTATCCCACATTCTCTTGGGGCACAAGACGGTCCGCGTGTGCGGTGCTCTGAGCACCACGGCCCAAGCGGCGCACGCCCCGGAAGACGCGCAGCCAAGTCAGGCTTTGAACGGCCTCTTCCGAAAAGTGGGCTACGCGGATGAGCAGGAAATCGAGGCTGAAACCCTGTCTAGCCTGATCCAGCACCGTGTGTATCAGCAGGCCGGCCTTGCCGCGCTTAGCCATATCGGCCAGGGTCCCGAAATGCGGCAGTTCATGCAAGGTTTGGGGATGGATGGTGGACAGGGCGGGTAGGCCATGTCCATAAACGGCTTGGCTGCCCTGGTGGGTTGGGGGATGATCCTTTGGCGCCTTCCGCGCGTCCAGCTTCGCTCGGCCCACGCGCTTTACACGTTCGCCACGCTGGTCTGCTTTACCCTCGCCGCGACCTTCAGTGCTCCGTTCGTAGCGAGCTGGGTAGACACCCGAACGCGTCTGGCCGCCTTAAGCTTGCTGGTGGAGTATTTGTGCGCCATTGCCGCCGCCGGCGTTTGGGCGCTGAGCTGCTTGAGCTTGGATAAGGCACTTCGCTCACGGCGCTGGCTGATTGCCCTCGCCCCGGCCATTGCAGCCGGCCTGTTGGCGATCTGGTGGGCTTTTCTTCCCGAGATGACCCCTGCGCGCTCGGAGACGGCCACGGGAGAGTTGCTGTTTACCGCCCTGGCGCAGGGTTACGCCCTGGCGATTGTAGCCGCTATCGCAGTTCCGGCCCTTGCGCGCCGTGCAGCCAGCGAGCCCGCACTGCCTATTCGGTTTCGTCTGCTGTGCATCCTCGCCACACAGATTATCTTGGCAGTCTGGTTGGGGGCGAGGACGATCCTGGGGCCGCTGGTGCTCTTGGGAGCTCTGCCGCGCACCTACTCCTTCTCCTTCGTAAACATGCTGATTGGCTTGATGATCCTGGCCTACACGGCCTCTCTGCTGCCTCCGCGATTTCTAATTGACCTTGCGCGCTGGGTGGTCCGTGGCCGGGATTGGCTGACATTACGCCGCCTGTGCCACGTTGAACGGCAGACTGCCCGCCTGCTAAACGCCTTGCCTGTCGCAGTGCCGTTGGCTGAGGCCTGGAGTATTCCCGATTACGCCATATACCGGGTGGCAATCGCAATCCTCGACCGGCGCAAGGCGCTGGGTGCCACTCCCAGCTCCAAGGCCCAGGGGCTAGCGATGCGCCTTAATCAGTTGGTGGCCGAGTCCCCTGACTACTTCGAAGTCGTGCGCCGCCTGCAGCGGATTGATTCACATTGAACCACAACTCAGGCTCGTCCGAGGCAATGCCGCCATTGCCCTTACGCCCGGCCTACGCAGCCGCCGAGAGTTTCATTCGGCAGCACGAGGGTATGTTCTACACCGTGTCCCGGTTCCTGCCCCCCGATCGCCGGGTCGCCATGCGCGTTGCGTTCGCCTTCTTCCGGCTGGCCGACAACCAGGTGGATCACAGGCAGGTCTCGCTGGCTGAATTCCAGGCCTGGCGCCAGCAGGCACTCCGCCCGGCCGCCCAGCAGACCGATCCCATCCTTGCCGCCTGGGCCGACGTCCGTGAGCGCTACGCCATCGAGCCGCGCTATGTCAATGACCTACTGGACGGCATCGAGATGGACGCGGCGCCGCGCCGATACGCGACGCTGGACGAGCTGAGGGACTACTGCTATCACGTCGCCGGCACGGTTGGGCTGCTCTCCTTGAAGTTGATGCACTTGGCGCCAGGGGTCACGTTTGAGCAAGCCGCGCCCCATGCGGTGGAGCTTTGCACGGCGCTGCAGTTGATCAACATCGTGCGGGACGTGGGCGAAGATCTGGATTCCGGGCGGATATATCTGCCCCTAGATAAACTCACAGTACACGGCCTCACCTATGCAGACATCGAGGCGAGGGTCCATGACGATCGCTTCCAAGAGCTCATGGGACACCTGGCTAAGGTCGCCCGAAGCCATTACGATGCCGCGTGGCCGAAGCTGGTCCTTCTGTCGCGCACTGGTCGCTTCGTCGCGGGGGCAGGGGCAGTATATTACCGGGCATTGCTGGACGAGCTGGAGCGCGGTGGCTTTGATGTGTTTCATGGACGGCTGCGGTTTTCTACGCTGCGCAAGCTCTGGATCGTGTTTTCTCGCTGGCCAGCCATTGCGCGGCCACGCCCGCTTTCGGTAAGTTGACAGGCCCTGGGACTCATTTACAATCCTGCCTGCCCGGAGTAATCCGGGTACACCCCGTGGCCCCCCTCCGCGGGGTGTTTCATTGGGCTGTGAGAGTCCGCGTTGTCCACATTTGCGGCTTGCGTCATGGGGGCTAGGCATGCAGATAGGTAGGCGATACGCGATTACTTGTATAATACATCGACCGAGGCGCCCGCCAGGTCTGTGCTTCGGATGTAGGGTGCAGGCGTGGGCCGCGTGGCCAGGGGATAGCCGGAGACCTTAGGCCGCTGCCAGCACAGCGGCTTTTGTTTTGCCATGTCCACCACTGAGCCTTCTCTGACTGACATCGAAGCGCTGGATCGCCAGGCGCTGGAAGCGTTGATTATTGACAACCCGGAACTAGAGCGGCTAGAAGCTCTGCTGGGCCAGTTCAACTTGTTTGAGGCCATCGGGGCGGTCCGGCAAGAGCTGCGGCATTCGGACTTCCTGGCCTTTCTGTTGGACCCGGCGCAGAACCACGGGCTGGGCGACGCGTTTCTGAGGCAGTTCTTGCTGAAAGCGCGCCAGTCCACCGCCCTGTGGCCACCACTCCTATCCCCCATAAACCTGGCCGTGTGGGACCTCGACGATACGCTGGTGCTGCGCGAGTGGCACAACATCGATATCCTGCTGGTCAATGAGCGGCACCGCTTTGCGGTGATCATTGAGAACAAGATCGACAGCGGCGAGCACTCGGGTCAGCTCGACCGATACTGGAAGACAATGGCAGCCCATTACCCCGATTGGCCGACGGCTGGGCTGTTCCTGACGCCGGCCGGAAGAGAGGCCTCCGCCGAGGCCTATGCCAGCTTGGACTATGTGACGGTGGCGGCGCTGGTGGAGCGTCTGGCGGAGACGCGGCGAGCAACACTGGGCCCAGACGTGAGCATACTGCTCGCGCACTACGCGCAGATGCTGCGGAGGCATATCGTGAGCGAATCCGAGATTTCCGAGTTGTGCCGCAGGATCTATCAGAAGCATCGGCGGGCGCTGGATCTGATCTATGAGCACAGGCCGGACCAGCAGGCGGTGATCTACGATGTGCTAATTGAGCTCATCCGAACGACGCCGGGCCTGGTTCTCGACCAGAGCAGCAAGAGCTACATCCGCTTTCTGCCAGCAGCGTGGGACGTGCCGGTGCTGGCAGAGGGAGGCAGCTGGACGACGACAAAGCGCATCCTGTTGTTCCAGTTCACCAACGCTGCCAGCTCGCTGCGGCTGCATCTTACGATTGGACCGGGGCCCGAGAATGTCCGGTCTGGGCTGTTCGAGGCGGCCAGGCGCGGCGGGCCGCCGTTGCACAGCACGTACAACAAGCTGATGCCCAAGTACCACACGATTTACGCCCGGACGTTCCTGACGGCGTCGGCCTATGAAGACGGCGACGATGAATCCCGCAAGAACCAGATTCTCAAGCAGTGGAAGGGATACATCGAGCAGGACCTGCCGGCCATGGAGAAGGTGCTGCAGTCGCAAGAGTGGCTATCACTGCCGCCGGCACCGATGCCCGGCCCAGCAAAACCGGAGACCTCGGAAGGTGTGCAGTGATGGACGCGGCCGGTAACCTGACCGGTTCTGATCCAATTGGGTGCGGGTTAGCGATGCCAGTCGGATCAACGCTCACAATAGCCACACGCCATGGCGGGCCCCGAATGTGAGCGTTGGAGGACTCAATGGCTGACAATGAAGTTTCGGAGACCTCTTCTCCTGGTGAACGGCTATGGGCCGAGGGTGTTGCCGGCCAATTGCATCTGGCGCTGGCCGCAGCGGACACCGCGCTGGCCGTTGAGGCAGGACGAAAACTGCTCTATGCCAACGAGGTGGTTGATTACAGGAGCGCTGGGAACCAGATTGACGTGAGTTGGCAGCAGTTTGAGACCGACCTTCTGGTGCGCGAGGTTGAAGGTGAGACTTGGAAGCCTCGAGTGGTTATTGAGACGAAATTGCGCAGCGTAACCACCCACGACGCGATCACGTATAGCCAGAAGGCTGTGCTCCACAAACAGGTCCACCCGTACCTGCGCTATGGCATTCTTCTCGGCGACCGCCTTCATCATCCGCTGCCGGGCCGGCTTTTCCGGCACGGCGCACACTTTGATTTTATGACGTCGTGGGTCGACCAGGCACCGACGCCTGGCGAGTTTGAGAGCTTGCTGGCACTCCTGCTGGAGGAAGTCTCCGCCTCACGGCAATTGGAAGAGATCTTGAAAGATAGCCGCAGCCGCTCGCGGAACCGCTATACCACCCTCCATCGTCGGCTCCACCTGTTTGTTGCGCCGCCCGCGTCGGCCCCGAGCGCGACGCCAGCAACAGCGCCAGGCGCTGCCCTGCCCGACCAATCGCCTGGCCCATTTGCCGAGTCTCCGAGCGTGCCGCCCGAGGCTGGCCCCGCTCAGGTTACAGATACCCCGCCGCCCAAAGCCGGCGCTCTGGGCCCTAATGAACGGCTGCGTGACTATCTCAGGTCGCTGCCGCTCGATATCTCTGAAATTGAGCTGACCTGGGATCAGCTCGACCAGATCCGGCAGCAGCCTTTGCCCAACAGCGCGCGCGAGCATTCGGCCTGGTGGGACAACGCCAGCGTGAATGCCGGCCACTCCCAGGCCCGCGGCTGGCTGGATGCGGGTTGGGAGAAAGTAACATTCTCGAAAGACAGGGGCACCGTCCGATTCCGGCGGAGCGCAGGGACCCAACACGATGGCGATTAAGAAGAGCGAGCTTTACAGCTCATTGTGGAAGAGCGCCGACGAGCTGCGCGGCGGCATGGATGCCTCGCAGTACAAGGACTACGTGCTGGCGCTGCTGTTCGTCAAATACGTGTCCGACAAGTACGCGGGCCAGAAGCACACGCTGATTACGGTGCCCCCGGGGGGTGGCTTCGCCGACATGGTGGCCGTGAAGGGCCAGCCCGACATCGGCGACAAGATCAACAAGATCATCCGCAAGCTGGCCGACGCTAACGAGCTGCGCGGCATCATTGACGTGGCCGACTTCAACGACGAGAGCAAGCTGGGCCGAGGCAAGGAGCGGCAGGACAAACTTTCAAACCTGGTCGGGATTTTTGAGAACCCGGCGCTGGACTTCAGCCGCAACCGCGCCGAGGGCGACGACCTGCTGGGCGACGCCTATGAGTACCTGATGCGGCACTTCGCGACGGAGAGCGGCAAGAGCAAGGGGCAGTTCTACACGCCCGCCGAGGTATCGCGCGTGATTGCGAAGGTGATTGGGATCGGGCAAGCGCGACGGCCGAATCAGACGCTGTATGACCCGACGTGCGGGTCTGGCTCGCTGCTGCTGAAGGCCTCGGACGAGGCGCCGGTGAAGGTATCGCTGTACGGGCAGGAGATGGACAACGCCACGGCGGCGCTAGCCAAAATGAACATGATCCTGCACGACAACGTGACGGCCGAGATCTGGCAAGACAACACGCTGGCGCGCCCGCACTTTGTGGAGGGTCCGGGCCGGCTGAAGACCTTTGACTTCGTGGTGGCGAACCCGCCGTTTTCGGCCAAGGCCTGGAGCACGGGCTTCGACCCCGAGCACGACGAATATGGGCGCTTTCGGTACGGGGTGCCGCCGCGTAAGAACGGCGACTATGCCTTTTTGCTGCACGTGCTGGCGTCGCTCAAGAGCACCGGCACGGGCGCCATCATCATGCCGCACGGGGTGCTGTTCCGCGGCAACGTGGAGGCCGACATCCGCCAGGCGCTGGTGAAGCAGGGGTTCATCAAGGCCATTATCGGGCTGCCGGCCAACCTGTTCTATGGCACCGGCATCCCCGCCTGCATCATCGTGCTTGACAAGGCTAGCGCCGCCGGGCGGGCGGGCATTTTCGTGATTGACGCCAGCCAAGGGTTTGCCAAGGACGGCAACAAGAACCGGCTGCGCCACCAGGACCTCCATAAGATCGTGGATGTGTTTGCCCGCCAGCTTGAAATCCCCAAATACTCGCGCATGGTGCCGGTGGCGGAGATCGCCGACCCAAGGAACGACTACAACCTGAACATCCCGCGCTACATTGACAGCGCGCCGCCGGAAGACCGGCACGACATTGAGGCGCACCTGAAGGGCGGGCTGCCGGAGGCCGACATCGAGGCGCTGGGGGCGTACTGGGAGGCGCTGCCGGGGTTGAGGCGGGAGCTATTCGAGAGCGCCGGGCGGCCGGGCTATAGCCGGCTGACGCTGGAAGCGGGGCAGGTGCGCAAGGTGATCCTCGGGCATCCCGAATTTGCGCGGTTCCGCGACGAGACGCGTGGGCTGTTTGAGCAGTGGGCGGGGCAAGCCGTGCCCCGCCTGAAGGCGCAGGCGGCGGGTTGCCGGCCCAAAGCGCTGATTGAGACGCTTGGCGAGGACCTGCTGCGGGTGTTTGCGGGCGCCCGGCTGCTGGACAAGTATGACGTATACCAGCGGCTGATGAATTATTGGACCGAGACCATGCAGGACGATGTGTATATGGTGGCGGTTGACGGCTGGCAGGCTAACCCCGACCTGGTGCCCCAGGAGCTGATTGTCAGCCGCTACTTCGCCAAGGAGCAGGCGGAGGTGGACGAGCTGCGGGCGGCGCGGGAAGCGATTGCCGCGCAGATGGAAGCAATGGACGAAGAGCAGGGTGGGGAGGATGGAGTGCTATACGAGGCCAAGACGGAGAAGGGCAAGTTGACCAAGGTCAGCGTGAAGGCACGGCTCAAGGCGCTGGTGGGCGAGGCCGACGTGGAGGATGAACGGCAGGCGCTGATGGAGTACCTGGGGTTGATCGAGGCGCTGAGCGAAGCTACGGCGCGTCTGGGGGCGGCGGAAAAAGCGCTGTGGGCCAAGGTGACGGCCAAGTATGCGGCGCTGACCGAGGCCGAGGTGAAGGCGCTGGTGGTGGACGACAAATGGATGACGACGCTGCGGGGGGACGTGGAAGGCGAGCTGGGCCGAGTGGGCCAGGGGCTGACCGGGCGGGTCAGGACGCTGGCGGAGCGGTATGCGCGGCCGCTGCCAGACTTGGCGGCGGAGGTGGACGAATTGGGCCAGAGGGTGGCGGGGCATTTGGCGAATATGGGGTATGCATGGAACTGAGGCCGGGATATCAGCGCACTGAAGTTGGCGACATTCCGCTTGAGTGGAAAGTCAAGCGAGCTGACGACCTCTGTATGAAAATTCAGGACGGTACGCATTTCTCACCCTCCTCAGATGGCCAGGACTATCCTTACGTCACTTCGCGAAACATAGGCAAGGGAGTTCTGGACATATCCGATGCTGGAATGGTGAGTGCCAGCGACCACAGGCGGATATACAGACGTTGCGATGTTAGGACGGGCGACCTTTTGCTGACCAAAGACGGGGCAAATACTGGCAACGCGGCGCTGAATACTCTGCCGGACGAGTTCAGCCTATTGTCGAGCGTTGCATTCCTACGGTTTGATCCGGGCGAACATTGCGCGGGCTATTTCCTTCAGTATCTTCTATCCGGTGCTGGTCAATCTCGTATCAAACAACTTGTCAGTGGTAACGCCATTACCCGTCTTACACTTGCCAAAATAAAAGGGCTGCGTCTTCCTGTTCCGCCACTACCTGAGCAGCGTGCGATCAGCACTGCCCTCGGTGACATCGACACCCAAGTCGCCGCGCTCGACCGCCTGATTGCGAAGAAGCGCGATGTGAAGCAGGGGGCGATGCAGGAGTTGCTGACGGGGCGGAGGCGGCTGCTGCCGGGGTTCAGCGGGGAGTGGCCTCGCCACCCCTTGAAAACCATTGCATCTATGCACGGCCGTATTGGGTGGCAAGGGCTGACACAGGCCGAATTTACGATGAAGGCCGACGATCCGTATCTGATCACTGGCATGAACTTCAGAGATGGGGCCATCGCCTGGGAAGAGGTTTATCACATCCCCGAGGCCAGGTATCAGGAAGCGTTACCGATACAACTAAGGCCGGGCGATGTTCTGGTGACCAAAGATGGCACTATTGGCAAGCTTCTCTACGTCGACCACATTCCCTATCCCGGCAAAGCCTCCCTCAATAGCCACCTGTTAGTGTTTCGGCCTGTGAACGGTGCATTTCTTCCGAAGTTCCTGTATTACCAATTGGCCTCGAAACGTTTCCAGGACCATATTGATCTTGAGAAATCAGGGACGACGTTTTTTGGAATCACTCAAGAAGCTGTAGGGAACTACTTAGCCCATTTGCCTTCGTTGGCTGAGCAACAGGCTATTGCGGCTGTGTTGTCTGACATTGATGCGGAGATTGCCGCGCTGGAGGCGCAACGTGACAAGACCAATGCGCTGAAGCAAGGCATGATGCAGGAACTGCTGACTGGCAGGACGAGGCTGCTATGAGGGTACCATGAAGAACTACTACCGGGTCATGCTGGGCCGGGGTAGTGACCATGCCGCCGAGGCAGTAGCCGGGGGGTTTATCGGCGCCGACTACGGGATTGCGCAAGACCTGACGGGCCAGTTGCCGGACGAATGGCGCGCCTTCAACAGGAAGTTCATTCCGATCTACCTCGCCCAGCGGCCGGAAAAGACGAAGATCGGCGCCGGGTTGGCATGCGGCGCTGTGTGGACGGTGGCGAAGGGCATCAACAGGGGGGACATTGTGCTCAGCCCGGATGGGGCCGGCCATTACCACGTGGGTGAAGTGAGCGGCGGCTACCAGTATCACCCCGGCGGCATTTTGCCGCACCGGCGGCCAGTGCAGTGGCTGCCCCAGGCGATTGACCGCGGCGACATGGGTGCAGCGCTGCGCAAATCGGCCGGGTTGCCGGGCGCGATCCGCAAGCTCACCAACTACCAGGATGAGATTGAGAGCTTATTGCGGGGCGTGGCGGGTCCGACGATCATCGTGACCGATGAGACCGTGGAGGATGTGGCCGCCTTCGCCATCGAGAAGCATCTGGAGGAGTTTTTGGTGGAGAATTGGGCCCAAACGAGCCTGGGCCGCGAGTATGACATATATGCGGAAGAGGGCGAGCGGGTGGGCCAGCAGTACCCGACCGACACCGGGCCGATTGATATCCTGGCAGTTAGCAAAGACAAAAGGACGCTCCTGGTGGTGGAGCTGAAGAAGGGCCGAGCGAGTGACACGGTGGTTGGCCAGGTGCTACGGTACATGGGCTACGTGCGCGAGGAGCTGGCTGAAAAGCGCCAGAAGGTGAGGGGCGTGATCATTGCCCAGGAAGATGACGTGCGGGTGCGGCGCGCCCTGGCGATGGTGCCGGAGATCGAGTTCTACCGTTACCAGATCAGCTTCAAGCTGTCGAAGGCGTAACAAGATGAGCAAAGTGGGGCAAATCGAGCGCGCAACGCAGCGGCGGGTGGTGGCGCTGTTCCGCGACACGCTGGGCTACGACTACCTGGGCAACTGGGAAGACCGCCCCGGCAACAGCAACATCGAAGAGCGGATTCTGCGGGCGCACCTGAAGCGCCAGGGCTACGACGACGGGCTGATTGACAAGGCGTTGTTTGCGCTGGGCCGGGCGGCGGGCGACCAGAGCAAGGACCTGTACTACGTCAACCAGGCGGTGTATGACCTGCTGCGCTATGGGGTGCCGGTGCGGCCGGAGGTGGGCGAGAACAGCGTCACGGTGTGGCTGGTGGATTGGAACCAGCCTGAAAACAACCACTTTGCCATCGCCGAAGAGGTGACGGTGGCGGGCGAGAACGAGAAGCGCCCGGACGTGGTGATCTACCTGAACGGGATCGCGGTGGGGGTGCTGGAGCTGAAGCGCTCGGTCGTGGCGGTGAGCGAGGGCATCCGCCAGAACCTGGACAACCAGCAGAAGATGTTCATCCTGCCATTTTTCGCCACGATGCAACTCGTGATGGCCGGCAACGATACGGAAGGGCTGCGCTACGCGACCATTGAGACGCCGGAGAAGTATTACCTAACGTGGAAAGAGGAGAGCGCGGCTCCCAACCCGCTGGACCGGGCGCTGGCGCAGCTATTTGAGAAGGGGCGGCTATTGGAGCTACTGCACGACTTTGTCGTGTTCGACGCCGGCACCAAGAAGCTGGCTCGGCCCAACCAATACTTCGGCGTGAAGGCCGCCCAGGCACGGGTGCGCAAACGCGAGGGCGGCATCATTTGGCACACCCAGGGCAGCGGCAAGAGCCTGACGATGGTCTGGCTGGCGAAGTGGATCCGCGAGAACGTGACCGGGGCGCGGGTGCTGATCATCACCGACCGGCGCGAGCTTGACCAGCAGATCGCGAAGGTGTTCCGGGGGGTGAATGAAGGCATTTACCGGACCAAGAGCGGACAGGACCTGGTCGGCCGGCTGAACGCGGCCGAGCCCTGGCTGATGTGCTCCCTCATTCACAAGTTCGTAGGGCGCGACGAGCCGGATGTGGCCGGCTACATTGACGAGCTGAAGCGCAGCTTGCCGCCAGACTTCCGAGCCAAGGGCGACATTTACGTGTTCGTGGACGAGTGCCACCGCACCCAGTCGGGCGACCTGCACAAGGCCATGAAGGCGCTGCTGCCGGGGGCGATGCTGATTGGGTTCACCGGCACCCCGCTGCTCAAGGCCGACAAGCAGCGCAGCCTGGAAGTCTTCGGCCCCTACATCCACACCTACAAGTATGACGAGGCGGTCGCTGACAAGGTGGTGCTCGACCTGCTGTATGAGGCACGCGACATTGACCAGGCGCTTACCTCGCAAGAGCGGATTGATCGCTGGTTCGAAGCCAAGACGCGCGGCCTGAACGCCGTGGCGCTGGCCTCACTCAAACAGCGCTGGGGCACACTGCAAAAGGTGCTCAGCTCAAAGTCCCGGCTGGAGAAGATCGTCAGCGACATCCTGCTCGACATGGAGACGCGGCCGCGGCTGAAGGATGGGCGCGGGAACGCGCTGCTGGTGTCGGGCAGCATCTACCAGGCTTGCAAGCTTTATGAGCTGTTCCGGGATGCCGCGTTTGACAAGTGCGCGATTGTAACGTCCTATAAGCCGGCGCCGGGGGACGTCAAGGGCGAGACGACGGGCGAAGGTCTGACGGAGAAGCTGCAGCAGTTCGAGATCTACAACCAGATGCTGGGGGGCAAAGACCCAGACACATTCGAGGATGAAGTCAAGGACAAATTCGTCAACGAGCCGGGGCAGATGAAGCTGCTGATCGTGGTGGACAAGCTGCTGACGGGGTTCGACGCGCCTTCGGCCACGTACCTGTACATTGACAAGCACATGCAAGACCACGGGCTCTTCCAGGCCATTTGCCGGGTGAATCGGTTGGACGGCGACGACAAAGAGTATGGCTACATCGTTGACTACAAGGACCTGTTCAAGAGCCTCGAGCGGTCGGTGCGCGACTACACGTCGGAAGTGTTCGACGAGTATGACGATGAAGACGTGGACGGGCTGCTGAAGGACCGGCTGGCCAAGGCGCGCGAGCGGCTGGACGCAGCGCGCGAGCAGATCAAGGCACTGTGTGAGCCGGTGCCGGCGCCCAAGGCGACCGAGGACTACGTGCGCTACTTCTGCGGAGACCCAGCCGACAAGGACGCGCTGAAAGACAACGAGTCACGGCGGGTGGCGCTGTACAAGCTGACGGCGGCGCTGATCCGGGCGTATGCCCAGGCGGCCAACGAGATGGCTGAGGCGGGCTACAGCGCGGCCGAGGCGGAACAGGCGCGCGAAGAGGCCGACTATTACGAGAAGGTGCGGACCGAGGTGAAGCTGGCCAGCGGCGACTACATTGACCTGAAAATGTACGAGCCGGCCATGCGGGTGCTCATTGACACATATATCCGCGCCGAGGACAGCGTAAAGGTGTCGGCGTTTGACGACCAGACGCTGTTGGAGCTGCTTGTGGCGCGCGGTCCAGCCGGTCTGGAGGCACTGCCCGGCGGACTGCGGCGCAGCCCGGCGGCGATGGCGGAGGCGGTGGAGAACAACCTGCGCAAGGTGATCATCGAAGAGCAGCCGCTGAACCCGAAGTATTTCGACAAGATGTCAGCGCTGCTGGACGCGCTCATTCAGGAGCGCAAGGCCCAGGCGCAGGATTACCAGGCTTACCTGGCGCGGCTGGCGGATCTGGCCAAGCAAGTGCAGGACCCGGCTGGCGGATCTGGCCAAGCAAGTGCAGGACCCGGCTGGCGGCGCGGAATACCCCGGCAGTTTGAACTCGGCGGGATTGCGAGCGCTGTATGACAACCTGGGGAGCGATGAGGAACTGGCGCGGCAGATCCACGAGGACGTGCTGGCGACAGTGAAGGACGGTTGGCGAGGAAGCCGCGTGAAGGAGTTGGAAGTGCGCTTTGCGATTGCGCGGCACGTAACAGACGATGAAACCGTGACGCGCATACTCGACCTGCTTCGAAACCAGCGAGAGTACTAACGCGCGATGGAAGGGCATCAGATCGCGGTGGCGGGTCTGGTCGTAGACGTGGTGCGCAAAGACATCAAGCATCTACATCTGGCGGTGTATCCGCCAGCGGGGCGGGTGCGGGTGGCGGCGCCGCTGCGGCTCGACGACGAGGCGGTGCGGCTGGCCGTTGTGTCGCGCCTGGGTTGGATCAGGCAGCAGCAGGCGAAATTCGCCGAGCAAGAACGGGAGACCGAGCGGGAGTACCTCTCGGGCGAGAGCCACTACTTCCAGGGCGCGCGCTACCGGCTGAACGTAATCTACCAGGCCGGGCGGCCAGGCGTGGCAGTTCGGAACAACCGGATGCTGGATCTGATCGTGCGGCCGGGAAGTGACCGTGCCCAGCGTGAGCGGGTGATGCTGGAATGGTACCGCCAGCAGCTGAAGGACGAGCTAGCACGGCTGGTGCCCAGATGGGAGCAGGCGATTGGGGTGACGGCGACCCAAGTGGGCGTCAAGCAGATGAAGACGAAGTGGGGAACGTGCAACACGAGGGCGCGGCGGTTGTGGCTGAACCTAGAATTAGCGAAAAAGCCGGCGCGTTGCCTGGAATTTGTGCTGGTGCACGAACTGGTGCATCTGCTGGAGCGGCACCACAACGCGCAGTTTCAGGGGCTGATGGACCGGCATCTGCCGCAGTGGCGGCTACTGCGGGACGAGCTAAACCGGGAGCCGTTGGGGCACGCGACCTGGGACTATTAGAGATGACTCAACTCGCTATGAGCAGACCTGTTCGCCTCTAACTCAGTCCAGGTGACTTCCGGATGTCCGACGGCGGTAGCCGTACCAACGTTCCATTTCCGCCAGTACTTCGTCAAGTTGCCCGGGTAACACTATGAACTGCGACTGCAGGCGGGATGCGAGAAGCCTCAAGGTAAAGTAGGCGCTTCTCCCTTTGTTGATGCTTCGCAACAGGGCTTGCAACAGGGCTATCCGACGAAAGGTAAGCAACGACACGGACCATATATGCTTCAGGATCGCCGCCACGATGTCTAGTACACCCTCCACCTGTGGGTCCGGCCCTTCTAAGGCTTCAAACAGATCACGCACTTCGGCGGTCAGTTGGTAATCGCTCTTCTTGAGCGCCCAAATCAGCATGTCAGCACTAACGGACGTGAAATAGTAGTGTGCTCGGACGAGATCGGTCAGCGCCTGAAAGTGCTGAACATCGCTAATCAGCGCGCTCCGGTGCAACTCGCTAATCGCGTTGGCGGACCAGATGCTTCGAGTTCGATGCAAGGCCCATGCGTACTGCCGCAAGCGCCAGTCATCCGCGCACAAGGTTGATCCAGTTTGCTTTGCTACAAGCAGGGTCACAAGCGACACGATGCCAAGCTCCCCTGCTTCCTTGCCGGAGCTATCCAGAAGCTGAGCATATTCCGGGTTAACCGATGCGACGGTGAGGTGCGACCTCGCGGACTCGAGGACTGCAGCTAGACGCTGAATGCCTTCCTTTGCGCGTTCCGCAGGGACTTCGTCTAGGAAGAAACGCCCTGCGTCATATCCAATAGTCCGCAGACCTTTTTCGGCCAGTGCTTCTCGTTCAAGAATGGTCCGCTGGAGTTCATCCAGGACCTGCTGCGCAACGTACACTGTAGCGTAGCGCTTGACCACGGCTGGCAGTAGGCCCAGGTGACCCAAGGAAATGAGCGAGCTGAGGCCCAATGTTATGCTTTGAGCATCTGCGGCCGCATGTTGCTCCCTCGCCTGTACTTCAATTGAGCCTTGGCTTGCATACAGCCTGTGTTCAGGGAAGCCCGCCAGCCCTTGTTGTATATCAACTTGGGGTCTGCCCATAAAGCGCGCCAGCTGCTCCAGCGTGAGTGCTCCGTCGTGATAAAAGCGATACGCAGCCTGTGCGAATTCACCATGGGCGGCGACAACGGCAAAAAACTTGGTGAAGTCGTTATCCACGACTCGAAACCGGTGTAATCCCTGGTGATCGGGGAAGAGCGTGCTAAAGCTCTCAAGCGTTTCCTGCAAGGCACGGACGTAGATACTCTGGATTTCCTCGATTCGATACACCAGCGTCTCGAGGGGACCTTCACGAAGCGTTACTTCGTTTCCAACGGTGTGTCCAAGCAATGCAGCAGCGAGTTGGCTGCTCGGCGCGAACTCCGACCGCTGAGTATCCGGCGTTGTGAGACCTAAGATCTTAATCCAGCGCCTTTCCTGGTCGGATGTAATGAGGACTGCTGTGTCGTCCGTAACACTCATCGGGTTGAGTGCTGCCAGGCTGTCGTCAAGCCGAAACAACAGGCCTACGTAGGCCAAATGGATCTCCGGATCCGAGAAACCGTACCGTCTTCCCAAGAAGGCGTACCTGGCTGCCAGTTCTGGATTTCCAACATAGCTGTGAAGCTCGGCCACTTGCATGAGCTGCCACGCGTCTGTGGTTACGCTGACGTCGATCGCCTCTAGAGCTTTTGCGGCCTGCTCACGCTGGCCGCGACGGAAAGCAAGGCGCGCTTTGTTAACCAGGTGCTTGACTTCACGCGGTTCAAGACTTATCAGCAGGTCGTCTAGTTCAAGGGCACGATTGAAATCGCCCAAATGCTCTGCCATCCACGCCTCGAGTTCAATAAGCGAGAGCTCAACAAGGCCGTCCTCGCGGGCGTGACGTGCTAGATCAACTGCCCTGTCAAACTGCTTGTTTCTATACAGCGACACAACATAAGCTCGAGCATGGTCGCTCTTGAGTAGTCGCTCCGCACCAATCCGATCGAACCAAGTCACGGCTTCAGCGAATTGTTTTTGTGCCAGATGCCATTGTGCCAGGCGTAAGCAGATAGACTCATGCTGTGCGCCCGACGCCGACTTACTGGCCTCTATCAAACCAGAGAGCATTGCTTCGGTATCGCCAAGCAAGTGATCGATAAAGGCACAAGCTTCGAGGACAATAGGATTGCCGCGGCCTGTCTCCGCCAATCCAGCTCGCAGCGCCGTTGCTTTTTCTCGTTCGCCCAATAGGATCAATGCGTGAGCAGTCAGGATTACACAACTAACATCTGATGGGAGCTTCTTCCCGCAAACGCTGTCCAGTATTTCCACGGCGTCGCGAGGCTGTCCCAGCTCGATGAATGCATTCGCCGCAGCCAACGCTACGCCTTCACTCTGCTGTTCATCCAATGGGAGTTTGCGATAGTACTCCACGACCTCCTGAAACTTATCTTCGTCAATCGCAATAAACATCCGATTTCTTAGTGCAACTACATGGTCAGGCTGCTCGGACAATACACCGTTGGCGTCCTTCTTTGCTTCCTCTAAATCGCCCGTCATAGCCTTCACGCCAGACCGTGCGGCGAGCGCATCGTGTCGTCGTCGCTCATTGTCACCCGTGCGCGCCTGGAGCAAAGCGTCTTCAATGAGGCGCAACGCCTGATTCGGCCCTTCAGCTGGGTACTCGATTTTGGTTAGTGTGGGTTTGAATACGAAGTGCGCCTGCGTGCCAACGCTTTGGTCGATGAGCGTCTTGGCTAGCAGCAGCTTGGAACCGAAATCAGTGGGATCTAGCGCAAGTGCCCGTCGTAGGTAATGGATGGTGCGCTCGTGCGAGCCTGCATTAGCAAAGACAAATCCAACAGCCGCAACGTACTTTGCATCGTCCAGATACTTCTCTTCGACGAGCTGCTCCACTCCTTTGTACGAGTTGAGCTTTGCCATCGCCTGTATGCGAACCGACGGTGCTCCCGTTCCAACGGGTTGCTGTGCGAGCACTGTATCTGCAAGGCGAATAGCCTCGCCGGGATTGCCCTGCAACAATCTGGCGTAAGCTAAGTTGGCCTGCGCACGCGGATTGCGCGGTTCAAGGTCGTATGCCGCCTCCAATTTGCTTTCTGCGTCGGCAGTATTCCCAAGCTCCAAAGCGCAGATTCCCAAATTGGTGAGTACACGATATAGCACTCGGCTGCTGGCACGCCCATCTCGTGCAGCCTTCTCTAGCCGGTTCAGCTGTTCATAGGCCGTCCGGTGACGGCCTTCGGCCCGCAGTTGCTCGCAGAGATCGATCTGAGCATCAAATCGAGTATCCGTTCGGCCCGTTTCTTGAGTAGCTGAGTTAGACAGCATCCCTTCTACGCTGGCGATGCGAGCGTCTATTGTCTGGAGTCGCTGCGTGCTTTCCTTTTGGTGAAGCACTTCGGCAACTTCAGGGATTGATCTCAGACTGTTGATGCTTGTGGCAACAAACTTGGACAGAATCAGGCGCGGGTCTCCGCCCGTTTGCGAGGGAACGTGCTTCTGCCATTCCTCGACCAGTACATCCAGATTTGGTTGCTCGGTAGGATGCACCAACTTGCGCATCTCAAGAACGACACGGTCGCGTTTCAGAAAATCCAAATCGCCTATGGCAGATTCGAAACCAGGAAATAATGCGACGGTGTCGTTGAGTGCCTTGCTAATGGCGCTGGCGATGGCCCTATTGTGCTTCCTGTCTTTGAAATGAGTGACAAGGACATGCTCAAGTAGCGCAGAAGCTAGGATCTCAGCGAGTAGTTCGGCGGCAGCAATTAGCATTCAGATCTCTCACTTGTATCTAGCCTTGGTTGTCCCCACCAGTATCGAATCCAAGTATCCCTTGGTGCCCGAATCAGGGCACTGCTCAGAATTCATGCTACTCACTGCTGGCTGATTGGCCGTGTGATGCCTCCAGTCTGCGCGGCCGTCGTGAGATCGGGGCAGTGGCGATCAAAGTAGGCGCTCCAACTCGACAATGACCTTTTTCGCGGTCAAGGCAAACTCGGAGATCTCTTCACTGAGTATCGCCACCGTCGTTCCGGGTTTCTCACGGCTATCGGCCCCAGCATACGCTTCATCAGCCATTGACAAATTGTGTCCGATTACGTGGCGCTTTTCGATGTTGAGCCGCATCTGCTCCAATTCATCGGGATCCAGCACGGAAAAGGGATCGATAGCCAAGTTCTGGTACAACTCTCTAGCCCTGTCGATATTCTGGAACCGATTGCCAATTGCGCCCTTGCCCGCCAGTTTCGCCGCCTCTTCTTTGGAGAACGCCCTCCTAACCATGATCTTGTAACTCGCCTTCTGGTAAGTCTCAAAGGCAGTCACGACATCTTCGTGGGCATTGCCAAGAACGCGGTACGAAAGCTCGCTGCCGCCATTCTCGGCTACTTGCTCGGCCAAGTCGATCTGCTGCAGAACCAGTTCGATTTCGCGCTCAAAGTGGACGTGTAGGTTCTTGCTGCCGCAATCTGGACAGAACAGAGCAATCGCGTAGACCCCGTATGCACGACCACACCGGTCACATGCCAGATTTCGAATCAGGTCTTCGCGCCAGGCTCGCGGCTCTGGCGTGTGGTCCGGCTTCACGTCCATCTTGACGGAGAACAGGCTACCTCTCGGCATAGAGCGATTGAAGTCCCGGGCCATTTTCACAAGGTGGTCATTGATATCTCTGACCGCAGCCCATTCCAGGTACCGCTGCACCGCCTCGATATCGCCGCCATAGTTGAATTCATCGTCATCCGCGTCTTGGCCACAATAGGGGCACGTCGTTCCCGTCGTTCCCGGCGCTCTCTTGAGTACCGTGACGTCAATATCCTCGGGCCTTTGTGCGTCACCGAGCAGAAACAACCGTGGTGCGCACTCTTCGTTCGGGCACCAGCGATACACCTTTCCGCTCGGACTGCGTGGCAACGGGAAGCTCAGCTCCATTCTGTCCCTGCTGCCGCCAACCTTGTACGTCTCAAGCCGTCGAAAGCGAAAGTCTGACATTGATCGCGCCTTTCTCCTTAATACCCAAATTGCACTAACTGCACTACGCCTCCAATCTGGCCCCGGTCCTTTTGTTAGTTGCTGGCCCACCAACTGGGCAACAGCCAATCCCACTCTGGTAATCCCTCCTCGGTAAACGCATCCGCGGCTAGATGGCTCGACCAACCAGCGCCAAAGCAACAGGCGTAGAGCAAAGGCAAATTGGAGACATGGAAAGCGGCCATCACGGCAGTCGTTACGATGGTGGTAAAAGCCAGAGAGTGAGTAGGGCCGCGATGCTGCACAGTGTGGGGCGTGATAACGAGCCCGACTGCTGAGGCGAAAAGGTAGCCGCCGGCGACCTGCTGAAGGGTGAACAATGGCCAGAAGCTTTGCAGATGTCTCAGCCAGGGGCTATCCATGACTTGAGACGGCAACTCTACAGCAATGCCGGGAATCAGCCCAAGCAGCACAACTCCCGCAGCCAGAAGGAACGGAGCCGTGCGGTTGATGGTTGAGCCCTGACAGTCGACGTCTGGTCCGAACGCCGCGACACCGGCGATCACCATCCCGGCCAGCAACTGAGTTTGGGAAGGCGCGGCCATGCCCAAGCTCTGCGCTACCCCTGCGACAAGCAGGCCAGTCCCACACCCGAGAACGAAATGACCGGAACCGTTCATTCTACCTCCGCTTCTAGGCACCTTTGGCGGCGATTTGGTCGATTAGCAACCGGCGTGCACCTTGCCCCGTGAGCTTGGTCAATTTGAAAGGCGAGGGAGCCATCTCAGCGGTCACTGGTGCTCGGCTGCCCTGGACATAGACCAGAGCTTCGCCAGGGCCGAGCGTCATAGCCGAGTTTAGCAGTTCTTCTGGCGCACTGGGTATGCCCAGCTTGAGCTCCTCACGCGCATTTTGCCGGTGGATGATACGCGTGTTCAAGTTGTTGAGTATGGTCTGTGGCAACTGGCTGGGGTTCTGTGTGGCGAAGACAAAGCCGTTGCCCAGGGACCGGCCCTTGTTTACGGCTCGCTGCACCGACACCGTTGACGCCTCGGCCACTGCTTTCTCGCCGCCAAAGACCTCGTGTGCTTCATCCACGAAACATACCACCGGAAACCTGAGCTTCTTTTCAGCCAGCGCGCGGTTGATGCGGCGCAGGACGTAGGACAAGAACAACCCGTACTCCCGCCCCTCGGCTGGCGCGCGGATGACTACCACTCGCTGGCGAGCCAGGTCCTGCGTTGGGTCAAACTCGACAATGCGAGCGAGGTCACGCCTGGCACCCTCGCCGTCGTCTCCCCATAGTGTGCCGATACCATTGTCCTGCCGGCGGGCGCGTTGGCCAGCGTCCAACCAGCGCGGTGCCCGACTGCGGCGCTTGCGGTTCATGGCTTCCAGTGTCGATGCCTTCACGCTGAAGTTCAGTATGCCACTCAGCGCCCCAGCCAGCGCCGATTCGCGCGGCCTATACTCCTTTTTCTGGCCGTTCCCATTGACGCCGCCGCTCTCGCTCTCAGCCGATTCGCGTACCAGGCGCTCCATCCAGGCATCCACGTCATCGAGCGAAAAAGGAACGTCAGGCGTGGTACGGCTGCTGCGAAATATGTCCAGGATAGCCAAGAACAGGTCGCGCTGGTTCTCATCGCTGCGTGCGTGAAAGAGAGCGGCTGCCAGCATCTCGGGCTCGACGTCGCTGGCCCAGACGGCAAACTGGCGCTCTCCAGCGGTGCGCTGCGCCTGCCCGGCCAGGCCGTAATATTGGACATTCTTCAGCTCCCGCGGCCCCAGACCCCAAGGCGCAAACACGGCCCAGCTTTCCGCGTCCATTTCATCATTGGGCGAGTCGATATCCTGGTAATCGGGCTTGAAGTCGAACACCAGGCAGCAGGCACCGAGCGCCTGGGCGGCGCGCATAAGGTTGGCCAGCGAGTTGGTCTTGCCCGAGCCTGTCGCCCCGGCCACGAGCGTGTGCATGTTCAGCGCCTGCTGGTCGATCGTTACCGGAATGTCCACCCCCTGGAAGCGGCCGATCACGTTGCTACTGCCTTCGGACACGGCCGGCAGACCCAGAAAGCGGACAATTTCGTCAACCTCGGCCAGACGCCCGCGAGAGCCTGCGCGCGGACGGGTCATCACGGTTGTCAACTTGCGCTTCACTTCGCCGCGGATTTGGCCGATAAGCGAAAGCTCGTAGTGGTAAGCTTGACGGGCAAAGGCGGAATTCGCCACCTGTTCGCGCAAGATGCGCATGAGGGCCGTCATCGTAGCCGGATGCTCGCGGCTGGTGCCCAGAAGTGGCAGGTTCCGCTGCGGCGCCACCACCTGGGCAAACCACTGCTCGTTCTGGACCGTGTCATCGACGATGACGAACTGTCCGGTGCGCAGCGACGGGGGTTGTGGCGAAGAATCTAGCGCCGGCTCGCCCCGGCTGAGCGCAATCACGCGGTCGACATCCTCGTAGGCAAGTGCTTCGACGCGGGCAGGATCAGACGAGAGCTCATCGGGCCAGATTACAAATCGGTAACTGCAATAGGAATCAGTCGTTTCGTTGGCCATGTGGCCTGCCTTTCTACAGTACGGCTACCGCAGCAGCCGCTCGTCCATCTCGTCAAAGAATACGTCCTCGCCCTGCTCGGCCAACAGGCCGTCTAGCAACTGCTCGATGTCGCCCTGGCGGTAGCGCGCCTGCAACTGGTGATCCACCTGGTTCAGTAGAAAGGGCAACTCGTGCCCAACGACCTCGTCCCGGTCGCACCACAGCAGGCAGAGTGCGGCCTCGAAGTCCTGGGCCCGGCATTGGAAGGCGTAGGTCTTGGCACCTGGTCGGTACAGGCCGCGCCAAATCGTCCCCAGTTCGTTGTCGATCCAGCGCTCGCCGAACAGGCGCGTACCGCTCCGGCGCAGAAACGTCCGCTGCGACTCCACGACGTAGGCCTCCCCTGGCCGGAGTGCGCGGGCGATTAGCCTGTAGACGAGTGGGCTGCGCAGCAACGACTTAACAACGCCGATCGCGACCCGCTCATCGTGAAAGATCTGGCTTAAGAGATCACGCCCTAGGCGCCGGGTACCCACCAGCTCCGGTGCCAGCGGCCCGTCGACCAGGATATAGGGCGCACGAACGTGCTCAAGCGCGTAGCGCCGAACGTGGTATTCGAGAAAAGCCTGCGGCCAGCTCGTGTCCAGCACCATCTGATGGGCCTGCGCTGCCATGCGCTCGAGTGTGGCGACCAGGTCGGGCGCATTGGTGCCGGCTTTTGCCGATAGTTGCATTGGGATGGACGTCCGCACGATCTTGGCGCGCGGTTGGAGGGCGTCGCGCGCGGTAAGCGCTCCAACGGCCACTGCGAAAACTTGCCCGGACAGGTATCGACGTGGGTGAAAGAGCGGCGTGCCGTCCACGGCTGCGACACGCCCCTCGCAGTAGTGTGCGGCGAACTCACCACTGCGGCGCAATACCCAGGCGGCCACGTCGACGAGCCGAGCGACTCGTGTGCTCTTCTGGCCTGGCGGCAGGCGGTGTGTCTCCAGGCACTCGCGAACGTAGTCTAGGAGCGGCTGGACACCCTGGCTGGTCTCCCGGATCGTGTCTGGAACCCCGCCCAGGTCAATTTCGAACCGCTCAGATATGTCCTGCGTCTCGGCGATGACGGTGTCGAAGACGTCGTCATACAGGTTGCCGCCGGGCGATCGGGGCGGGGTGGTGGGCCGTGAACGACCACTTATGGAGGTCATAGACACCCTCAATACTCTCTGGCGGGATGAGCGTCCCGCCAATCGAACTAGAGGTCACGGCCCGCTAGCGCTGGGCAGGCACTCCTATGACTTGCGCCTCGGTAGCCACCAACGCGTTGCACCGTTCAAATACCAGCCTGCATTCGCACTATTGAGTTGAGTAGTCATGTCAATACGATGCCCAAAAAAAGCACGCCGCGTTGCGCCGAGCTAGAACAACGTGGCTTGACCCGTCGCCTCTTCCCGGCTCCGATACAGCTTGCGGTCTCGTGTCACGAAGAGTCGGCCCAGCCCTTCGAGGCGCTTGACCAAGGCCGAGATTGATACTCCGACGTTATCGCGCAGTTCGTAGAGTGTGCGCCACTTCAGCAGATCGAGGGGTTTGATCACAGGCAGTAGCAAGTCGGTCGGCATCAGCAGGCTGGCCGCAAAACGCTCTGCCTGCAATTCGCGCCGGTCGCGTTCCTGACCCGTGTGACGGCATAAGTAGGCCGGGCACCCCGCGCCGTCCAGAAGAGGCAACTGCACCATCTCAGGTTCGGCCAGGTGCAGCTCGTGATGGCCAAGCTCATGGGCGATAGAGTAAGCGAGGCTCCCGAAATACTCGTTGAAGAACGGCCGCCGGCGCTCATTTAGCCGCAGTGTGTGCGTGGATGGGATGATGGCAGCAAGCACAGGTTCAACGTCGGTGTCGTCAATCGGCGCCCAGTCGATCTGCAACTCAAGTAAGAGATCGGCGATCTTCTCCGCCGGGACAGGAAAACAGTCGACCGGGCCAATTTCACGCCGATAGCGATCGAGCAGCGCCTGTGCGCGGTTCTCAATCACGCTGTCGGGCAGGAAGTCGACACTACTCCGGATCTGCATCGTCGCCTGTCTCCTGGTCAGTGGCTTTGAGAAACGTCCGAATCTGCTTCGCGCTGATCTGCCGCTGGCCTAGCCGCCTGAGTAGTGCAGCCGCTTCGGGGATGTCCCGCGCCACTTGCTGCAACGCTTGCTGATCATACCGGCCGGCTAGGTCGAGCAACTCTTCTGGATCAGCCTCCAAGGCAGCCGCCAGGGCCCGGATGGTGTCAGCCGCCGGTGGTGAATCCAGGCGGTTGTTCTCGATCTTCGATAGGTACGTGACGTCGATCTTGACCTTACGGCCTGCCAGCGCCTTGACCAGTTCACCCTGTGACCATCGTTTCGCCCGGCGGAGTGCCAGAACCCTCTGGCCGAAACTCGGATTACCAGTCGCGTCGGGTGACATGTTACCTCGGTGCTATTTGTGGACAAGACCCACAGCTACAATAGTTGAGTTGAGTAATCAAGTCAATGGAACGGATGTTCGTTTCTGGATGAATGCCTGTCTGCTGGGCTTCGCACAGGATCCGGTACTTCGGGGCGGCGGTGACCTTGCTCGGGCGCTTCTTGCCGTTCCCACCCACAGGAACGCCCCCTTGTCAGGTCTGGCTGCTCCTGTGTCGTTATGCTTGTCCCGGTGTCGCCTGGCCATGGTGGCCCGTCCAGGGCAGCCGGAAATTCAGCTGGTTGCCAGGCCGTTTTGTCTCATCCCGAGTTGGGCAATACAAAGCAACCCTGGCTGTTTGGCTTATAGCCTGGGTCTTTGATTCGCAACTGCTCCCCAAACCGATCGACCCCTTCGTCCCACATCGGGGGCGGTGAAATGGAACAACCCCGAGGCGCTACTCGGTACAACTCAACGTGCTATGCGACGCGCATGTCTTCATCAAGTTGCGCGAGCGTGATCCAGTGCACCTTAGTTCCACCCAAGCGTTCCGCCTCGCCTGTGAACCCGCTCTTGCTGAAGACCGCATAGCTGACCCGCCAGCGCTCATCGCTGGTTTCAGCAAGCACCCGTGTGGCCTGCGCCATGAACCGCTGTACCGTCGCACGGTCCACTGGCGCCCTGGTCCATTTGCATTCGCCCATCAGGACCTGGTGCTCGTCCTCGTTGACGGCCACGACGTCAATCTCCGGCGCGCCTTTGCCCCAATAGGCGCCTACCCGCCGCGGCAGGAACGGCAGCTTGCCCACGTCTGCCTGCCGGAGCACCCACTCCCGGCATAGTTCCTCGAAGATGTGCTTGCCAATGAACTCGGGCAGGTGCTGGCGTAAGTTGGCCCAGACCTGCGCCGTCAGGCCCTGTTCCAGCAGCGAGCGCGCCGGCGCGATGAAGCGGTAGTAGAAACGCAGATAGTGGTCGACGATTTGGTAGCGTCCGCTCTTGCTGTGCTCAGGGCGACTCACGGTCGCCGGGACCTGGCGCTCCACGATCCCCAAGTTCTGCAGCACGGTCAGGTACTTGGCCGTGGCCGTGTCCGATAGGCCCGACATCTTGGCAATCTCCGTCACGCGCAGGTAGCCGGCTGCGATCGCGCTCACAATCGCCACGTAGTTGCGCGGCTCGTCGAGCTGGTCCCGCAGCAGGGCGGCTGCGTCGTCCAGGATCAGGCTGGAGTCCAGCAGACGGCGCAGGTTGGTCTCCAGGTTGTGGCGCGGCTCCAGCAGCTCCAGGTAGCTCGGCACCCCTCCCACGCAGCCGTAAATCGTGACGCGGTCCTCGGCCGAATACTCCGGTAAGAACTCGTGCAGCACGCCGTAGGGCAGGGGCCGCAGGCGAAGGTGGCGTGTAGCCCGTTGGTACAGTGGCGCACGGGCCGACAGCACCTCGCGCTCGATCATGCCCGCCTGGCTGCCGGTGATGACCAGCATCACTTGGGTGTGCTTGAGCTGGTGGTCCCACAGCCGCTGCAAGAGGCTGGTGATGGCCGACTCGGCTTCAAACAGGTAGGTGAACTCGTCCAGCACCAGCACCAGCTGTTCATCCCCCGCCAGTCGCGCCACTTCCAGCAACGCCAACTCCCAGTTGCCGAAGTCGAATTCTGGTGGAACCTGAGCTCCCGGCATCCGGAACGCCTGGACGGCCTGCGAAAACGAGCGCAGCAAGGCGACCGCGGACGTTTGGTCTGCCGTCCAGAAGATGGCGCGGTGGCCCCGGATCTGGAGCCAGTGCGCTAGCAGCACCGTCTTTCCCACGCGGCGCCGGCCGTACATAACAAAGAGCTGCCCGCCTGGGCGCGAATACTGCTCATCCAGCATTGCTAGCTCTCGCGTACGATCGTAAAACGCCATCGCGGCCTCCGAGCGATTCGCCTTTATACTACTGTCAAGTATAATACTTCAAAGTAGTATTTTGCGCACGTGGTAAAGCAAACATGGTCAGGTACATGCTCGTAGCAACTGGTTGCCATGTAGGGCTGGCCTGGTGACACGGCCGAACGCCCTCCTCATTACAGCTTCCAGTTATCCACGGGGCTCGCTTTGCGGTGGGTTACTTCGCAGTCATGCTGCGCGATCCGGGCGTAGCGCTTGACCATGGTCAGGTCTTCATGGCCGAGCAGGGTCTGGAGCGTAAACAGGTCGCCGCCGTTGCGCAGATAGTTGATCGCAAACGTGTGGCGAAAGCGGTGCGGGTGGACGTCCGCCACGCCGGCCTGATCGCCGATGCGCTTCACGATCTTCAAGAGCCGATCGCGGGTCATGTTATTCTCGTACACGCCTTTGACCAGCGTGAAGACCCGGTCGTCGGGCCGCATCGTCTCCAACCTGGGTTGCAGGTAGCGCCAGAGCGCCTGGGCGACGCGCTTGCCGAAGTACACGGTGCGCTTCTTGCCGCCCCGCGGTCCCTTGCCGCTCACCTCGATGCTGTTGTTGGTGAAGTTGATGTCGGCGAAGCGGATGCCGCAGAGCTCGCCCGACCGCATGCCGGTGTCCAGCAGGGTGAGGAAGATGGCCCGGTCCCGGTTGGCGTTCGGGCGCGTGCTGGTCTTGCCGACGCGCGTCTTCCAGGTCCGGCTTACGTCGCACGCCTTGAGCAGGCTGGCAACGTCATCCTTGGTGAACGGCACCATGTTGGGCTCGGCCACCGGGGGTGGGTCAATGGTCCGAATGATGTTCTTCTCGACCAGGCCCTCGTTGACCGCCCAGGTCCACAAGGCCGACAGGTTGGTGTGCATGTTGAGGACGGACTTCGCCGATAGCCGGAATTTGCCGCGGGGCGCGGCGCCGTCCGGCTCGGCTTCGAAGCCCTCCTGGAGCCAGGCGAAGAACGCGATCAGGTCGGCCCGGGTGAGGCTGGCCAGGGGCGGGTTCTTGGGGAAGTACAGGAGCAGCTTCTTGAACGTGTTCCGGTAGTCCAGGATGGTGTGGGGGCTCTTGCCGGCGGCCGTCTTGTAGTGGATCATGCCCTCGCAGGCCTGCTTGAGGGTCAGTTTGCTAGCCATATGGTCTCCTCTCTGTCGCTGAATACCGAGTAAGCCCGGGTTGAATTCCGAGTAAGCCGAACGGTATTTTTTTGGACCAGAGAGAGAGACTAGCCGGAAGGTCACCGGTCGCCCCGGGGGTTGGGTGGGGGGCTGACCGTTGACCTTATGGGTGCCATTTTGGGCTACCCATAAGGTCAAGAGTGGGCAATACAGGGCTCGAACCTGTGACCTTACGGATGTGAACCGTACGCTCTGACCAACTGAGCTAATTGCCCGTGCGTGGCCGAGATTATAGCATGGCCCCCCGGCCCGGACAAGGGACTTGTTGCGTCCAGACGCCTGCCGCGCTCGCCTTTACGCCCGGTGGCGCGTATGTTAGAATCGCGCCGCTTGTGTTCGGAGGGCGTGCGCCGCTGGCGCTCTGAGACCAGCGGCCCCGAATGCCACCCGCCCGTTTGGCAGCCTCTCGGCTTAGATGTTCGCTTGGCCCCGTCCGGAACAGCTTCCGACGGGGCTTTATTGTGTTAATCTCCACCTCGCGCTCCGCGGCGGGCTGACGCCGCCTGCCCGCGCCGGGGTTGTTTGGGCCAGAAAGAAGGTAATCGTCAATGGGTAACAAACTGCGCCTGATTCCCCTTGGGGGGCTGGGCGAAATCGGTAAGAACATGATGCTCTTTGAGTACGACGGCAGCAGCCTGCTCGTGGACGCGGGTCTGATGTTCCCCGAGAATGACATGCTCGGGATTGACTACATCATCCCCGACTTCCGCTATGTCCTCGAGCACAAGGACATGCTGCGCGGCATCCTCATCACCCACGGCCATGAAGACCACACCGGCGCTATCAAGCACGTCATGCAGCAACTCGACGCCCCGGTCTACGCCACGCCCCTCACCCGCGGCCTGCTCGAAGTCAAGCTGCGCGACGCGCGCCTGCTCGACAAAGTCCAGCTCCACACCGTCAACGCCGGCGACACCGTTCACATCGGCCCGTTTCAGGTGGAGCTTTTCCACGTCTGCCACTCCATCCCCGACGGCGTCGGCCTGGGCATCACCACCCCCGCCGGCCTCATCGTCCACTCCGGCGACTTCAAGTTCGACCACACGCCCGTGGATGGCTGGCCCACCGACTACGCCAAGCTGGCCGAGTTCTCCGGCCGCGGCGTGCTGGCGCTGCTCTCCGACTCCACCAACGCCGATAAGGCCGGCTGGACGCCGTCCGAAGCCGTGATTGACCCGGCCTTTGACCAGGTCTTTCGCGAGGCCCCCGGCCGCATCCTGGTCGCCACCTTCGCCTCGCTCATCTCACGCATCCAGCAGGTGCTCAACGCCGCCTATCGCCACGGCCGCAAGATGGCGCTGGTGGGCACCTCCATGGTCGAGAACGCCAAGATGGCGCAGAAGCTCGGCTACCTCAACGTGCCCGACGGCCTGATCATCTCCATGGACGAAGCGCTGCGGCTCAGCCCCGCCAAGGTCGTCATCATGACCACCGGCACGCAAGGCGAGCCTTCCTCCATCTTGGGCCGCCTGTCTGAGGCCCGCAATCGCCAGTTCGACTTGATCGAAAACGACACCATCGTGCTCTCGTCGCACCCCATCCCCGGCAACGAGGAAATGGTGCACCGCACCATCAACAAGCTGCTCCAGCGCGGGGCGCGCGTCATCTATGACCCCATCGCGCCGGTGCACGTCAGCGGCCACGCCAGCGCCGAGGAGATGAAACTCCTCATCCACCTGGTCAAGCCGCGCAACTTCATCCCCGTCCATGGTGAACTGCGCCACCTGACCCAGCACGCCGCCATCGCCCGCGAGGTCGGCATCCCTGAGGAGAACATCCAGGTGGTCGAGAACGGCACGGTGCTGGAGTTCGAAGACGGCCTCCTGCGCGTCGGCGAGCGCATCCCCGGCGGCTATGTCTACGTGGATGGCAGCGGGGTCGGCGATATCGGCCCGAGCGTCATGCGCGAGCGCGAGGCGCTGGCCCAGGACGGCTTCGTCATCATCAACCTGCGGCTCGACCAATCCGGCCGGCTAGTCGGCCAGCCCGAGATCATCTCGCGCGGCTTTGTCTTCGTGCGCGACGCCGACGAGCTGTTCACTGCCGCCCAGGAGCAGATTACCCAGGCCGTGGCGCGGGCCAATGGCTCGACCCCTTCTGCCCAGGCGGTCAAGGACAAGGTCACCCAGGTATTGGCCGACTTCTTCTACGCGGAGCTAAAGCGCCGGCCGATGATCTTTGCCCTGGTGAACGACGCCTAACGCGGTGTGTGGCCCGTTCCAACCAGATCTCAACCCCCAGCAGGGCGGGTGATCGGGTTCGGCCGTCCCGCCCCGCGACGGGCGTCTTCCTGGGCCGGAATGCTTGCGGCGCCCATTCCGGCGTGTATAATGCCCGCTGTGAAAGGTATGGGATTGGTAAGAAAGCTGAGACTCGCGCTGCCCGCGCTGTTGGTCGGCGCGCTGCTGGCCGGGTGCAAGGCGCCCGAGCCGGGACCGACCGGCACGGCCGCCGTCGTTCAGGCCACCCAGACCGCCGCCGCCTCGGCTACGGCCGCGGCCCCCACCGTCACGCCCGAACCCACGGCTACCCCCATCCCGCTGCTGGTGACGGTCAACGGCCACGACATCCCGCTCGCCGTGTATGACCAGGAGCTGGCACGCTGCCAAAAGGGCCTGACCGCTGCCGCGCTCGACCCGGCGACTTGCCCCGCTACCGTCTACCAAACGTTGCTGGAGCAGGCCGTGGTAGAGCAGGCCGCAGCCGCCGCGGGCCTGACCACTGATCCGGCGGCCGTGGATGCGGCGCTGGAAACCATCACCACCGAGCTGGGCGGCCCCAGCGCGCTGGCGGCCTGGCTGCAAGTGAACCTCTACACGCCCGCAGAACTGCGCGCTGCGCTGGCCGCCGAGCAGGTGCGCGCCAAAATGATGGCGCAGGTGACCGCCGCGGTGCCGCCCGTGGCTGAGCAGGTGCACGCGCGCGACATCCTGCTGACCGACGCCGATACCGCCCAGGAAGTGCTCAACCTGCTGGCGGGCGGCGCAGATTTTGCGCTCCTGGCCCTGAACTACTCGCGAGACCTGGGCAGCCGCGCCGCCGGCGGCGACCTGGGCTGGTTTGCCCGCGGCACGCTGACCCAGCCCGCCGTGGAAGCCGCCGCCTTTGCCCTAGAGCCGGGCCAGACCAGCGTCGTGATCGAAAGTTCGCTTGGTTTTCACATCGTGCAGGTGTTGGAGCGCGACCCGGCCCGCCCGCTTAGCCCGGCCGCAGCCCAAACGCTGCGCGCGGCCGCCTACACCGCCTGGATTGAGGCGCAGTTGGCGGCCGCTCACATCGTCCACCATACGGGCGGCTGAGGCGCGTCGGCCCCCTGGGAGAGACCGTCATGGAAGCCAAGCCTGCTCCGTCTCGCCCCCCGCGTGCTCCCCGCGCCGCGCGCCGCTCCGGCGGCTGCCTGGGCCGGGTGCTCAACCTGCTCGCGACGCTGCTGTTCCTCGGCACGCTACTGGTCCTGGCCCTGGTGGTCCTGCTCTTCAACTTCCCCGGCGTGCTGCGCTTTGTGCCCGGCGGCAGTGCCTACCTGCCGCCGACCCCGCCCGCCGTGGCCGAAGTAATCCCGGTTGGTCCACGGCTGTCACCCACGCCCGGCCCCAGCCCCACGCTCGACCCGAACAGCCTGGAATACCCCACGCTGCCGCCTGAGTGGACGGCGACGCACACCCCCACGGTCACCAACACGCCCCTGCCGCGCACGCCGACATCCGAGCCGACCGAGACCCAGCCGCGCGCCACGCGCACGCCGACCGTGACGCAGACGCCCACCACCACGCCCACGCGCACCCCCACCAAGACGCCCGCCGGCCCGACGCCCACCGCCACCAACACGCGCTCGCCGCAGGCCTACACCCTGCAAACCGGCAGCCCGACCTATCTGTCCAACTTCCTCAACCAAGCCGGCTGCGCCTGGTTCGGCATCGCCGGGCGCGCCTTCGCCCTCGACGGCAGTGTCGTCATCGGCCTGACCGTCAAAGTGCGCGCGGGCGACATTGACCTGCCGCCGGTGCTGACCGGCAGCGCTAAGGCCATTGGCACAGGCGGCTATGAGGTCTTCCTAAGCGATCACCCCATCGCCTCGACCAACGTCTACAAAGTTCAGCTCTTCAACGCCAACGGCGCGGCGCTGTCGGAGCAATACAGCCTCACCACCTTCGGCGACTGCACCAAGAACCTGGTGATGGTGAACTTCGTTCAGAACCACTAAGGCGGCCGCATGGGCACGCTGTACCTGGTGGCCACCCCCATCGGCAACCTGGAAGATATCACCGCCCGCGCCGTGCGGGTGCTGGGGCAGGTGCGGCTGGTGGCCGCCGAAGACACGCGCCGCACCAAGCCGTTGCTGGCCCACCTGGGGCTGTCCACCGAAACAACCAGCTACTTCGAGCACAACAAGCTCGCCAAGCTCGACCACATTCTGAGCGCGCTGGAGTTGGGCGACGTGGCCCTGGTCTCCGACGCCGGCACGCCCGCGATCTCCGACCCCGGCTACGAACTGGTGCGGGCCGCGCTGGCCGCCGGGCACGCCGTGACGCCGATACCGGGGGCCTCCGCGCTGCTGGCGGCGCTGGCCGCCTCCGGCCTGCCGACCGACGCCTTCGTGTACCTGGGTTTCCTGCCGCGCAAGTCCGCCGAACGCCGCAGCCTGCTGGTCGAAATGGCGCGCGAGCGCCGTACCCTGGTAGCCTACGAAGCGCCCCACCGCCTGTTGGAAGCGCTCGACGACCTTCAGGCGGTGCTGGGTGACCGGCCGGCGGCCGTAGCGCGCGAATTGACCAAGCTGCACGAGGAAATCTATCGCGGACCGATCAGCGCGGCGCGGGCGCATTTCGCGCAGGGCGAGGTGCTGGGCGAGATCACCCTCGTGATCGGCGGCGCGGCGGCGGCCCCTCCCGCGGCTTGGAGCGAAGCCCAGGTGCGGGCCGAAGTGGCGGCGCTGACGGCGGGTGGCCTGCGTCTGAAAGACGCCGCGCGGCAGGTGGCCGAGCGCGCCGGCTGGGCGCAGCGCGAGGTGTACCGCCTGGCCGCACAAGACCCGGCGGCCGACTCCGCCGCCTGAGGCGCGGCGACCAACCAAGGATCACCGATGATTAACCTCGACGACCTCGCTGCCCTGCGCGCGGCGGACTCGACCCGCCTGCTGGACGCACTGGACGCGCTGCCCGCGCACCTTGAGGCGGCCTGGGCGGCGGCGCAGTTGTGGCCGCTGCCGGAGGCGGTCCGGCCCACAGCCGTGTTGCTGGCCGCAGCGGGCACGGGCGCGCTGGCGGCCGACCTGGCCGTTGAGTTGGCGCAGGCCGCGTGCCCCGCGCCGCTGAGCGTGTGGCGCGCCGCCGACCCGCCCGCCTGGGTAGGGGCGGGCACGCTGGTGCTGGCGCTGCGGCCCACGGGCGAGGAAGACGAGCCGCGCCTGGTCGCCCAGGCCGCCCTGGCGCGCGGGGCGCTGGTGCTGGCGCTCGACCGGCCGCTGGCCGTGCCAGACGCGGCGGCGGTTGGGCCGCTGACGGTGTGGCTGCTGGGCTTGCTGGCGCGGCTGGGGCTGGCGGCGCTCGGCGAAGCGGACGTGCGCGCGGCGGCCGAGGCGGTGCGCGCGCAGCAGGCCCGGCTGCGGGCCGAGTCGCCGGTGAACGCCAACCCGGCCAAGCGCATGGCAGGCCAACTGCTAGACCGGCTGCCGCTGCTGTTCGCCGCCGCGCCATTGACGGCCGTGGCGCGCTGCTGGGCGGCGCAGATCAACCGGCTGGCGCGCGCGCCCGCGCTGGCGCTGGCCACGCCCGACGTGGCCTATGTGGCCTTGGCCGGGAGTGAACAGCCGGAAGCGCTGGTCCGGCGCTGCATGGTGCTGGCCCTGCGCTCGACCCACAGCGCGCCGCGCGCCGACTGGCTGACGGCCGAGTGCCGCCGCGCCTACATGACGGCGGGCTTCAACACCGACGAGGTGGCGGGCGCCGGCCCTTCTCCCCTGGCGCACGCGCTCACTGCCATGCACTATGGTGACTACGCCGCTTTCTACCTCGCGGCCTGTTACGGCGTTGACCCCGGCGGGCTGTAGCTTGCAAGGTGAGTTCCTTGGAGTGCGCCGATCCGGCGGTTGCGACCTATCGCCTACCCTGCCTCGACCAGGCGCCTGGCCCCGTGTTTGCCCCTGAAAGCCACGGGAAGTCGGGCCATCTTTTGGCCCGCCGCCCCTTAAAGAAAAATCTGCCCCCTTCCAGCAGCTTTTCAGCTGGACAAGGTCCCGAATGCTCTTGTCGGGAAGGGGGTCGGGGGGGATGGGAAGCGCTGACAAAAAGGCGGCTAATGGTGAAGAGCGAGTAGCGGCGCTAGCGAGGGGGCCGGTACGCACAGTTAGCGGTTAGGCCGTCTCGGTGCAATAGCGGCGCACCACGTCATAGAGCACCCGCACCCCCCAACCCAGCCCGGCGATGGGCGCGCGCTCGTCGTGGGCGTGGAACATCTCCATCAGGCGCATGTCGGGTGGAAGCTGCATGGGCGCGAAGCCGTAAGTAGGCACGCCCAGCGGCGCCAGGTACTTGGCGTCGGTGGCGGCCGCCATGACATACGGCACGACCAGCGCGTCGGCGTCGTGGGCTTTGAGGCTCGCGGCCATCAGATCGAACAAAGGGGTGTCGCTCGACACCTCCAGCGGCGGCGTCTCCAGCAGAATTTCGTACTCCAACTGTTCGCCCAGCACGGGCTTTAGCTCCGCCAGGAAGCGCTCGGCGTCGAAGCCGGGCAGCATCCGGCCGTCGAGTGTGACCTCGGCGCTGGAGGGGATGACGTTGGTCTTGTAGCCTGCGGCCAGGCCGGTGGGCGTGGCCGTGTTGTGCAGCATGGCGTACAAGAACGGCTGGAGGGGGTGGCCCAGCAGCGGCCCGGCGAACGCGCGCGCGGCCCCGGCCGGTGTTTGTAACATCTGGAAGATCGGCCCAAGCGGCGTGTGCTCGGCGGCCCGCGCGGCGGCGGCCAGGAAGGCGGCCGTAGCCTCGGGCAGGTGGTAGGGCAGCCCCTGGGCCAGCAGGCCGTTGACGGCCCGCACCAGGTGCGCCACGGCGTTGTCGTCGTGCGGCAGCGAGCCGTGGCCCGGCCGCCCGCGCGCCCGCGCCTTGAGCCAACAGGCGCCCTTCTCGGCCACCTGAATCATGTAGACCGACTGGCCGCCCAGGTCCATGTTGTAGCCGCCGACCTCGCTCAGGCCGAACTCGGCGCGCAGCAGGTCGGGGTGCTGCCGGGCCAGCCAGGCCACGCCGTAGCCGTCCCGGCCGCCGACTTCCTCGTCGGCGGTAGCGGCGAAGATCACATCGCGCTTGAGCGGCACGCCCTCGCGCTTAAGCAGCAGCAGCACCATCAACTGCTCGGCCACCGTGTCTTTCATATCGGCCGCCCCGCGTCCCCAGACGTAGCCGTCGGCGATCTCGGCGGCGAAGGGCGGGTGGGTCCAGCGGTCGGCCTCGGCGGGCACCACGTCGGTGTGGCTGTAGAGCAGCAGCGGCGGCGCGGAGCCATCGCCCTTGAGCCGCGCGATCAGGTTCCCGCGCGACGGCGTAGCGCCCAGGATGACAGGATCGAAGCCCTCGGCGCGCAGCACGCCGGCCAGGTAGTCGGCGGCCAGGGTCTCGTTGCCGGGCGGGTTGGTGGTGTCGAGCCGCAGCAGCGCTTGTAGGTGCTGCACGGTCTCGGCGGTCACGGCTTCCCAGTTAATCGGCATCAGGCGCTAGGCACGTCGCCCTGGGTCCACTCGCCGTCAATAAAGCGCCACAGGCGGCCGGTGGGGTTGGGGTTGCGCAGTTCGGGCGGCAGGCGGTCGGCGCGCACGTTGTCGAAGCATTGCAGCGCGGCGAAGCGCAGCATGGCGGCGGGCAGGCCGACCGCGGTGAAGCCGGGGTGCCCGCTGGAAGGATAAGGGCCGCCGTGCATCATGGCCGGGCTGACGGCCACGCCGGTGGGCAGTTTGTTGTTGAGCAGGCGGCCCACCTTGCGGCGGGCGATGGGCGCAAGGTGGGCGTAGAGGGCGTCGTCGTCCGCGCCGCTGTGGGTGTAGAAGCCGCCGGTCAGGCTGCCCTCCAGCGTCTCGGCGATGGCGGCCAGTTGGGCGCCGTCGCGAGCCAGGACCATGAGCGCGGCCGGGCCGAAGGCCTCGTGCTGGAGGGCGATCGGGTCGGCCAGGAAAGCGTCGCCGCTGACGCGCAGCAGGGTGTTGGCGAAACAGGCGGCGGTGTCGGGCACGGGCCGGCCGCCGAGCAGCACCTCAGCCCCGTGCGCGGCCAGCTCACCGACGGCGTGGGTAAGGTGCTGGGGCGCGGCCGGGCTGAGCAGCACGCTGGGCTTCGCGGCGGCGAAGCGGGCGGCCACCGCCTCCACGAAGGCGCGGCTGTCGGCGTTGTCCACCAGCAGCACCAGGCCGGGGTTGGTGCAGAACTGGCCGCCCCCCATCAGCACCGAGCCGAGGTAGTCATCTACCAGGGCGGCGGGGCGTTCGGCCAACGCGCCGGGAAGGATGAACGTCGGGTTGACGCTCGACAGCTCCAAATAAATGGGCTTGCCGGCGGCATCCGCGGCGGCCTTGAGGCTCAGGCCCACGGGCCGGCTGCCGGTGAAGGCGGTGGCCCCCAGCAGCGGGTGGCTGACAAGCCGCAAGCCGTCCTCTGGGGCCAGGTGATAGATAAGCTGCACGAAGGCGGCGGGCAGGCTGCTCGTTTGCAGGGCGGCGAAGGCGGCTTCGGCCAGCACGCGGGTGGTGCTCAGGTGACCCGGGTGGGCCTTGGCGATGACAGGGTGGCCGGTAGCGATGGCGGCCGCGAAGTCGCCGCCGGAAACGGCGTTGAAGGCGAAGGGGAAGTTGTTGGGGCCGATGACGAACACGGGGCCGTCGAGCGGCGCGTAGTAGGAGCGGATGTTGAGTCCGGCGTCTATGGTGGCGTGACGCCACGCGCCATGGCGGGCGGCGGCGGCGGCCTGGCGCAACTGCCGGGCGGTGCGCGGGAACTCGCTGGTGCGCAGGCGCGGCTCTCGCGGCAGGGCGGTTTCGGTATGGGCCAGCTCGACCAGCTCATCCACGCGGGCTTCGAGTTGGACGGCGTAGGCCTCGAGGAAAGCGGCCACGGCTTCGGCGGCGTCGGGCCGGGCCAGCAGCGCGGCCTGGGCAGCGCGCGCGGCGAGCAGGGCGGCTTCCAGCGCCGCCCAGTCGGAGACAGGGTAGGTGTCGGGCAGGGCGGCGCCGGTGGCGGGGTTCACCGAGTGGAGCGTGGGCGCGGCGGCGGGTGCGGCGCGCCAGGCGCCGGCGAGGAGCGGGGCGTGGGTGGTCATGGGTAGGTCCTTTGCAGAAGCAGTGAGTAAGGCGCGACGGATTAATTGTAGCGCAGGTGGGAGGCGGCGGGGCGCTCAGCGGCGAGCGAACAAGACGCCGGTGAGGGCAGGGGTGAGTGATGCGGCGGCTTTGAGGTCGGTGAGGCCGGCCGCCCGACATAGTTCGCGCACGGCGGCCGGGCTGAGCGCATCACTCTGGCCGGAGGTCTTTTTGGGCCAGACGATCCATAGGCGGCTGGCGCCTAGGCGGTCGGCGCGGAGGGGCAGGCCCTCTTGCAGTTCGCGCCGTGAGCGGATGAACCAGACCGTCAGGGTGCAGTCGCTGCTCATCTGGCGCTGTAAGCGCGCGCCGGCGGGCAGCGGCTCCAACTCGGCGGCGAAGTCGGGCGGGGCGTTGAGCAGGGCAACGAGGGTGTTGGGCTGGAGGCCGAGCTTATCGGTCACGGATGGGCCGGCCTGGGCGACGGGCGCGGCCTCCGGCACGCGGTAGGCGCGCGGCGGGCGGCTGAACAGGGTCGCCAGGTCGTCGCGCAGGTGGGTCCAGGTGGAGTAGACGGCGTCGGGCAGGGTCTGGCGCACGAGCAGCACCTTCTCGGGCAGGCCGTCTACGAACACAATGGAGATCGGGCGCGTGGCCGAGTTCTGGCGCAGTTCCACGCCGACATCGCGGCCCTGCACAGGCAGGCGGCTGAGGTCTATCAGCACGGCGCTGGGCGTGGTCGCGCGGATGGCGCGCAGCAGGGCGGGGCCGGCGCGGTTGTAGGCGGTGGCGGTGTAGTCCCACTCGGCCAGGCGCGCCACGCGGGCGGCGGCTTCGGGGGCGTCCCAATGGATGAGGGCGAGGCGTTTGATGGGCGGCTCCAGGTAGACAGGGCGAGGCGGGACGTGCCGGCAGCCCCCCACGGTGGCGGCACAGGGCCTCCGTCAGGCGGCCGGAGGCGGCTCATTGAGCGTCAGCCAATAAGCCTCCAGGCGGTGCACGACCTCGACAAACTGTTGATAATCCGCCGGCTTGCGGAGGTACGAATTCGCGCCGAGGGCGTAGCTGCTCAGCAGGTCGTGCTCTTCCTGGGAGGCGGTGAGGACGACGACCGGCAGCAGCGCGGTTTCGGGCGCGGCCCGCAGCCGCCGCAGCACCGCCAGCCCGGAGATGCGTGGCAGGTTCAGGTCGAGCAAGATCAGGCTGGGGCGCAGGGGCGCCTCGCCCGCGTGCGGGCCGGTGGCGAATAGCAGGTCGAGGGCTTCGGCCCCGTCGGGGGCGACGACCACCTGAGGTTGACGCGGGCCGGCCTGCAGCGCGCGGCGCGCCAAGAGCGCTTCTTCGGCGTTGTCTTCAACCAACAGCAGCACAGGCGAGTGCATGACCCCCTCGCGGAACGCGCGCCGCCGGCCCTGCGCGCCATGTGGTCACAGTATAAAAGCGGCTCGCAGGGGGCGCAAGTGGGCGGGGCCGGAAGCGGGCCTGGGCCGCTACAGCAGCGGCTGCCAGAGGGCCGCGGCCAGCAGCGCCAGGGCCGCCAGCAGCGCGCCGACTGCGGCGGGGTAGACCGTTAGCTCGTGAGTGCGTGACACAGTGGTGAAGGCGGTGGGCAGATCACGAAAGACCGCTTGCAGTTCGTCGGCGCTCGCGGCTGTGTAATAGGCGCCGCCGGTGACCTCGGCCACCTGGCGCAGCGTGGCCTCGTCGAGGCCGGTTTCGCCGGTGGGCAGGGCCTCGTCGCCGGGGTCGGCGGAAGCGCCGCCCGCGCATTCGGCCGCGTCGCCGCCGCTGGGCGTGCCGAAGCCGATGGTGAAGACGCGGATGCCGCGCCGGACCGCTTGGCCGGCGGCTTCCAGCGGGGGCTGGCCGAGCGTCGTCACACCGTCGGTGAGCAGCACAACAATCTCCGGCGGGTAAGTGCCTGCCGGCGGCGGCGGGGCGTCAGGCGCCAGCGCGGCGATGGCGTCTACCGCGGCGGCCAGGCCGTCGCCCACGGCCGTGCCGCGGCTGGTGACCAGGCTGCGCAGGGCCGCCTGCACCTGGGCGTGGTTGGTCGTAGGGCGCTGGATGACCTGCGCGAACCCGGCGAAGGCCACCAGGCCGATGCGCGCGCCGGGGCCTTGGCTGTTGATGTAGCGCTCGGCGGCGGCCTGGGCAGCGGCCAGCCGGTTGGGCGCGATGTCGGTGGCGCACATACTCTCAGAAATGTCGAGCGCCAGCAGGATGGTGGCCTCGCCGACCGGCTCGGCCGCCACGGTGGCGGGCCGGGCCAGCGTCAGGGTGAGCGCGGCGACGGCCAACAGGAAGAGCGCGAAGGGCAGGTGGCGACGCCAGGCCAAGCGCGGGCGCGCGGCGCGCACCAGCGCCAGGCTAGAGAAGCGCACGGCGTAGCGTCGGCGGCGGCGCAGCAGCCCCAGGTAGAGCGCCAGCAGCAGCAGCGGCAGCGCCCCCAACCACAAGAAGGCGGGCGCGAGCCAGTGGACGCTCACGGCAGCCGCCCGAACCAGAGCAGGGAGCAGGCCGCGCCCAGCAGCAGCACACCCAACGCGCCCGCCACCACCCAGTTGGTCACTTCTAGTTGAGCGGCCTCGGAGACGGTGGCGAGCGTGAGGTTGCGGTAGACGGCCTGGAGGTCGGGCTGAACGCCGCCGTCGTAGTACGCGCCGCCGGTGAGGTCGGCAATATCGCGCAGCACTTCGTCTTCCAGTTGGGTGTGAACGAGAAAGCCCTCCACGCTGAGCAGCGTGCCCTTGAGGCTGCCAAACGCGACCGGGTAGATGCGCACGCCCAGGGGCACGGCCAGCCGGGCGGCGTCGAGCGGCTCAGGGTCGAGCTTGTTCTCGCCGTCGCTGAAGAGCACCAGCGCGGCGGGCGCGGAGCCGGGCGCGGCGGTGGGGCTGCTCGGTTCCAGCGCCAGTAGGCTCAGGCCGGCCAGAATGCCCTGGCCCACCGAGGTGCTGCGCGCCGGGGTGAGCGCCTCCAGCGCGGCGAAGAGGGCCTTAGTGTCGCTGGTGGGAGCCACCTGGGCCACGGTGTCGTTGCTGAAGGCCACCAGGCCAATCTCAATCGCCTCGGGGCGCTCGCCGATGAAGGTCTTGGCCTCGGCCAGCGCCGCGCCCAGGCGCGTGGGCGCGTTGTCGGTGGCGGCCATGCTGGCCGAAACATCGAAGACCAGGATGATCGTGCCGTGCTGCTGCGGCTGGGCGGTCACAATCTGCGGGCGGGCGAGCGCCACCAGCAGCAGAGCGAGCGCGGCCAGGAAGAGCGCGGGCGGCACGTGGCGGCGCAGGCCCGGCGAACGAGCGGCGGCGACCAGCCCCAGGCGGCGGTGGCGGGGGCCGAGGTGGCGCTCCTGCTGGATGAGCCAGTACAGCAGGCCGAAGAACGGCAGCAGCGCCAGCAAGGTCAGCAGGCCGGGCCAGAGGAACGTCATGGCGCTAGGTCGCGCGGCGCTCGGTGCTAGAACTCCGGCAGGTCGAGCGACTCGGCCGCGTCGTCTATCGGCACGGCAAAGCCGATGCCGACGAAGACCTCCTGCTCGGTGGGGTTGACCAGGCCGACGACGATGCCGACGACCTCGCCGGCGCGGTTGAGCAGCGGGCCGCCCGAGCTTCCGGGGTTGACGGCCGCATCTACCTGGATCAGACCGCCCACGAGCGTGATGGCCGGGTCCGGCTGGTAATTGCGCTGGAGGCCGGAGATGACACCCGCGCTCAGTGAGCCGTACAGGCCAAAGGGGTTGCCAACCACGTAGGCGTCGTCGCCAATGCGGACGTTATCAGGGTTGCCCACCGGGGCAGCTCTCCACACCGGCGGAAGCTGGCTGGGCGTGAGCACGGCGATGTCGTGCTCAGGCGTGGCGGCGGTCAGCGCGCCGGTGGCCGCGGTGCCGTCGGCGAAGGTCAGGTGGACGATGGACGCGCCCTCCACCAGGTGCAGCGCGGTCAAGATGCGGCCGTCGGCGGCGATGATGACGCCCGCGCCGACCTGATTGCCCTCCGGCCCCGCGGCCGACTCGGACTGCACCATGACCAGGGCGGGCAGGATGGATTGATAGACCTCGGCGGCGTTGGCGGGCGGCGGGGTGACGGCGCTGAGCGCTTCTTCCACGGCGGCGTTCACCGCCTCCACGCCCAGGGGCGCGGGCGGCGGGTTGAGGCGGTTGTAGACCACCAACCCAAGCAGTACCGCCGCGACTCCGGCCGCGAACAGGGCGGCCTGAAGCAGGCACCCGGTCCATCCGGTGGTCAGCGAGACGGAGGACGGGGGCGGCGCGGGGGCCGCCTCGTCGTCGGCCTCCTGTTCGGTGGAACGATCAATCATGCGCTGGATGCCTGCTCGTAGATATTCTAACCAAAGTCCGGCCTGCCTGCGGCTCCCATGATACACGCAGCGGGCGCGAGCGCGAAGTCCGCCGAAACCTAACGTTGATTTTAACTGATCCAAGCCGCCGATGCACCCGCAGCGGGCCGGGGTGCGGGCCGATTGGCCCCGCCGGTTGTGATATGGCCGGGAACCGGCCGGTGCAGCGCCCGATGCTCAACCGCCTTCTCCGGCGCGGGCGCGGGTGTCAATCAATGCCACTAGCCCGCTGTCGTCACTGAGACAGCGGGCCGGCGGCGTTGTGGGCCAGGGTGGTTACTTGACCGGGATGAAGCCGTAGCGCGCGAGGACGGCCTGACCTTCGGGCGAGAGGACGAGTTCAACAAAGGCCTGGGCCAGGGCCGGGTGGGGGCTGTCGTTGAGGGCGGCGATGGGGTAGTTGGCGAGGGTGTTGAGGCTGTCGGGGATGTCGAGCTTGGTCACGGCCGCCGCGCCGTCGCCGGTCACGTCGCTGGAGTACACAATCCCGGCGTCGGCCTCGCCCAGCGCCACCTTGGTAAGCACGGCGCGCACGTTGTCTTCATAGGAGACGACATTGGCCAGCACGGCCTCCTTGAAGCCGGGGTCGAAGGCGGCGTCGGCGGCGGCCTTGTCCAGGAAGTCGAGCGAGTACTGGCCCACGGGCACTTCGGCCGCCGCCAGCACCACCTTGAGGCCGGGCTGCGCCAGGTCGGGCAGGGCGCTCACGCCGCCGGGGTTGTCGTTCGGATAGATGACCACCAGCCGGTTGCGCACAAAGGTCTGCTGGGTGCCGCTGACGATGCGGCCGGTGCCGATGGCGACGAGCAATTGCGCGCCGTTGGCGCTGGCGAACACATCGGCGGGGCCGGCCTGGCCGATCTGCTGAGCCAGGCTGTTCGAGCCGGCGAAGTTGAAGATGACGGTGCTGCCCGGGTGGGCGGCCTCGAACTGTTTACCCAACTCGGTGAAGGCCTCGGTGAGCGACGCGGCGGCAAAGACGGTCAGGTCGCCGGTTGGGGCGGGGGTAGCGGTCGGGGTAGGGACGCACGCCGCGAGCGGCACGGAGACGCCCAAGAGAAGGACAGGCAGGGCAAACAAGAACAGGGCGGTTAGCAGCTTCGTTTTCATATTCCTCCACTATCCAATCAATGTTTAGTCATTGAATGAGTATAGCGGAGGCGCGCAAGAAGGCAACCGCTGAATGTCACGCCCGGCCTCAGCGGATCATCTGGCGTTCGGCGCTGCCCGAGTAGTTGATGAAGACGGTCTTAAGCTCGGTGAAGAAGTGCAAGCCCTCTTCGGCCATCTCGCGCCCGCCGACGCCGGTGGCCTTGGTCCCGCCGAAAGGCAGTTGCGCCTCGCCGCCCACCGTGGCCTCGTTCACGTGCACCATGCCGGTCTCGGCGGCCTCGACGAACTTCAGCGCGGCGTTGAGGTCCTGCGTGAAGATGGAAGCGGTCAGCCCGTACTGCACGCCATTGGCGAAGCGGATGGCCTCCTCCAGCGTGGCGGCCTCGCTCACGCCGAGCACCGGGCCAAAGACCTCTTCCTGGAACAGGCGCATCTCCGGCGTCACGCCGTCGAAGATGGTGGGCGCGACGAAGTAGCCGCCGCTGAGGTGCGCGGGGCGGCCGCCGCCGGTGACCAGGCGCGCGCCCTCGGCCTTCGCCGCTTCGATATAGTGCAGGTCGGTCTGCCACTGCTTCTCGTCCACGGCCGGGCCCATGTCCACGCCCGGCTCCAGCCCAGGGCCGACCTTGAGTCCCTCGGCCAGCGCCACCAGGCGGTCGAGCAGGGGGCGGCGCACGCCGGGCGCGGCGATGACGCGCGAGGTGGCGGTGCAGCGCTGGCCGGTGGAGCCAAACGCGCCGTTGTGGATGGCGGCGGCGGCCTTGTCCAGGTCGGCGTCGGGCAGCACGATGACGGCGTTCTTGCCGCCCATCTCACAGGTGACTTTCGCGCCGCGTTGGGCGGCCTTGACGTACAGCGCGCCGCCGACGGCGTTGGAGCCGGTGAACGACACGGCGCGCACCGACGGGGCGTTGACGATGGCCTCGCCCACGGTTGAGCCGCGCCCGACGACGAGGTTGAACACGCCCGGCGGCAGCCCGGCCTCGGCGTAGAGGTCGGCCAGCAGCGCGGCGGTGGCGGGGGTCAGCTCGGCGGGCTTGAAGACCACGGTGTTGCCGGCCACCAGCGCCGGGGCCGACTTCCAGACCGGGATGGCCCAGGGAAAGTTCCAGGGCGCGATCAGGCCCACGACGCCCAGCGGCTGGCGCAGGGTGTACGTAAATGTGCCGCGCACCTCCGAAGGCAAGGTCTTGCCGCCCATGCGGAAGCCCTCGCCCGCGTAGTATTCGAGCAGCGAAATGCCTTTGAGCACCTCACCGCGCGATTCCTTGAGGGTCTTGCCCTCCTCGCGCGTCATGGTCGTGGCAATCTCCTCCAGCCGCTGGCGGGCCAGGTCGGCGGCGCGCCAGAGCACGCGGCCGCGCTCGGGGCCGGGGGTGGCGCGCCAGCCAGGCCAGGCGGCCGCGGCGGCGGCTAGCGCGGCGGCCACGTCGTCCGCACCGGCCTCGGGGAACTCGGCGATCACATCGCCCGTGTCGGCCGGGTTGATGTTGCGGACCAGGCGCTCAGAGTTGGGGTGATACCACTTGCCGTTGACGTAGGAGCCAGTGGACATGGAGTCTTCCTGATTGCTGCTTGGGCGAGTATTCTATAAGCAGGCCGCGCGGAGGTCAATGCGGGCGTGGCTGAGGGTGCATCCGATAGTTTTGGCCGCTTTCGGTCTTGGCGCGCCTGGCGGTTGAAACCGCGGCTACATAACGCGAAGCCCCGCCTTCGCGGGGCTGGGAAAGCAGCGCCATTTCGCGGGCGGCCAATA
>JADZEK010000160.1 GCA_020850595.1 Anaerolineales bacterium
GTTGCTGGCTTACCCGGTCCCGCCGCCACGCTGGACCCCACCCAAGCACCGCGGGCGCCCGTCCAAAGCGATTTTGGCCCTGGTCGCCCGCTGGTGTACTTGACCACGGTTCAATGGAGCGCTACCAAGTGACATTAGGTTTTGCCGAGTCGACATGGGAGAGTATCGCCACAAGCACGCCCCGGTATCATGTAAGCGACCTCATCCGAGAGGAACCACGTAACGGCATCTCGCCGTCCACCAACAACACTGGCGTTGGTCTCAAAACTGTGAGTACTAGCGCTGTGACCGGCGGACGCTTTGAAATGGATGGCAATATAAAGTATGCCGAAATCGAGGCGGGCCGTGTACGAAGCTACTTCGTTCAGCAAAACGACGTGTTTGTGGTACGCGGAAACGGAAACAGGAACTTGACGGGCAAGAGTGGAATTGCCAATCAATCCTACGACGATCTGTTCTATCCAGACTTGTTGATACGCCTTCGTTTCGACGAGGCTAAGATACTACCACGATTTGCTGTGGCTCAATGGAATTCACCCAGCGTGCACAGACGACTCGTCGCTCGCGCGAAATCAACAAATGGCATCTGGAAGGTGAATGGTGGGGATCTTCGAGAGCACCTGTTAGCGGTTCCCCCAATTTCGGTCCAGGTGCGCTTCTTAGCCGAATTGGACCAATTGGAGAGCGCCAGGAACAGGCTCAGGCGGCGGCTAACCTTGGTTCGCGAGACCAAGATGCAGGCATTACAGAAGGGCATGTTCGGCGCGGCGTAGAGGCGAAAAGTGTGAAATGACCGACATCTACCTCGTCTCCCCGACAGCCACACTGCCCCCATGCAGCGCGTCCGTTGCAAGGACGAGGTGAAGGAGCTGCAGCACCTACCCCCCGGCCCCCTTCCTAAAGGAAGGGGGGGCGAGCGCCAGACCGGTGGTGAGCGATGCCCCTTCCCTGTAGCGCAATGGGGCGAGCGCCAGGGCGGTTGGGAGAGACGCCCCTTCCCTTTAGGGAAGGGGTCGGGGGATGGGTAATCCATGCCAACCCAACGCATCGTCACCGGCCAGAGAATTCGACCTGAGGTCGCCGCGCGGGCTGAGCAATTGCGGCGGGAGATGACGCCGGCTGAGAAACAACTCTGGGCGCGGCTACGCGCCAACCGGCTGGGCGGCTGGCACTTCCGCCGCCAGCAAGTCATCTCAGGCTTCATCGTGGACTTCTACTGCCATCGCGCCGGTCTGGTGGTGGAGGTGGACGGCCCAATCCATCAGGGGCAAGCGGCGGCCGACGCCGAGCGCGACGCCATTCTGCGCGCACACGACTTGCGCATTTTGCGCTTCACCAACGACGCTGTACTGAAGCAGTCGAACGCCGTCCTGGATGCGATCCTGGCCGAGGTGAATGTGCTCGCGGGGGATGACCTGCCCCCCAACCCCCTTCCTAAAGGAAGGGGGAGTGGAAAAGGCGAGTAATTGAGGCTCTCCCCTTCCCTTTAGGGAAGGGGCCGGGGGATGGGTATCCAATGTTCACTGAAGCCAACACCGTCGAAAACCTGATCCGCGATCTGCTGGCCGGGCCGCAACCCACCCGGCCCCGCCAGGTCGCCGAGGCGGCGGTGGTCTATGCCGCCGGGCTGGCCCTACGCGGCCTGGGCTGGCACTTCGTCCCATCTCAGGACTTGCCGCGCCGCTTCCAGGATGTCTTCGTCGAAGACCACGTCCGCCAGGCCCTCCTCCGCCTGAACCCCAGCATCGCTGAGCGGCCCGACCGCGCCGACGAGGTGCTCTACAAGCTGCGCGCCATCGTGCTGGCGGTGCGCAGCGACGGCCTGATCAAGGCCAACGAAGAGTTCACCGCCTGGCTGCGCGGCGAGCGCTCCATGCCCTTCGGCCCGGCCGACGAGCACGTCACCATCCACCTGATCGATTTCGAGAACCAGGAGCGCAACCAGTACCTGGTCACCACCCAATACACCTTCCGCGCTGGGGCCGCCGAGCGCCGCGCCGACTTGGTGCTGCTGGTCAACGGCTTCCCGCTCGTCGTCATCGAGGCCAAGACCCCCGTGCGCCAGGCGGTGAGCTGGCTCGACGGCGCCCTGCAAATCCACACCGACTACGAGCGGTTCGTGCCTGAGCTGTTCGCCTGCAACGTCTTCAGCGTGGCCACCGAGGGCAAAGACCTGCGCTACGGTGGCATCCGCATGCCGGTCGAGCTGTGGGGGCCGTGGCGGTTAGACGAGGCTGCGGGCACCGGCGGATTGAAAGACATCAAGGCCGCCGTCGAGTCCTTGCTGCGCCCGGCCATCATCCTCGATCTGCTCGCCAACTTCACCCTCTTCGCCACCGACAAGAAGAAGCGCCGGCTCAAGATCGTCGCCCGCTACCAGCAATACGAGGCGGCCAACAAGATCGTGGAGCGCGTCGTCGCCGGCTACCCCAAGAAGGGCCTCATCTGGCACTTTCAAGGCTCGGGTAAGTCGCTGCTGATGGTCTTCGCCGCCCAGAAGCTGCGCCTGCACCCCGCCCTGCGCAACCCGGCCGTGCTCATCGTGGTGGATCGCGTGGACCTGGACGCCCAGATCAGCGCCACCTTCCACGCCTCCGATATCCCTAATCTCGTCAAGGCCGAGTCGCGCGAGACCCTGGAGACCTTGCTGCGCCAGGACACGCGCAAGATCATCATCACCACCATCTTCAAGTTCGGCGAGGCCGAGGGCGTGCTCAACGACCGCGCCAACCTGATCGTCATGGTGGACGAGGCCCACCGCACCCAGGAGGGCGACCTGGGGATAAAGATGCGGGCCGCCTTGCCGAATGCTTTCCTGTTCGGCCTCACCGGCACCCCCATCAACCGCCGCGACCGCAACACCTTCTACGCCTTTGGCGCCGAGGAAGACGAAAAGGGCTACCTGAGCCGCTACGGCTTTGAAGAGTCGATCCGCGACGGTGCCACCCTGCCCCTGCATTTCGAGCCGCGCCTGATCGAGCTGCACATCGACAAAGCCGCCATAGACCAGGCGTATGAGGAGTTGACCGGCAGCCTCACCGACCTAGAGCGCGAGACCCTGGCGCGGGCCGCCGCCCGCATGGCGGTGCTGGTCAAGGTGCCCGAGCGCATCCAGCGCATCTGCGCCGACATCGCCCAGCACTTCCTGGCCGTGGTCGAGCCCAACGGCTTCAAGGCCATGGTCGTCACCTTCGACCAGGAAAGCTGCCTGCTCTACAAGGCCGCCCTCGACCAGCACCTGCCGCCTGAGGCCAGCGAAGTCGTCATTTCCGTCTCCGGCAAGGAGCGCGACGACGAGCGTTACCGCCCCTACAAGCGCGACCGCGACGAGGAAGAGCGCCTGCTCGACCGCTACCGCGACCCAGCCGACCCCCTGCAAATCCTCATTGTCACCGCCAAGCTGCTCACCGGCTTCGACGCGCCTATTCTCCAGGCCCTCTACCTGGACAAGCCCATGCGCGACCACACCCTGCTCCAGGCCATCACCCGCACCAACCGCACCTACGGCGACAAGAAGACCCACGGCCTGATCGTGGACTACCTGGGCGTGTTCGACGACGTGGCCCGCTCCCTGGCCTTTGACGAGGAAGGCTTCCGCCGTGTCGTGTCCGATATTGCCGGGCTCAAAGCGCAGCTTCCCGGCGCCGTGCAGAAGTGCCTGGCCTACTTTGCCGGCGTGGACCGCGCCCTCACCGGCTACGAGGGCCTGCTGGCCGCCCAGGCCTGCCTGCCCAACAACGACGTGCGCGACGCCTTCGCCGCCGACTACAGCGCCCTCGGCAAGCTCTGGGAAGCCCTCTCGCCCGACCCATCCCTGGCCGAGCACGAAGGCGACTATCGCTGGCTGTCGCAGGTCTACGTCTCGGTCCAGCCGTCCAGCGGCACGGGCGCGCTGCTGTGGCACGCCCTGGGCGCCAAGACCATCGAGCTCATCCACCAGAACGTCCACGTGGACGCCGTGCGCGACGACCTGGACGACATCGTCCTTGACGCCGAGCTGCTCGAAGCCGTGCTGGGCTCCGCCGACCCGGAGAAAAAAGCCGGCGAGAAAGCGCGCGAGATCGAGTTCAAGTTGGCCCAGCGGCTGCGCAAGCACCTGGGCAATCCGCGCTACCGCGCTCTCTCTGAGCGTCTCGAAGCTCTCAAGGCCAAGCACGAGATGGGCCAATTGCACAGCATCGCCTTCCTCAAGCAGCTCCTGGACCTGGCCCGCGACGTGGTCCAGGCCGAGCGCGAGACCGCCCCCGAGGAAGACGAGAACCGCGGCAGGGCCGCCCTGACCGAGCTGTTCCAGGCCGTCCGCAACCCTGAAACCCCCATCATCGTCGAGCGCCTCGTTACCGAGATCGACTCCATCGTGCGCGTGGTGCGCTTCTCCGGCTGGCAGGCCACCGCGGCGGGTGAGCGCGAGGTGCGCAAGGCCCTGCGGCGCACCTTGCTTAACTACAAGCTGCACCAGGACATGGAGTTGTTTGAGAAGGCGTATGGGTATATCAAACAATACTATTAGGCTGTGCCCTTCGCGCTGCGTGGACTCTCCCGCCTGGGCTTAAACCTTGTCACTCCTTCGAGAAAGCCAAGCTAGAGTTAACCGCTCCCTGGGCCGCTCTTCCAGTCGGCGTCTAGTTCAAGGTGTCGGTTACCATCGATGCCGTCCGCACCTTCATCGCCGACCTGCGGCAGGTCCTGGAGGACCTGGGCATCGCGGACAAGGTGCGGATCTAGGAAACCTGAGTGCTGTCGCCTGAGTGAGTGACCAGTTGGATACCACGCCGATGACAGAACCGCCCAGTGTTGAGCGACTGATGGAAGTGCTCGCCGCCTCGACCGATGAAGACGAGCGTTACGAAGCGGCCAAATATCTTGCCGATCATCCGGATACCCATGCCATTGGCGCGCTCGCTATCGCGCTGTGCACAGGCGATGAATTCGTTCGGTTCTGGGCAGCGCACGCGCTTGGCGTAACCCAACACCCGGATGCCGTTCTGCCATTGTGCGGCGCCCTGCGCGATATAGAGAGTGACGTGCGCGACGCTGCGGCAGACGCGCTGGCCGAAGTTGCAGATGAACGGGCTGTGCAGCCCTTGATGCGTGCGTTCTTACGTGAGGGCCTCGGCCGAAATGCCCTTGTGCGCATCGGCCAGCCGTCCGTAACAGCCCTGCTCGCCGCGCTCGAGGCAAAGGCGCACCTGGTTGGACACCGCATCGTTCTTGTAGAAGCCCTGGCGGAAATTGCAGACCCGCGGGTTGGACCGGCCCTGCTCGGCATCCTACACGACGGCAATGAGCCGGCTGAGGTGCGACAGACTGCGGGCGAGTGCGTCACCGATCTTGATGACGGCAAGTACTATGCGGAGGCGATGAAGGCCCTTGAGCTACTGAGTTGGATGCAGGACGACGACCCATTCAAGCACGATTGGGTGGACGACGACGAGGACGAGGTCGAATAGGGCATCGAGGGCACGCCGCACTTGTCGCAACAGCTCAGACGCAGCACGGGGCGCAGTGCAATCAATCTGCAGAGTGAAGAGGGGAACCAGGAGAACATGGCGGAAGGGCATCCACGAACACTCGGCGATTGGGAGACTTACCTCGCTCCGCAAGTCACCAGCGCGCAACTGCGCCTCCTCGGCGAGATCAGCCTTACTGCCGACGACTGTAGACAACTCGGTCGGACCATCGGTGGTCTGCACACACGCAGGAGCAAGGCCAACGCACTACATGAGTTGCGGCGTAGATACCCGTGCTCGTTCATCACATTCCTCGTCGCACAAGGCGTGTACGGCTATAAGGCTGGAGACTATTGGGATGGTGTAATCGCGACCACTGGAGTCAACCTAAGCGCCGTAGATTGCCGTGAATGGGGTTTTGCGTTTGAAGAGATCCTTGAAGAATTGGGACTGCCGCAATTCCCCGGCATGGGTGGCTCACGCTATGTTAGCGTAATCCTCGCGCACGGCGGGATCCCCGATTATTCACTCAACGACTTCTTCTCCAACCTTCTACACCCTGCCGTCGTCAGGCCGCAGTACGCCGACCTGGCGCGCGAAGAGCTAATCACAGAACTGCTCCAGCGGTCCAGTGCTGACTTCGCCGACAAACCCGTTCGGCGGTTCTTGGAGTATGGCGGTCAGGTCGCTGTCAACTTCCTGGAGCGGTGCCGTGAAATGGCACAGGAGTTTCTCGAGACGAATATAGTCCCCGAAGCCAGCGCGCTCGGCTTGCCTCAGCGCGTCGTGGAAGCCTATCGCGTTTGGATCTCAGAACAGGATGAAGACAAGATCGAGCGCCATATCTATCGTGGCGACGACCTGCGCCTGCGCAAGCCCGAGATCGTCGTGGATCCATGGGGTCAGGGGGTTTCGTTACGCCTGCCATCCCAGCTCGTGCCAGCCACGTTAAGCCAATCAAGCTTTGCCTGGCGCCTGAAAACCGCCACCGCTGAGCAGGCCACGATCCCTGTCAAGGTGCGGCGCATGGGATACGACCTGCGCACGGTCGAGCCGCAGCCATTTCGGTTGCAGCGGCCGGCAGCGTGGTTCCAGCTCGAGTTCCTGGTCGATCAGAAGACGAAGCGCACGTGGCGGATCGATGGGCTCAGCCCTGAACGGCCGCTATTGATCTTTGACAGTGCTCGGGCCACCTTGGTCAATTGGATGCACGACATCCCAGCTGAACGTGCGTGGCTGCTTTTTCCAGCTGACCATAGCGCCTCGTGCGAAGGTGAATCCCAGTTCGTTGATCTGCCCGCTGGCTATGGTGCGTGGGCTGAATACAAACTGCAGGAATGGGATCTCACTCAAGCTCGGCGCCTGCTATTACGACCGAAGGCAGGTGAGCCACTAGGATTTCCCATACGTCAGGGAGAAGCAGCGCTGCGGCCAACGCTGGTCGGCGGCGGGCTCTTGCCAATTTCACAACCAACTCGGCGCACGCCGCTATACGTGGGACAACTGCCCAGTATTCAAATTCCGCTGATCGGCAAACATTCGGTCGAAGAGGAACTACGCAGTTGGCGGCTGACAATCCGCAGCCGGGGATTCGCCCTACCCGAGATCAACAGAACCCTTCGGATTGATGAGCTGAACGACTACCTTGACAAAGAACCGGGGACAAATGCCGTCAGGCTTCCCCTAGCAGTCTCTGGTCTGCTTGATGGGCAATCCTATGGCACCTACGACCTCCGGCTGCGAGGGCCACTGGGCCGCGATGCTGAGCTGCCGTTTCGCATTTGGCATGCCCTGGAAGTCGAACCGTTGGAAGCAATCTACGTGCCCCCCTCGCCAACCAGCCCCAGTCCGGTGGACGTGCGCGCTTACATTGCGGCTGAAGAACGCGTCGAGTTGGCTACGGACGAAGGCGAAGTCATCGAGCGAGCAGTCATTGACAGTGCCAATAGACACCGGTTGACGATACGGGCACAGGCGGCCAGCACTATACTCAACCTCACACTGACTCGGCCGGCCGGCAACGGGCGGTTGGTTCAGGTGCCGGTGCAGATTCCTATTCCGCGTCTGCGGTGGCTGCTCACCGATGAGGCCTCTGACACCCAGGTGCCTGCCTGGGGCGGCGCCCTACTCAGCCGAGCCACGGATGCTTTGCTGCAAATGCAGCAACCCACGCTGGTCATTTCGGTGCCAACTGCAGACAATAGCCAGGTGCGCCTCCAGTTACGGCTGAAAGACAGCAGCAACTCGGTTTTGTCAGCCTCTTCCTGGACACAAGGCGCCGCCCAACAGCGTGAGTGGCGATTCAGCCTGGTTGCCTTTTTCGATGCACTGCGCCAGTCGAACGCGCCAGTCACCCGCTTCGAGTTAGCCTGTGTCAGACTGCCTGGCCATGACGAGCCCGTCGTCCTACCGATTCTAAGTGTGACGAAGGATCTGCATGTCGAGGGCGTGACGCTCGAGGGCCAGGTACAGGACGGGAAACCCTACCTCCGCCTTCGCTGGCGCGAGTCCGTGCAGCCGCTACTCCATCGCCATGTCCGCATTTGGCCTGTTTGGCAACCCTGGCGCCGCCCGGTCGAACTGAGTATCCCAGATAGCGCTCGTGGCGAGTATGTTTTTCCGGTGCCAGCAGCTGATTTGCCGGTAGGTCGGCTACGCCTCCAGTTCACGATTCGAGATCCATGGATTACGGCCCAGGTGTCGAAGCAGCTTCCGCCGATTGGCACTGGCATCATGGATTATGTCCTTTTGACGCCTGAAATGCGATTGCGGCAGATCACCAAACACCTCGAGGCTGGGCCTAGCCAGTTCATAGATCACCTAGAGCGGGCTCATATCGCGCTCGAAACTGTCGACCAAGTGGCCGTGACAGACAGCGCCAATTGGTGTTTTTCCAACCTGGATGGCGCCACGCCCGAGCAGGCCTTGGCACTAAGCCGGCTGCTGAAGCAATCGGGTGACACGAAGACACACCTCGCGCTAAAACTGAAGCTCTTTACCGCCAGCCGTCTGGAGATATTTCTACAGGCACGCGACCAAGGCAAAGTGGATGAGAGCACTTTTGAAGAATATTTGGCCAATCTGCCTGCCTGGGGCCAGCTTCCCATCGAAAGCTGTCTCAAGCTGCTGACCATAGACCGGGAGGCCGTGCAATTAGCAGCCATCCAGCAGTTGGTCGAGAAGCGCAACCCGGCAGGGCCGAAAGCCATTCTGGAGCGCTTATCTCGATCCAAGCTTTCCGAACCAGACGCGGTTGCTTTGTTAAGCCGCCAGGGCGACTTCGCTCTGGCCCAACTCCAGTCGCAACCGGGAAACGAACAAATCCTGCGCCTCTTGGAACTCCTCGCGCCCAAGCTAGGCGAAACGGTAGCGATCGTGATCCCAGGCCTGTGGATCCGCACTGGCGCCGGTTGGGGACGTATCGAGAAGATTGAGGATGCCAACTCCGGACGCCCAGCCCAGCGTTTCTTACACACAGATAGGCGTCATAAACTGTGGGTAACCCTCCGCCCCAGTTATGACGCCGAACCCGTCCTGGTAGACCTCGACGCGTATGAGATACGATTTCTCAAAGCCGATCGTATCTACACCTGCGCGAAGTGCCGGCACTTTTCTGCCCGAGATCAACAAAGTGTCGTGGGCCAACACGAACGAGCCGCACATTGGACGGATGCAGCCGACGTTTACAGTGGTATCGGCGGATCCGTGGCCCCCGAACCAGAGCCGAGTCTGATACTAAGCGACCGCAAATTAGCCTTCTCGTTCCGAGCACCCAGCAACCAATGGGCTTAGCCGAGGCCAGCCGAATGGGTATTCCACTTCATCCGCTTGAGACTACTGACGCCATCCGCGACACCTACCTCCGGTATTTGAAGACGATTTACCCCTTTCAAATCCCAGACCTGCGTGAGCAGTTTTGGAAGGCGCTCGAAGAGCCTGATCTACTTGTGAAAGGGCCACTGCTGGAAGCGGCGCAGCCTTTTCAGAATGGGCAGAGCATTCACGAACTTGTGAACGCCGGCGTACTACATCGAGATTTCGCCAAGCTCACTTCCGAGGCGCTGCCGTTTGATCGCCCATTCTACCTGCACCAGCAGCAAGCCATAGAAAAGGCGCGTGCTGGTCGCAACGTCGTCGTGTCAACCGGTACCGGCAGCGGTAAGACCGAGGCCTTCCTTATTCCAATTCTAGATCACCTCCTTCGCGAAGACCGCGCTGGAACCTTATCACAGCCAGGCATACGGGCCTTGCTGCTGTACCCAATGAATGCGCTCGCCAACGATCAGATGAAGCGCTTGCGGCAGGTCTTGAGACAGTACCCACAGATAACATTTGGCCGGTACATTGGTGAGACCGAGGACCGACGCCCCGACGCCGAACGCACCTTTCGGCAACAATTTCCACGAGAGCCCTTGCTCAAGCACGAGCTCATTTCTCGGGAGGAGATGCAAGCCGAGCCACCTCATCTGCTGGCTACCAACTACGCCATGTTGGAGTACCTGCTGCTGCGTCCGCGAGATACGGCCTTCTTCGACGGCGCGACTGCGCAGCACTGGCGCTTTATTGTCCTTGATGAGGCACATGTTTATGATGGGGCGTCTGGCATTGAAATCGCGATGCTGCTGCGCCGGCTAAAGGACCGCGTGGTGCAGAGTCAACCTGGTCGCCTCCAAATCATGGCGACCAGCGCCACTCTCGGGCGCGGTCAAGAGGACTTTCCACGCGTTGTCCAATTCGCCAGCGAGTTGTTCGGCGAGCCTTTCGAATGGCTCTCTGATGACCCAGCGTGCCAGGATGTCGTTCAGGCAACCCGCGCGCAACTACGCACGAGCGATGTCGCTTGGGGAGAAGGCTCGCCAACGCTGTACCAATCACTGAACGTGGCTATCACAGCAGAGCCAAATGGGCAGCCTATTCCTACCCAACTGACTGCGGCTGCTCGAGCCAACGCTGTCCCCGATGCAATGGCCAGTCAGGTTGACAAAATCGCTGACAAGCTGATCGGTGATGCCACGACGGATGCTGCTTTGTTTGAGCTGCTACGTGGTGATACCCGTGTCCGCGCACTGCATCAGGCGCTGGGCGAGCGCCCTCAATTCTTGACCGAGTTGGCGGCCCGGATGTTCCCGGATACGCCAGCCGCCTCGGAGCACCTGGTGGAACTCGTGAATCTGGCTGTTCGCGCGAGACCCGGCCCTGACAGCCATCCCCTGTTGCCGGCCCGCTATCACATTTTTGCGAGAGCGCTCGAGGGTGCCTTTGCTTGTCTGAACACTGCCGCTCATGCTGAGTCCGGTCAGCCTCGGCTCTTTCTTTCTCGTCAGGAGTGCTGTCCGCACTGCAACAGCCAGGTGTTCGAGTTAGGGGTATGCCCGCGCTGCGGAACCGCATATCTCGTCGGCGAGTTGAAACCCAAGGACGACGAGCCCGCAGAAAAGCTCTATCTGCGCCAGCTCACCGGTCCGGTACCACTCGACGAATCTCGCAAGGCGCCGATCTATTTCGTGCTTTCCGAGCAGATCACGCGCTTGGACGAGGATGAAGCTGTCGCCGAGGAGGAAGATATCGAGGCAATCAAAGAAGAGCTTGTCGCCCCCTACACCTTGTGCCTTGGCTGTGGCTTAGCGGTGCCAGCTGATGAAACTGAGACCAAGTGCACGTGTGCGGCTTCTGTCAGGCGAATCCGAGTTCAGTATGTGGACATTAACCAGAAGGCCGAGCTACGGCGCTGTGTCGCCTGCGGTACCCGAAACAGCTCCGGCGCTGTTTACAGGCTGCTTACTGGCCAGGATGCCCCAGTTAGCGTGCTGGCCACTGCGTTCTATCAACAATTACCGCCCTCCCGGGAAAAGCGGGCCCAAAACCTACCAGGTCAAGGGCGGAAATTGCTTACGTTCGCAGATAGCCGGCAGGATGCTGCCTTTTTTGCCCCGTACCTGGAGCGCACTTACGGTCAGGTACTGCGGCGTCGACTAATCTTGCAGACCCTGTCCAAAGATGCGCCTGGTCAACAGGGTCAATTGCGGCTACAGGATATGGTCGTGCGGCTGGTTGCGCGGGCCGAGGAGGCAGGGCTCTTTAGCCAGACTCAGGGATACGATGAAAAGCAACGTCTAATGGCCGCCTGGCTCATGCAAGAGCTTATCGCTTGGGATCACCGTATCAGCCTGGAAGGGCTTGGCCTGCTCCAATTTCGGCTCGTTCGCCCCCGTGGCTGGCAGCCCCCTGCCCCACTTCTCGCATCACCGTGGAACCTGACGCCGGAAGAGGCTTGGCTGCTTCAAGTGCTCCTGATTGACACACTCAGGCATCAGGGAGCGCTCACATTTCCACCGAACGTAGACCCTCGTGACGAGATGTTTGCGCCACGCAATAGCGCCTTCTATGTGCGTGGAGGCGATGCACTGGCGAAGCAACACGTCCTCGGCTGGATGCCAAAGCGAGGCAACAATCGTCGTCGCGACATCCTTATGCGCTTGCTCGAGTTGTCGGGGATGGCCCCCGATGACGCCGAAGCAAACGCGACCATGGCGCTTCTAGGAATTTGGCGCGATATTTCGGATCCAAACGGCATCTGGCGCGAGCACTTGGTGGCCGAGCAACATCAACTCGCAGCTCCTGTGTTTCGTGTCAACCATGCACTCTATGAATTCGTCCCATCGCCCGCCTCTATCCAGCGTGTCTATCGTTGCTCGCGATGCCGAGCAATTAGCTTCGTAGACCTCCGTGGCCTTTGCACAACTTATGGGTGTACCGGCCAACTGGAACCAATCAATACTGCGGAGCCAGGTTGGGGTGACAATCACTACCGTCACCTATACCAAGCCCTTCTGCCCGTGCCACTGTCAGCCGAAGAGCATACCGCTCAGTGGGAAAGCAAGGCTGCCTCAAGAATTCAAGATCGGTTCGTGAATGGTGAGATCAATGCGCTTAGCTGTTCAACCACCTTCGAACTGGGTGTTGACGTGGGCGAGCTCCAAGCCGTATTAATGCGAAACGTGCCACCGACGACGGCCAACTATGTCCAGCGCGCTGGGCGGGCGGGTCGGCGAACTGACACTGCCGCCATCGCGCTGACCTTTGCGCAGCGGCGTTCCCATGACCTGACGTATTTCAGTGATCCGGCTCGCATGGTAGCTGGCAAGATCAAACCCCCGGTCATTGCGGTTGCCAATGAAAAAATCATACGGCGCCACATGCACTCGGTATTGTTCGCCGCATTTTTTCGTTGGGCAAAGGATACGTTTGGTCGCGAATTCGGCGCGAGCGCTTCAATGAGTGTCGGTGACTTTTTTGCACCAGAAGATGGGCAACTCTCTGGGCCTGACCTGTTGCGTGAGTTCGTGGCCTCGCTGCCAGTGTCTGTCTCGGCCGCAATTCAGCGGATCGTTCCTGATCGCGAGGATCTTCGTGCGGAATTGGCTACGGCTGGATGGGGGTGGATTGACCATCTCTGGACTGACGAAAAAACCGGCCTCCTGGATCGCGTCGTTGAAGAGGTTATAAATGATTTGACGGAACTCGAGACCGCAATTTCTCAGGCAGCAGATAAGAAGGAATTTGGTCGAGCAAGGCATTTTCAACAGGTAATCCGCACCGTACGCAGTCGGCCACTGCTCGGTTTCTTGGGTTCGCGTAGCATTCTCCCGAAGTATGGCTTTCCTACGGATGTTGTTGAGTTGCGGACCAACCATCTGGAGTACCCCGAAGCACAGCGCGTTGAACTGCAACGAGATCTGCGGATTGCCATTGCTGAATATGCGCCTGGTGGTGAGGTTGTTGCTGCGAAGCGGGTTTGGGTAAGTGGCGGAATTAATCGCCCGCCCAATCGCATGTGGGACGAGCGGTTTTATGTTGTCTGCCCGATTTGCAGCCGTTTCCAGAGTGGCCAACAGGAGCTCGGTAGCACCTGCGTTGCTTGTGGCGGCAACCTCGCACAAGGACGCCGCCTTGCCGGGCAGTTTATTCGCCCCGAGTTTGGTTTCCTAGCCGAGTATAAGGAGCCGAGGCTTTCTGGTGAGTCTCGCCCGCAACGGCTTTATTCGTCTCGCGTATATTTCTCGGATTACCGCCTTCCGGAGGGCGCAACACAGGGCCAGACTGATCCGCAACCGGTGGCCGCGCTCTCAAGTGACGCCGTGCAGCTCTGGCAGCGGTATAGCCGCTATGGTTGGTTGGCGCTTGTTAATGCTGGTCCATTGGGCCGCGGTTTTCGCGTTTGCTTCACGTGTGGATTTGCAGAGCCAGTGCCTTTTATCGTGATAGGCCAACGCAGGCAGAAACCAAAACCGCACAAAAACCCAAAGACTGGCCACGAATGTAGTGGCCTCACGAGCACACGCCATCTGGGCCACGAATTTGGGACCGATGTGCTCGAATTGCGCTTCACAGGCTTCCTGGCGAACGACCCCGACTATACCCTGTGGTACTCCACCATGTACGCCCTGCTGGAAGGCGCGAGCGATGCGTTAGGCATCAGGCGCGACGATCTGGACGGCACCGTTTATCGGCATTCTGACAGCCCGATCCCGGCGCTCATTCTCTACGACAATGTGCCGGGTGGCGCTGGTCACGTTCGACGCATCTCCGAAGAACTGCCAGCCACCCTGAAAGCGGCCTGGACGCGCATGGCGCGCGAATGCTGTGGCGAAGATACGAGCTGCTATGAGTGCCTCCGGAATTTTCGCAACCAGCCTTTCCATGACCAACTGAAAAGGAGCCGGGCCCGTGACTATCTAGGACGGATCCTCGAAGCGTCTAGCCTGCTCGAACCTACCAATAAATAGGGATGCAATATGGCCCGCATGTATCCTGAACGACTACGCACAGAAACGCTCAGCAACGCCGAAAAGGAACTGTATCGGCGGTTTGCCACGCAGCTCCCAGCTGAATTCCATGTATTTCATAGTGTGAGCTGGCAGGTGCCCGATGTCCGCTACGGGGCAAGCGATGGCGAAGCAGACTTTCTGCTTGCCCATCCCAATCTCGGCATCATGGTCATTGAGGTCAAAGGCGGGTTGATTAGATACGATGGCCTCCAGGCGCATTGGTATAGTGGGTCTGCATCCATCAAAGATCCATTCGACCAGGCCAAGAACAACAAGTACAGCTTGCAGAAGCTCTTGAAGGGCGACCCATATTTCAGCAGTCGCTGGCTATCAATGGGCCATGCGGTCGCATTTCCCGATGTAGATGTCAAGGGGAGCTTACGCCTCGATGCACCACGCGAAATCATCCTGGATGCCAGCGATATGGCGAATGTATTGGCCTGGGTGCAAGCGGCCTTTGCGCATTGGCACGGCCAGACCGAAGCGATAAGCACTCTGGGCGAGGCCGGCCTGCAGGCCATTGCGCGAATTCTCAGCCCATCTTGGGAACTGCGGTTGAGCCTCGCCACCATTATTCAAGAGGATGAGACCGAGATTCGGCGGCTAACCGAAGATCAGTTTCACATTTTGGATCTGCTTGGACGAACACGACGCGCCGCGGTATCCGGCTGCGCTGGATCTGGCAAGACTACCTTGGCTGTAGAGAAGGCGATACGGTTGGGCAAACAGGGTGCGCACGTCTTGCTCACCTGTTACAACCGCCATCTGGCCGACAACCTAGCAAACGGTCTCGCCGATATCCCTGGTGTCGAAGTTGCGTCTTTTCATGCCATCGCACTGGAGTGGTGTCGGCAGGCCGGACTGTTAATCGGCCCTGCCCCTTCAGATCAAGCCTTCTTTGAAGACAGATTGCCGGATCTACTCATGGGGGCTATTGATAAATTAGGCCCCAAGTTTGACGCCGTTATCGTAGACGAAGGGCAAGATTTCCGCGAGCATTGGTGGGTGCCGTTGCAGAGTTTCTTGCGCGATACCATGAATGGTTTTCTATTCGTGTTTTATGACGACAATCAAAAGCTATACTCAGGGGGAGGTATCCCGACAGAGTTCCTGCCATTCCCACTTTCGCGCAATCTGCGCAACACGCAGCAGGTGCACAAGATGGTCATGAATTACTACCGATCCGGCACCATACCTGCGGCCCTTGGGCCGATTGGCCGGCCCGTAGAGGTACACGCGTACGCGGACGGCGACGCGCTCAAACAGTTACTGCGCCAGGCGCTTCACCGACTGGTCAGCCAGGAGAACGTCTCGCCTGAAGACATCGTGGTTCTAACGCCCCGCGCAGCAGCGCGTAGCGTGCTTTGGCGGTTTGGGTCATTAGGCAACTTCAGGCTAACCGATAAATGGGCTGCCGGTGGGGCTGACATCTACTGCACCACAGTCCATTCTTTCAAGGGCCTTGAGAGCCCGGTCGTCATCCTGGCGGAGATTGATGAGCAAGCCGCTTTAGATCTCGAAACCATCCTGTACGTGGGCTGTTCCAGGGCCGTAAGTCACTTGATTGTGTTAGCCGAATCCAACACGGCTGAAGCCATTGCCGGCCTTAAGGCCGCCGACCAAGCGCCCGGTGCAGGTTCGAACTGATTGCATTGCCAACATCGGTCAGCTAATACTTGCATCGTCACGTGGCAGGAGTAGTGAGGAAATAGCCGAGCATGGCCATGAGCACATTGAGCCTTCGCCTACCCAAGTCGCTGCCCGGCTTGCCCCGCGCGGTCGCCCCCCGGAGGGCAATCCCATTAACCAAGCGCGGATGGCAGGCTGCGAGCCCGCAGCGCGCGACCCTTGCCAACCAGGCTTATGCCGTATTATCATTTGTTCACATGCGAGTACACGCGCATCACACCGTTTACGTCTATTGACTGGCGCCACCGAAAGCGGATGAGGTTCTCAACGAGAAAACACTGACCGCGAAGCGAAGACCCTTAGTCGGAATTTGGGCAAGGTCGAATGAGGGGCCGTAGAACACCTGTATCACGACCTGCAAAACCCTCATTCGGCGGTTCAAATCCGCCCGGCGCCTCTGTCTATCGAAAAGCCCTGGAATTCCAGGGCTTTTTTATGCCTGCATGTCGCTCGATTAACTTTACGGGCAGCGCGACTAAGGGTTCATTTCACCTTTGCTCGCGCCGTGTCAAAGTTCTATGCGCTGGCTCCGTTGTTCTGCGATGTGTTTCCATCGGTGCTTGTCGCCAGAAATCGTGGGCAGTTGTGTAAACAGGCTCGTACGAATGAGGGACTTTCGGCCTGAGCAAATAAGAGACTTCCAGGGACGATCGAACGGCAGTTCAAGATTGACCGCTACCTAAATTCGCTTTTGCGTTAACATGTGAGCGCCCTGCGCGCGAAATCGAGGCGTCGTTTGCAGCGCCGATGCTCAGGCCAAGTTTCCTGCAGGTCTGTCGGGTGTCCACACCATCGCAACCTTTCACCTCACAGGAATGGGAACGCGCCTTCCGCGGCCGGCCTTACTTGGCTGACTTATGGCAGAAGCTGCGTCAGCCGACTGTAGCCACCGGCCGCCGGGAAACCCTAACCCTCGAAGAGCATATTCAATTGGCTCTGGCCGAAAGTCGGGCCTACGAACAGCGCGGCCGCTATGACTTGGCTTGGGCCGCCGCTCACCGCGCGCTCGAGGCCGCTCAGCGCCCGGCTGACCGCGCCGATGCCCTCAGCCAGCTCGCCTTGCTCCGCTATCGCATGGGCAGATTTGACGAAGCAGAATCGTTAGCCTCCCAGTCGCTCAATCTGGCGCCGGCCAGCTATAGCAGCGTATGGTCCAATCTAATCCTGGGTCTCTGTGCCACGACCGCCGGACAACTTGAGACCGGTGAAGCCCACTATCGCCGCGCCGAGGATCTAAGCCTGGAGCTTGGCTACGACTATGGCCGCGCCCTGGTGCTGATTAATCTGGGGCATATGGTTTACTGGATGCGGGGACAATACGCTCTGGCGCTGGACACCTCAGACGAGTCCCGCCGGCTGTACAGTGCGCTCGGCTTATCCATCATGTCGCACGTCACCTTCCATGCCATTATTGCCGTGCGGATGGGTGACCGGGAGCGCGCTCGCCAAGCGTTGGCCGAGCTGGCTAAGATTGTCCCACCGGGCAGTTGGCAAGCCGGTCAATTCGCCAATCTGTCCGCCCGGTTGGCCATCTTGAACGAAGATTTCGACCAGGCCGACCAATGGCTGCAACGCGCCAAGGCGATTGCCGACGCGACCGGCGACTCGCTCGTCGGGGCCACGGTGCTGACCACCCTCAGTGCCTATTGGCGCGCGCGCGAACAGCCGGCTCAAGCGCTCGATTGGAGCGCCACCGCGATTGATCAGGCGCGGCGGAAACCTTTTCGCCTGGGCGAGGAAACGGCCCTCACGGAACATGGTCGGGCGGCGTGGGCGCTAGGCGACCAGGCCGGAGCGATGGCCGACTGGGCCGCCGCCCAACACATCGCCCAGGAACTGGGCGACGCCGTTGGGTTGGCCGAAGCCACGCTCCTGCTGGCGGCCGCGCAGCAAGCCACCGGCGCCCCCCAGGCCGAGTCCACCTGGCTGGAAGTCGCCCGGCTGATCCAATTCCGCGAGTTGGGCTTTGTATTAGAGAATGAACGAGATTTGGCCTTCCCCTCATTGGTTGCGTACAGCCGCAGCGCCGACTCAACTGTGCGCGCCGCCGCTGAGCAGCTCCTGGCGCGGCTCGAAACGGTTCCGCCACGCTCCTTGCACATCCGCGGCCTGGGCCAATTCACGGTGCGCCAGGGCGCCCGCCAGGTGCCCGACCGCAGTTGGGCGCGCCGCCGCGCGGGCGAGGTGTTCCGGTTCCTGCTCCTTCAGCCCAACCACTCCGCTGCCCGCGAGGTAGTGCTGGAACATTTGTGGCCTGACCAGGAGCCGGAGGCCGCGCAATCCCTGCTCTATCAAGCCACTTCCACGCTCCGCCGGATCCTGGAGCCCGACCTGCCCGACCGCTTCCCCTCGCGCTACTTGGCTGCCACGGCCGACACGCTTGCCCTGCTCTTGCCGCCTGGCTCACAATTGGACTTCGTCGAGTTCGAGCAGACCCTGGCCCCCCTGTTGCGCGACCCGGATCCGCCTTTCCAGACCGAGCCGGCTCAGCAGGGCGCCGCCCAAACGCGCGCGGCCGAGCTGGAGGCGGCGCTGCAAACTTACGCCGGCGAGCTGTTCCCGGCCGACCGTTACGCCGATTGGGCTGCCGCGGCGCGCGAGCGCCTGGCCCTGCTGCATCAGGCCGGGCTGCTGCGCCTGGCCCAGTCCTACCTGGCGGCCGAGCGTTACGACCTGGCCTTGGAAACCAGCCGCCGCTTGCTTGGCCTTGACCCCTGGCGCGAAGACGCGGCGCTGGCCGGCATGCAAGCCTGCCTGGCCACGGGCGACCGTCCGGGCGCCCTGCGCCTTTATCTGACCCTCGAGCAAAACTTGCGGCAAGATCTGCATATTTCCCCGCGCGTAGACCTACAACAGTTGGCCGCCTCGCTGCGCGACTGAGCTTGTCAGTTAATTGTCAAACCGATTCGGTAGGGTAAGCGCACGGCGGAGCTGGCTGTGCGTCAAACCTTGTCCTTTCTCTTAACCCTACTGATTGACGGGGACGACCCCGAAAACCTGCGCGGCCGGCTGCGAGCCGTGCTCCACGACCGGGAACGAACCTTTGCGAATGCGCCTGAACTGCTGAATGCGCTATTCGCCGAGGTGGCCGACGGGTTGGCCCCGCCGGCCGACATGCCCGCGACGCCCACCACCAGCGATGCGCCTGGGGACGGATTGACCGTCCCGCCGGCCGGAGGCGGGCCAACACTCTGAGAGATCAACTGTCTGTTCGTAAGAGGGAACTTGAGATGAAGCGCCTGGTCCTTCTGTCTTGTATTGCCAGTTTGTTGTTTCCGTCCGGCTTATTGCCGGCGGCACGGGCCGCGCTCCCGCGCGACACCAATGTCCCCGGCCAAAACATCACCACCGCCGTCACCTGGAACCTGGCCGGCAGCCCTTACATCGTGCAGGGCCTCGTCAACATCGCCAGCGGCGGCTCGCTGACCATCGAGCCGGGCGTGGTCGTCAAGTTCGACGCTAACCAATGGATGAGAGTCGAGGCGGGCGGCGTGCTTACCGCCACGGGCACCTCCGGCCAGCCCATCAGCTTCACGTCCAGCGCCGGCAGCCCGGCGCCCGGCGATTGGCAAGACCTGGTCGTCTACGGCGCCGCCACGCTCCAGCACTGCGACTTCAGCCATGGGGCCGGCGGCGGCCACTGGAGCCAGCTTGAGATCAACAGCTCGAGCGTGGTCGTCGAAGATTGCGCCATTCACGACGGCCTGCGCGACGGCATCCGGCTGTGGGGCGACCCGGGCACCACGCCCACCCTGCGCAACCTGGCGATCAGCAACAATGGCATGGCCGCCATCCGCATGACCCGACTCGATATCAGCGCTGTCTTGGACAATCTCACCCTGAGCGGCAACGGCCTGGATGCCCTGACCTGGGAAACACAAACCACCGGCGGGGGCAACGTAACCATCAATGGGGCTGGCCTCAACGGCGCCCCGCTCCAGGGCGGCAACCTGCAGTTGTCGGCCGGCACCCAGCTGACGCTCACAGCCGGCACGACTCTCAAACTCGGAACCGGCGCTTACCTTCAGGTGTCGAGCGGCACCCAGCTGGTGGCCGCCGGCACCGCTGCTCAGCCCGTCACCATCACCAGCGCGGCGGCTTCGCCCGGCCCCGGTGATTGGCAGGGCATCTTTATCCAGAGCGGCGCCGCAGCCACCCTGCAGCACTGCGACCTCGCTTACGGCGGGGGCGGCGCGTGGTCTTGGAACATTGAGATTGACAGCCCCAACGTGCTGCTGGAAGACTGTGCTATCCATCATGGACTCCATGACGGCGTGCGCCTCGACGGGCTGGGGGGTATGGCGCCCACGCTGCGCAACGTGCTTATTCACGACAACGCCGGCGCGGCCATGTATAGCGGCGACCGGGTAAGCCCCCACCTGCAAAACGTGACCTTCGCGGGCAATGGCGCCAACGTCTGGCAAATGGCCGGCGGCGGCACGGCCGGCGACCACCTGACGTTCGAAGGCGGCGGTTTGAATGGCGCTCCGATCGTTTTGCTGGGCGACCCAGGCATCAATGCCGGCTCGGTGGTCACGCTCACCCCGGGTACAACCCTGGCCTTCGAGGCGCAGAAGCAGCTCTCCGTGTCAGATGGGAGCAGCCTGATCGCCGACGGCACCCCCAGCCAACCAATCATCTTTACTACCGCCAACGCCAGCCCCGCACCCGGCCAGTGGGGCCGGATCGTCGTCGGCTACACAGGCGCCAACTTGCTGCTGGACAACTGCGTGGTGCGGTACGCGGGCTACGGCGGCAATTCGGCGGTCCAGCTGCAGACCACGGGCAGCGTGCAGATCACCCACTGCGTGCTCGAGCACAATCAGAACACCGCCATTACGGTAGATGCCGAGATCGAGGCGATGCAGGCTGACCACAACGTCTATCGCGATAACGCTTACGGGATTGACTACAACCCGGGGTTGCCGGTAGGGGTGCTGGCAACCCCCATTGACGCGCGCTTCAGTAGTTGGGACGACCCGAGCGGCCCCTTCAACGCAACGAGCAACCCCAGCGGCCTGGGTCTCGGGGTGGACGACTACGTCCTCTTCGCGCCGTGGGACGAGGGCGTGGCCGGAGATGGGCCTGACCTGGTCACGACCGTCAGCGCCGCCGCCGGACCGTGGCATCCTGGCGACAATCTATCCGTCTCCTACGTGGTCACGAACACCGGCGCGCAGGCCACCAGCGCCACAGCTTGGGAAGACGCCCTCTACTTCTCGGCCGATCAGGACTACGACTCCGGCGATATCTTGCTAGGGACGCAGTTCCACGCCGGCAGCCTCGCACCCAGTGCTAGCTACACCGCCAGCCTCAATGTCCCGGTGCCCAACGTCGCCGAGCGGCCCTGGTTCGTCCTGGCCGTAGCCGACCACAATTACACTTCGGGCGACGCGGACCGCACCACCAACACCGGCGCCTCCGGGCCGGTGTTGGTGCAGGTGCCCACCCTGCCCATGAATACCACCACCCTGGGGCAAGCCCCCTGGCCGCGGGGCGCGTTGTATAAATTCACGCCTTCCGCCGGCGGAAACGTGCTGCTTTCGCTCGATGCCCCAGAGGGCGGCTGGCTGCTCTCAGTGCGCGCCCTCAACGCCCCCACGCCCAACGACTACGCCTACCGCACCTGGTCGGGCGCGGGGGCCACCACGCTGCGGCTTAAGAATCTGCCGCCCGTGCCACACTACGTCTGGGTCAAGCCGCAGAATATCGGACCGAATCTGTTCAGTCTCACCGCTCAGACCTTTACCCTGCCGGAGCCGCTCGCCCTTGACTCCGTGTCGCCTGACGTGGTTGATCTGGGTTATCACGGTTGGACGCGGGCGGTCTCCGTGACCATCCGCGGCGCGGGCTTCACGCCGGCCACCACCGTCAGCCTGCTCGACCCCGAAAACGAAGTCCAACTAGATGGCGTGCGCTTCCTCGACGAGAACACCCTGCGCGCCAACGTGCACGCCAACTGGGATAACCCCAGCGGCTGCGTCTTGCCGTGTGGCGGCACCTTCGATGTGCAGGTCCACGAGGGCGCTCAAACCGTCGCCCTGCCAGATGGCCTGACGGCCGGCTGGCAGATACAGCTTGGGGCCCCGCCGGCCAACGACCGGCCGCCGTGCGAGTTGAACGTTTCGTTTGATGCGCCGCAATTTGTGCGCTCTGGGCGGGAATTTCCGGTAACGGTCAATTGGGAAAACCATTGCGGCGACCTCACCCCCCAGCAGGTGCTATTGACCTCGGACAATGCCCGCTTCCGCTTCCCAGCTGACCCGGCGCCGCGCGGCCAGTATCTCGAGTTGTTTATCACCAATCAGGGCGAGGGACCGCTCGAGTTGATCCCCCAGGGCGCCACGGGCAGCATTCTGGTGCTGGCCCAGCCTATTACCGGGGGCACGCACGTCGCCGTGCCGCTCGATCTGAGCTACATGCAAACCATGCGCTGCGAGCCGCATTGGCCCGAGATGAACATCGTCTGTGGGCCGACCCACCACTTGCCGCCCCTGGCCCTTTTCCGCCCAGATCATGTCTCGGAGGCGGATTGGGCTACTTTGACCAATCCCAGCCAGCTTGGGCTGAATGGCTTCACCCAGGGCTACCTGGACTGGCTGACAGCCGAGGCGGTGCGCCTCGCACGGCAGGGCGTGCGCACCGCGGACGTAAACACCCTTATCGCCTCCGCCCTGGGCTGGCGGATAGACTCGGGCGTGCTCCAGCGCCAGTACCTCGGCGCACTTGGCTACGGCCTGCCCGACCCAACCAACATTCACCTGGAAACCGACGGCTTCGGAGATTATTTCCTCAAACTCGGCAGTGCCTCGCGTCCCTTCCTGGCGCAGCCCAACGGCGGCTGGCGTGGCGTTCCGGGCGACAACGCCGTGCTGGTCGCGGCCGGCGGCATCGTCACCCTCACCGAGCCCGACGGCACTCGAATGATCTTCCTGCCCGATGGCCGGCTCGGTTCTGTGAAAGATGCCAGCGGCAACACCCTCACTGCCGGCTACACCGGCGGCCGGCTCACCAGTTACACCGACAGCCTCGGCGACACGGTCAGCTTCGCCTACAACGGCCAGGGGCGCCTGGCCAGTGTCACCGACCCGGTTGGGCGGGTGACGACCTATACCTACAACCCGGCGGGCGACCTGCTCACTGCCGTCAACGCCCCGAACGGCACCATCCAATTCGAGTACAGCACGGCGACCGACGTCTATCGCCGCCACGCCGTCACCCGCATCATCTTCCCAGACGGCAATGCCGCCCACTTCAGCTATGACGCGCAAGGCCGGCTCACGCAGCAAAGCCTGAACGGCGCCGCTGAAGTGTTGAATCTCGCTTACGACGCCGTGACGGGCGAAACCACGATCACCGATGCCCTCGGGCAGAGCGTCACGCAGGAGCGAGGCCTTTTTGGGCCGGCCGCCTTCACCAGCCCGCTGGGCCAGACCGGCGAGTACACCTATGATTCCGCCGGCCGCCTCACCGGCCGGGAGTATGCCGGCAACGCCGTAGCCATCGCCTACGATGTCCGCGGGCGCCCCGTCGCCGTCACCGACAGCCTCGGCCAGACTGCCCAAATGGGTTACACCCTCGACACTGGTCTCCTGGCGCGTTTCAGTGACCCAAATGGCAACGTTACGCGCTTCGACTACGACTCGCATGCCAACCTGGTCGAAATTGAGCGCGCCGACGGCACGGCCGAAAACTTTGATTATGACCAGGTGGGCCAGCCGGTGCAGGTCACTGACCGCCGGGGGCAGACGCTGAGGTTAACCTATAACGCCACGGGCCTGCTTACTCGCAAAGACTACCCCGACGGCCACTACATCCTGTTTGACTACGACGCCCACCGCAACTTAACGCAGACGGTGGAGGTCAGTGCCACAGCCCGCCTGACGCTGACCCTCACCTACGACGGGAGTGATCGCCTCACGCGCATCACCTACCCGAACGGCCGCTATGTGAACTACCAGTACGACGTCGCCGGGCGCATCGCCCACCTGAGCGATCAAAGTAGCTTCAGCCTGGACTACGACTACGCGCCGTCGGGGCGGCTGTGGCGCGTGCGCAACAGCGGGAATACCCTGGTGGAGTACACCTACGACGCCGCCGGGCGCTTGACGCGCGCCCAAAACGGCAACAATACGGCCACCACCTACCAATTCGATGCGAGCAGCCACGTCACGCGCATCGCCCTCCTCGGTCCCGGCGATGCGTTGCTGCGCGAGTTCGTCTACACCTACGACGCGCTTGGGCGGCGGATCACTCAGACCACAACCGAGGGCACGACCAGCTTCGGATACGACGCCGTGGGACAGCTCACCTCCGCTTCCCTGCCGGGCGGCCCGACCCTGACCTATACCTACGACGCCGCCGGCAACCGCACCCAGACCACCACCAATGCCGTGCCGACGGCCTATAGCGCGAACGCCCTCAATCAATACACAGACGTTGGCGGCAGCCCCTTGACTTACGATGCCGATGGGAACACGCTCACTCATGACGGCGCGACGTACACCTGGGACGCGGATGGCAACCTGACGGCCATGAACGCGCCCGGCGAGGCCTGGACCTTTGAGTACGACGCGCTCGGCAACCGCGTGGCCGCCACCCGCAACGGCGTGCGCACCGAGTACCTGGTGGACCCCACCGGCATGGGCGATGTGCTGGCCGAGTACAACGGCGCGGGCACGCTTATCGCCCGCTATGTTCACGGGCAGGGCCTGGTCAGCCGCATTGCCGGCGGCAACGCCGCCTACTATGGCTTCGACGCGACCGGCAACACCGCGCTGCTCACCGATCCCACCGGCGCGGTGATCAACACCTATCGTTACCTGCCCTTCGGCGAGGTCGCCAACGCCACCGAAGGCCTCGCCAATCCCTTCCAGTTCGGCGGCAAGTGGGGCATGCTGCGCGCCGCCGGCTTGACTCTGTCTCGCCTGCGCGGCTATAGCCCCAGCCTCGGTCGCTTTATCAGCGAGGAACCGAGCGAAGTCTTGAGTACAAACCTGTACCGGTATGCCGGCAACAGTCCCATGAACTTTACCGACCCCGATGGGCTGTGGCCAACTTCGGTCGAAGAATGGCTGTCATTCTCCGGCCATGTGGTTGACGCGATGGAAGTACCGGTGGATGGCACACTGTGGGCGATGAAACGTGGCAATGCAACAGAGATTGCTGGGCTGGAGAAATTCGGGACCGCCAGCGTGGCCGACATCAGGCACAGCGCCCCCGTACTTGCCTTCGAAAGCGAGGCCAAAATTGCCAAACTGCAGGCGAAGTCTCTGGCCCGCGCCAAAAAGCTGGCCGTGCAGGGAGCGAAATGGCGCGTCGCCCAAGGGCCCCTCAAGGTCCTTGGCACCGGGCTGGACGTCCTCAGCACGGGGGTAGAGGCTTACCAAGGCGTGACGACCTTCGCCAACGACGTCGAGAACTACAACAAGCAACCTACCGACGACAACATGGCCACGGTGCTCCAGAACATGTACCTAAGCACGGCCAAGACGGCGACCGGGTTCATTCCGTTTGGGGATATCGCCGTTGATGCTGCCTTCTGGCTTGGCGATAACACCCTCGGTCGCGCGACGTATGGGGTCGTTCACTGGGCCTATTCCAGGGGCCGCAAGCCCGAAGACGTGCTCAATCAAGAGGCCTATCAGCGCTGGCTCCATCACAGCACCGATCAGCGCACCTCAGGCGACCCTAACGAGATCGCTGGCCCCGTAGGCTTTGGCAATCCCGGCTGGCTGGCGCCGCAGGAAATGCTTTACACGATCCACTTCGAGAACGTGCCCACCGCCACCGCCCCGGCTGGCGTGGTGCTGGTGACCACCACGCTCGACCCCGACCTGGACCCGGCCAGCGTCCGCGTCTGGGGCTACGGCTTCGGCGACACCAGCCGCGCCTTCGCCCAGCCGCAGGCCACCATCAACGAGGTGGTGGAGGCCGAGGCGTTGCTGGGCGTGGATGTGCACGTGACGGCGACGGCGCAAGGCAGCCAACTCACCTGGCTGTTCACCACCCTGGACCCAGCCACCGGCGGCCAGCCGGCCCCCTGGCTGCCGCTCGGTTTCTTGCCGCCTAATGACAACCAGGGAGCCGGCGAGGGCTGGGTGATCTTTAGCGCCCTGCCGCTGGCGGGCAAGCCGACCGGCACCGCCGCCACCGCCCAGGCGCGGGTGTACTTTGACGACAACCCATACATAGACACCAACGTCCACCTGAACACGCTCGACACGGTGCCGCCCACCGCCACGGTTTCGACTATGCCCACCGTCACACACAGCCTCACCTTCACTGTGAACTGGAGCGGCAGCGACGCGGACAGTGGCATCGCCGGCTACGACGTCTGGGTGGCCATCAACGGCGATTGGGGCCTCTGGCAGAGCCAAACGGTGGCGACCAGCGCCGTCTTCACCGGCACCCCGGACAGCCTGTATGAGTTCGTGGTCCTGGCCGTGGACAACGCCGGCAACCGCCCACCCGTGCCGCCCGCCGTGCAGGCCTATACGATCCTGGTGGCTGACTATCGGCTGTATTTGCCTTGGACAGCGCGCTAGTGACGACCGAGCAATCCCGACTGTCGAATCCGGCTGTTTGCTGCACAAGATGCCAGCTAAAACCGGCAGGACGAACGCCAGCAAATTCAGCCTTAATAAGGAGGAAGAGTTCGAATTGTCGGCTTCTGCGTAAGAGCCTGACGAACAAGCACGACTATCACAATAGGCTACGAAGAATTGGTTTGGAAGGCTTATTGACAGGCGCCGTGAATTCTTTACACTGAGCCAGTACCTGTTGAATGGACCGAGCAAGGGAACAATTACATAGACCGGTAGACCCTTACTCGGTTTGGGAACACTCTTACGCGAAATTACTCATTTTCGAGCACCCTAAAGGGATAGGTCTGCAAAACCCTCATTCGGCGGTTCAAATCCGCCCGGCGCCTCTGATTGAACAAATTCGCAAAAGAGCCCCAACAGGTTGGGGCTCTTTTTTATTACCTGCCGAAATATGGCGGGTGAAACCAAAAGGGCCAAAACCGAGTAAGGGAATTTGGCCCAAACGAGCAGGGGAACAACCCCAACCGTTATACGCCCGTCCCACTGGTACACCCGGAGGCATCGTACGATGAATACGCGACGGACACTCAATCGGCAGGTGGGCGGAGGGTGCATCTCGAGAACCCATTGACACACTAAGAACTGAGCGGCGGGCGCGCCGCCGCCGGCTGAATTGACAATGGGCAACCGACCAGGCAGATTCAGATTTGGTCGAGGGATCCCGTCTGAACTGAAGGTTGTCCAATGGAAGTGCCGCACACTTGGAGCGATCGAGAAAATGCCGCCCTGGACCAACTGGGGTACTTTGTCCACACGCGCCAACAGGCATGGCAAGACGGCACGCCGAGTTTGGAGCAGATTGGGCATGAAATGCATGAGCGGGTGATAGCGTTGGAGCGGGAATTGCTGGCGATGGAGTTGGCCCGCTACGATGTGGCGGCCGGGCAGATTGAAGGGCGGGTGGGCGCTACCATGCGGTGTGGGAACATTATGAAACCTACCTCACGGCCGCGGGGGAAGTAGCGGTGCAGGGTCACCTGTATTGGCCGGCGAGCCACAATGCCAAAAGTATTCCTCCGCTGGAATTGCAGGTGGGCAACGTGGGCGGTTACTGGACGCCGCGCGCGGCAGGCAACGATGTGATGGCCCACCTGACCAGCGGCGACGCCGAAGCCCTGTTTGGAAAATTGGGCACGATGACGCCACTCGCCCAGCGCGTGGGGCAAGTGGGGACTATCCCGAGTATCTGCGCCAGAAACTGCCCAGTGCCGGCGGGGTCTTGGCAGCCGCCTGCAAAACCTTGGTCACGCAACGCCTGAAGGCGCCAAGTGCCGGCCGGCGCTATCGGCCGGTACGCCCGCAGAAGGCCAGTGTCGCTCGCTTGGCGCCCGCAGCCACTTCTGGGCTCTACTGCGCCAGCCAGGGTGCTCGCACCGTGAGCCGTGACCGCCACTGGTCAGTTCTGGACGTGCGGGACAGAAAGTCCTTCCCGGGTTGGGACCCCTGCCCCATGACAGCGCGCGCCTTTCCGCGTAAAGTGGTCACATGCGGCCACGAGGCGCATAACCAACAGGAGGCTCCCCCAGTAGATGGGCGCCCGTCACTAGCGACGCGCGGTGATGGGTTGCGAATACGGCGGCGGCGCAGCCAGCCGTCCGGCACGCCGGCCCACTCAACCAAACTGAGGCCACCAGGATGCTCGCGGGAGACGAGCCAAATAGCCAAGCAAGCATGATCGGTCTACAGGAATTCGCGCCCAACATCTGGATCGTTGACGGCCCGATCGTCTTTGATACGGGCTTCGCCTTTACCACGCGCATGACGGTCGTCAAGCTCTCTGATGGCGCGCTCTGGGTAAGCTCACCCGTGCCCAGCCCATTCGAGACCCTGGAACAAATCACAAAGTTGGGGCCGGTGCGTTATCTGGTGGCGGCGACACCAAGACACGTTTGGCGACTGGAGGCCTGGCACACGCTTTTCCCCGAGGCCCAATTGTGGGCGGCGCGAAACACGCCAATGACCTTGAAGCCGGCCCACCTGCCCTTGACCGGCGTCCTGAGCGATCAGCCGCCGGCCGCGTGGGCGGACGACCTGGAGCAACTTGTCTTCAAAGGCAACCCGCTGCTCTCGGAAGTCATCTTCTATCACCGCCGGGCCAAGACGGCGATGCTAGATGACATCCTTCAGGTTGATCCGCCCATGGCGGGCAGGCCGCTGCAGAACGCCATGGCGCGGTTCGGAGGCGTTGCCGCGCCACACGGCGGGGTGCCGCTGGACATGCGCTGGACGTTCGTCAACCGCAGGCTGGCCCGGCAATCCTTAGAACAGGTGCTGGCGTGGGATTTCGACAAGCTGATCATCGCCCACGGCGACTGCATCGAAAAAGAGGCCAAGCCCTTCATCCGGCGGTGCTTCCGCTGGCTGACAAACTGACGCCCCTCCCGGGCATCACCCCAACCGACAGCGGGCGTGCGCGCCCACCTAGCCGGCGAACGGGACACAATGTCCCGCCCCAATTGGGACCCGCGCCTCATGACAATCCGCAACCGGGCAGATAGAGTGACAGTATCTTGTTGCCGAGGAGAGGTTCCCATGTTCGATTTCGTTGGCGTCCTGGTCCTGATTGTGCTCGCGGCCGTGTTCGGCTTCTTGGCCACCCGCGCCTGGCGGCTGAAGAACGGACTGCTGCGCTGGGGCGCGACAGCGCTGGGCGGGCTGCTGACCCTCGCCCCCCTGGCGCTGCTGGCCCTGGCGCTGGTGGGCTTCTATAAGCTCAACCAGCACTACCGCAACCCGGTGGCCGACGTGCAGGTGGCCGGCACGGCGGCGCAGATCGCGCGCGGTGAGCAGTTGGCTCACGTGTGCGCCGGCTGCCATTCGCCCGACGGCGGGCCGGTGCTGTCGGGCGTGAACTTCCTGGCGAAATTCCCGTTTCCGCCGGTGGGCACCTTCTACGCCCCTAACCTGACGCCCTCCGGCGATATCCAGGACTGGACCGACGGCGAGGTGATCCGCGCCATCCGCGAGGGCGTGCATCAGGACGGACGCGCGCTGCTGATCATGCCGGCCGGGAACCTGCGGAACTTGAGCGACGACGACGTGCAGGCCGTGGTGGCCTACCTGCGCGCACAGCCGGCTACCGGCGGGCCGACGCCGGAGAATCGGTGGAACGTGCTGGGCGCGATCTTTATGAGCCTGTTCGATTTTCGGACCGCGCAGTCACCGGTCGGCCAGGTGACCGCGCCCCAGCCGGGCACGCCCGAATACGGCCACTACCTGGTCAGTATCATCGGCTGCGCCGACTGCCACGGCGACCAACTGCAAGGCAAGGTGGACAACGGCCAGCCCGGCCCGCCGGCCGGCCCCAACCTGACCCAGATTGTGCCTGGCTGGACCGAGGCGCAGTTTATGACCTTCTTCAACACCGGCCGGCGGCCGGATGGCTCAGCGGTGCCGGACGAGACGCTGAATGACGGGACCCAGCGGCCGCGCATGCCCTGGGACGAGGTGCGCGGCGCCACCAGCGACGCCGACCTGCACGACCTGTATTCCTACCTGCACAGTCTGCCGCCCGTGGCAAGCCCGGCCCCATGACCAACCGCGCGGCTCGCTGAGGTGGATTGTCCCTTATGGGCGGCGCCGCGCGGGCCGAGGCGCGCCGCGGCGAAACCTGCGCGCTGGGCGGTCTGTTGGGCGTCGTAGGCCTGGCGGTCGTGTTCTCGGTGGCGCTCACGTTGGCCGACAACACCTCGGTGTCGGCCCAGGCCAGAGCGGGCGCCATCACTGTGGAAATGAAGAACTATGCGTTCACGCCCATCACGCTCCAGGCGCAGCCTGGCGTGACGGTGCGGCTGCTCCTGAAGAACGACGACTCCACCCTGCACAGCTTCACCCTGCCGGCGGCGGGCGTGGATGTGAGCGTGCCGCCGGGGACCGAGAAGTTGGCCGAGTTCATCGCCCCGGCCGGCGGGGCCGTGCTGGCCCGGTTGCTGCGGTATAGGAGCCACGCACGGATATTCCTATAATAGGCTTCATGCGCAAACCCTCACGTTCACGCTGGCTGCTTTGGCTGACCGCGGCCGGCCTCTGGACGATCTTCCTGGCGTTCGTGGGGCTGCACCTCGTCACGCCGTCCGACGGCGCGCGCCTGCCACCTGGCGTAATTCAATCCACAACTCGAGGGCTGCGGCTAGAGGCGCTGAGGCCGGGCAACCTGCGCTCGGGTGACGTGCTGCTGGCAGTGGATGGCCAGACCGTCGAGAGCCTGGCCGGCCGATTGACCGGCGCTGCCGTACCGGCGCCGCCCTGGGCGTTCGGCCAGACGCTGCGCTACACGCTCGTGCGCGATGGCGCCGTCCTCGATGTGCCCGTGACGTTAGGGCGCTATTCCCTGGGCGGCGTTCTGGCCGTCAACTGGGGCTCGATCGTTTTCGCGCTCATCTTGCAAGCGATCACGGCGCTGGTCTTTATCAGCCGCCCGGACGAGCCGGTGGCGCGCGTGTTGTTCATGACCTCGGCGGCCGTGGTCGGCGCCACTAACTGGTCGTTGGGCCTGCAAGTCAGCGACCTGGTTGTGCCGGCCGGCTTCTGGCTTTACTGCCTCGGCACGCTCGGCGCCTATCAACTGCTCTGGCCGGGCATCCTGCTCATCGTGCTCTTCTTTCCCACCCCCTGGCCGCCCCTGGCCCGCCGGCGCTGGCTGGCGCCGGTCGTCTACGCGCTGCCGTACCTGGTCGTGTTGGTGGTGACGCCGGCCGGTAACAGCCCCAATGCCTTCGACTGGTCCCAGTCCGCTGGTTCGCTGACCGACTACGTGCAGGGCGCGTATGTGCTGTTGGCGCTGGCCGGCGTTGTGCGCAGCATTCGCGCCGCCCGCGATCCGGTCAGCCGCGCCCAGGTGCGTTGGGTGGCGACGGCCCTGATCGTGACCCTGCTGACCAACCTGACCCTGGGCATCATCCCCGAGCTGGCCCTGGGCTACCCGCTCCTGAGTTGGGATGTGCTGGCCCTGATCGGCCTATCGGTGCCGATTGCCTTCGCCATTGCCATCTTGCGTTATCACCTGTTCGATATTGACGTCTTGCTCAACCGGACGTTGGTTTACGGGAGCCTGACCACCGGGGTGACGGGCCTGTACGTGCTGGTGGTGGGGGGGCTTGGCCAGACGCTACAAACCAACTATCGCGGCAGTAACGTGGTGCTATCCTTACTGGTCACGGGTCTGGTGGCCGTGTCGTTCCAATCGGTGCGCCAGCGCTTACAACGGGCGGTCAACCGGCTGCTGTACGGCGAACGCGACGAGCCCTATGCGGTGCTCTCACGGCTGAGCCAGCGGATGGAGGCGGCGCTGGCGCCGGAGGCCGTGCTGCCCACGCTGGCCGAGACCATTGCCCAGGCCCTGAAACTGCCCTATGTCGCCGTGGCCCTGCAAGGCGCCGGGGAGAGTGCGCCGCAGGTCGTCGCGGCCTGTGGCCCACCGGCGGTCAAGGTCCTGCTCTGGCCGCTCATTTATCAATCGGAGCGCGTGGGCGAGCTGCGGGTGGCGCCGCGTGGGCCGGGCGAGACGTTCACCGCGGCCGAGCAGCACCTGCTCCAGGATATTGCGCACCAGGCCGGGATAGCCGCGCATGCCGTTCAACTAACCGCCGACCTGCAACGCTCACGCGAGCGGCTGGTCAGCGCGCTGGAAGAGGAACGCCGCCGGCTACGCCGCGACCTGCACGACGGCCTAGGACCGCAGTTGGCCAGCCAAACCCTGACCCTCACCGCGGCTTTGCAGTTATTACGGCGGCAGCCGGGCGAGGCCGAGGCACTGTTGGCCGAAGCCATCAAGCACGCCCAAGACGCGATCACCGACATTCGGCGGGTGGTGTACGACCTCCGACCGCCGGCCCTGGATGACCTCGGCCTGGCGGGGGCACTACGCGCCCAGGCGGCCGGCTACAGCGCGAGTGGCATAAACTTCACCTTGAGTTTGCCGGAGGCCCTGCCGCCGCTGCCGGCGGCGGTGGAGGTGGCCTGTTATCGCATTGCGCAGGAGGCGCTAACCAACGTGGTCAAGCACGCGCGAGCGCAGAATTGTAGGCTGAGCCTGGCCGTGACCGACGGCGTGACGCTCGAAGTGGTGGACGACGGCCGCGGGCTGCCCAAAGAACGGCCGGCGGGGGTGGGCCTGAGTTCGATGCGCGAGCGCGCGGCCGAGCTGGGCGGCCAATGTCTGATCGAGCCGCGCCCGGGCGGGGGCACCCGCGTGCTGGCCCGGCTTTCCTCGCGGTAACGGCGTGGAACCGATTCGAGTCCTCATCGCCGACGACCACCCGGTATTCCGCTTTGGTCTAAAGGCGTTGCTGGGCGCCGCGCCCGACCTGGAGGTGACCGGCGAGGCTGCCGACGGCGAGCAGGCCGTGGCGCTGGCGGCCAATCTCCAGCCGGACGTGGTGGTGATGGACCTGAATATGCCGGGCTTGAGCGGCCTGGAGGCGACCCGGCAGATTTTGCAGACCAGCCCGCACATCGGCATCCTGGTCGTGACGATGTTCGACGACGACTCGGTGTTCGCCGCGATGCAGGCCGGCGCGCGCGGCTACCTGCTGAAAGGCACGGAACCGGAGGCTACCGTGCGCGCGATCCGCACCGTGGCGCACGGCGAGGCGATCTTCAGCCCAACGGTGGCGCAGCGAGTGATGGACTACTTCGCGCACCACCAACCCAATTGGCCGCCGCAAATCTTCCCGGAGTTGACCGAGCGCGAGCGCGAGCTGTTGGGACTGCTGGCCCAGGGGCTGACCAACGCCGCCATCGCTGAGCGGTTGACGCTAAGCCCCAAAACGGTGCGCAACCACGTCTCCAACATCTTCAGCAAGCTGCAAGTGGCCGACCGGGCACAGGCCATCATCCGGGCGCGTGAAGCCGGGCTGGGATAAGCTTGCATTGGCTGGCGGTCTGAGCTGGCCGCCCACACCTTCTGGGTTCCTCGCCAGGGCAGTGGCAGTGGTGGTGGGACCCCTGGGTCATAGAGATCCGTCTGCGCCGAGAACAAGCGCCAGGGCAGGAATGAGTGTATTGCACGGCGGGGGCCTCGCAATGGGCCAGCGCAGGGCGAGGGCCGGGCGGGCGTTGACCCCACGCGCGCGCCGGGTGAACAGACCGAGCGAGGGCGCCGCCCAATCAGCGGGTGGCCCCTCGCACGGCCTTGGAAAACCCTGGCGCGCCGTCCGCCGACGGTCGCGGCCGCCGGCCTTACGGCCCCCCGCTGCTCCTACGGCAGCGGCGCCTTGATATAGGTATACAGCGCCGCCAGGTCGTCGTCCGTCATGGCGGCGGCGTTCTGCCAGGGCATGCCTTCAGCGAAGGCCACGCCGTCGGGCCGGACGCCGCTGCGCATCATGGCGACGAACTGGTCTGCCGTCAGCGTGTCGACCAGCGGGCGTGGGTTGGGGATGGCCGGGCTGACCGAGGTGGCGGCCGTGCCGGTCATGTCTGGCCCGTGGCAGCCCCGGCACTCACCAAAGGTGGCGACGTACCGGCCGTACTCGGCCGTGATGCCCGCGGGCGGCGCGGTGACCGTTTCGGGCGACGGCGGCCGGGCGGGGCCAAACATGCCCGCGCCGAACATGGCCGCCCCGATATAGTTCAGGTTGTCACCGGTCTGACCGGTCGTCGCCACGGGCGGCAGCGAGCGCAGATAGGCGATGATGGCCTGGGTGTCCGCGTCGCTCAACTGGTTGTAGGGCAGAGACGCCATCAACGCCAGGACGTGGCCGTCCTGGTTCACGCCGTGCCGCAGCACGCGGAAGATGTCGCCGTCGCTGTAGCCGGCCAGCTTGCCGCCGGGGGTCAGGTTCTCGGCGGTCATGTCGCCGATGAAGCCAAAGCCTTCAGCGACCGACAGGTTGAAACCACCGCTGAGCGGCAGTTCGCCGGTTGGCATGCCCTGCGCGTCCACGGCGCTGTGGCAGCCGCGGCAGGCGATCGTCACCAGGTATTCGCCGCGCGCCACCTGCTCGGGCGTGCCCGCCACGACCAGGCTGGGCGCGGCCGGCGCGCCCGGGAAGTAGAAGGCGGCCAGGCCCTTACCGCCGAAGAAAGTCACGGCCGCCAGCACCAGCGTGCCCAGGCCCGCCCCCAGGCCGCCGGCGATTTTGACCCACAGCCGTTTGGCGCGCACCGCTCGCCAGGTGAGCCAACCCGCCCCCAGCGTCAGCGCCAACAAAACGAGAAAGACCAGGATAGTGATGAGCATGTCAGCCTCCAAGTGGATGATTGGGCGGATACGCAGCGCCTTGGTCGGCGGGGGTTACGCCGCCGGGTTTCACGGTTCAACTACCAGCACGCCCGTCATCCCCGCCGCCGCGTGGCCGGGCGAGCCGCAATAAAAGCGATAGCGGCCCGGCTCGGCCGGGGTGAAGACGGCGTCGAAGGCGGCGTTGGCCGGCAGCGGGGCGTGGATGTCAAACTCGTCAATATCGAAAGCATGGGCGTAACCATCCTGGTTGACCACGCGCAGGGTCACCGGCTGCCCGGCCGGCACATGCACCTCGGCCGTCACGAAACTCAGGCCGTTGGCCTTGATGACGAGGCTGCCATCGCCCGGCCCGCAGGCGGCCAGGCCCAGCGCAAGGCAAAACAGGAGCGTGAGCGAGAACCAGCGTCGCATGGTTGAGACGCCTCCGGGCGCGCCGTGCTTCAAGCCAGCGCTTCAGAACGGTTTGGCCACCATCAGCCAGGCGATGAGGGCGAAGCCGCCATAGCCGATGACGGTGAGCAAGACGGGATTGGTCTGGCCCAAGATCGCCAACACCACCGCGTCGCTCTGGGCCGGCTCGGGCGGAAACCACTTGCCCTTGAGGTTGTAACGCAGCCCGGCGGCCTTCCGGGCCTGGCCGTATAGCCCGCCGCCCAAGACCGTCATCAGCACCACAATCGCCACCAGCAGCACAATCGAGGCCCAGATCCAGCCTGACCCCCACCAGGCCCCCTGGAAGCCCGCGATGACGCCGAAGAGGAAGAAGGCGTAGAGCATGGCGAACATCGCCGGATACGAGGCCGCCGACAGGTCGAGCAGGGCGCGGACGCGCGCGAGGTCGCGCTCGCGCTTTAAGGCGAACGCCACCGCCGCCGAGACCCCGTGCGCGAGCAGGTATCCGAAGACGCCGACAACGTGCAGGAAGACCACCAACTGATAGAGCATTGAGCTAGCCCTCTCCGGCGGGCATGGCCGCCAACACCCCGGCTCGGCCAGGCTTGCGCCTCAGCGCGCCTCGGCCTCCACCGACCGGGCCGCCCACACGCCGGTGGCGATGATGATCAGGTGAACGACGATGAAGGCCGCATAGCCGATGGCGCTGTAGCCGCGGGCGATCAGGTATAGGTCGTCGAGCACGCCGTGGGTGAACTCCAGCCAGATGAAGAGCCAGGCCGCGCCCAGGTAGCGCCGGGGGTTACGCGAGGCCCACAAGGCAAAGGTGCCAATGCCCAACAGTTCGAACGCGAAGGGCGACCAGCCGTCCACAAAAGCCTGAATCGTGTCGGGCGTAACGGGCAGGGAGGCTTCGCCCAACGTCGAGCCTAGGATAGCGGGGTTCAACAGGACTCCGTAGAGGTTCATCACGGCCAGCAGCAGGTAGAACCCGCCGAAAATGCGAAACCACCAGGTCAGTTTTTTCATGCTGGCGTCTCCTTGCGCGAGATAGCCGGTTTAGGCGCGGGCGGCGCCTGCGCGCCCGGCCCCCGGCAGGACCAAACGTGTCATTGGGCGGCTTCCGCCGGCGGCGCGGCGCGGCCGTTTGGATCGGAGCGCTGCTGCGTCCAGGCCGTCAGGAAGGCGGCCAACTCCTCCATTGTGCTAAACCCCCAGCGTTCGCCCGTGTGCGGGTTCTCCAGGCTGCAGCGCCAGGCCGGCGCGCTCCCCGCCTCGTTCCACAAGCCGAGGAGAAACGTGTGATAGCGCGGCGGGCGGTGACTCGGCTTTTGCGGCATAGTGCGCCTGTGGTATTCTTCGCCCAGCTTACCAAAACGACCATTTAGAGTTCGTTAATTGGAGCGCGCATGGCGACGGAGCTGCGCATTCGGTTGTTGGGCGGGCTAGACGTGGCGCTGGAGGACGCCCGCCTGACCGATTTCGTCTCCAACAAGGTCCCGGCCCTCCTGGCCTACCTGGCCGTCACCCGCCGGCCGCACCAGCGCGAAGCGCTGGCCGGCCTGCTGTGGGGCGAACGGGCCGAGGCCGACGCCCGGAACAACCTGCGGCAGGCCCTCTCCAACCTGCGCCAGTTGCTCGCCCCCTTCCTCATGATCACCCGCGACAGCGTGGCGCTCGACCCATCCGCCGCCGTCGGCGTGGATGTCCTGGCATTTGAAGAGCACTTCCGGGCCGGGGGCGGCGCCCCGCTGACCCCGGCCGGCGCCGCGCGCCTGTCGGAGGCGGCCGCCTTGTACCAGGGCGATTTTTTGGCTGGGCTGGCCGTGCGCGATGCGCCTGAGTTTGAGGACTGGATGCTGGCGCAGCGCTCGCGGCTGCGCGAATTGGCCCTGCACACGCTGCACACCCTCACCCAGTGGCACATGGTGCGCGGCGAGGCGGCCGCCGCCATAGACACCGCCACCCGCCTGCTGAGCATCGAGGCCTGGCGCGAGGAGGTTTACCGGCAGCTGATGCTGGCCCTGGCTCGCAGCGGCCAGCGCAGCGCGGCCCTGGCCCAATACGAGCTTTGCCGCCGGGTGCTAGACAAAGAACTGGCGGTGACCCCTTCCAGCGAGACGACCGCCCTGTTTCAACGCATCCAGGCGGCCCGGCGCCAGGTGCGCCTGCCGTCGGCCGCCACGCCTTTCGTGGGCCGCGCCGCCGAATTGGCCGAGATCGCCGCGCTGATGGCCGACCCCACTTGCCGGCTCATCACCCTGAGCGGCCCCGGCGGCTGCGGCAAAACGCGCCTGGCCCAAGAAGCCGCCGCCCGCGCCGCCGACGCCTTCTTGCACGGCGTCTGCTTTGTGCCGCTGGCCGGCGCCGGCGCGCTGGAAGTGGCCCCCAGCACCGTCGCCGAGGCGTTGGGCCTGGCCCTCAGCGGCAAGATTGACCCGCGAGACCAACTGCGGACTCATCTGCGCGATAAAGAAGTGCTGCTGGTGCTTGACAACCTGGAGCACCTGCCCGGGGCCGGCGAGTGGGTCGCCGACCTGGTGGAGGCCTGCCCCGATGTGCGCCTGATGGTCACCTCGCGCGAACGGCTGAACTTGTATGGCGAGCGGCTCTTCGAAGTAGGCGGGCTGGAAGCGCCGCCCGCGCCAGACACGGCCGGCTACAGCGCGGCGCAGTTGTTTGTCAACGCTGCCCGCGCCGCGCAGCCGGGCTTCCAGCCCGAGGCCCAGGCCGCGGCTGTCGGCCGCATTTGCCGCCTGGTAGATGGGCACCCGCTGGCGCTCGAACTGGCCGCCACCTGGGTGCGCCAACTGACCTGCCAGGAAATCGCCGACGAGATCGAGCGCAACCTGGGCTTTTTGGCGACCGCCCAGACCAACGTGCCCGCCCGCCATCGCAGTTTGCCGGCCGCCTTCGAGCATTCATGGAACCTGCTGATCGCCGACGAGCGCCGCGCCTTCGCCCGGCTGGCGGTGTTCAGCGGCGGGTGCGAGCGCGAGGCGGCGCTGGCGGTGGCGCAAGGCTCGCTGCCCATCCTGGCGGCCCTGTGCGACAAGTCGCTGCTGCGGCGCGACCCGGCCGGGCGCTATGGGCTGCATGAGTTGCTGCGCCAGTATGCCCAGGACAAACTGAGCCAAGACCCCCAGCAAGCGGCCGAAGTCCAGGCCCAACACTGCGCCTATTTCGTTGCCTTCGCGGGCGCGCGCCAGGACGCGCTCGGCGACGCCCGGCAGGCCGCGGCGCAGCGCGAGCTGGCGGCCGAGATGAACAACGTGCGCGCCGCCTGGAGCTGGGCCGTCACCAGCGGCCGGCCCGCTTTGCTCCAACCGGCCCTGGAAGCCCTGCGCATCTTCCTCGAGCACCAGGGCTGGTATGCCGAGGCGCTGCGGTTGTTCGAGACGGCCGCCGAAGCCGAGCGAACGGCGGCGGGCGACAGCCCGTGCCTCGCGCAACTGCTGGTGCGCTGTGCCTGGTTCCAGCATCGGCTCGACCGCTTCGAGGCCGCGCGCCCGCTCCTGGAGCGCGCCCTGCCGATCTTGCGCGCGGCGCAACCGCCCCTGCCGGCTGACGTGGCGTTCGGCCTGATGTGCCTGGGCAACATATCTCGGGCGGTCGGTGACTTTGCCTCAGCGCTGGGTTATTATCAGCAGTGCCTGAGCCTGTACCGAGCCGGCGGCGACCCGCGCGAGATTGCGTTTTCTCTGAATGGGCTAGCCACGGCCCACGCTGAGCTGGGCTTGTTCGCGGAGGCTGAGCGCCTGCACCTGGAGAGCCTGGCGCTCCGGCGCGAATTGGGCGACCGCCGCGGAGTCGCCACCGGCCTGGCGAACCTGGGCTTCATCGCGCTGGGCCAGGCCCGCTATGCCGACGCCAAGGCTTACTCGCGGGAGGCGGTCGGCGTCTTCCGCGAACTGGCCTACCCGATGGGCGTGGCCGTCACGCTCAACAACTGGGGTGTCGCCTGCCAGATGCTGGGCGAATACACCGAGGCCCGCGCCTGCCTCCAGGAATGCCTGGCGTTGTGCCAGGAGGTGGGGCATCGCCACATCGCCGCCCACGCGCTGGCGAGTCTGGGGGGCGTGGCCGGGGCGCTCGGCGACCACCACGAGGCGTGGCAACATACCCGCACGGCGCTGCAAACGGCGCGGGAGATCCATTCGCTCTCGGCCACGCTATTCGGCCTGGTGAGCGCCGCGGGCCTGCTCGGGCGGCCAGGGGCCAGCCAGCCGGCGGCCGAACAGGCAGCCGAGCTGGCGGCGCTGGTGCTGCACCATCCAGCGACCAACCAAGAGAACAAGGATCGGGCAGCGCGGCTAATGGCCGGGCTGGAGGCGCGCTGGCCCGCGGCCCGCCTGGCCGCCGCGCAAGCCCAGGGGCGGGCACGCAGCCCAGAAGACGCGGCCGACGACCTTCTGCTGAACGCAGCCCCGCCCAGTTGAACCGCGCCGTGGGGCCACCCCGCCCATCCAGCCGATGCCCGACCCACTGAAGGCAACCGACCGCCGTCACCTGGCGCGGGCCATTGAGTTGGCCCTGGCCGCTGAGCACAACGGCAACCTGCCGGTGGGCGCGGTCCTGGCCGCCGCAGGCCGGCGTGTGGCCGAGGGGCAAAACGCGATCTGGCGCCCCCATTTTGATGCTACCCGCCATGCCGAGATCGAGGCGCTGCGCGCCGCGCCCAGGGCGGTGTGGCCGCGCGCCGGCCGGCTGACGCTCTACACGACCCTGGAGCCGTGTTTGATGTGCCTGGGGGCGATCTTGCTGCACCGCATTGGCCGGGTGGTGTTTGGCTCGGCGGACGACTATGGCGGCGCGGGCGCTTTGCGCGAACATATGCCGCCGTTTTTCCGGCAGCAGTTCGCGGCGCTCGATTGGGTTGGCCCGGTGTTGCCCACCGAATGCGACCGGCTGCATGAGCGCCTCCGTGAGATCGAGGCGGCCAGGGCCGGCCCGCCCCGTCCGCGCTGACGGAGGCCGCCGCGCGCCGGGCAGCCTGACGTCCCCCGCTCGCCCCGCCTACCCCGCAAGCTCAACACCAACAATTACAGGCCGGCCCCGGCGGTAGCCTCCGGGCCGACCACGCCGGGCCGGCCCGCGCCACCCACCCGCAACCGCCTCTGCGTTTGAGCAGCGGCGGTTTTGTTTTCAGACTCGCCAGGCATAATGCGGGCAGCGGCCTACTATAAGTAAGATGTATCGGACTTGCGATAAGTACGCCACCTTAATATGACAAGCATCATACCAATCATGCGACGCAGGTGCCAGAATGCTCACCAAGTAACTCTCATTCACGTCCAAGCTGCCCCCTTTCCGGCGCGCCCCCGGGGCTGACGCCGGCTGATAGCACAAGGAGAATGTTCTATGAGACGTTCGCTGATCACTTTGCTGGTGCTGGCGCTGCTGGCCGTTGGCTGCGGCGGCAAAAGCCCGGCCGCGGCCACGCCTGAAAGCGGGCTGCCGGCCGACGCGGCTGAGGTGGCCGCTGAGCGCGGCCTGACGCCCGACGATGTGTACGCCGCCGTCAAGACCTACACGCCATCGGGCCAACTCGACCCTTACCTGATGATCGCCTCCGGCGGGCAGAGCGGGCAAATGCTGGTGGTGGGCGTGCCCTCCATGCGCATCTTGAAGGTCATTGGCGTGTTCACGCCCGAGCCGTGGCAAGGCTACGGTTTTGGCGGCAGCGGCAATGAAATCCTGAAGGGCGGCGACTTGCCGGACCAGGAAATCCGCTGGGGCGACACCCACCACCCCGGCCTCTCGGAGACGGCCGGTGAGTACGACGGCCAGTTTGTGTTCATCAACGACAAGGCCAATGCGCGCCTGGCGGTGGTTGACCTGCGCGACTTCGAGACCAAGCAGATCGTCAAGAACCCCAACTCCATGATTGACCACGGCGGCACATTCGTGACGCCCAACACCGAATACGTGGTCGAAGGGCCGCAGTACGCCGCGCCCATCGGCAGCGGCTACGCCTCGCTGGACGACTACGCCGACCTATACCGCGGGCTGATCACCTTCTGGAAGTTCGACCGCGTGACCGGCCGCGTAGACCCGGCCAAGTCGTTCCAGATCGAGCTGCCGCCCTACTGGCAAGACCTGTGCGACGCGGGCAAGGGCGTCAGCGACGGCTGGGTTTTCTGCAACTCGTTCAACACCGAGCTGGCCACCGGCGGCGTCGAGCTGGGCAACCCGTCCTTCGAGGCGGGCACAACCAAGAACGACACCGACTACCTGCACATCTTCAACTGGAAGCAGGCCGAGCAGGTGTTCCAGGCCGGGCAGTTCGAGACCATCAACGGCATGGCCGTCATCCGGATGCAAACCGCGATTGACGAGAACATCCTGTACTTCACCCCGGAGCCGAAAAGCCCGCACGGGGCCGACGTGACCCCCGGCGGCGAGTACGTGGTGGTGGGCGGCAAGCTCGACCCGCACGTGACCATCTACTCGTTTGAGAAGATTCAGGCGGCCATCGCGGCCGGCGGGCTGGCGACCGACCAGTACGGCGTGCCGGTGATCCCGCTGGACGCCAGCATGGAGGCGCAGGTGGAGCTGGGCCTCGGCCCGCTGCACACGGTGTACGACGACAAGGGCTATGCCTACACCTCGCTCTTCCTGGACTCGGCCGTGGCGCGCTGGACCTTGGGCGGCCCCTACAGCGACAAGCACGCCGAAGAGCCGTGGACGCTGGTGCAGAAGCTGCCGGTGCAATACAACATCGGCCACATCGCCGCGGCGGAGGGCGACACGGCCTCGCCCGACGGCGGTTACGTGGTGGCGCTGAACAAGTGGAGCATTGACCGCTTCGCCAACGTCGGCCCGCTGCTGCCCCAGAACTTCCAGCTGATTGACAGCTCGCAGCCGGGCGACCAGATGCGGCTGCTGTACGACATGCCGATCGGCATGGCCGAGCCGCACTACGCCCAGATCATCAAGGCCGACAAGATCAAGGCCTTCGAGGTCTACCCGGAAGTGGGCTGGAACCCGGAGACCATGGCGGTGGACCCCAACGCCATCACCGCGCCCGACCAGGCGCGCATCGAGCGCAACGGCAACCAGGTGGAAATCTGGATGGCGGTGGTCCGCTCGCACTTTACGCCGGAACAGGTGGAGCTGAAGCAGGGCGACCACGTGATCTGGCACCTGACCAACCTGGAGCGCTCCCGCGACGCGACCCACGGCTTTGCGCTGTCCGGCTACAACATCAACCTGAGCCTGGAGCCGGGCGAGACGCAGACCATCGAGTTCGACGCGCACATGTCCGGCACCTTCAACTACTTCTGCACCGAGTTCTGCTCGGCGCTGCACCTGGAAATGGTTGGCTACATGCTGGTGGAGCCTTAGCTCGAACACACCCCCGGCGGGGAGGCGGCCAGGCCGGCCGCTTCCCCGCCCTGGTAGGAGCCTGCGCATGAAGTACTTGTTCGATCCGGATGTGAAAGTGCTGCTGCCCGACGGCAGCACGCGGCGGCTGGTAGACTATCTGGCGCCGAGCACGCTGCTGCTCGTAGCCGCCCTGTTCCTGGTCGTGTCTATCTTCCTGCCTTACTGGCGCATGACGATGTTCGCGCCGCAGTACCCCAAGGGGCTGCGCGTGGAGGTGTACGTCAACCGGCTGGAAGGCGACGTGAGCGAAGTGGACGCGCTGAACCACTACCTGGGCATGCCGCCGCTGGACGAAGGCGGCCAACTAGAGCGCTCGATCTCGGTGGCGGCCCTGGTGGCCTTCGGGCTGCTTTTGGTGGCGGCGGTGTTCACCCACAATCAGTGGGCGGGGCTGTTGGCCCTGCCGGTGCTGGCCTACCCAGTGATCTTCGTGGCGGACTTGTTCTACATCCTGTATACCTACGGCCACAGCATTGATCCAAAGTCGGCCCTGGGCGGCGCGATTGAGCCGTTCACGCCGCCACTGCTGGGTGAGGGCGCCATCGGCCAGTTCCGCACGCTGGCCGAGTTTGGGCCGGGCTTTTACCTGGCGCTGGCCGCGGTCGCGGTCGTGCTGGCCGGGCTGTGGCTGCACCGCGCAGCCTATAAGCCGATTGTGGACGCGCGGCGGCAAGTCGCCAAGCCGCCGGCCTAACTGACCCAACCCGGCCCCCATGCGCCCGCTTTCGCTCTTGCGCCTGACTGCCCTGGCCCTGGCGGCCGTGCTGCTCACCCTGGGCGCGAGCCGCCGGGCCGCCGCCGCCGACGGGCCGACGACGCGCATCGTCTCGGCGGGCGGCCCGTACGTCACCCTGGCGGCGGCGCTGGCTGAAGCGCAGCCGGGCGACACGATCGAAGTGCACGGCGGGACTTACCCCGGGCCGGTGGTCGTCGAGGTGCCGGGGCTGACGCTGGCCGGGGTAGACTGGCCGGTGATTGACGGCGGCGGCGACGGCACGGTCGTGACGCTGGCGGCGGAAGGCCTCACGCTGCGCGGGTTCGTCGTGCGCGGCAGCGGCAGCGAGCCAGACCGCGACCACGCCGGCGTGACCGTGACGGCCGACGGCATCACGGTGGAAGGCAACCGGCTGAGCGAGGTGCTGTTCGGCGTGTTCGTGGCCGACGCGGATGGCGCGGTGGTGCGCGGCAACGACATCAGCAGCCAGCCCGAGCTAGACCTGGGCCGCAAAGGGGATGGCATCCGCCTGTGGTACAGTCAGGATGCCCGGGTGGAAGCGAACAACGTGCACGGCGCGCGCGACGTGGTGGCCTGGTACGCCGAAGGGCTGATACTGCGCGGCAACACCATCAGCGGCGGGCGCTACGGCGTGCACCTGATGTACTGCGACGACGCGCTGATCGAGGCCAACCGCCTGCTGGACAACTCAGTGGGTGTTTATACCATGTACTCCCGCGGCGTCACGCTGCGCGCCAACCTGCTGCGCGGGCAGCGCGGACCCAGCGGCTATGCGCTCGGCTTTAAGGACGCCGACGGGGTCGAAGCCAGCGGCAATGTGCTGGTGGACAACCGCGCCGGCGTATTCCTGGACGGCACGCCCTTCACGCCGGGCAGCACGAGCGTGTTCGCCCACAACGTACTGGCCTTCAACGACACCGGCGTCATCGTGCTGACCGCCGTGCAGGGCAACGTCTTTCGGGCGAATACGTTGTGGGAGAACGTGGAACAGGTGGCGGTGCAGGGCAACGGCCGCGCGGGCGCCAACACCTGGACGGGCAACTATTGGAGCGATTATGCCGGGTATGACGCCGACAACGACGGCGTGGGCGACACGCCGTACCGCGCCGAACGGCTGTTTGAGAGCCTGATCGCGCGCGAGCCAACGCTGCGCGCCCTGCTCTACAGCCCGGCCGTGCAGACGCTGGAACTCGCGGCGGCGGCCTTCCCGATTGTCCGGCCGCAGCCCAAGCTGGTGGACGAAGCTCCCGCCATGCAGCCCGGCCCCCTGCCTGAGTGGGCGGCGCCGCCGCCGGGCGACGGGCGGGCACTGGCTGGGGCCGCGCTGGCGCTGTTGGCGGCCGGCGGCCTGGTGGGCGGGATCGGCCTGGCCCGAGGAGAACGAACCATGCGCATCCGCGTGACAACCTCCGTGACCGCGCCCGCCCCGGCGGCCGACGAACCGGCGCTGCGGGTCAGGGGCGTGAGCAAGCGCTACGGCCGCGCCCAGGTGCTGAGTGACGTGAGTTTTGAGGCGCGGCCGGGCGAGGCGCTGGCGCTGTGGGGGGCCAACGGCGCGGGCAAGACCACCCTGCTCAAGGCGATGTTGGGCCTGGTGGAATGCCAGGGCCACATCAGCATCGCCGGGCACGACACGCGCCGCGCCGGCAAGCAGGCCCGCCGGCAGGTGGGCTACGTGCCGCAAGAGGCCGCGTTCTACGATCTGAGCGTGACCGATACGCTGGCCTTCTACGCGCGGCTGAAGCGCGCCGACGCGGGCCGCATCGCAGCGCTGCTGGACCGGCTGGGGTTGGCCGAACACGCCCGCAAGCGCGTGCCGGCCCTCTCCGGCGGGCTGAAGCAGCGGCTGGCGCTGGCGGTGGCGCTGTTGGCCGACCCCGCCGTGCTGCTGCTGGATGAGCCGACCGCCAACCTGGATGCCGAGGCGCAGCGCGATTACCTGGCGCTGCTGGCGGAGCTGCGCGGGCAGGAGCGCAAGACGATCATCTTCGCCTCGCACCGGCTGGAGGACGTGGAAGCGCTGGCCCAGCGGGTGCTGCTGCTGGAACACGGGCAGTTGGCCGCGGTGCTGACGCCCGCCGAGCTGCTGGCGCGGCTGTTGCCGCAGTTGGAACTGACGCTGTGGGTGCCCGCGGCGCAGCGGCAAGACGCATTGAGCGTGCTCACCGGCCGCGGCTGGGCGGCGCACGGCAACGGGCGCGGCACGGTCGTGGTGCAGGTGCCGGCCGAGCACAAGCTCCAGCCGCTGCAAGCGCTGCAAGCGCAGGGCATCCGCGTGGAGGACTTTGAGATGACACGAGGCCCGCGATGGAACTGAGCCTGCTGGTCACCATTGCCCGCCGCGAGCTGCGCGAGGCGCTGCGCAACCGCTGGCTGTGGCTTTATGCGGCCGGGTTTGCCGCGCTGGCCCTGGCGCTCTCGCAGGCCGGGTTGGCGGCGGCGGGCTACGCCGGGCTGGGCGGGTTCGGGCGCACGGCCGCCAGCCTGGTGAACGCGCTGCTGCTGTTCGTGCCGCTCATGGGCCTGAGCGTGGGGGCCAACGCGCTGGCCGGCGACCGCGAGCGCGGCACGCTGCTCTACCTGCTGGCGCAGCCGGTCAGCCGCGCCGAGGTCTTCTGGGGCAAGGCCCTGGGCGCGGCGCTGGCCCTGCTGGCGGCCCTGGCGCTGGGCTTTGGCCTGGCCGGGCTGGCCCTGGCGGCGGGCGGCGCGGGCGACGCAACGGCTTTTGTTGGTCTGGCTGGGTTCACGCTGCTGCTGGCGCTGGCGGCGCTGGCGCTGGGCCTGGTGCTGAGCAGCCTGACGCGCAAGAGCGCCACGGCCGGCGGCGCGGCCATGCTGGCCTGGCTGGGGCTGGTGTTCTTCAGCGATTTGGGGCTGGCCGGGTTCACGCTGGCCGCGCGCCCCGCCCCGGCGGCCCTGCTGGCGCTGCTGCTGGCCAACCCGCTGCAAGCCTTTAAGCTCGGCGCCATCTACAGCCTGCAAGCCACGCTCGACACATTGGGCGCGGTGGGGCAATTCGCCCTGTATCGCTTTGGGTCAGCACTGCCCTGGCTGTTGACGGCGGTGCTGTTGGCGTGGAGCGCGGCGGCGTTTGGCGCCGCCTACACGCTCTTCTGCCGGAGGGTAGACGCATGAACATAAAACTTGCAGCGGCGCTGCTGGCGGCGGGTCTGGTCCTGGCGGCCTGCGCGGCGCAAACCACCGAGGTGAGCGCGCCAGAGATCGCCTATGGACAAGACCTGTGCGAGACGTGCGGGATGCTGATTGACCAGCCCCAACTGGCGGCGGCCTCCATTGACACGGCAGGACAGGCGCACAAGTTCGACGAAATCGGTGATATGATTCTGTTCCACGCTGAACATCCCACTATTCAGCCGAAGGCCTGGTTCGTGCATGACTATGAGACCGAAGCCTGGCTGCGGGCGGAGGATGCTTATTTCGTCTATCACCCCAACCATCTGACCACCATGGGGCACGGCCTGCTGGCTTTCGCCACAGAGTCCGCCGCCCAGGCCTGGGCCGCCGACCTTCCGGCCGAGGTGTTAAGCTTTGACGAGGCGCGCGCGGCCATGGCGACAATGGTCCACGCGAATCACTAACCTTAGATCAGACAGAGGAGAGGAACGATGCGCGCATTGAAAGCAAAAGTTGGGCTGGGGCTGCTGGCAAGCGCCCTGGCCGTCAGCCTGGCGGCCTGCGGCGGGGGGGCGACCCCCGCGCCGGCGGCGACCGCCACCAGCGCGGGCAACGCCGCCAACGGCGAAACGCTGTATCTCGGCACGTGCTCGGCTTGCCATGGGCCGGACGCCACCGGTGTCACCGGCCTGGGCAAGAACCTGCGCACCAGCACGTTTGTGGCTGAGCAGACCGATGAAGCCCTGCTCAAGTTCATCCAGACCGGGCGGCCGGCCTCCGACCCGCTCAACACCACCGGCGTGGATATGCCCCCGCGCGGCGGCAACCCGGCGCTGACCGACGCTAACCTCGCGGATATCATCGCCTACCTGCGCTCGATCCACCAGGGCAGCTAGCCGAGCGCGCCGCGGCGCTGGAGGAGCGCCCAAGGATGGCCGAGACCAGCCCGGCACCCCCCAACCCACAGCGGATAGACCCGCTGACCAAGCTGCCGCTGCCGGATCCGTTTCCGGAATATGTGCGCTGCCCGCACTGTGGCGTACCGGAGGTGGAGGTGTACTGCTACCAGGCGGAGGCCGCCTGCCACAACTGCGGGCGGGCCTTCGCGCATGCGCGGCCGCCAGGCTGCGGCACCTACCCTTTCTGTAAGCGCGGGCAGGCGCCGGAAGCGGGCTAGCCCGGCTGGGCCTGCTGCCGCAAGGCGGGCAGGTCGCGCAGGAGCAGGTAGCCGCCGCGGCGCGTTTCGAGCCAACCCTGAGCGCTAAAGCGCGAGAGGGTGCGGATGGCGGTCTCGAGGGTGGTGCCCGCCATGTCGGCCAGGTCTTGGCGCGATAGGGGGATGGTCAGCAGCCTTCCATCGGGTTCAGCGCGGCCGACACGGTCGGCCAACTTAACCAGGATGTGGGCCAGGCGCCGTTCGACGCGCTCGCCGGCCAGAATTTGCAGGCCCATGAGCGAGTGCAGGCGGCCGCCCAACATGCGGATCAGGCGGCGAGCCAGGACGGGGTGGTTGTCGAGCAGGCGCGTGTACGCTTCGCGCGAGAAGCTGAGGGCCTCCACGGGGGTGAAGGCGACGGCGGCGGCCGGGTGGGTCTCCATGAACAACACCGTGCCGCCGAAGACCTCGCCCGTTGAGATGACTTCCAGGATCACCTCCCGGCCATCCAACTCACGGTGGACGATCTTGACTTCCCCGGCCTGCAACAGCCACACGCGGTCGCACGGCGTGCCCTGGTAGAAGATGACGGCCTCGCGCGCAAAGTGATAGGCGCGGGTGTTCTCAGCCAGGAGAGCCAGATCGCGCTCGGGCAGGCCGGCCAAGAGCGGCAGGCCGCCCAATAACGACAAGGCGGACGGCAGGGCGGTCATGGCCGTCATTATAACGCGGAGCAATCTGCAGCAAGGACTACGGATGACAACCTTTCCCGAGATCTTTCGCATCAACCTGAGTGAGCAGGCGTCAGCGGTGCCCGCAGACAGCATCCTCAGCCGCACGGTGTATAGCGACGCGCAGGTGCAGGCGATCTTGTTTAGCTTCGCGGCCGGGCAGGAACTGTCGGAGCACACCGCGGCCGTGCCGACGATCATTCACATCCTGGCGGGCGAGGGGACTCTGACGCTGGGGGCCGAGGCGCCTCAGCCGGCGGGGCCGGGCACCTGGGCGCACCTGCCGGCGCGCCTGCCGCACGCGGTGGAAGCGCACACGCCGCTGACGATGCTGCTGTTGATGCTGCGCGGCGGCGAGGCGTCAAAAGCGAGTTAGCGAGCGCCCAACCCGGCAGACACGGCCTGGGCGGCCTGACCCGGGCCGCGACCCGAGCGCACGCATCTTAGACGGCACAACCTACAACCGCCCCGCGGCACTTGGCCGGCGGGGCGGCTTGGTGTTGCCCGGCGCGCCCGGCTTACTGCCCGCGCGCCAGGAGCGGCAGGTAGGCACGCGGCGTGAAGGGCACCCGGGGCGGAAGGACGAAGAGCGTGATGGACTGCGCGGGATAGGTGGCGGTGAAGCCCGCGGCCGTGACGGGCTGATCGGGCAGGGGCAGGATGGCGCTCAGGTTGGCGGCGCTGTAGCGGTACACGCTCGCGGCCGGGGCGGGGTCGAAGCCGCTCAGGCTGAGCGCGCTGGTCAGCGGCGTGGTGAGCGATTTGTTGATGACCACGATGGTCAGCGCGCCGTCTTCGGGGCGGCGGGCGGCGAAGACCGACACCTGCGTCTCGGCGCTGCTGGCGGCGCTGACGCTCTGGCTGCCGAAGCGGTGGTGCTGCCCATCGTAGTTGCGATACAGGCGAAAGGCAAAGGCGCCGGGTTGGCTGCTGGTGGGCGGGTCCCATAGCGTTGCCAGGTCGAGGCCCTCGCGCCCAAAGATGCCCAGCACGTCCGCCTGGGCCACCGCGCCGTTGATGTGGTTGAGCGCGCCCCAGTTGTACTCGCTAATGGCCAGCTTGGTGCCGGGATAGTAGGCGTCTACCCACGCGCGCATGCGCGGGATGAGATAGATCGGCTGATCAATCCAACTCCCGTCGAGGTAGTCGGGGTTCCACAACTGCTGGGTAGACTCCAGCCGCAGCGCCTGCGTGGCGGCCGACCCGGCCGCGGGCGAGAACAGCCCGGCGGCCTGAGGGTAGAGGTGCAGATCCAGGTAGTCTAACAGCCGGACACCGTGCGCCGTCTCATAGGCCTGCATCTGCGCCAAGTACCAGGGCACATAGGGCAGGTCGCCGTGCGCCAGCCGGTCGGGGCGGGTGTTCCACCAGTCGCCGCCCGCCGCCACGTCGAGCGCGGAGTAGAAGTACTCCACCCAGCCCCAGGCCACCGGGCCGAGCGTCTGGGCCTGCGGGTCGGCGGCCTTGATGGCGGCGGCGTAGGCGTAGGTGCGGTCGCGCATCTCGTCGTAGCTGTTCGGCGCAGGATGCACGTCGCGGTGCGTGTCTGACCAGAGCATGGGTTCGTTGTCGAGGTTGTAGAAGCGCACGCCGCCGTCGCCGATCGGGCCAAACTCGGCGGCGAGGTGCGCCATCCAGTCGGTGACGAAGCCGGGCGTGATCGCCAGGCTGGTGTCGGTGGGGTCATTGCCGGTGACGGCCGCGCCGCCGGGCTGCACCCCGTTACCGCAATCACTGTTATCGGGCGCGGCGCTCTGCTGCGCCCCGTACTTGCTGATGCTGAAACCGCAGGCGCGCTCGCGTGGGCCTTTGGGGGCCCAGCCGATGAGGGGCACGGTCAGCAGGGTCTCGGTGTTGGTGCGGTTGTTCTGCGCCACAAACGCATCGCCGGCCGAGCCGGAGGGCAGCGCGCCCTCGTCGGCCACGTCGTTAGGGATGTTCTGGAAGAACCAGTCGCTGGCGTGGTTGGAGATATCCAACTGCCAGTTGTAGCGCGTGGTAGCGTTGCCGCCCCAGCGGTTCACCGGCAGGTCAATGTCTTCGGCCAGCGCCTCTTCGGCGAAGTTCAGGCCGTAGATGTACGGGCTGATGGTGTGATCTACCTGGGCGGCGTCCACGCTCAGGGTCGGCCCGGCGCCGGGCGGCGGCGCGGTGGGCGTAGGCGCCAGGCCGGACTCGAAGCTCAGGTCGTCCAGGTAAAACACCGGCTGCGCATGGTCGGTGTTGTTGAAGAAATCTACCGCCGCGATGGACGGCCAGTTGCCCAGCGCCGTGAGCGCGAGGCTCACCTGGGTCCAGGCGTTGGCGGTGGGGGTGATGACCACCTGCTCCTGGCTGCCGCCCGTGCCTTCGAGCATGACGGTGACTTGCTGGCCGCCGCTGGGGCCGCCGTGCACCCAAAAGCGCAGCGTGTCGTAGGCGGCGGCGTTGAGTTCGGCGGGGTAGGCGAGCTTGAGGCCACCCCAGCCGCCAGTGTAGGTGACGGCGATGGCGTGCGCGCCGCTGTGCACCGGCGCGGCGGCGGTGAGGTCACGCGTGATCGGGTCCCACGACCAGTCGTTCCAGCCGCCGGCGAGCGCGTCGGCGTAGAGGGTGTGGCCGGCGGCGGCCAGGGCGGGCGCGGTGGTGGACTGGGCCGGCGGCGTGGTCGCGGCGGCGGTTTGGTTCGTGGGGGCGGCGCGCGGGGTGGCCGTAGGCTCCGGCAGCGTGGTGGGCGTGGGCGTGGCCGGCAGCGCGGCGACGACGCAAGCCATGAGGGTCAGCGTCAGCGGCAGGCTGAACAGCAAGTTGGCAGGGCGCGGCCGGCGGGGCATGGCCCTTAGTCTAGTGGATTTCGCACCGGGCGGGAACGGTACTCAGGGCCGAGGTTAGAACAACCGGGGTTGATGATTGGGGGCGCGGCCGTCGAGCAGGATATAGGGCGCGGCGCGGTTGGCGTTGATGCCTAACTGCTGCAAATCGCGCAGGTCGCGCAGGCGACCGCGGCGGCGCGCTTGCAGGAGCGTGTCGGCCGACTTAGGGCCGATGCCGGGCACACGCAGCAGCGTGGGCCGGTCGGCGCGGTTGAGTTCTACCGGCCGCTCAGTCAGGTTGGCGGCGGCCCAGCCCAGCTTGGGGTCCACCTCCAGCGGCAGGCGGCCGGCGGGGGTGAAGGGCAGGTCTTCCAGGTCGAAGCCGTAGTCGCGCAGCAAGAAGGAGGCCTGATAGAGCCGGTGCTCGCGCCAGGGGTTCTCGGCCGGGAGCGCTTCCAGCGGCGTCTGCGGCACGGGGCGGAAGGCTGAGTAGTACACCCGCGCCAGCCGCAGCTGCCGGAGGAGGTAACTGCTGGCGGTCAGGATTTCCAGATCGTCTTCACCCACCGCGCCCACCACAAACTGCGTGACGACCGACGGCCAGCGGCCCTTGAACGCGCCGCGCGGCGCTTCGCCGCGGCGGATCTCATCTACCCACCTGAGCGGCTGCAGCAGTTCTTCCACGAAGACCTTTTGCGGAGCCAGGCGCTGCAAGCGCGCGGTGGTCGGCGCTTCCAGGTTGATGGAGACGCGGTCGGAAAGCTGCATGGCGCGGCGCACCTGGTCGCGTTCGACGCCGGGCATGAGCTTGAGATGCACGTAGCCGCCGAAGTGGTGCTTGGCGCGCAGGATGTCAATGGTGTCGAGCAGGCGGTCTTGCGTGCGCGCGCCGCCGCCCGCCACACCCGAGCTGAGGAACAGCCCGTTGGCCGCGCCGCCGGCGGCGATCTGCGTGAAGACTTGCGCCATCTCGTCCGGCTTGAAGGTGGCCCGGCGGTAGTTGCGCCCGGCGCGGAAGGGGCAGTAGTAGCAGTTGCGCTCGCAGGCCGAGGTGAGCATGGTCTTGAGGAGCGCCAGGCGCCCGCCGCCCGGCAGCGCCGCCTGGTGGATGCCCAGGGCGCTCGGCTTGCGCACCAGGCTGCTCTTTAGGGCCGGCGCTTGCGGCCCGCTATCGAAAGCGGCGCGCAGCGCGGCCGGCGAATGGCCGCACGGCGCCCGGCGGTGGGGGTCCACCCAGCCCGCGGGGCGCGCGGCGCTTTCGGCTTCTTCGGCCGGCTCGAGCAGCGTCTGTTGGTTGAGGAAGCGCAGCTTATCTACCGCATCCATGCCCCGGATTATAGAACAGATGTTTTGATTGTCAATCGCGGCAGACCCAAGAACACCACCACCGGCCCGAGCAGCAGCAGCCACATGGTCACCGACAGGCCCAGTGTCTGGGCCAGCCACCCCAGCGTCGCAGGCACCAGGCCGGTCACGAGGCTAAAGGCCGCACCCACCGCCACCGCCGTGCCTGACTGGCCCGGCAGCGCCGAGTAGAGCCGGCCCTGCAAGATGGCGTACCACCCGGCGTTGGCCAGGCCCATGAGCGCCAGCAGGACGAGCTTGGCCGGATACCCCGGCGCGAGCAGGAAGCCGATGAAGAGGCCGGTCATGACCGCCGCTGACCAGCGCAGATACGTCAGGCCGGGCACGCGCTCCAGCAGCGGGATGATCAGCGCGTCTGACAGCAGCCCGGCGATGCTCCAGACCGAGACGGCCGCGGCCGCCAGCACCGGCGTCACGCCCGCCACGTCTACCATATACAGCGCCAGGAAGCCGAGCAAGATATCGAGCATGAAGTCGGAGAACTCCAGCAGGACAAGCCAGCGCAGCACTTCCTTGCGGCGCAGCGCGGCCGCCGCCTGGCGCAGCCCCGCCCACAGGCCGCCCGCGAGGCTCTGCTCGGCACGCGCCGCGGCTGGCCGAGTGCGCAGGCGCGGCTGCCGCCACACCAGTAACGTGAGCAGCAGTGATACCGCGCCCAGCCCGATGAACACGCCGCGCCAGTTGACGCCCAACAGCGCCGCCACGCCCAGCAGCAGCGGGCCGCCCACCACGCCCAGCGAGCCGGCCAGAGTCCAGCGCGCCATGAGGTGCTCGTGACGACTTGGCTCTAGATCCATGAGCGTGGCCTGCGACAGGCTGACAAACGCGCCGGAGGCCGGGTAGAACAGCAAGAAACTGAGCAGGAGCAGGGCGAAGTTGGGGGACAGCCCGGTGAGGAAGGCCGCCAGCGTGAAGCACAGGCCGCCGCCGACGACCAGCAGCCAGCGCTTCCAGGTGTCGGCCAGCACGCCGAACACCGGCTCGACGAGCGCGCTGAGCAGGTTGGGCAGACCCAGCAGCAGGCCGATTTGGGCGTAGGAGAGGTTCAGGTCGGTGCGAATGAGGGGCCAGGCCGCCTCACGCACACCGAAGACCAGCTCGTCGAGAAACTCAACCGCCAGCAGCAGGGCCACGAAGACCACCGGGCCGCGCAGCGCCCGCTGCCAGTTGGGCCGGCGCCGGGCGGGTTGAAACACAGGTTCAGGTTCAGGTTCAGGAGTTAAAGCAGACACACGCCACCTCGCAGGAGACCGGATGAGAGCGACACAACGACGACCATCCGGGCGAGGCGGCGGGGGGCGCGCCCAGGCGACGCGACAGAACTAACGGGGTGGGTGAAAGTGGCTGGGAGCGTACATGCGGCGGATTATAGCACGGGCAGACAACAAAAAAGCCTCGGCGCGGGGCCGAGGCTTCGGATGACCAACCAGGACGCTAGGCGGCCGGTTCTTCCTTCTTCGCCAGGTCTACCACGTTGGCCGCCTGGGGACCCTTGGCTGAATCTTCGATCTCGAACTCCACGCGCTGCCCCTCCTCAAGGTTCCGGTAGCCGTCGCCGGCGATGGCTGAGAAATGGACGAAGACGTCCTTTTCACCGCTATCGGGGCTGATGAAGCCATAGCCCTTCACCCGGCTGAACCACTTGACGGTGCCCAAAATGCGTGCGCTCATGTGCCTGGGGCCTCCTTCAACCCCATTGTGTAGAGCGAGGTCCCCGATTTGCCCCACCCCGGATGCGCAGCGCGGAAGACTCGGCCGCCCAAACAAAAAACGCCAGGCCGACGAACAAGGCTGGCGATTCTAGCTCAGGCGCGCGACACGCTGATGGCTGACATGAAGTAGAGCACGGACCTCAGAGTGCCGGTGAGCGTAACATGCTTTGGCCGGCAAGTCAAACATGGCCGCGAGCGGCCCAAACAGCCCAGAATCCTCGGAAAAAATGGTCGCCGGAGGTGGGCAGAGGTTCAACCAATTGCGTACGCCAAAGCGTGAAAGCGCAGGTGGCGCGAGTAGCAACGGCCCTGGAATTGGTTGACCGCCCCGCCCCCACCTGCTACAATCAGTGTAACTGCTCGACATATCGGGAGCTCGGTGAAACCGGGCTGAGAGGGCCGCTGCGCGGTGCTACGCGGCCGACCGAATGAACCTGACGGGTAATGCCGGCGGAGGGAACCAAGCATGACCAACACCCTCCCCCAGGGTGTTTTTATTGCACCCGGCGGGACCGCACTACCACCAACCCAAAACGCTCGGCGCGCCGCCATCTTCGCCAACGGCCCCCTGCCCGACCTGGCCGGTGCGCGCCGCGCCCTGGCCGCTACCGACCGCCTGATCGCCGCGGACGGCGGCCTGCGCCATCTGCGCGCGCTCGGCCTCACCCCCCACTTGCTCGTCGGCGACCTGGACTCGGTGACCCCCGCCGAGGCGCACGAGGCCGTGGCCGCCGGGGCGCAAGTGGAGCAGCACCCGGCCCGCAAAGACGAAACCGACCTGGAACTGGCGCTGCGCCGCGCCGTGGCCGACGGCGCGCAAGACGTGCTGATCTTTGGCGCGCTGGGCGGGCGCTGGGACCAGACACTGGCGAACCTGCTGCTGCTGGCCCACCCGGCCTACCGCGCCGTGCGGCTGCGCCTGCTCGACGGCCCGCAGCAGATTTACCTGGTGCGGGGCGCGACCGCCATCGAGGGCCGGCCGGGCGACACCGTATCGCTCGTGCCGCTCAGCGGCGACGCGCGCGGCGTGACCACCACCGGACTTGACTATCCGCTGCACAACGGCATGCTGCCTTTTGGCGGCACGCTGGGGATCAGCAATGTGCTCATCGGCAGCGAGGCCACGGTGAGCGTGGGCGAGGGATTGGTGGCCTGCATTGTGTTCAGACCAGGCGCAGAACGAGAGAAGGCAGAGCATGAACGTTAAGGAAATACTGATCTATGCGGCGGTGGCCGCAACGGCGCTGGCGGGCTGCGCGCCCGCCGCCACCGCCACCCCGACCCCCAGCGGAGCGCGCACGCTGACCGTGATGACACACGACTCGTTCGCCATGAGCGCCGACCTGAAGACCGCCTTCGAGGCCGAGCACCACGTCACCCTGCAATTCCTGCAATCCGGTGACACGGGCGAGGCGCTGGGCAAGGCCATCCTCGCCAGCGGCCAGCCGCTGGCCGATGTGTTCTACGGCGTAGACAACACCTTCCTCAGCCGCGCGCTGCAAGAGAACCTGTTCGAGCCATACAACTCGCCGCTGCTGAGCGCCATCCCCGACGAGTTCGAGCTAGACGACCAGCACCGTGCCCTGCCGGTGGACTACGGCGATGTATGCCTGAACTACGACATCGCCTACTTCGGCGAGCGCGGCCTGACCCCGCCCGCCGACCTGGAGGACCTGCTCAAGCCGGAATACAAAGGCCTGGTGGTGGTCGAGAACCCGGCCACCTCGTCGCCGGGACTGGCCTTCCTGCTGGCGACCATCGGCCACTTCGGCGAAGACGGCTACCTCGGCTATTGGGCGGCGCTGCGCGCCAACGGCGTGGAGGTCGTCAACGACTGGGAGACGGCTTACTACACTGAGTTCAGCGGCTCGTCCGGCCGGGGGCCGCGGCCTATCGTCGTCTCCTACGGCTCCAGCCCGCCGTTCGAAGTGCTCTACGCCGATCCGCCGATCACCACCGCGCCGACCGCGGCCGTCACTGGCGCGGGCAGCTGCTTCCGCCAGGTTGAGTTTGTGGGCATCCTCACCGGCACGCCCAACCGCGATCTGGCCGAAGCCTGGGTAGACTTCATGCTCTCGACCCCGTTCCAGGAAGACATGCCGCTGCAAATGTACGTCTTCCCCGTGAACCACGACGCCCAGCTCGACGCGACCTTCCAGAAATACCTGGCGAAGCCGGAAACCACGGCCCACGTGGACCCGCAGGCCATCGCCGAGAAGCGCGAGACCTGGATCGAGGCCTGGACGACGGCTGTGCTGCGGTAAGATGACGGCCGGGACACTCGGGTTGGGCCTTGGGCGCGCAGGTGAGGCGCTCCTGGCAGTCGGCCAGACGGCGACGGCATGAAGACGGCTGCCTGGCGCTGGGCGTTGCCGCTGGCCCCGGTGGCCGCCTTCCTGGCCGTCTTTTACTTCTACCCGCTGGCCGCCATCGGGCAGGCCAGCCTGGCGCGCGCGGCGGGCGGGCTGGGCGAGGCCGTCGGGCAAGTCTTCGGCTCGGCCGCGCTGCGCGGCGTGTTCGCCTTCACCGTGTGGCAGGCGGCCCTCTCCACCCTGCTCACGCTGGCCGTCGGCCTGCCGGGGGCCTACCTGCTGGCGCGCTTCCGCTTTCGCGGCCAAGGGCTGCTGCGGGCGCTGACAGCCGTGCCGTTCGTGCTGCCCACGCTCGTGGTCGCGACGGCCTTCAACGCCTTGCTCGGCCCGCGTGGCTGGGTCAACCTGGGCTTCATGGCGGCCTTCGACCTGAGCGCGCCGCCCATTGCCTTTGTCAACACCTTCGGCGCAATCCTGCTGGCGCACGTTTTCTACAACACCACCATCGTGCTGCGGCTGGTGGGCGACTTCTGGTCGCGGCTCGATCCGCGCCTGGTCGCGGCGGCGCGGGCGCTCGGGGCAAGCCCGCCGCGCGCCTTCTGGGAGGTGACCTTGCCGCTGCTGGCCCCGGCGCTGGGCGCGGCGGCGCTGCTGGTCTTCATCTTCGACTTCACCAGTTTCGGCGTGGTGCTGGTGCTGGGCGGGCCGCGCTTCGCCACGCTGGAGACGGAAATTTACCGGCAGACCATTTACCTCTTCAACCTGCCGGTCGCGGCCGTGCTGGCGCTGATCCAACTGCTGTGCACGCTGGCCTTGAGCGTGGTCTACTCGCGCCTCGCGGCCCGCGCTGCGGCTCCGCTCAGTTTGCGCGCCGCGCGCGACACGCGCCGGCCTCTGCGCACCTGGCGGGCGCGGCTGGGGGCCGGGCTGCTCATCGGCGGGCTGGGCGCGCTGCTGGTGCTGCCGCTGGCGGCGCTGGCCGGGCGCTCGGTGGCCCGGCTGGAGGCCGAGCGCGGCCAGAGCGGGCCGGTACAGCGCGGCTTCACGTTGGCTTACTATCAGGAGTTGGGCCAGAACCGGCGCAACAACCTGTTCTTCGTGCCGCCCACGGCCGCCATCGCCAACTCGCTGACGACGGCCGCCGCCACGGTGGGGCTGGCGCTGGCGCTCGGCCTGCCCGCCGCCTGGGCGGTGGTCGCAGCTACACCAGGCTCGAATGTGACACCTGAGCGTGACGCTGCTTACACGGCCGGCCTGGCGCTCGATGCGCTGCTGCTACTGCCGCTGGGCACCTCGGCCGTGACGCTGGGCTTGGGCTTTATCGTCGCGCTCGACACGCCGCCGCTCGATCTGCGCGCCTCGCCGCTGCTGCTGCCGCTGGCGCACACGCTCGTGGCGCTGCCGTTCGTGGTGCGCTCGCTCGTGCCCGCGCTGCGCAGCATCCGCCCCCGGCTGCGGCAGGCGGCGGCCGTGCTGGGGGCCGACCCGGCCCGCGTGTGGCGCGAGATTGACCTGCCGCTGGTGGGCCGCGCCGTGCTCGTGGCGGCCACCTTTGCCTTCACGCTCTCGCTGGGCGAGTTTGGGGCCACCGCCGTCATCGCGCGGCCGGAGCACCCCACGGTGCCGGTCGTCATCTACCGGCTGCTGGGACTGCCGGGCGCGCTCAACTACGGGCAGGCGCTGGCCCTCAGCACCATCCTCATGGCCGTCTGCGCGGTGGGCATCCTGGCTATCGAGCGGCTGCGCGTCGGCGAGGTGGGTGAATTTTGAGCGCGACGCACGTCACCCCGGCGTTGGAGGTCGTAAACGTCAGCAAGGCGTTCGGCGGCGCGCCCGCCGTGGATGGCGTGTCGTTCACGCTGGCCGCGGGCGAGGTGCTGGCGCTGCTCGGGCCGAGCGGCAGCGGCAAGTCTACCCTGCTGGGACTGATCGCCGGGCTGGAAGCGCCGGACACGGGCGAGGTGCGCTGGGCGGGGAAGTCGCTGGCGGACGTGCCCATCCACGCGCGCGGCTTCGGGCTTATGTTCCAAGACTACGCCTTGTTCCCGCATAAGGACGTGGCCGGTAACGTGGGCTTCGGCCTGCGGATGCGCGGACAGGCCCCCGCGGCGGTGGCAGCGGGCGTGCGCGACGCGCTAGCCCTGGTGGGCCTGAGGGGCTTCGAGCGCCGCGACGTGAACACGCTCTCCGGCGGCGAACAGCAGCGCGTGGCGCTGGCCCGCGCCCTGGCCCCCCGCCCGCAACTGCTGCTGCTCGACGAGCCGCTGGGCGCGCTCGACCGGGCGCTGCGCGAACGGCTGCTCGAAGAACTGGGCGGCATCCTGCGCCAACTGAGCCAAACGACGATCTACGTGACGCACGACCAGGAGGAAGCGTTCGCGCTGGCCGACCGGGTGCTCATCCTCCGCCAGGGGCGCGTGGCGCAAGCGGGCGCGCCCGCCGAGGTCTACGCTCGGCCCGCCTCGCGCTTCGTGGCTGAGTTCCTGGGCTGGCGCAACCTGCTACCGGCGCGACTGGCGCGTGGGCAGGGCGCGGAGGGCTGGGTGGCGCTGACCGACGCGGGACAGTTGCGCCTCGCCGCGGAGGACGTGCCGCCGGGTCTGGCGGGCGCGCCGGCGGTAACGCTGGGCGTGCGGGCCGAGGCTTTGCAGCCGGCGCGCCCCGACGAGCCGGCCGACCTGGAAGGCACGCTCGTCGAGCAAGCGCTGCGCGGCAGCCGCCGCCGTGTGACCGTGCGGGTGGGCCGCGCCGACCTGCTGGCGCTGTGGGACGGCGCGCAGCCCGCCCCGGCACTCGGCGCGCCGGTGCGGCTGCGGCTTGGCCCGCGCGCCCTCACGGTGCTCCCGGAAGAAATGGATAGGCTACATGGGTGAGCGTGTGACGGTGCAGAAGCTCAACGCGGCGGGAGAGGTGGCCGTGACCTGGGCGGGTGAGGTGCTGGCGCGCACGGCCGCCAGCGTGCAGCTCGCGGCGACCTTCACGCGCGGGCCGCTAGACTTGGGCTATGTGACGCTGCGGCCCGGCGACCGCTTCGTCGAGTGGTTCTACGCCGACCGCTGGTACAACATCTTCGCCATCTACAACGTGGGCGACGGCGCGTTCAAGGGCTGGTACTGCAACATCACGCGCCCGGCCGAAATCGGCCCCAACCCGGCCGGGCCGGGGCTGCTGGTGCGCGCCGTGGACCTGGCGCTCGATTACTTTCGCCAGCCCGGCGGCGCGGAGTTGGTGCTGGACGAGGATGAGTTCGCGGCGCTGGCCCTGCCGCCCGGCGAGGCGCGGCAGTGCCGCGTAGCGCTGGCAGAACTCAGGATATTGGCCGCGGCGGGTGAGGGGCCGTTCGCGCTGCCGGCCACGGGCTAGGCTCGGCGGCCCGCGGACGGGCGACACAAACACGAAAGCCCCGGCCGGAGCGCGGCGGGGGCCTTCGCGACAGATGGTCGGTTGCGCGCGGGCGCTTAGAACAGGGCCGAGCAGCTCGCGGCGGTGCCCATGAGCATGTCGCCGCAGCTCCAGGCCACGGGCAGGGCCACGGCCACGCAGCAGCAGCACAACACCACCACGGCAATTACAATGATCATGGTGGTGTTGTTTTTCTTGGGCGCGGCGGGCGCCGGGGGCATACCCATCTGATTGTTCATGCGACTCTCCTCCGTGCTGGCTAATGACGAACCCCGCGCCCCGGCCAAACCGGGCGCGGGCCGAACTTGCTGACCGCAGCTACCCCCACGCGCTCACCAGCGGCAGCCAACCCGTTGGGTCGTTGGTGACCGACGGGATGAGCAGCGGCAGGGCACAGAGGCCGGTGAACACGGCCGCGAAGCCGCACAACCCCACCACCAACAGCCCCAGGCCGATGTAACCCAGCGCCAGGCCGACCGTCGCCAGGCCGTCGCCGGTCAGCTCCCCGTCGCTTTCCGCAATTTCCCGCTTGGCGCGGTAGCCGGCAGCGACCGCAATGATACTCCCGAAGAGCGGAAACACCGAAAGCCCCAGGATGCCCGCCACCAGGCTGAGGGTGGCGGTGGGGCTGGTCTGCGCCGGCTGGTAGCCGTAGAGCGGCGGATCGGACGCCATGCCCGCCGGCCCGGCCTAGACCAACCCGGCCACGATCGGCAGCAGGCTGCTCTGGCCGCTGGTGGCGACGAGGATGAAGGGCAGCGCGAACAGGATGGCAAAGATGCAGGCGAAGATCACGCCCAGGCCGAGGCCGATGTAGCCCAGCACCAGGCCCCAGGTGGCCGCGCCCGCGCCGCCCAGCGTGCCGCCGCTGCGGGCGATCTCGCCCTTGGCCATGTGCCCGGTGACCACGGCCACCAGGCTGCCGAAAAACGGGAAGATGGTGAAGCCGCAAATCGCCGCGATCAGGCTAATGATCGCCAGGGTGCTGTTCTGCGGAGCGGGCTGGTATTGCGGGTAGTTAGGCTGCATGAGTAAGCTCCTTAGGCTTGGCGGGCGGCGGCGGCGCGGTCGGCGCGCTTCCACAGCCAACCAATAATGAGGGCTAGCACCAGGCACAGCAGTAACGTGCCCACGATGGGCAGGATGACGGCCAGCACCGACACCAACAGCGCCAGCAGGTCTTCGAGCACGCTGACGAGGGGGTTGGCCAGGCCGCCGGTCGTGGCGGTGACGGCGGGTCGCAGCACCACGCTCTTGGCGGCGTGCACGCTGCCCGCCACCAGCAGGCCCAGGATCACGGCCACCACCGGGTCAAGGTGGGCCACCACGCCGGTGCTGGCGGCGAAGAGCACCGCCCCAGCCGTGGGCCGCACAAAGGTCTGGATGGCGTCATTGGCGTGGTTGATGGCGGGCACTTTGTCGGCGAAGAACTCCACCACCAGCAGCACCGTCAGCGCGCCGATGACCCACCAACTCTCCAGGACATCCCAGGGCTTGCCAAGCTGGATGAAGTCGGTGAAGCGCGCTGTGAGGGCCACCACCAGCAGCGGCAGGTAGGCGTTTAGCCCGGCGCTGCCCGACAACCCAAACGCGGCGAGGAGGTTGGTCAATACGTCCATCGTCGTCTCCCATCTCCCGGCTAATTCAGGCCGGGCAGCCCGCTCCAGGTGTGAAAGACCGAGTAGCGCAGCCAGTCAATCGCGCCGATCTCAAGCATCGCCAGCGTGAAGCCCGCCAGCAGGGGCAGGGCCGCGCTCGCCGGCGTCCGCGCCTTGTTTTCCTGCTTCAAAGCGATCAGCAGGATGGTGGTGTTCAGCGCCACCAGGATGGCCAGCACGCCCACCACGCTGAGCAGGGCGAGGGGGTACAGGAAGATCACCTGGTCGGTGAAGATCAACCCGGCGATGATGGCGGCCAGGCCGACCAGCAGCGCCAGTTCGCGCCAGCGCCCCAACACCGGGCGGTCTTCCCAATCGGCCCAGAGCGTCTGGTTGAACACCGGCACCATCAGCCCGGCCAGCGCCAGGCCGTTGAGCAGGCCGGTGATGACGCGCAGGCTGTTGTTCGGCTCGTATAGGCGCGGCAGGCCGGGGAAGAAGTTCAGATATGAATTGACGCCGTCAACACCCATGAGGCCGATAAAGGCCAGCAGCGCCACGAAGATCGGCGCGCGCGGCATGCCGCCCGCCCGCCGCCGCCCCAGGGCCAGCAGGGTGACCATGCCCAGCAGCACGCCCAGGTAAATGCCCGTGCAGCGCGCGCACAGCGGGAACTGCGCGTTGCCGATGTGCAGGGAGTGGCTGTCAATGCGGTGGCAGATGGCGTAGCCGATGGCGCCCGCCTTGCCCAGGATGCCTTCCGGCGTGTTCAGCAACCACGACACCACGGCCACCGCGGCCACGCCCCCCACCAGGTATGGCAGATAGCGTTGTGTGGGCGGGTGAGCGGCGGGCGGTAGCGATTCGAGCGAAACGTCTGACATGCCTCACCAATAAGCACTGCGCGCCTGGGCCGGCGCCCCGACGCCTCCGCAACGTTGAATGGCGGCCGAAATCACCGACGGATCGAGGCGATTATATGCTTCCCATACGTGGAAGGCAACCAATGGTTGCGCCGCGGCCACGGCCCGCGCATGATTTTGAGGCGATGGTTTTCTTGACACACCCCCCTCCGGCCGGTATAATCTCGCTCGCCCTTCCTCGATAGCTCAATCGGCAGAGCAATCGGCTGTTAACCGATGGGTTGCTGGTTCGAGTCCAGCTCGAGGAGCCAACGGTCCCCAGACAGGCGAGAGCGCTCTCGCCTGTTTTGCTGCCAGGGGCCGGCGGCCAGGGGCAAGCGCCGGGCCGGGGGGTCGCTTGGCAGCCCGGCCGCGGGCGGGGCCGAGGTTGCTTTCTACCCGGCCGCGCCTACAATAACAGGCGCAGGCCAGTCGGCATGATTGGCTGGTTACGATGAAACGCCTCGGCGTCTACCTCGCCCTGATTTTTCCCGCGGTGCTCCTGGGGTTGTGGTCGGCCTTTCCGGAGGCCGACCCGCGCCTGGCCGCGCCCATCACGCACTTCTATCTGGTGAGTTTCACCACCTTCGCCGCCACGGTCGTTTCACTCTTCGTCATCATCTCGGTCGGTGAGACCGCCCAGCCGCGCCACCTCTTCCTGGCCGCCGCCTTCGCGTGGATGGGGGCGGTTTTCCTGATTCACGGGGCGACCACCCCCGGCGCGCTCATCACGCACTTTCACCCGGCCGTCACCTGGAGCTCGTGGCTCACGCTCTTCGGCGGCGGCGTCATCTTCCTGATCAGCGGGTTCGCCTCCAGCCGGCCGCGCCCGGCGCTGCTGCGCGTGGTGGCCCTCGCCATCAGCGTCGCCTACGTCGCCTACCTGGTGGTCGTCTTCGCCGCGCCCGACCTGCTCACCACTCTGCTGGCGCTCAACAGCGCCCCGCGGGTGGTAGACCTGGTGTTCGTGCTGACGCTGGTGATCTGGATGGTCGGGGCGGTGCGCCACTACCTCAACTGGCGGCAGACCCACCACTTCATTGACGGCCTGATGGCGTTTGAGGCGGGCTGGTATGCCACCGCCACCGTCAGCATGTTCCGCTTCGAGTTGTGGCGGGTCGGGTGGTGGATGTACCACGTGCTGCTGCTGTTGGGTTTCCTCATCGCCATCTACGCCCTGTGGCGCGCCTACGAACAGGTGCGCACCTTCCGGCTGACCGCATACTTCGCGGCCACCAGCCTGATCGTCACCGCGGCGCTGGCGTTGCTGGCCGCCCAACTCTACAGCAACCTGGCCTTCGACAACCTGCGCCAGGAGTTGGAAGCCGACACCGAAAACCTGTCGCGGCACATGGGCGATTTGATCGCCGCCGACCTGCCGGAGGTGACCACCAGCGCCGACCTGAGCGCCCTGGACCCCCAGGCCGGGCTGGCGCAATCGGTCTGGAGCATGCGCCTCAGCCTGGTGAGCCTGCAAGAGGTGGCCCTGTACGACAACACCGGCCGCGAAATCTACTCGACCATGAGCGCGCCCGGCGAACACCAGCCCCCGCCGCAGCCCGACCGCTACCAAGCCGCCCTGAGCGGCACCACCAGCGCCCTGCTGCTCGACCCGGGCAGCGCCGTGGGCAGCTACCAGCCGACCGAAGCGGACCATCTGCTGCTGGTTTACACGCCGTTCTACCCGGCGGGCGGACCGGACACCTCCGGGCCGATTGGCGTGCTGCTGACCCTGCGAGCCGCTTCCCAACTCACCACCGCGCAGATTTACTCGCGGGCCATTGGGCTGGGGCTGGCGACGGTAACCATGGGGGCGCTGTTCCTCGCGCTGCTGTTTATCGTCTTCCGCGCCGACTACCTCATTCGCGCCCGGGCGCGCGAGCTAGAAACGGCCTACGCCGAACTGCGCCAGGCCGAAGGGCTGCGCGACGACCTGACGCACATGATCGTCCACGACCTGCGCAATCCGCTCTCGGCCTTGACGGCCAACCTGGACCTGATCGGCCGGACGCTGAACAACCCGGCCTACCCCGATGCGCCGCCGCGCTTTCTCTCGGGCGCGCGGGCCGCGGGCCAGCGCATGACCGGCATGATTGACGATCTGCTGAACGTGGGCAAGTTCGAGGCCGGCGAACTGCGCCCGACGCTGGTGCCGGTGTATCTGCCCACGGTGCTGACTGACAAGGTGGAGAGCTATCGTTCGCAAGCCGAGAAGGACGGCAAGACGCTGACCGTGCGCGCCCCGGCCGAGCTGCCCACCGTCATGGCCGATCTGGCCCTCATCGGCCGTGTGATTGACAACCTGCTGAGCAACGCCTTGAAGTACACCGACCCCGGCGGCAAGATTCAGATCGAGGCCGAGCGCCGTGACAGCCACTTGGTCGTGCGCGTGAGCGACAACGGCGCGGGCATCCCCGCCGCCCACCAGGCGCGCATCTTCGAGAAATTCGTGCAGGTGACTGACGAGGGCGGGCAGCCGCTGCGCAAGGGCACCGGCCTGGGGTTGGCCTTCTGCCGACTGGCGGTCGAAGCGCACGGCGGCAAAATCCGCGTCGAATCTACGCCCGGCTACGGCAGCATCTTCTTCTTCACCCTGCCGCTCTCGCCTCCCCCCACCACCTAACCCGCCCGCTAGGGCCTGACCTGATAAACCACCACCGCGTCGGTGGGGGAGGCATACGCGACCGTCAGGCGCCCGGCGCGTACCAGCCCGGCCACGATCGGGGCCAGCTCGCGCCAGGGCGCGGCCGGCCCCGGGCGGCTGGCATTGACCCACAGCACGCCTGGGCCGGAAACGATGTAATCTACCTGCTGCGCTTCCAGAGCGGCGACGAACGCCGCCTCGCCGCTGTAACCGCCCAGGTCTACCGTGGGCAAGCCGCTGTAGAGAAAATCGGGCCGCGGCAGCTCCGACATCACGACCGCGCTTGGGGCGGCGTGGACAGCCAGCCACTGCGTGCGCGCCGCCAGGTCGCCCGCGTGCCGGCGCGAGTCGTCGAGCAGCAGTGATTGGCGCAGGCCGGTGAGGGTCAGCCCGGTGACCGCGATGAGCACGGCGGCGCGGCCCAGGCGCGGCCCCCAGGCCGGGCGGCGCAGCCCGCGCGCCAGCGCCCGCCCCAGCCAGTCTACACCCGCCACCAGGCCGAGCGTGAGCTGGGGCTGAACGGGATAAAAGAAGCGGATGGTCGTCCACAAGACCAGCTGCATCCCGGCGGAGTAAGCCAGCGCCGCCGCCAAGAAAGCCGACGGCCCGGGCCGCCGCAGCAGCCGCACCCAGCCCAGCGTCGTCAGGCCGGCCAGCGCCCAGCCGACCAACGGCAGCAGCCAGGGCAAACCCAGCCGCGCCATCAGCGCCTGGGCGCGCTCGCCGCCGCCCACCGCCAGCAGCAGGTTGCGCAGGTCGAGCCAGGCGTGGCGCGCGCTCAGGCGCAGCAGCAACAGCGGGTAGGGCGTGCTCTGATCGGTCAGGCGCGCCTCGCCCGACACCAGCCCGGCGTTCTGTTGCAGGTAGTTGGCGGGCCATAGGTCGGGCCAGCGCAGGGCGGTGAGCGCCACCACCAGGAGCAGCAGCGACGCGCCCGCCAGGGCCGCTCCGGCCAGCCCTGGCAGCGCGCGGCGGCCCCGCCGATAGAGCAAGTAGACCGCCAGCCCCGCCAGCGGCAGCGCGCCTACTGTGCGCGTGAAGACCACCGCCACGCTTAGCGCCCCCAGGCCCACCGGCCACCAGCGCCCGGCCGCGCCCGCCGCCGCGCGCTCCACCAACAGCACCGCCAGCAAACACCAGAACAAAAAGACCGGCTCAGACATCAGCACGCTGGCGTGGCGCACCACCAGCGGCGAGACGGCGTAAAGCAGCGCCACGCCCACGCCCCACCAGCGCGAAACGCCGCGCGCCAGCACCGGCCAACCCCAGAACAACAGCGTCAGGTTGGCGAGCGTGGCCGTCGTGGGCACGAGCTTGAGCAGCTCAAAGTTGCGCGGGAACAGCGCCACCAGCGGCGCGAGCAGCAGGGGGAAGCCGAACGGGTAATTGGCGCGGCCGGGCGCGCCGGGGCTGTTGATGAGGCCGTAGTCGCCGCCCGCCGTGAACGAGCGCGCCAGCACGACGTAATCGGCGTCGTCCCACTGGGCGCCCAACTGAAAGTGCGGGTGGTCGCGCCACAGCAGCAGCGCGGCGATCACCAGCACCCCCAGCCAGGCCGCCGCCTGTGGGCGCGTGGGGTGCGCGGCTGTCATGAGGTTGCCGGCTTGGGCACAGCGGCGCGGGCGGCGTGGCGGCGGCGCTCGTAAATGAAGCCCAGCGCGTTCGCCAGTTGCGATATGACGGCCAGCAGCGCCCCCTGCGCCGCGCGGCCGGGCGGCGCGTGCGCGGCTACATGGCGCAGCAGGTTCCCATAAAAGGCGGGCGGCTCCACCGGCACGGGCGGCGCGCCCCGCGCGCGGCGGGCCAGATGATAACCATGCGCCCCGCGCCCATAGCGAAAGTGCTGCGCCCAGAAACGCCGCGCCGTGAGGTCGGGCGCATGCGCGACGACGGCCTGCGGCACATACAGCAGCCGCCCATGGTGGCACTGCACCCAGCGGTCGCACAGGTCGCGGTCCTCAGCGGCGGCCAGCCGCAGCGTGCTGTCGAACCCGCCCTGGGCGCGAAAGGCCTCGGCCGGCAGCGCGAGGTTGTTAGAGGTAAAAAAGACGGCGTGCTGCGGGTCGCGGTTGTAATAGGCGTAGAGATAGCCCACCAGCGCCTGGCTCGCGGCTGCGTAGGGGTTGTGCGGCAGCGCGTTCACGACCGCCCCGCCCGCCCCGGCCGCCGGCTGGCCGCTGAGCGCCGCCGCTAGCGCCGCCAGCCACGCGGGGGCGGGCCGGCAGTCATCGTCGGTGAAGGCCAGGTGCGTCCCCTGGGCGCAGGCGGCCCCCAGGTTGCGGGCCGCGGCCGGGCCGCTGAACGACTGACGCAGCAGACGCGCCCCGCCCTGCTCGGCGCACTCGGCCAGCGCGCGCGCCTCGGGCGGGTCGCTGCCGTCATCCACCACCAGCACTTCCAGGCGCTCACGCGGGTAGGTCTGGGCCGCCAGCGCTTGCAGGCAGGCGGCCAGCGCCGTTGGGCGGCCATACGCGGGCACGATCACCGAGAAGAACGGCCGCGCGTCAGCCATCGGTCTTCGCGGGCACGACGGCCTGGCCCTGCTCAGGCCGCAGGGCGGCCCCCAGCCGCTGCCGCAGCCAGGCCAATTCGGCGGGGGCCAGCTCCCCCAGCGCCAACGCAGCCGGCACCAGCGCCCCGATCCCCGCCGCCAGTTTGGGCAGCAGCCACAGCCCCGGCGTGGGCCACAGCCCGAAGGCGAAGGCCCCGGCCGTCAGCAAGGCCACCCGCGCCGCCGTGGCTCGCGCCGGCCGCACGCCCCACTCACGCGCCACGGCCCACAGGCACACGCCCGCGCTCACCAGCGCCAGCGCGCCGCTGACCAGCGCCGCGCCCAGCAGCCCGCCGCGTGGGGCCACCAGCCACACGCCCGCCAGCGCCAGCGGCACGAGCGGCCCCGTGAGCGCGAAGGTCAGTTCCGGCCGGCCGCCGGCCGTCAGGATGGCCGTGGAGACGGAGACCAGCACCAGCGCCACGCCGCCCAGCACCAGCGGGCCAAGCACGATGGCCGAGGCCGCGAAGGCCGGGCCATAGGCCAGCCGCAGCAGGTCGGGCGCGCCGCCCACAACCAGCGCGGCAGGCGGCAGCAGCCACAGCGCCCCGCGCAGCGCCTGCCGGGCGAGGCGCGCAGCCCCGGCCCGGTCGCCTTCTCGGCGCAGGCGCGTCAGCGTCGCCAGCAGCAGCGGCGAGAACGACAGCGCGAACAGCCCCGGCAGCCAGGCCAGGTTCTGGGCGGCGCCGTACAAGCCCGCCTCGGCCGCCGTTGCGCCGCGCGCCTTGAGCACGAATAGATCGAGCTTGTCGAACAGGCGCAGGCTGAGCGCCATGAGCACGATGGGCAGCGCGAAGCCCCACAACCGCCGCGCCGCGAAGGGCGCGCCTCCGCGCCGCCAGGGGATGGGAGCGCGCCGGCGCGCCAGGACCAGTTCCACGGCCGAGGCGGTCACGCTGCCCAAGATGGCGCCTTCGACCGCCAGGCCCAGGCTGACGAGCAGCACGACGACGAACAGCCGCGTCACCCAGCGCGCGCCGGCCGCCAGGGCGCGCCCGCCGAAGTCGCCGCGGCCGGTCAGCACCTGCCGATGGGCGTGCGCCAGGCTGAACAGCGGCAGGTCGAGCGCGAAGAGGCGCAGGTAGCCTGCCAGCGCCGGCTCGCCCAGCACCGCGGCGGCGGCCGGGGCGACCAGCCAGACCAGCGCGGCCAGCGCCAGCCCAAGGCCGAAGTGCGCCCGCAGCGAGGCCGTGGCGACCGGCCGCCAGTCGTCGGCCTCCGCCACGAACTTGACCACGGCGCGGGCCAGGATGGAGGCCAGGCTCCACTCCAGCCAGGCGATCAGGCTGCTAGCCAGCGCCAGCAGGCCGTAGCCTTCCGGCCCCAGGCGGCGCGTGAGAAAGGCGGCCGTGAGGAACCCGGTGGGCAGCACCAGCGCCTCGGCCACGAACACTTGCAGCGTGCCGCCCGCCAGGCGGGGGCCGGTTAGCGGTTTGCTTTCCATGAGTCTTGCTCGGGGCTAGGGCGGCCTGGGCCGCCTTGTTCGGCCGCGCCCAGCAGCGGCAGCGCGGCCGAGGGCGTCACGCTCACCGGGGCGCCGGCCTGGGCCGACGCTTCGGCGGCTGAGATCACCTCGAGCGCGCGCAGGCCGTCTTCTAAGCTCGGCGCGGCCGCGACCTCCCCGCGCACTGCCGCCGCGAAGTGCGCCAGCGCGGCCGCGTACGACGGCTCGGCGCGTGAGCGGGAGAGCTTGTGGCGCAGCACGGGGCTGCCTAGCAGCGCCGGGCCGGCGCGCGCCAACTGCCACCACCGCGCCGCGCCCTCGGCGACGGGCGCGCGCTCAACCAGCCACGAGCGATACCGATCCACGCCGGCCACACCCGCCGCGCCCGTGACCAGCACCCGATCTACGTCGCGGGTAGTGAACGAGAACTCAGACCGCGCCACAGCCCCGCCCGTCAGCCGCAGCACAACTTCGGCGTTGTCATCTTGCGTATGCACCGAGCGCAGCACGGCGCTCGCCGCCGCGACTTCCTGGCCGGTCAGCCAGCGCACCAGGTCAATGTGATGCGAGGCCAGGTCGAGCAGCACGCCGCCGCCGGTGACGCGCGCCCGCTTCCACACGGGCAACTCTCGCGGGGGCGTGGTGAACTGCGTGGTCAACGTCGTCAGCGCTCCCAGCGCGCCGGACTGCGTCACCTGGCGCAGCGCGGCATATAGCGGGTGAAAGCGATAGTTGAAGCCCACCAGCGCCACACGCCCAGAGGCGCGCCCGGCGGCCACCAGCCGCCGGCCGTCGTCGAGCGTGGAGGCGATGGGCTTTTCCAAATACACATGCAGCCCCGCCCGCAGCGCCGCTTCCGCTGGGGCGGCGTGCAGGTGCGATGGCGTGCTGATGAGCACCGCCTCGGCCAGCCCGGAGGCCAACAGCGCTTCCGCGCTCTCAAAGGCGCGGGCCGGGGGCGCGCGGCGCGCGGCCTCGGCGCGGCGGGCCGGGTCGCTCTCAGCCAACGCCGTGAGCTGAAAGTCGGGCAGGTGTTGGAGCAGCGGCAAGTGCACCTGCTGCGCCAGGCGGCCGCAGCCGATCAGGCCGATGCGGATGGGTGGCTTCAAGCGGCCCCCAGCGACTGATACACAGCCAGGAGTGCGTCAAGCTGGCGGTCGAGCGTGTACTCGGCCAGCGCCACCGCCCGCCCCGCCGCGCCCCACTGCTCGGCGCGCCCCGGCGCTTGCAGCACGTCCAGCAGCGCGGCGGCCCAGGCCGCCTCGTCGTCGGGCGGCAGCAGGCGGCCGGTCTGCCCATCACGCACGATCTCGGCCAGCCCGCCCGCCCGGCCGGCGAGCACGGCCGTGCCGCGCAGCATGGCTTCAATCGCTACCAGCCCAAACGGCTCGGCCCACTGCGAGGGCACCGCCTGCACCCAGGCGGGCGCGAGGCGGCGCTCCAATTCTTCCGGCGGCAGGTAGCCCGTGAAGGTGACGGCCGCGGCCAGGCCAAGTTGCGCCGTCAGGGCCTCCAGCGCCCGCCGCTCCGGGCCTTCGCCGGCGATCAGCAGGCGCGCCTCGGGCAGATCGGCCCGCGCCTGGGCAAACGCGCGCAGCAAGACCGCCGCCCCCTTCTCGGGCACCAGGCGGCCTGCGAAGGCGACCAGCGGCGGGTGGCTCAACGGCGGGCGCGCGGGCCGGCAAGGCGTGCCATTGGGGATGACGGCCGTGACCGGCCAGCCGCCCGCGGCCAGCCGGCAGCGGGTGCTCTCGCTGTTAGCGACGACCGCGCCGAACACACCGCGCCAGCGCCGCAGCAGCCCCCGCTGGGCCTCCAGCGGCAGCCAATCGCGCAGCGGCAGACAGCCCGCGCGCAGGCAGGCGCGGCCCCAGGGGTGCGCGCATTCGGCGCCGGAGGGCAGGCGCCGAGTGCCGACGGGGCACACGGCGCGATACCACACGGCGTGGTACAGGCTGGGCCAGCCGCGCAGCACGGGCAAGATGAGGGGCGAAAACTGGGTGAGGAAAACCTTGACGTGCACCACGTCCGGCCGGAAAACGGCCAGCTCGCGGCGCAACGCGGCGGCGGCCCAGGGGTTGGCGGTTTGCAGCAGCGCCCGGCCCGCTGAGGTGGTGCCGCGGCCCGCGGCGTCGGACACCAGCGGGCCGGCGCGGCCGTGGGCCGTCGTGCTGAACCAGCGCACCGTGTGGCCGCGCGACCGCAGCCCAGCCTGCATGGCCGCCAACGAGATCTCGGCGCCGCCGGCCAGCGCGCCGTAGTCGTTAACAAAGAGAACGCGCATGGGCCGAGCGCGCGCGCTGCGAGTTCAGGCCGCCAACTGCTCGCGCAGATAGCGCGCCTTGAGCGCCAACTGGTCGCTGCCGCCGCCGTCGTGCAGGTTGTATTCCCACACCTGCATCCGCTTCGGCCCAGCGTAGTGATTGTAGGCCGCGTACACCGTCGAGGGCGGGCAAATCTCGTCCATCAGCCCGACCGAGAAGAACGCCGGCGCTTTGGCCCGCGCGGCAAAGTTCACGCCGTCGAAGTAGCTCAGCGTGTGAAAGACGGTCTCCACGTCGTGGCGGTGTGTTTGCAAGAAGCGCGCGATTTCGGCATACGGCAGGGTGCCGACCATCTGCGTGGCGCGCCGGTAGTGACACAAGAACGGCACCTCCGGCATCGCGGCCGTCAGGCCGGGCACGAGGCCCGCTACGGCCAGCGAAATGCCCCCGCCCTGGCTGCCGCCGGTGACGGCCACGCGCGCGGCGTCCACTTCGGGATGCGCGCCAATGGCCTCCACCGCCCGCACGGCATCGCTGAACACCCGGCGATAGTAGTAGCTGCGCGGGTGCAGGATGCCGCGCGTCATCACGCCGGGGATCTGTGGGTTGCCGCCTTCCAGTTCGGGGTCGGGCGTGTCGCCGCGCGACCAACTGCTGCCTTGCCCCCGCGTGTCCATCACCAGATGCGCGTAGCCCAGGCTCGACCAACTGAGCCAGTCGTAGGGCAGACCGCGCCCGCCGCCGTAGCCGATGAATTCCACCACGCCGGGCAGCTTGCCGCTGCGGTGGCGCGGCAGCATCAGCCAGGCTTTGATCGGCTGGCCGCCGTAGCCGGCGTAGGTGACATCGAACGCTTCGATGGTCGCAAAGCCGCCATCAAAGGGCGTGAACGCCGCGCTCAGCGGATGCGCCCGGGTCTCCGCCAGCGTCGCTGCCCAGAAGGCGTCGAAGTCGGCCGGCTCGGTGCGGGCCGGCACATAGGTTTTCAGTTGGTCGAGGGGGAGGTCGAAGAATGGCATGGCGAGACTATAGCGCAAGTGTGATGAGACGCAAGTGAGGCCGGAAGGGCGCGGTAGACTGACCGCGCTGTCCAGAGGCGGTGGTGAGAGAGGGCGCTAACCGGTATGGCATCAACGGCTGCGCCTGTTCGCCAATGCCTATGACTGGGCGCGCAGCAGCGCGGCGGCTGTGCGGCAGGTGGCGCGGTTTGGTTTTGAGCAGGCCGGCCTCCAGCGGCTGGAAATCGTATTGGCGGTGGGCAACGCGGCCGGCCGGCGGGCCACCGAAAAAGGCGGCGCTAGCTCCGAGGGGCGGCTGCGCAACCGGCTCTACCTACGCAATCGGCGGCCCGACGCCTACCTGTACTCGCTGACGCCGGATGATCTTCCGGCGGGCGCCTGAGCGCCGGGGCCGGAGCGCGCCTGCACGAAGCCCGCCACCCGGCCGGTGAGCGCGGGCGGCGCCGGTTGGCCCAGCAGCGCCAGCGCGGTGGGGGCCAGGTCCAGCGCGTCGAACGGCGCGGACAGTTGCCCGTGCGCGGCGATGTCAGGCCCGGCGGCGACGATGAAGCCGGCGCGGGAGTGGTCGGTGCCGCGGAAAAATTCCGGCCGGGCCTGGCGCAGGTCGCCGCGTGGGTGCGCCACCCGCGCCACGAAATGGCGCGCGGGCTGCCACTCCACAAACAGGTCAGGCAGTTGCGCCGGCGGCTCCGGCCCAAACAGCGCCGTGGCCCGATCGAGCCGCAGCACTGCCGGACCGCCCGTCAGCGGGTCCACCAGGGCCGCGAAGTCCGCTTCGAGCTGCGCCAAAATCTGTTCGTACTCCGCGCCGGCCTGCACGACGCCCTGCGGCTCGCGCCCGCGCAGGTTCACGCGCACCATGCTGGTGTAAGTCGTGGGCAGCGCGAAGGCGGTGGCGCGGCCCCAATCGGTGCCGGCGAGATACTGCTGAGCCAGCAGTGCTTCGCGGCGGGCGCGAGGCAGGCCGCGGCTGAGGCGGGCGCGCAGGGCCTCCGGCAGCAGGCGGCGCGCCACGTCGAGCGAGCCGCGCACGGGCCGCCCGCCGCTCGGCGCGGGCTGATAGCCGCGCTCACGCAGCAGCGCCGCGCCCAACCCGCCCGTCGGATACTGGTCTTTGAGGCCGACCGAGGCCACGACCAGCACGTTGGCCTCGCCCGGCAGCGCCGCCAGCAGGCGCCCCAGCTCGGCGTCAATGGCCTGGTACAGCTGGCACAGCGCCCCCGCCAGCTCCGCGCTCGCGGGCGGAGACACTTCCGGCGTGTGTCGCCAGAGCTGGTGCCCACCAGTGTGCGCCTCGCTCAGCGCCGCCACGATCAAGTCAAACTCGCCGCCTGCGAGCAGGTGGCGCAGCAAGGCGCCCTTGCGCCTCACTCGCGCCTTCAATCGCTCGAAGATGGCCCGGTCTTTGGCCTCGTCTTCGGTGTGGTCCTCCGCCACGATCTCGCGCGGCCCGAACACCCGCGCCGCCTCGGTCAGGGCGCCGGCCGGTAGCGCGGCGGGCGCTTCCTCGGTGTAGTGCACCGCCCAATCCGCCAGTTGCAGTCCGGGCAAGCCGGGCACGAGCGGCATGTCGGGCACGTCAATGGCGGCCACGCGGCGGCCTGTGCCGCGCAGCGCCGCCCAGAACGGCGGCGTGTCGAAGTCGCGGCCCGACACCGGCCGCGGGTGGTAGAAGCCGGGGGGCGGCTGGCGCAGGTAATACAGCCCGTGCCGGCTGCGCGAGACGCCGGTGACGAGTGAGAGCCAGACGCCGTGCTCGGTCACCAGCTCTGGGCCGCCCGTGCGGCCCCACGCGCCGCGCCGCCGCAGCGCCGCCAGTGTGGGCAGGCGGCCGTCGGCGGACCAGGTTTCCAACAGCCGGGGGTCGCCGGCATCGAGGCCGAGGATGATCAGGGGCGCGGAGGTCACGGATAATTCAGGCGCGGGCGGGCGGGGCAGAACTGGAATGGGACGGCGACGGCGCGGTCAGCTGAGCCACCCTGGCCTCCAGCCGCCGGCGATCGGAGGGGCTGATGAAGCGTGGGCGGTCGAACTCGACCTCGTGCAGCCACGCCACGGCGGGCCGCGCCGAGGTGAAGTAGCCCGCCAGCTCGCCCAGCGCTTCGAGCGCCGTCAGGGCGGCCAGCGCGGGCAGCAACCGCGCCAGCGCCCCGCCCCGCGCGCCCGTGCGCCGCGCCACGCGGAGCAGTCGGCGCAGGTTGATCAGCGGGATCAGCGGGGCGGCGGCGAGGTACAGCAGCCGGCGAACCGGCGGCCACCCGCGGCTGCGGCCGGCGCCAAAGGCCCAGCCCGCGCAGAACCGCAAGCGCGCCCAAGCCGGTAGCTGCGAGAAGTTCAGATGCCACAAGCGGGCACGCGGCTCGAACAGCAGTTGCCGTCCATGCGCTTGCAGATGACGTTGCAAGCGCGGTTGGTCGTTGAGCCAGTCTTCCAACGCTCCGGGCAGCGCCAGCAGCGCGGCGCGCTCGTAGCACGTATTACTGTTGGAGAGCAGCGCCGTTGGCCCGCCCCGCGCCGGGTCGCACCAGTGGCCGTAGTCGGTCAGGTGACAGGCCAGCGGTAGCGCGCCCGCGTTGGCCGAGAGCACCAGCGGCCCAATGGCCGCCCAGGCGCCTGCTTGCGCCGCGATCAGCGCCGCAGCCCAGTCTGGCGCGGCGTAGACGTGGTCTTCGACGAACACAATGTAAGGCGCGCGCGCGGCCCGCACCCCGGCCGCCCCGGCCTGCTCGCGGTTGTGCACGGCGTCAACCGGCGCCAACTGCCAGCTGTGAAAGCCGGCGACGGCTCCGGGCGGCGCGACCAAGCCCGCCGCGTGCGGCGCGACCACCACGACTTCTAGCTGCGCGGCGGCCGTCTGGCGCTGCAAGCAGGCCAGCGCGTGGCGCAGGGTGCTCCACTGGTCGCGGGTGACGAGGATGGCCGATAGGGCCGGGGGCGGAGCAGGCATCGGCCGGTATTGTAACCGACTGCGCCGGCGCGGGTTACGCCGACGGCTGTCCGCGCACGATCAGCGTGGGGCAGTGCGCGCCGCGCACCACCTTGTCGGTCACGCTGCCCATCACCCAGCGGCTCACGCCTGACCGGCCATGCGTTGACATGACAATCAGGTCAATGCCCTGGGCCAGCGCGTAGTCAAGCAGCGTCTCGGCCACTGGGCCGATCAGCACCTCCGTCAGCCCGGGCAGATCGCGGCAGTTAAACCGCGCCCGGGCGTGCTCCAGGTAGTCGGCGGCGGCCTTGCGGTCGGCCTCCAGTTGCTGCTCGCTGTAGTGCGGGCCGTCCCAGGTGGGGCTGTAGTCATAGCCGGGGTACCGGCCCACGCGCACGAGCCACAACTGACTGCCCAGGCAGCGGGCAATCTCCACGGCGTGCGGCAAGGCCCGCTCGGCCAGCACCGAACCATCCAACGGCACGAGGATCCGTTTATACATGGCAGCCTCCTCCGGCGGCGCGGACCAGGCGGGTTGCCCGGGCCGGCTCAGCCATATTAAGGCGCGCCTGCCCGTCTGGAAACAAGTGGCGGACGGCATGCCCGGCCGGGAAGACTGTCACTGCGGCGCGCGGTGGTGGGGCTGGTGGGTCACGTCGCCGGGGCAGCCGTACGGCCGGTCGAGGACAGAGTTGGCCCGCTTGGGGTCAAAGCCCGGCGCTTCCAGCCAGTTGCGCCGCCGTTCCGCAGGCGGCTAAACCTGGCAGGGTAGTCAGCGTCGTCGGCATGCGCCCCGCGCCTCAGCGCGGCTGTGGGCCACTCGCACTCAGGCCATAGCGGTCTATCGCCGTCGCCAAGAAACCAAACTGGTCGGTCAGCAAGCCTTCGTAGCCGCTGGGCGCGCCGTCCCAGCGGCGCCAGTCGATTCCCGCGCCGTCTACGCCCGCGAACGCGCTGTCGTCAGCCATGCCGGCGCACAGCCCGTGCAGCACCTCATCGCCTTCGGCCGTCATGCCCACGCGGTACAGCCCGTTGACAAAGTGCGCGGCTTGCGAGTGAGTAACCCCGCCGTTCTGATAGTGGCCGAACGGCCGCCCAGTCTGATACAGCCCCATATCGCTATAGGGGATGGGCCACAAGCAGGTGGGCACGCCCAGCCGAAAATCGCGGAAGCCGACGCGCGCCAGCTCGGCCCACAGCGCCCGCATAATGCGCTCAGCCAGGTCCGGCGCCAGCACGCCCACCGTCACCGCCAGCCCGTTGATGGCGAGAAACGCGGCGTCGTGCAGTTGGTCGGCGCGGCAACGCCAGCCCGCCAGCCAGCCGGTCTGCGGGTTCAGAAACGTCGGCGTGTAGTTGGCCTGCGCCTGCGCCGCCCACGCCGCCAGCCCCTCCGCCAGCGCCGCCTGCCCCACGGCCGGCAAGGCCGCGTCTAGCTCCGTCAGCGCCGCGTACAGGTAAGCGTTGGAGAATGCGCACTTCCAGCCGAACGAGACCACGTCGTACCAGTTGGTGCTCCACTGATGCCCACCGCTGATGCCCAGGCGGTACGGGCTTTCCAGCAGCCCGTCGCCGTCCAGGTCGCGCGCCCGCAGCCGCGCGATCTCGCGCCCAAGCGGGCCGCTGTAGCGCGCCGCCCAGGCAGCATCGCCGGAGGCCGCCAGGTAGCGCGCCGCGCCGACGAGCGCCGCCGCGCTGACCTGCAAGTACTCGTCCTCGTAGCGATGCGACGCCAGCGACGAGCGGCCCGAGCCATAGGCGGGCGCGTCGTCGAGCCAGTGCTCCAGCGTGTCGCGCAGCAGGTCGAGGCCGGTCAGCCCCGGCGTGATCTCGCCGGCGCGCACCGCCAGGGTCGACCAGTTTTCCAGGCAGCCGTAGAAGTGCACCGCATTGCTGTTGTTCGAGAAGGTAGCCGTGTCGGCCCGATAGGTCAGCGCCGAGAGCCGGTGGCGCTGCACGGCGCGCTCGACCGCCTGCGGCACACGCGCATCACGCCAGGTCGGCGCGGTCGCTTCCACGGCGAAGGTCACCTCGGCCGCGTAGCGCCCGGCCGGCAGGTGATAGTCACCTTCCGGCTGAGGCGCTTCGCCCAGCTTAAGCTCGCCGGTGGTGGCGCTGAGCGACGGCCGGACTGAGTCACTGCGCCACAAGCACGCGTCGCCCAGCGCCGTCACGCGCACCGTGCCCAGCCCCGCGCCGTGCAGCCGCAGCGGCAGTTCCATTAGTCCGGTCTCGCCGAAGCGCGTGATGCGGCCGAGGGCCTGCACCGGGATCACGCGGCTGTCGAAGGCGAAGTGCCAGGCGCCGCTGGTCCAGGCCCGCAGCGGGCGCTCGCCCGTGCGCTCGGCGCGCAGCACCAGACGGTCTTCCTGGGCTTCCCAGGCCAGCGTATAGCGCTGCCCGGTATCGCCCAGCGCCAGGTCATACGTCAGCGTGTTGTGGGCCACCGTCACCGTGCCGGTCGCGCCGTGGTGCAGCGCGCCCGCTGCCGCGGCCTGCCCCAGCGGGTGCAGCCGCGGCCCCTGGGCCAGGTAGTCGAGCAAATGCGGCGGCGTCAGCTCCCAACGATCGAGCTTGGCCACGTTGCGCTGCGTCCGGCCCAGCCCGTCGCTGTCCCAGGCCAGGTAGGTCAGGCGCGCCTGCCGCAGGTCAAACCCGGCCTCCAGGTAGCGCGTCCGAAAGCGCACCTCGTCGCCGCGGCGCTCGCCCCGCACGCCTTCCGGTTGGCCGCTCAGGTCCCACCCGGCCAGCGCCAGCGTCGTCTCGACGGGCGCGGCGGGCGCGTCCGTCAGCCACTCGCCCTCCAGCACCGCGCCGTTCATGGCCACATCCCACCCCGGCCACCATTCCTCCACGCCCGCGCGCCGCAGCTCCAGCAGCACGGCCCCGGCAACCTGCCCGCCCAGGTCGAACCACTGCACCGCTTCCGCGTCGGCCGGGCGCGGCAGATCGCGCAGCTGCAGCGCGGTCTGCCATTCGCCGCCGTGGCTGACCCGCACAGTGGCAGCCACAATCCATTCTTTTTCAAGTTCGGCCGTGCTGCCGCACTTCATATACCCCCGGCTCAGCCGCACCCCCAGGCGCTGTAGTTGGGCGGGCGCGGGCAAGCGCACCTCGCGGCTGTGCACAATGCGGCGGTCGGGCGCGCCCGACTCGTGCGGCGCGGGCGTAACCCACAACGAACGACAGCCGCTCAGGTGCGCGGCCGACGATTGCAGCAAATCCATGATGGTCTCTCCAAGCTGGTCGAGTTGAAGGTGGGTGGTATTTTTTCAGAAGGGGGTCTAGGGCGTGGGTAGTGCGGTCATTGTAGGGCGGCAGGAAAGACACTGTCAAGTGTCTTGCGGCCGGCAAAGCTGATCGCCCCTCTCCAGATTCCGGCGTCTTATCTGGGCGCCAGGTATGGTGCTTGCCAGTGAGAATGAGGGGCGCCCCTCTCCGCGCCGGAGGGAAGCCGGGCGTGAGGTCTTCGGAACTAGGGTATCATTCGCCCCGCCTGCCCACTAGCATAGGAACTCGCAAACATGCCGCCACTCACTACCTTCAACCTCGAACACTACGCCGCCAACAGCCGCCACTACTTCGAGCAACTCGTGGACGCTGACGGCCTGCCCTATTTCGATGTCTTCTGGACCACTCCACCCGAGGCCGCGCATGACTGGCCCGACTTCAGCGACGTCATGAGCCGCCAGTGGCAGGGCGCCGTGTTCATGCGCCGCATGACCGGCCAAACGGCCGCCACCGAGCAAGTCTGGGCGCGCAAGACGCTGGAAATGCTCAACCCCGCCGACGGCCAGTTCCACCGGCCCGCCACCGCCTTCTGCACCGCCACCATCGAAGACGCCTGTTTGCCGCTCTACGCCCTCGCCACCGCCGCCCTCGATAACGGCGACCCCGCGTTCAAGCACGCCGCCGCGCGCATGACCGAAGGCTACCTGCGCCGCCTGGTGGAGGAACACTTGCCCGACTCCATGTTCGGCGGCTTCGGCATCAAGAGCTTCATGGTCACCGCGCGCCTGCTCGGCAGCGAGCCCGCCCTCGACGTCGCCCGCCGCCTGGTGGATCGCAGCTTCCGCCACAGCCCCAACTTTCCGCCCGGCAACGACTTCGGCCCGCGCGTCAGCATGCACGGCAACCTGCGCACCCTGCTCGGCACGGCCGACTTCGCCCTCGCCACCGGAGACCCCGAACTCTACAGCCGCGTCGAAGCCTTCTACCGCTTCGTCAAAACCACCGGCACGCGCTTCGGCTGGCTGCCCGAGGCCGTCAACTACCGCACCGACCCGCTGGTCGGCTGCGAGACCTGCGCCCTCATGGACTTCGCCGGCCTGGGCGTCACCCTCGCCAACCACGGCCACCCCGAATACTGGGGCGACATGGAGCGCCTGGCCCGCAACCACTATGTCGAAAGCCAGATCACCGACGTCGCCTGGCTCGGCGCGCCGGACAACAACCGCGCCGACACCGACCGCTTCACCTGGCGCGACGTCGGCCGGCGCATCGTCGGCGCCTGGGCCGGCTGGAGCTCGCCCAACCACATCCTGGCCTACCACGAGACCCTCAACTTCCATTGGGCCGATGAGGAACTGCGCGACAAAGTGCGCGTCCTGCAAAACTGCTGCGGCGGCTCCGGCGTCCACGGCCTGTTCACCCTGTGGAAGAACGCCGCGCGCTTCGAGGCCGGCACGCTCTCCGTCCACATGCACCTCGATAAATTGCTCCCTCAGGCCGAGATCCGCTGCGAGCAGCCCTACCGCGGCCGCCTGCGCATCAGCCTCAAGACCGACGCCGCCGTGCGCGTGCGTATCCCTGAGTTCACCCGGGCCGCCGAGCTGCGCGTCACCGTCAACGACCAGGCCGTCACGCCGGCCTTGTCCGGCATTTACCTGGAGCTTGGCCCACGCCGCGCGGGCGACCAGATCGTGCTGAACTACCCGCTGCCGGTGACCACCGAAGACATCGCCGTCGGCAACCCCGGCTACCGCCAGTGGCCCTACCGCATCACCTGGAAGGGCGACACCGTGCTGCGCGTTGAAGCGCTCGACACCGAGACCACCCACGCCTATTCCGAATTCGATGGCGCCGAGCGCCGCGTGTACTACGGCCCCGACGGCCCCGGCCCGCTCTACCAGCGCGAGCACTACTTCGCCGACACCGCCCCCGCCGACGCGCCCCTGCACCTGGATGACGGCGCGCTCGACCTGTGGAAGATCACCCGCTGATGCCGGCCTTCGCCCGTGCGCGCTTGCTGCCCGGCCTGGCCGTCCTCATCCTGGTCCTGGCGTTATGCGCCCCGCGCCCGGCCCAGGCCGCCCTCATCCACATCGTCCAGCCGGGCGAAAACCTGTTTCGCATCGGCCTGCGCTACGGCATAGACTGGCGGCAGATCATGGCCGCCAACAACCTCTATTCCACCAACATCTATGCCGGGCAAAGCCTCATCATCCCCGGCGTCACAGCCGACCCGGCCGGCAACCCGGCCCCGCCTCCGCCGCCCGACCCGACGCCGGCTCCTACCACGCCGCCCGCCGCCGGTGGCACGTATGTCGTGCAGCGCGGCGACACGCTCTGGCTCATCGCCACCCACCACGGCCTGACCGTGGCCGACCTGATGCGGCTGAACAACCTGAGCAACCCCAACCTCATCTTCGCGGGACAGGTGCTCGCGCTCGGCGGCAGCCCGGCCCCCGCGCCCGACCCCGGCAAAGTGCTGGCCGTCGCGGGCCGCGCCCAGGGCCTGCCTCTCGACTGCGAGTCGCGCTCGGCGGTGGATTGGGCCGGCTACTTCGGCTTCGCCATAGACGAGTTTGATTTCTTCAGCCGCCTGCCCGCCTCCGACGACCCCGAGGCCGGGTTCGTCGGCGACGTGCGCGGCGCGTGGGGCCAAATCCCGCCGGAGCCATATGGCGTCCACGCCGGGCCGGTCGCCGCGGTGCTGCAAAGCTACGGCGTCGCGGCCCGCGCCGTCACCGGCCTGGCCTGGGAGGCGGTGCGCGCCGAGATAGACGCCAACCGCCCGGTGATGGTCTGGGTCATCGGCTCGGTCGGCAACGGCGCGGCCACGGCCTACACCGCCGCCTCCACCGGCCACACGACCAGCGTGGCCGCCTACGAGCACACCGTCCTCGTCATCGGCTATGGGCCAGATTGGGTCACCGTGCTCGACGGCGGCGCGACCTACCGCCGCACTCTCGCCCAGTTCGCGGCCTCCTGGGGCGTGCTCGGCAACATGGCCGTCCTGCAATAGCCTGGCGCTCGGCCGGAGGCCGGACGCTCCCCGGCCCAGCAGGGCTGTTTGATTCCGTCTATCCCCCACAACTTACGCTATACTACTGAACACCTGAGCTATTTCTCACTGATCCCGGAGACTGACAGCATGGCCTGGCGCCTGGTATCGTGGAACGTGAATGGCATTCGCGCGGCGGAGAAGAAAGGCTTCCTCGATTGGCTGGCGGCCTCCAACGCCGACGTCGTCGCGGTGCAGGAGACCAAAGCCCACCCCGACCAACTCTCTGACCAGCTGCGCCACCCGCCGGGCTACGTCTGCCAATGGTCCGCCGCCGAAAAGAAGGGCTACAGCGGCGTGGGCACCTACTCGCGCATCAAACCCCGGCGCGAGTTAACCGGCCTGAGCGATGCGCGCTTCGACCACGAAGGCCGGGTGCTCATCAGCGAGTTCGAGCCGTTCGTCCTCGCCAACATCTACTTCCCCAACGGCGGGCGCGGCCCCGAGTGGGTTGAGCACAAGCTCGCCTTCTATAAGCGCTTCCTGGAGATCGCCGCCCAGTACCGCGCCGCCGGGCGGCCGGTGGTCGTCACCGGCGACTTCAACACCGCCTACGCCGAGATAGACCTGGCCCGCCCCAAGGAGAACGCCAAGACCAGCGGCTTCATGGCCTCCGAGCGCGCCGGGCTGGGCGAGTTCTTCGCCGCCGGGCTGACCGACACCTTCCGCCACCTTTATCCTGAAACCGTCAAGTACACCTGGTGGGATCAAGTCACCCGCGCGCGCGAGCGCGGCGTGGGCTGGCGGCTCGACTACTTCATGGTCTCGGAGGACCTCAGGGACAAGATCGCCGCCGCCGAGATTCACGATGAGGTGCCCGGCTCCGACCACTGCCCCATCAGCCTGGTGCTGAACGTGTAACGCCCCGCCTCCTGGCCGGGCTGGGCCGAGATCGTTCCTGATGCCGCCTGTCGCCCCGCTGCCACGCGTCGTCCTGCACGTTGACCTGGACGCCTTCTTCTGCTCTGTCGAGGAGTTGCTCGACCCCTCGCTGGCCGGGGTGGCCTTTGCCGTCGGCGGCCCGGCCGACGCGCGCGGCGTCATCGCCACCGCCTCCTACGCCGCGCGCCGGTTCGGCGTAAGAAGCGCTTTACCCACCGCCCAGGCGCTGCGCCTGTGCCCGCACCTCAAGCTCCTGCCCGTGCGCCACAAGGTCTATAGTGGCTACTCGCGCCGCGTCATGGCTCTCTTCGCGGCCGAGACGCCGCTCATGGAGCAGGTCTCCATTGACGAGGCTTTCCTGGACTTCACCGGCGACGCGCGCGGCGGCGGGGCTATCGCCGCCCGGCTGCAAGCCCGCCTGCGCGATGAAATCCAGCTTCCCTCGTCGTTCGGCGTCGCCACCAACAAGCTCGTCGCCAAAATCGCCACCAACCTCGGCAAGCCGCGTGGTCTCATCGTCGTCCCGCCTGGGCAGGAGGCGGCCTGCCTGGCCCCGCTCCCGCTCGACCTGCTCTGGGGCGCCGGCCCCAAGACCCGCGCTCGCCTGGCCGAGATCGGCCTGCGCACCATCGGCGACCTGGCCGCCTGGCCCGCGGCCGACCTGGAGCGCCGCTTTGGCGCGGCCGGCCTCGACCTGGCCCGCCACGCCCGCGGCCTGGATGACCGCCCGGTGGAGAACGAGCGCGAGACCAAGTCCATCTCTAAGGAAGTGACTTTCGGACAAGATGTCAGCGACCGCGAGACGCTGCGCCGCACCCTGCTGGAGTTGAGCGATCAGGTCGCGGCGGGCCTGCGCGCGCAAGGGCTGGTGGCCCGCACCGTGAAGCTCAAGCTGCGCTGGCCGCCCTTCGAGACCATCACCCGCCAGACGCAACTGGCCCAGCCCAGCGACCTGGAAGATGACCTGTTTGCCGCCGGTTTCGCGCTGTTCGAGGCGGCTTTTGGGCGCGGCCGGCCCGTGCGCCTGTTGGGGATGGGGGTCACGGGCTTGCAGACGCCGGCGCGGCAGTTGGGCTTGTTCGAAGCGGCGAGCGAGGCAGCCGCCGAGGACGCCCGCGCCGCCAAGCTGGCCGGGGTGCTGGACAAAATTCGCAGCAAATATGGGTGGGACGCCCTGAGGCGGGCGGCGTACCTGGGCGAAGACGATGCGGCGGAGTGAACGGGCCGGGCGCGGCCCTATTTGCTGAGGAACTTCATCATCGTGGTGCCGCACACCGGGCACTTGCCCTTGGCGGCAGGCCGCCCGTTCTTGGTCGTCACCAACTGCGCGGCGGTCATCCGGCGGTTGGCGCGGCACTTCACGCAATAAGCCTCGATTTCGGCGGGCAGGCTGGGCGGGATCGGCAATGCCATGGCAGGCTCCTGGGGCTAGGCCGGGGGCGCCGAGCGCCGGGCGGCATCCAGCGTTGGTCGCCATGCTACCATAGGGCCTCAGGCGCCGCAAAATCTACGGAAATCTACAGCCAACCTTGACGGTCCTCCGGCCGGTGTGCTATAAGCGCCTCGGGCCGCGCATCTGCCGACGAGAAGATACCGCCATGCTCAGGGAACGCGTTTCCGAGGACATTTACGTCTTTACCAGCGAAGTGTACGCCCAGGTGACGGCGGGGATCGTCGTCTACCCCGAGGGCGCGGTGCTGATTGACACCCTGCCCTTTCCGTTCGAGACGGCCGAGATCAAGGACTTCGTGGAGCAGCGCCTGAACACGAAGGTCCACTACGTCATCTTCACCCACTACCACGCCGACCACACCAACGGGGCCTACCTGTTCCCCGCCGCCCACGTCATCGGCCACCAGCTCTGCCGCGCCAAGCTCGACACCACCGGGCGGGCCGGCATGGCGCGCGCCAAGGAGCAGGCCCCCGAGCTGGCCGCGGCCGAGATTGTTCTGCCCACGCTGCTCATGGAAGACGGCCGGCTGCTGCTGCACCTGGGGAAGAAGACGCTGGAGCTGTTCGCCGCTCCCGGCCACTCGGCCGACTCGCTGGCCGTGCTGCTGCGCGAAGACAAAATTCTCTTCGCCGGCGACATGATGATGCCGCTGCCCCACTTTGTAGACGGCGACCCAGACCAGTTGGCCCAGTCGCTCCGGGGTATCCCGCCCATGCTGCTGGAGAACGTGGTGCAGGGCCACGGTGAGTTGGTGCTGCGCGGCGAGATTGACGACGCCGTGCGCTCGAACCTCAAGTACCTCGACACGGTGCGCAAGAAGGTCGAAGCGCTGATCAAGCGCGGCAGGCCCCGCGCCGCCGTCAAGGACATTGACATCGAAAGCTGCGGCAAGAGCCGCATCCCCCTCAACGGCCAGGTGACCACGCTGCACACGGCCAACCTGCTGGCGCTCTACGACCGGCTGACGGCCGCGCGCGACGCATAGCGCCCGCCCTTACCCAGCATGGCCGGCTTGCAAGAACTGCTGGAAGCCATCGCGGCGCTGCCCGAGGCCGAGCGCGCCGATCTGCTGGCTCGCCTGCGCGAGCTATATGGCGCACCACCGCCGCCGCGCCAGATGGACCTGGGCCTGACCTCGCCGGACTGGACCGGCCCGGCCGACTACCTGCTGGTCTTCGACGGCGGCAGCAAGGGCAACCCCGGCGCGGGCTACGGCAGCTATGCTTTGTTCGAGGGCGGGCGGCCCGGCGCGGTGCGCCGCCTCGACTTCCCGGACGTCATGACCAATAACGAGGCCGAGTACCAGACCCTGCTGGCGGCGCTGGATGAGCTGCTGAAGACGCTCGGCCCGCGCGCCGCCGCCAGCACGCTCGAAGTGCGCGGCGACAGCAGCCTGGTGCTCCAGCAAGTGCTCGGCCACTGGAAGGCCAAGGAAGACCGAATGCGGCAGCTCCGTGACGACGCGCGCGCCCGCCTGCGCCAGTTGGGCAAATGGCGCCTGGTGCAGCAGCCCCGCGAAGACAGCGTGCGCGTGCTGGGACACTAAGGGCCGGAGGCGCAAGCGGCGGCCGCTCGTTCTTCGCCTCGTCGGCTTCTTCCACCGATCCCCCCGTTTCCGTCGGCTTTTCCTTCTTTATTTTTCTCCTCGCCTATGGCATAATCCAACCCAACGGCGTTGATGGAAACGAGTAGGCCGGGGAGCGCTTGACAGAGAGCCTGGGACGGTGGGAGCCAGGCAAGCGCACCGAGCCGAAAATCCTTCCGGAGCCGCGCCGGCGAATGGTTGTGTGTCACTACCCACCACCACTAGCCGGCGCCGGGGCCGCCCCCCGTTAGCAACGCGCGGGCATGTTGGTGCCCGAGCAAGAGTGGCCGGGCTGCGTTAGCAGCCTGCGGCAAGCAGGGTGGTACCGCGGGAGCGTTGACGCTCTCGTCCCTGACGTGGGACGAGGGCGTTTGTGTTTAAGGCGCGAGGCGCGATGGAGCAGCGGCCATTCGGCAACACCGGCGTGTGGGTGTCCCAACTGGGGCTGGGCGCGGGAGAGCTGGGAGACCGGGCCTTGCCCGACGGCCAGGCCGCCGACACCCTGGCCGCCGTGCTCGACGCCGGGATGACCCTGCTCGACACCGCGCGCGGCTACGGCGAGTCGGAAGCGCGGATTGGCCGGTTCCTCGGCCCGCGCCGCAAGGACGTGGTGCTCTCCACCAAGGTGGGCTATCAGGTGGAGGGCCGGCGCGATTGGAGCTACGCGGCGGTGGCGCTGGGCATAGATGAGAGCCTGCGCCGTCTGCAAACCGATTGGCTCGACATCGTGCACTTGCACTCGTGCGACCTGGAGACGCTCCGGCGCGGCGAGGCCATCCGCGCCCTGCTCGATGCGCGCCAGGCCGGCAAGCTGCGGGTGGCCGCCTACTCCGGCGAGAACGAGGCGCTGGCCTGGGCCGTCGCCAGCGGGCACTTTCAGAGTTTTCAGTGTTCGGTCAGCCTGTGCGATCAGCGCGCGCTCGCCACGCTTGTGCCGCAGATCGAGGCGCAGGGCGGCGGCCTGCTCGCCAAGCGGCCCGTCGCCAACGCGCCGTGGCGCTTCGACGAACGCCCCTACGGCACGTATGGCGAGGAGTATTGGTATCGCTGGCACACCATGGCGCGCACGGGCGACCTCGACCCGCGCGGGCTGAGCTGGCAGGAACTGGCCGTGCGGTTCGTGGCGCACTTGCCGGGCGTGCCCGGCGCCATCATCGGCCTGACCCAGCCCGCGCACGCGGCCGAGAACGCCGCCTACGCCGCGCGCGGCCCCCTGCCCGCCGACCACGTGGCGGCCATTCGCGCCGCCTTTCAGCAGCACGACGAGGACTGGCTGGGCTTAACGTGAGTGGCAACGGATGGGTAGCGGACCCAGCACCTGATTCTGGGCAGGTGTGTAACGGATGGGCCGAGCCAGGAAATGGAGCCGGTTGGCGGCCCAGTGCCCAGCGCCAGGCTCACGATTGCGAGCGGATGAGGGCCGAATGAAGGCATGGGGTTAAGGCGATGACCGTCGCTCTGTATCACACCGACGCCTACTTGCAGGATTTTGAGGCCACCGTGGCCGCCGTGGACGGGCAGGCGGTGGCGCTCAACCGCACCGCCTTTTACCCGGGCGGCGGCGGCCAGCCACACGACCTGGGCACGCTCGCCCTTCTGGGCGGCCCCGGCGATGGCCCCGCCTGGCGGGTGGGCAAGGGCCGCAAGGACGGCGACCTGATCTGGCACGCGCTGGAGGGCGGCCCGCCCCCGGCCGTGGGGCGCCTCGTGCGCGGCCGGCTCGATTGGGCGCGGCGCTACCAGCTCATGCGCACGCACACCGCCATGCACATTCTGTGCGGCGTCATCTTCCGCGACTACGGCGCGAGCGTCACCGGCGGCAACATGGAGCCGCTGCATGGCCGCATGGATTTCGAGTTCGAGACGATGCGTCAGGAGTTCGTGCGCGCCATCGAGGAGAAGGTCAACGTGGAGATCGCCGCCGCCCGCGACCTCCGGGTCGCCATTCTGCCGCGCGACGCGGCGTTTCAGATACCCGACCTGATCCGCACCAAGATCAACCTGCTGCCGAGCGGCATCGCCGAAGTGCGCACGGTCGAGATCGTCGGGCTAGACTTGCAGGCCGACGGCGGCACGCACGTCGCCAACACGCGCGAGGTCGGCCGGATGCGCATCGTGGATTACAAGAGCAAGGGCAAGATCAACAAGCGGCTAGAGGTCGCCGTGGAGGATGCCTGACGCGGCGGCGCGGCTCGTGGCGGCTGCCGCGCTTCGGTCATGATCGTCAGTAGACGTTAGCGAGAGAGTGAGGCTTTAGCGATGTTTAAGCCAGTCCCCCCCAAACCAGACTTCCCGGCGCAGGAGCGCGAGACGCTGGCCTGGTGGAAAGAAACGCGGGCCTTTGAAAAGCTGCGCCAACTGCGCCGCAGCGGCCCAACCTTTTCCTTCATGGACGGCCCGATCACGGCCAACAACCCCATGGGCGTGCACCACGCCTGGGGCCGCACCTACAAAGACCTGTGGCAGCGCTACAAGGCCATGCGCGGCTACGACGAGCGCTGGCAGAACGGCTTCGACTGCCAGGGCCTGTGGGTCGAGGTCAACGTGGAAAAAGACCTGGGCTTCAAGACCAAGCGCGACATCGAAGCCTACGGCCTGGCCGAGTTCGTCGTCCTGTGCAAGCAGCGCGTACTCAACTTCGCCGCGGTGCAGACCGAGCAGTCGGTGCGCCTGGGCATGTGGATGGACTGGAACGACCCGGAGACGCTGCGGCTGCTGCGTGACAAGCTGGCCGCCGAGCCAAACACCCGGCTCACGCTGGAGGGGCCGAACGGCCCGGTGAGCGGCACCGCGGAGCAGCTGGTGGGCCAGCTTGGCCTGCCCCAACTGGGCGGCAGCTACTTCACGTTTAGCGACAAGAACAACTACGACATCTGGCGCTTCTTGCAGACCTGTCACCACAAGGGCTGGATCTACAAAGGCACCGACGTCATGCCCTGGTGCTGGCGCTGCGGCACGGCCATCAGCCAGCACGAGATCGTCACCGAGGGCTACATCGAGAAGCAAGACCCCGGCCTGACGCTGCGCTTCCCGCTGCTGTGGGACGACGGCTCGCTCACCGGCGGCAGCCTGCTGGTGTGGACCACCACGCCCTGGACCCTGACCAGCAACGTGGCCGCCGCCGTCGGGCCGGACCTGACGTACGTCAAGGTGCGGGCCACCAAGCCGGACGGCGCCGACGAGGTGCTCTTCCTCTCCAAGGGCACAACGCACATGCTCCAGGGGCCGTACGAGGTGCTGGAAGAGCTGCCCGGCCGCGCCCTGGCGGGCTGGCGCTACCTCGGCCCCTTCGATCAACTCCCCGCCCAGCAGCACCCCGGCGGTTGGGCCGAGCCGGGGCTGCGACGCCTGTTCGCCGCCATCCCCGAAACGGCCGCGCAGGCGCACCGCGTCATCCTGTGGGAGGCGGTGGGCGAGGTGGAGGGCACGGGCATCGTCCACATCGCCCCCGGCTGCGGCGCGGAGGACTACCAACTGCACAAGGAATACAAGCTGCCTGTCGTGGCCCCGCTGGACGAAAACGGGCGCTACATCGAGGGCTTCGACGCCTTCACCGGCCGGCACGTCACCGATGTCACCGAGAGCATCGTCGCCGCGCTGCAAGCCAGCGGCCGCTTCTACCGCCTGGAGCAGTACACGCACCGCTACCCGCAGTGCTGGCGCTGCGCCACGCCGCTGGTCTTTCGCCTGGTGGACGAGTGGTTCATCAGCATGGACGGCCTGCGCCAGCCGCTCATGGACATCACCCAGCAGATCCGCTGGATCCCGGACTTCGGCCGCGAACGCGAGTTGGACTGGCTGCGCAACATGCACGACTGGATGATCTCCAAGAAGCGCTACTGGGGCCTGGCGCTGCCCATCTGGGAGTGCGCCGAGTGCGGCCACTTCGAGGTGCTGGGCAGCCGCGAGGAGTTGCAGCAGCGCGCTACCGCCGGCTGGGAGACCTTTGACGGCCACACGCCCCACCGCCCGTACATTGACGCGGTGCAGATCAAGTGCGCCCACTGCGGCGGAGCCGCCAGCCGCATCGCCGATGTAGGCAACCCCTGGCTCGACGCCGGCATCGTCTCCATGTCTACGCTGCGCTATGGGCAAGACATGGCCTACTGGCGCAAGTGGTTCCCGGCCGACTTCATCACCGAGAGCTTCCCCGGCCAGTTCCGCAACTGGTTCTATTCGCTGCTGGTCATGGCCGCCGCGCTGGAAAACCAGCCTGCCACCAAGACCGTGCTGGGCTTCGCCACGCTGCTGGGCGAAGACGGCCGCCCGATGCACAAGAGCTGGGGCAACAGCATTGAGTTCAACGAAGCCGCCGACAAGATCGGCGCGGACGTCATGCGCTGGATGTTCGCCGACCAGCGCTACGAGGCCGACATCCTCTTTGGCTATAAAGCCGCCGAACAGACCACGCGGCGCTTCTTCCTGCCGCTGTGGAACACCTACAACTTCTTCGTCACCTACGCCAACCTCGACCACTGGCAGCCGCACAGCGCCGCGCCGGCCGAGCTGAGCCTGCTGGATAGGTGGGTTCTGGCGCGGCTGAGCGAGTTGGTGGGCGAGGTGACGGCGGCGCTCGACGACTTCCACGCCTTCAAGGCCACCGCGCCGATCGAGAAGTTTCTCGACGACCTGAGCAACTGGTACGTGCGCCGCTCGCGCCGCCGCTTCTGGAAGAGCGAGGCCGACGCCGACAAGCAGGCGGCCTACGGCACGCTCTACGAAGTGCTGGTCACGCTGACCAAGCTGCTCGCGCCGATGCTGCCCTTCCTGGCTGAGACGCTCTACCAGAACCTCGTCCGCGGCGTGGACGCCGACGCGCCGGAGAGCGTGCACCACACGCTGTGGCCGGAGGCGCGGTCAGAGTGGGCCGACGCCACGCTGCTGGCCGACATGGCCGCCGCCCGCGCCGTCGTCACGCTGGGCCACGGCACGCGCGCCGGCAGCAACCTGAAGGTGCGCCAGCCGCTGGCCCGGGCGCTGGTCGTCATCGCGCCCGAACAGCAGGCGGGCTTGCTGCGCATGAAAGACCTGGTGGCCGACGAACTGAACGTGAAGGCGGTGGAGTTGGCCGCCAACGAGGCCGAGTTGGTCACCTACAAACTGCTGCCGAACAACAAGCTGCTCGGGCCGAAATTCGGCCCGCAGTTCCCAGCCGTGCGCGCCGCGCTGGCCGCTGTTGAGCCGAGCGAGGCCGTGGCGGCGCTGCGCTCCGGCGCGGGCGTGGCGCTCACCCTGGCCGACGGCGTGAATGTCACGCTCGCGGGCGACGAGGTGCTCGTCAACCCGCTGCCGCGCGCCGGGTTCGCCGTGGCGGCCGAGGGCGGCGCGGTGGTCGCGCTCGACACCGCGCTCACACCGGAGCTGAAAGCCGAGGGACAGGCGCGCGAGATCGTCCGCCGCCTGCAAGACCTGCGCAAGACCAGCGGCTTCGAGATCGCCGATCGCATCCTCACCTACTACAGCGCCGCGCCGGGGCTGGCGGACGCGCTGACCAGCTTCGCCGCCTACATCAAGGCCGAGACGTTGAGCGTGGACCTGCGCAGCGGCGCAGCGCCCGCCGGCGCGGCGCTGGCGACCGACCAGGTTGACGGCGAGGCGCTGACGCTGGGCATCGTGAAAGCAGAGGCGACGGCCGAGGCAGCCGACTCCCACCCTGGCGCGCGCGAAGGCGAGGCGCTGACGGCCCCGCTGGCCGAGGCCCTGCCCGCCGCCGGCGCGCCCGCCGCTATGCCGGAAGAGCCGGTCGTGGCGGAAGACGCCGCCCGCCCCGTGCCCGCCCGCCGTCGCGCCCCGGCCAAGAAAGCCGCGAAGCCAGCCGCTAAGAAGGCGGCGGGCACGAAGTCGGCTGAGAAGGCTGTTGGAAAGAAGTCAGGCAAGCAGAAGCCCACCGGCAAAAAGGCGGCGAAGAAGACGGCCAAGGCCGATAGGCCCAAGCAGACCAACAAGAAGAAGGTCGCCGGCAAGCCGGCCGGCGCGAAAAAGAACAAGCCGGCAGCCGCCGAGAAGAAGAAATCAAAGAAGAGCAACAAGAAGAAGACGAAGCGCGGCGAGTAAGGCAACGTTAATCAACAGCGGGGAGCACACACGCTCCCCGCTGCTGTTTAATCGGCGGCTGGATAGGCGGGCTGGGCGAGTCTGCGCCTCCGCGGTCTACCGCGCGAACGGCTGGCGGATCACCGTTTGCAGCTTGGCGGGCGCGGTGCGGCGCGGATCGCCCAGGTAGACCTCGTGGTGCTTGCCGCTCAGGCGGCGGCCTTGCGCCGCGATGAAGGCGTGCAGCCTGGCGATGGTCGGCCCTTCATCCGCATACGCGCCGAAGTAGCGAATCTGCGCCGCCGGCCCTTCGTGATACGTCTCCAGCCGCACGCGCTCCACGCCCGGCGCGCCCTTTTTGCGCAGCGCCGCGGCTTGCGCGGCGGCCACGTGCCCGGCGGTCACAAAGTCGGGCTGGAGGATCAGCATCGTCCAGTCCCAGTCCGCCTTGCTCAGCTGCGTGAAATTCGCCATGTCCGCCGCCCACCACAGACCCTCCAGCGGCATCACGCCGAAGTCGAGCGCCGGGTCGGCCTGCTTGAGTTGGAACTTGAGCGTGTAGGCCACGCTGTACAGCGCCTGCACCGCCTGCGCATACGCCGGGGCGGTGTTGGGGTCGCCGTGGCCGTCCATCATCAGGTAAGACAGCGGCGGCACGTCCACTATCGAGAAGTCCTTAGCCGAGGGCCGATACAGGTGCTTGAGCGTCTTTCTGAGATCAAGTTTGGGCATGGTGGCCGCCTCTCCCGGCCGGGCTGCGCGCTGCCGGCCGCGCCAGGATACGCCAGGTGAGAGCCGTGCGCCAGTCCAGCCGGCACCTATGGTAGAGTTAGCCATATGTCCGACCGTCGCCGCCCTCCGGCGTTGGCGCTGCGGCTATGCGCCGCGCTCCTGGTCGCCGCCGGGCTTGGGCTGCCCGGCCCAGTGCCGGCCGCCGCCGGCCCCGCCGCTGACGCAAAAATCGCCCCCTGGGTGCTGGCCCACGCCCCCGGCGCGCCCGTCGAGTTCCTCGTCGTCCTCGCACAGCAAGCCGACCTGAGCGGCGCGGCCGCCCTGCCCACCAAGCTGGAGAAGGGCCGCTATGTGGTCGCCCAACTGCGCGGCGCGGCGGCCGGCCAGGCCGACGTGCGCGCCCTGCTCGACCAGCGCGGCGCGCCCTATCGGCCCTTCTATGTCATCAACGCCCTGTGGGTGCGCGGCGACGTGGCCCTGGCCCGCGACCTGGCCGCCCGCGCCGACGTGGCCCGCATTGACGGCAACCCCCAACTGCAAGGCGACCTGGGCCGGCGAACCAGCGCCAGCGCCGCCGGCCCGGCGGCCCCGGCGGGCGTCGAGCCGAGCCTGGAATACGTTCACGCCGACGACGTGTGGGCCATGGGCTACACCGGCCAGGGCGTCGTCATTGGCGCGCAAGACACCGGCTACCAGTGGGATCACCCCGCGCTCATCAATCAATATCGCGGCTGGGACGGAGCCAGCGCGGACCACGACTACAACTGGCACGACAGCATTCACACCGACAACGCCGAGTGCGACGGCGACTCGCCCGCCCCGTGCGACGACGACGCCCATGGCACGCACACGCTCGGCACGGCCCTGGGCGATGACGGCGGCGCGAACCAGATCGGCATGGCGCCCGGCGCGCGCTGGATCGGCTGCCGCAACATGAACGCAGGCGCCGGCACGCCCGCCACCTACCTGGAGTGTTTTGAGTTCTTCCTGGCCCCTTACCCGGTCGGCGGCGACCCGCAAGACGGCAACCCCGACCTGGCCCCCGACGTGACCAATAACTCCTGGTCGTGCCCGGCCAGCGAGGGCTGCTCGGCCAACAGCCTGCTGGCCGCGGTCGAGGCCCAGCGCGCGGCCGGCATCTTCACCGTGGTGGCGGCGGGCAACAGCGGCCCGAGTTGCAGCACCGCCAACGACCCGCCCGCCATCTACGCCGCCGTCTATACCATTGGCGCGCTCAACACCGGCTCCGATGGCATCGCCAGTTTCAGCGGGCGCGGCCCGGTGACCAGCGACGGCAGCCAGCGCCCCAAGCCCGACCTGGCGGCCCCCGGCACCAACATTCGCTCCAGCCTGCCCGGCGGCGGGTATTCCAGCCACTCGTGGAGCGGCACCTCCATGGCGACGCCGCACGTGGCCGGAGCCGTGGCGCTGCTGCTCTCGGCCGTGCCCGCCCTGCGCGGCCAGGTTGACCAGATTGCGTGGCTGCTCAACGAAACGGCCGTGCCCATCACGTCTAGCGCGTGCGGCAGCAGCGGATCGCCCAACAACACCTACGGCTATGGCCGCCTGGACGTGCTGGCCGCTGTGGACCTCGCGCTCCAGCTTGGCCTCGTCAATGGCACGGTGGCCGAGGCCGGCACCGCCCAGCCCATCGGCGCGGCGGCGCTGACGCTCACCAACGCCCTGTCGCCTACGCTGGCCTACACCACCACCAGCGCGCCGGCCGGCGTCTTCAGCGTGCGACCGCTCTCCGGCACCTATACGCTGAGCGTCAGCGCGCTGGGCTATTATGCGCTGAACGTGCCGGACGTCAGCGTCGGCGCCGGGCTGACCGTCACCCTGCCCCTCACGCTCACCGCCTACCCGTATCGCCTATGGCTGCCATATGTGCTCGACCCCGTGGCGGCCTCTGCCCGCCTGGTAGACCTCAGCGGCATCTTCTCCGGCGGCGCGCGCCGGCCCTACTAGAGACGCTCCATGCCCACCATCACCGGCAAGTCGAACGCGAAACTCAAAGAAGTGCGGGCGCTCAAGCAGCGTAAGGCGCGGGCCGAGACCGGCCTGTTCGTCGTCGAAGGCATCCGCCACGTGGCCGAGGCGGTGGAGGCCGGCGCGCCGGTGGAGTATTTGGTCTACTGCCCAGACACGCTCACCAGCCCGTTCGGCCGCGAGTTGGTCCAGAAGCAGCGCGAGCGCGGCCTGCCCGTGCACGCCACCACGCCGCAGGTCTTTGAGACGCTCTCCGAGCGCGAGAACCCCACCGGCCTGCTGGCGGTGGTGCGGCAGCAGCGCCGCGCCCTCGCAGACCTCAGCCCGGCCAACCTGGTCTGGGGCGTGGCCGTCGTCGCTCCGCAAGACCCCGGCAACATCGGCGCCATCGTCCGCACGGTAGACGCCGTGGGCGCGCAGGGCCTGCTGTTGCTCGACAGCGGCGTGGACCCCTACCACCCCAGCGCCGTGCGCGCCAGCCTCGGCTCGCTCTTTTGGGTGCCGGTCGCCGCCGCCTCATTCAAAGACTTCGTCGCCTGGGCGCAGACGCACGCCTATCACGTCTACGGCTCCTCGGCCCACGGCGCCGTGCCGGTCAAAGACGTTCCAAGTTATCAAACGCCCGGGATTCTCTTGCTCGGCAGCGAGCGTGAAGGCCTCAGCCCCGAACAGTTGGCCGTCTGCGAGCAGGTGGTCAAGCTCCCCATGCGCGGCAAGGCCACCTCGCTCAACCTTGCCGTCGCCGCCGGCGTGCTGCTCTACGACATGCTGGCGAAGGGCGGCGCGGGGTAGAGGTGGGAGGTCGGAGGTCGGAGGGGGAAGTGAAAGATGAGAGGTGGGAGGTGAGAGGGGGTGCTTGAGAGGTAGGCTCAGGTAGGTTACGGTTGGGCGGCGGGTGAGGGATGGTTCCCGCCGTTTTGTTTTCCAACCTCTAACCTCTGACCTCCGACCTCCGCCGCTCAGAACTGCCCGATTGTCGTCCCCGGGTGCGCCTCGCCCAGCAGCGCCGCCTGCACCAGCCCCGGCAGCTCGCCCGAGAAAATCCGCACCGTCAGCCCCGGCACCGCCGCCGCCAGCGCCTGCATCTCGCGCACCTTGGCCGCCATGCCGCCCGTCACGTCCACCGCGGCCGAGCCGCCCGCCCCGCTCACCGCCTCGTCCGGGCGAATGTGCGGGAGGATGGCCCCGTCCGGGAAATGACTGAGCACCCCCGGCTCGCGGCCCGCCAGGAGCACCTGCGCGGGCCGCAGCGCGCGCGCCAGGTAGCCGAACACGTCCTCGGTCGAAACAATCGTCCCGCCGCGCTCCTCATCGAAGGCCACGTCGCCGAACACCAGCGGCACCAGCGCCTGCTCCAGCGCCGCTTGCAACGGCAGCGTCACCATGGATTCGATCACGCCGTCGCGGCAGATGGCCGAGGCCGAGGGCGGCAGGTTCACCACCGGCACACCCGCCCCGCGCGCCGCGTCCACCACCAGCCGGTTGAGCTGGCCCGCCACCGCCTGCACCTCGGCGAAGCCGTGCCATTCCGCCAGCGTGCGCACCCCCTGGCGCGTGCCGTAGCGCCGCGCCTCCACATGCCCGAACGACCCGCTGCCGTGCCCCAGCACCAATTGCAGCGCCGGCCGCGCGGCGCGGGCGGCGGCCACCTCGCTCAGCAGGCGGTTGAGCACCGGCAAGCGCGGCGTGCGCGGCGTGTTCTTGTCGGTGATGAGCGACCCACCCAGTTTGAGAAAAATCAGCATTGTGGCCTCATGCCTGGGCGGCTTCCGGCCCCAGCCGGCTGGCCCACACCCGCACCGCGCCCGCCGCCCGCAACGCGGCCTCCACCGGGGCGGCCGTGCCCGGCGTCACCAGGGCGATCAGGTTGCCGCCGCCGCCGCCGCCCGAGAGTTTGGCCCCCTGCGCGCCCGCCGCCAAGGCCGCCGCGGCCAACGCCTCCAGCGCCGGGGTCGAGACGCCCAACGCGGCCAGCAACGCCTGGTTGCGCGTCAGCAGCGGGCCGAGCGCCTCGCCGGCCGCGCCTTCGATCACCGCGCGGGCGCGCTCCACCAGCCCCGCGATCTCGTCGAACAGCGCTGTGTAGCGCGGCGGGTCTTGCTCGTACCCGGCGCGCACGGCCCCTACCGTCTCGCGGGTGAGGCTGGGCCGGCCCGTGTCGGCGATTAGCAGGTGCAGCGGCCGGCGCACGGCCAGCGGCACGGGCGCTTGACCCCGCACGAAGTACACCGGCCGCGCATAGGCCACGACGGTGTTGTCAATGCCGGAGGGTGTGCCGTGCAGGCGCTTCTCGGTTTCGTACACCAGCGCCGACACCGCCGCGTCGTCGAGCGCGTGGCCCAGCGCCAGCGCCATGGCCCGCACCACCGCCGTGCACACCGCCGCCCCCGACCCCAACCCGGCCGCCAGTGGGATGTTCGACTCCACGCGCAGCACTCCGGCCGCCGCGCCGCCGCCCGCCGCCTGGAGCGCCAGGTTGACGGCCAGCGCCAGCACATCGTCGGGCGCGGCCTCGGCCAGCCGGTAGCGCTGCCGCAGCGCGGGCGCTTCGATCCAAAAGTCACCGGGCGCGGGCGTGAAGGTGGCCGTGGCCTGCACCAGCGTCACCGGCACGGCCAGCGCCGGGCGGCCGTAGACCACGGCGTGCTCGCCCAGCAAGATCGCCTTGCCGGGGGCCGAGGCCATGGCCGCCCGCAGCGCCGTCATGGGTTGGCCCCTCTTTACTGGCTCAGGTAGAGCACCGCCACCGCCAGCAGGCCCCACAAACCAAAGGCCAGTTGCAGCGGCCGATCGGTCAGCACCAGTTCGTCCGGCGCGCCGCCCTCGCCCTTGATGTGGATCAAATAGAGGTAGCGGAAGATGCCGTAGACCACAATGGGAATGGTCAGCATCATGGCGTGGTTCTCGGGCAGGTTGGGGGCCGAGAACGTATACAGCGAGTAGGCCACGATGGTCGTCGTCGCCACGATATTGATCAGCTCGTCCAGGAAGGGCAGCGTGTACTCTTCCAGCACGCGCCGCGACGAGCCGGAGTTGCTGTTCATCAAGATCAGCTCGCCCCGCCGCTTGCCGAAGCCCAGAAACAGCGCCCCGAGCGTGATGACCAGGTACAGCCAGGGCGAGAAGCGCTCCACCACGATGAGCACCACGCCCGCCGCCACCCGCAGCACGTAGCCCGAAGCCAGCACCAGCACATCCACGATGACCACGTGCTTCAGCCAGAACGAATACAGCAGGTTGGTGATCAGGTACACCAGCGCGATCACGCCGAAACGCCAGTCGAGCCAGAAGCTCAGCGGCAGCGCCGCCACCGGCAGCAGGATGGCCACCGCCAGCGCCAGGCGCGAGCTAAGCCGCCCGGCCGCCAGCGGGCGATGGCGCTTCTTGGGGTGCAGCCGGTCTTTTTCCAGGTCGGCCAGGTCATTGAACAAGTACACCGTGCTCGACAGCAGGCACAGCAGCACGAAGCCGGCCATCGTGCGCAGCAGCGGCGCGGGCAGCAGCAACTGCCGGTCGAAGACCAGCGGCGCGAAGATGATGCCGTTTTTGATCCATTGCTTGGGGCGCATGGATTGCAGCAAGGCAAGCAGCATGGGGGCGATTATAAAGCAGAACCCCCTCTCGCCGCCGCCGGGCCGGACCGGCCCAGTCCATGCGCGCTGCGCCCAGTCATTCGACAAGCACCCGGCCGCGATATAAAATGCTCAGGTAGAACTCTCGCCCGCGTCGGCCGCGCCTGCGCCCCCGGAATGACCCATGCCACCCCCCACCCCTGACCCCGACGACACCCGCCCCGCCCCGCGCCCCAGCCACATCGGCGGCGATTACGTGGGCGGCAATAAGACCGTCACCCAGTCCGCCGGCGGCGACATCGTCGGCCGCGACAAGATTACCACCACCACGGGCGGCGACCCGCTGGCCGCGGCCACGCTGGCCGAAGCCTTCGCTCGGATTGAGGCGCTCGTAGCCGCCCGCGCCGCCGATCCCGCCGTCGAGAAGGACGAGATCACGGAAACTCTGGGCCGCATCGCCGTCGAAAGCGAGAAGGGCGAAGCCGCCAACCCGCCCAAGCTCGAGCGCCTGCTCACCACCCTGGGCGGCATGGCCGACGACATCTTTCAGGTCACGGCCGCCTGCCTGGCCAACCCGGCCCTGGGCGTTGCCACCACCATTCGGCTGATCGCCGAAAAGGCGAAAGCCGAACACGCCAAACGCGCCGCGGGCGGCGGCTAGGCCCCTGTGCCCGCCTCCGGCAAGCAGCGGCTCGACGTGCGCCTGCACGAGTTGGGCCTGAGCGAGAGCCGCGAACAAGGCCGCCGCCTGATCATGGCCGGCGAAGTCACCGTGGATGGCGCGACGGTGGACCGCCCCGCGGCCGCGGTGAGCGCCGGCGCCCAAATCGCTCTCAAGCGCAAACCGCGCTTTGTCAGCCGCGGCGGCGAGAAGCTCGCCGCCGCCCTGGCCGCCTTCGGGCTGGACGTGACGGGCTGGGTCTGCGCCGACCTGGGCGCCTCCACCGGCGGCTTCACCGATGTGCTGCTCCAGCGCGGCGCGGCCCGCGTGTACGCCATTGACGTCGGTCACGGCATCCTCGACTACCGCCTGCGCATTGACCCGCGCGTGGTCGTCAGGGAGAAGACCAACGCCCGCTACCTGGCGACCCTGCCGGAGCCGGTGCGGCTGGTGAGCATTGACGCCTCGTTCATCTCGCTCAAGCTGCTGCTGCCCGTGGCGCGCGGCTGGCTGGCGGGCGCGGCCGGCGAAATCGTGACGCTCATCAAACCGCAGTTCGAGGCGGGACGGAAGCTGGTCGGCAAGGGCGGCCTCGTCAAAGACCCGGCCGTCCACCGCCAGGTGCTGGCCGACGTGCTGGGCTGGGCCGCCGCCAACGGCCTGCCGCCCGCGGGCTTGCTGCGCTCGCCCATCACCGGGGCCGAGGGCAACGTTGAGTTCCTGGCCTGGCTGCGCCCGGGCAGCGCGCCCGCCCTCGACCTGCCCGCCGCCATTGAGCGCGGGTTAAGCGCATAGAGCACCGGTCGCCGGACGAGGCGCAACCACCTGGCCTGGCAGCTCTCCAGGCCATCGGCCAAATCTCCCCCAACCTTCGTGTCATTCTTGGCTGATGGTTTTTCCGCATCAGTCCCCTCCGAATCGCCCCGCCATCGGTTATACTTCGCCCCACGGGAGGTCAGCGCCTCCCGTTCATCACGCATGGACACCACCCACATCCGCAACTTCTGCATCATCGCCCACATTGACCACGGGAAATCCACCCTGGCCGATCGGCTGCTGCACCTGACCGGCACCGTGCCCGAGCGCGAGACCACCGAGCAGATTTTGGACTCGATGGACCTGGAGCGCGAAAAGGGCGTGACCATTAAGGCTTCGGCCGTGCGCATGAGCTACACCGCCCGCGACGGCCAGACCTACGAGATGAACCTGATTGACACCCCCGGCCACGTGGACTTTCAGTACGAGGTCAGCCGGGCGCTGGCCGCCTGCGAGGGCGCGGTGCTGGTGGTGGACGCCACGCAGGGCATCGAGGCCCAAACGCTCGCCAACCTCTACCTGGCGCTGAACGCCGGGCTGGAAATCTTGCCCGTCATCAACAAGATTGACCTGCCCTCCGCCCGCCCCGACGAAGTGGCCCTGGAGATCGCCGCGCTGCTCGGCGGCGCGCCCGAAGACGTGCTGCCGATCTCGGCCAAAGACGGCACCAACATCGCCGAACTGCTGGAGCGCATCGTCCAGGTGGTGCCGCCGCCCACGGGCGACGACGCCGGGCCGCTGCGCGCGCTGATCTTCGACTCGCACTACGACTCCTACAAGGGCGTCATCGCCTACCTGCGCATCGTCTCCGGGCGCGTGCGCCTGGGCGACCGCTTCCGGCTGATGGCCACGCACGTCACCGGCGAGCCGCTGGAGATCGGCGTCTTCCGGCCCGGCATGACGATGACGGGCGAGCTGACGGCCGGGGAGGTGGGCTACCTGGCGACCGGCCTTAAGACCGTGTTGGAGTGCCGCGTGGGCGACACGCTGACGCTGGAAACCGCCGCCGCCCCCGAGCCGCTGCCCGGCTATGTCAAGGTTAAGCCGATGGTCTTTGCGGGGCTGTACCCGGTGGACGGCGAAGACTACGCGGCGCTAAAAGAAGCGCTCGATAAGCTCCAGCTCAACGACGCCGCGCTGGTCTACCAGCCGGAGACCTCTACCGCCCTCAACTTCGGCTTCCGCTGCGGCTTCCTGGGCCTGTTCCACATGGATATCGTGCAGGAACGGCTGGAGCGGGAATACGACCTGGACCTGATCGCCACCGCGCCGTCGGTGGAATACGAGGTCGCTCTGACCAGCGGCGAGACCATCCGCATTGACTCGCCCGCCGACTTGCCGGACGAGAGCACCATCACCGAGGTGCGCGAGCCGTGGATGCGCATTCAGATCTTCACGCCCGATACCTACTACGGCACGATCATGGACCTGGTGACGCGCCGGCGCGGCATCTTCATTGAGCAGGAGTACCCCGCCCCCAAGCGCGTGCTGCTCACCTACGACATTCCACTGGCCGAGCTGATCGTGGACTTCTACGACCAGCTCAAGAGCCGCACTCGCGGCTACGCCTCGCTCGACTACCAGTTCCACAGCTACCGGCCGGAAGACCTGATTAAGCTGCAAATCCTCATCAACGAGGAGCCGGTGGACGCGCTGGCGATGATCGTCCACCGCGAGGAAGCCTACGGCAAGGGCCAGGCGTTGGTGTCCAAGCTCAAAGACCTGATTCCCAGCCAGCAGTTCGTCATCCCCATTCAGGCGGCGGGCGGCGGGCGCATCATCAGCCGCGCCAACGTGCGCGCCCTGAAGAAGAACGTGCTCGCCAAGTGCTACGGCGGCGACATCACCCGCAAGAAGAAGCTGCTCGAAAAGCAGAAGAAGGGCAAGCGCCGCATGAAGATGGTCGGCACGGTGGAGATTCCACAAGACGCCTTCATGGCCGTCTTGCGCCTGGGGGATGACTAGCCGGGCGCTGGGCTACCTGGCCGCTGAGATTGGCCGGGGCTGAGGCTGGTGTTGGGGCTACTCGGCCCGCACCCAGCGCTCGGTGAAACGGTGGCGGCCCAGGCCCAGCGTGTCGAACTCATCGTGCTCGGCCTCGGCCGCCACGCCCAGCCAGCGCAGCGCCTGGTTGATGGCGTCTTGCGCGTTCAGCGGCCCGAAGACCACCTGGCCGTTCTCCCACCCGGCGCCGGCTTGTTCCCCCACCCCGCCAAAGAACTCAGCTTCCACGTAGGCCACTTTGCCCCCAGCGGAGAGCTTCTGCGCCAGCCACAGCACGCCCGGCTTCACATAGGGCAGGGTTTCCAGCCGTTCCACCTCGGCCGCCTCGGCCACCGGGCCGAGCGCCTTCAGGAGGTCGGGCACGAGCGGCAGCAACCCCAGGTCGTGCGGCAGCGCCACCACCGTCAGCGGCGGCACGCCGTTAATGGCCGCCAGCGGGCCGAGGGTCGGGCCGATCAGCGCTTCGAGCGAGTAGGCCATCGCATCGTCTCCAATCAATGCGCCGGTCAAGGCAGGCGCAGGGTCAGCAGCGTCTGGTCGCCGGCGGCGGGCAGCAGCGCGTCCGGCGCGGCCAGATCGAACATCTCCACGCGCAGCGCGTAGTCGCCCGCGGGCAGGTCGAGCGGCACGGCCAGCACCGCCTTGGCTGCGATGGTCTCACCCGGCTGCCATAGCCAGGCCGGGTAGATGCCGCGGCACGGGTCGGCCTGGTCGCTCGCCAGGATCGTCGCCGGGTCCGCGGCGCTCGCCAGGCTCAGGCGGAACCACTGCTCGGTGGGGGCCGGACCAACGGCCTGAAAGAACAGCGTGGCCTCCAGCGTGCCGCCCGGCGTGAGGGACGCGCCGGCCAGGTCGTAACCCAGCAGCGCGGCGGGCGGCCAACTCAGCGCGGTGGGCGTGCTCGGCGCGGGCGCGGCGGCCCCGCCCGCGGGCAGCGCGTAGCCCAGCGTGTACGGGCGCGGCCCGCCGGTCAGCGCGAAGCTCACCAGGTCGTCCCACGGAAAGATGGCTTGCAGCTCTTCCGGCGTGTAGCGCAGGTTGGCGGGTAGGAAGGCGTAGACATAGCCGTCGGCCTGCCCCGCCGGTGGATAGACCACACAGCCCGTGTCGTGGTAAGCGTCGTGGAAGGCCGCCCACAGCGCGGCGGGCGGCTGGGCGGGCGGCTCGCCGGGCGGCACATACTTGATGAACAGCGGGTCGGGCATCCACACGTTGTCGAGCACGCGCTCCGGCGCCGGCGCGAGCACCAGGTTGGAAGTAGGCACGTTCTCGCGGTAAGGTGTCAGGGGCCAGGCACGCGCCTCGCACCCCGGCACGAACGCGCGCAGGTCATTCTGGCGCTGAGCGATGATGAACTTGTTGATCGGCGTGAAGGCGTTGGCTTCCAGGCAGTCGAGGTAGCCGTCGGGCGCGATGCGGTCGTGGGCCATCAGGCGCGGCGCGGCCGGGTCCACCGGGTGATGGGCGATGACCAGGTCGTTCAGGCCGTGCGCGTCAATGATGGCCGTCGTGGGCAGCACCCAACTGACCGCCCCCACCGCGCCCTCGATGCGCACCGCCTCGGCCTGCGGGCTGAGCAGCAGCCCGGCCGCGCGCGGCGGCAGCGAGGCCAACTGCGAGGCGATGAAGAGCTTGTGCTCCTGGTGACGCACCCCCACCGCGTGGAGGATGAGCCAGTCTTGCAGCGTGTCGAACACCTGCACATAGGGCCGCGCGGGCGCGGGGAAGTACGGCGCGACCGGCAGCCGCATGGCCCAGGTCTCCAGCCGCGTGGTGTAGGGCTGGCTGATGGCCCAGTGCGTCCAGGGGATGGGCAGGCCCGCCGCCAGGCTGAGGGCGGCCAGGCCCAGCGCCCAGCCCGGCCGGAAGACCAGCGCATTCAGCAGCCACACGAACGACACCCACAGCAGCGGCACAAGCTGGCTGTAGACGCGGTACTCGAAATGGTCGCCGCCGATGAGGACGGTGTAGTAGGCGAAGTGCCCGGCCAGCGCCCCGAGGACGACGAACGACGTGAAGGTGGCGTCAAGCGGCGTGGCCAGCCAACGGCGCGCCACGGCCGGCGCCTCGCGCGCCCGCCGGGCCGCGAGGCTGACCAGAAACACCAGCGCCAGCCCGGGCCAGAACCACCACGCATATTCAATCAAGAAGGACAGCAGGTAGCGCCAGCCGCTCGCGGGCCAGGGGGCGACGTACTTAGCGGCGTAGGTGTTGGGCAGCCACGCGCCGTAGGTCGCCACGCGCCAAATCAAGTGCGCCAGCGTGAGCGCGAACGGGCTTAGAGCGAGCGCCAGGCTGGGCCGCAGCGCGCCCGCCCGCCGGCGCCCCCAGGCCTCCGCCGCGATCAGCGCCAGGGTGGCCGCCAGGAACAACAGCCCATCGGGCCGGGTCAACTCCATCAGCATCGCCAGGGCGGCCAGCAGCGTCAGCCGGCGCGCGCCGCCCGGCTGGAAACTGAGGGCGGTGAACACCCAGGCCGTCAGCCAAAAATTGAACATGGCTGTTTCCAGGCCGGAGGAGGTCCAGGCCAGGAAAGTGCGGTTAGAGAGCACACCCGCCAGCACCAGCAGCAGCAGGGCGGGCCGCCAGCGCGCCAGCGCCAGGCCGAGCTTCAGCCGCAGCACCATCGCCGCCGTCAGCGCCAGCGTGCCGGCCGCGAACAGCAGGGCCACCGCGTTGGCGGTAGCGGGCGGCTCCTGCCCCGTCACGCGCCAGAGCACATCCAGCACCACCACCCACAAGAAGCTGGTGTAGCCTTCCACCGGCTTGAACGGCGGCGCGTTCCACACGTAGCCGTAGCCCAGATGCGCGTTGCTGATGTAGCGAAAGGCGATGTAGGCGTCGTCAGTGAGGAACCAGAACACACGCCACCCGGCATATAGGCCGAGGCCGGCGGCGAGCAGGATGAGCACGTACAGCCAGGTTGAGCGAGGCAGGCGGCGAGGCACGGGCGCATTCTACCTTATCGAGGGCCGGAGGCGCTGGCCGGCGCGAGGCGTACCGCGGGGGGACTCAAGGGCCTCAGGGGAGGCTGCCCGTCGGCGATACCAGCGCTGACTTTTGCTCGGCCCGGCCCTTTCCGGTACAATGCCGCCATGCGCAAGTCAAACCTCTTGCCGGCCGCGCTGCTGCTGGCGCACGTGGGCCTGGGCCTGCTCTTCAACACCGGCACGCCGATCTTCGAGGCCCCCGACGAAGACGGCCACTACCTCTTCGTGCGCTACCTCCAGGTCTATCACACCCTGCCGGTGCAAGACCTGGACATCAACGGCCCGCGCGCCCACCACCCGCCGCTGTATCACCTGCTGGGGGCGCTGTTCAGCGCCTGGGTGCCCGTGCGCGACCCCGGCGCCCGTCGCATTGACATGCAGCCCAACCCCAAGGCCTACTTCCGCTACGACGACCCGGAGCGCGACAACAAGGCCATGTGGGTGCACTATGGCCCGGAGGAGCGCTGGCCCTACAGCGGGCAGGCGCTGGTGGTGCACCTGGTGCGGCTGCTGTCGCTGGCCTTCTCCACCGTCGGCGTGTTGTGCACCTACCTGGCGGCGCGGCCCCTGCGCCCCGGCGCGGAGGGCGAACGCCTGGGCCTGCTGGCCGCCGCGCTGGTGGCCTTCCACCCCATGGTGCTGTTCATGAGCGGCGTGCTCCAGAACAACACCACCATGCTGGCGGCGGGCGGCGCAGTGGTCTACGCCCTCAGCCGCGGGCTGCGGCGCGGCTTCACCGGGCGCACCTGGGTGGGGATGGGGGTGCTGCTGGGGCTGGGGGTGCTGCTGCAACTCAGCTCGCTGGTGCTGGCCGCGCCCATCGGCCTGGCGCTGCTCTACGCCGCGGCCACGGCCAAGCCGGCCCAGCGTTGGCGCACTTTGTTCGGCGGCGGCCTGGCTATCGCCCTGCCGATGCTCGCGCTCACCGGCTGGTGGTTTCTGCGCAACCGCGCCCTCTACGGCGACTGGACGGGCAACAACGTCGTGGCGCAGATGTGGTGCTGCGACCCCATCCAGCCGTGGCCCGCGCTGCGGCTGTTCCTCACCGGCCTGCTCGGGCGCTTCGGCCAGGGCCTCATGATTACCTACCCCAACCCGGTCTATTACGCGGCGGGCGTGGTGGGGCTGGCGGCGCTGGCGGGCTGGCTCCCTGCCCCAGTTCTTTTGGGGTGGGCCTGGCGCAAGCGGCCGCCCACCCCCACCCCGGCCACGCGCCGCGCCCTCACGACCGAGGCGCGGTTGTGGCTCCTGCACGTGAGCGTCATCGCTTCGGTGTGCGGAGCGCTGGTGTTTTACGCCGTCACTGTCGCGCCGGGCCTGCCGGGGCGCTACCTGTTCCCGGCCTTCCCCTCCGTGGCGGTGGTCGTGGCCGGCGGCTGGCTGGCCTGGTTTGGCAACTCAGCGCGCGCACGCACCCTGGGCGCGCTGGCGCTGGCGGGCCTCATGCTGGCCGCCGCGCTCTACGGACTGTATGGGCTGCTGCTGCCGACGTACGCGCCGCCGCGCACCGCCTCGGCTGGTGAGATCAGCCGCGCCACGCCGCTCGACGCCAACATCGGCGACACGGCGCAAGTGCTCGGCTACGCGCTCGACACCGCCACCGCGCACCCCGGCGGTATTGTGCAGGTAACCATCTACTGGCGGCCGCTGTCGCGCACCGACGTGCCCTATACCGTGTTCTTGCAGCTTTACGACCCGGCCCAGGGCGTCATCGCGCAGCTTGACAGCTACCCCGGCCAGGGCAACTACGCCACCACCGTGTGGGACGTGGGCCACCCGCTGGCGGACGTGTATCGCTTGAAGATTCCGGCGGACGCGCCCGCCGCCACAGGGAGGCTGGTCTTCGGCCTCTACAACGGCGCGGACGGTCTACGGCTGCCCGTCACCGGGGCCGACGCCGGGCCGGCCGAGCTGGCCTGGGTGCAGTTGGGGACAATCGTGGTGGCGCCTTAGGCGCGGCGCGGGGAGGCTAACGCAACCGCCGGCGCTAGGCAACCAGCGGCCGGTCGCCCTGGTAGGGCACCAGCCACAGGTCGGGCGGGCCGGCGCTGATCGTAAAGCTGACCTGCTTGAGCTTGTCCTTGCGCTCGGCCTCGATGGTCAGCACGACAAACTCCGCCGCGGCCTTGGCATCCTCCGGCAGCAGCGAGACGCCCTTAATCACCCCTTGCGCCGGGCCGAGCGGAAAGACAGTCTGGTTGCGGGTCAATTGCGCGCCGAGCTGTTCCAGGTGCTCCAGCGGGCAGGTATAGGCGGGCACGTAGAAGCGCACCGGGCGCTGCCACAGCTGTTCTGGGTCGGCGGCGCGCTGCCAGTTCAGGCGCTGCTGAAAGGCCACCCGCGCCGCGAAGACCCAAATTGGCCGCCAGCTTTCGGGGCGGGTGTTGGCCGGGGCCGCCATCCAGCGCACCACCTGCGGGGCCAGGCCCGTGTCGGTGAGCTGCCAGCCCGCGCCGCAGTTGGCGCACAGCCAGGCGATCTCGTCTTCCTCGGCGGGGAGCGGCGTGCTGCACTGGGGGCACTTCAACAGCACCAACTCAATGCTGCCGCTCACTTGATCACCTCGCTGATCTTGTCCACGGTCTCAAGCAAGCCGGAGACTGGGCTGCTGTGGCTGTTCTGGCTGCTGGGCGGCGCGCCGGTGCCCTTGGCGCGGTGCTCGATCTCCTCGCCCCAGCGAAACAGGCGGTAGCCGGCCGCGATCAGCGCCACGCCGACGATGAGCGGGATGAGCAGCGCGCCCAGGCTGTCGTCGTCGTTGCTGTTGGCGACGAGCAGCAGCGCCAGCGCCGTGCCGTCCACCAGCACAAACGCGCCCGCGGCCGTGCCGGCCACCAGCATTAGCGCCCGATAAAAGATGTTGCCGGGGGCCTTGCCATACAGCACCTGGCCGCTGAAGCCGTCTACCACCACCTGATAGGCCCGCTGGCGGTAGGTGTAGCGCGCCACCCACAGCGGGTAGTACACCAGCGCCAGCGTGCGGCGCAGGAAGCGCAGAATGAGCTGCGAGATGCGGTCGAGGCCGCCTCGGCCGCGCGCCGACTTGTCCCACTCCTGCCCGGCGCTGTCGGTCGCGTCGGTCTGCGAGCCGGTCGGCTCGAAGACCATGGCCTCGTTGTGCAGCCCTTCGGGGTCATAGGCGGCGAACTGCTTGCCTTCCAGCCCGATGCGGTTAACGCCGAACTCGGCCACATCGCCCGCCGCGCCGGTCCAATCCACGGCCTGCATCACCTGCACTTCGCGCGGGTCCCAGCGGGTGCTGTCGCCGCTCTTGACCTTCTTTTGGCCGAAGAGCCACCCGGCCATGAGCGCCTGCGCCCGCCAATAGGGCAGGTAGACCAGAAAGGTCTCGGTGATCTCGGCGCGCTGCTTGAGGTCCATGGCGCGGTTCAGGCCGCCCCAAAAGCCGCGCACGGCGTGCAGCGCCTGGTCGCGGTTGACGCGCCGGGCTACCTGGTAGCGCCCCACCCCGCGCTCGCCGCGCACCAGCGAGCGCGCGTCGCAATACGGGCACTTGACGATGCGCTGCCCCTCGCGGATGGAGAGGATGCCCGCGCAGTTGGGACAAGCCAGCCCGGTGATGACATCGGCCATGGGTCGCTATACCTTAGACGAGATATACGCCGCCAGCGCGAACACCGGCACGGCGAAGATCACCGCCAGCACGAGCATCACCAGCAGCCCCACGGCCAGCCCGGCCGTCTCGCCCAGCGCGTAGCCGATGAGCGGGATGGCGCTGATGACGAGAAAACCCAGCAGCGAGAAGGCGGCCACCAGGAAGTAAGGGGCCTCGGCTTTGGCGGGAAAGATGTTCGCAAACACCTTGCCGGAGGCGCCCTCCACCATGGCGGTGTAGGTTTTGCCGCCGAACTCATATTTATAGAGGTAGACTGGCAGGTGCACCAGCGCCGCCTCGGTGATCTGCTCGCCCGCGACGCCGCGCCCGGCCAGCCACTGGAGCATGGCCGGGAGGGGCACACTGGGGGCCACGGCCTGAGAGTCCAGGCCGGCCTCGTACTTTTGCAGGTCGCCGGCAGGGATAGCGAGGCTCTTGATTTCGCTGATGGAGATGGCCGCCGCCGGCTCCAGGTAGACCTGCTCCTTGGCCGCCGTGTTGCGGGCCTTACAGTACCAGACGGGAAAGTATTGGAACGTCGCCGAGACCAGCTTGGCCTTGCGGTCGAGGTCTTTGACCGTCTGGTTGCCGGCCATCCAGCGGTGCAGGCTGGCGCGGGCGGCCTCCGGCGCGACGGTGCAGGCCAGCGACCAGTGAAAGACCACCTTGCTCTTATCCAGGTAGACCGACGATGAGCAGTACGGGCAGGTGAGGAAGATCTGCCCCTCGTCGGGGTGCAGCAGGCCGCCGCATTGGGCGCAGTGAACTTCGGTGCTGGGGAGCGCGGGGGAGGCGGTGGTCATGGCCGAGGCTTCCAGGCCGAATTATAGCAGGGCTGAGAAAGACAGGCGCCGCCTCGCGGGCGGCGCCTGACAAACGCGGCGGGCCGGCGGGGCGCTCAGGCGGTAAAGTTGGCCGTATTGGCCGTGCCGGAGGCGAACTGCATGTCGTTCTTGAAGTGGAGGTAACCACCCTCGGTCTTCTCGGAGGCGATCTTCTCCGCGCTCACGGTCACTTTCTGGCCCTTGAGGCTGTCGGCCGTGTTGGTCCCCTTGTACTGCACCCCAGTGACCTTGAACGTCTTGCGGTCCCAGGTGGCAGCGGTGCCGGTGAGGACAACGGACTTGCCATTACTGACGCTGATGCTCTTAAGCTTGGTGACGGTATCTGCGGTCAGCTTTACGATCAACTGATCGAAGTCGGTGAGCTTGACCGTGTTGAGGGCATCCAGGGCGTTATCCAGGGCGGTTTCAATCTGGCCCGCGGCGGTCTTGGCGGCCGAGGAGAGGCCGGCGGTCGTCTTGGTGGTGGTGGCCTGGTTCTTAGCCGCGGTGAGCTTGGTCTTAGCCGTGACGACTTTCTTCAGCGCTTCTTCGGCCGCGCCCTTGAGCCGTTCCGCGCCGGCGGGGGTGCCGGCGGTCTTGCTGCCGGCGTCCAGGTCGGCCCAGGGAATGGCCTTCCAGGCGAGTTCGGCGGCCTTGAGGGTAGTACCCAGGCCGGTGGAGTTCTTGGCCTTATCGAACAGGCTCTTCTTCTTCTGCCAGGCCGCGTTGGTGGCAACCGCCGGGTAGGTCTTGTTGGTCGGGACGGTCATGGGGTAGCTGCTCCTCTCTCAAGTCAACAGGCAAAAGGGATATTCCGGATGATATTATGAAGTTTAGCGCAGGCAGGGAAAGAGTCAAATACCGGCGGCGACGAGCACGACCCCGGCCGCGCCCGGGCTTGCGCCAATTCAGAACATATGATTCACTTGCGCGCGCGAGTCCCCTGCGGCTAGAATGCTTTAAGATTCGTGGACCGGACTGCGCGGGTGCCCATGCCGACTGCCAGTGATCTGCCCCTCAACCAAGTGCTGCACGGCGACTGCCTGGAAGAACTGGAGAAGTTGCCGGAGAGGTCGGTGGACCTGGTGTTCGCCGACCCGCCGTACAACCTTCAGCTCCAGGCCGACTTGTATCGCCCAAACATGAGCAAGGTGGACGCGGTGAACGACGCCTGGGACAAGTTCGGCAGCTTCGCCGAGTACGACGCCTTCACGCGCCGTTGGCTAGCGGCCTGCCGCCGCGTGCTCACAGACACCGGCACGCTGTGGGTCATCGGCACCTATCACAACATCCATCGCGTGGGCGCGGCGCTGCAAGACCTCGACTACTGGCTGCTGAACGCGGTGGTGTGGATCAAGGTGAACCCGATGCCTAACTTCCGGGGCACGCGCTTCACCAACGCGCACGAAGAACTGCTCTGGGCGCAAAAGGTGCAGGGCGCGCGCTACACCTTCAACTACAAGACCATGAAGGGCCTGAACGACGACTTGCAGATGCGGTCTGATTGGCACCTGCCGCTGTGCACCGGCAAGGAGCGCCTCAAGCTCGACGGCGTGAAAGCCCACCCCACGCAGAAGCCCGAGGCCCTGCTCTACCGCGTGATCCTCGCCAGCAGCCAACCGGGCGACGTGATCTTGGACCCGTTCTTCGGCACGGGCACGACCGGCGCGGTGGCGAAGACCCTGCACCGCGATTTCATCGGTATCGAGCGCGAGGCGCGCTACGTCAAGCTGGCCCGCGCGCGCATCGCGGCCGTGCAGCCGCAGATGTTCAGCGACGCGGTGTACAGCTTCGAGCGCGAGGCGCGCCCGGCCCGCCTGCCCTTCGGCGCGCTGCTGGAGGCCGGGCTGCTGGCCGCCGGCCAAACACTGCGCTTCCGCGGGCGGGCCGAGCAAGCGGCCACAGTGCTGCCCAACGCCCACCTGCGCTGCGGCGACCAGACCGGCTCGATCCACGCCGTGGGGCGGGCGCTGATGGGGGCGCCGTCGTGCAACGGCTGGGAGCATTGGTATTACGAGGCCGAGTCCGGCGCGTGGGAGCCGATTGACAAGCTAAGGGCGCAGCTGCGGGCCAAGCCCATGTCGTCTCAAGAAGTCGCCGCGATGCTCGCCGCCGACCTGGAGCCGCTAAGCGACCCGGCCCCGCTGACGGCGCCGCCGGTGCCTTTGGGCAAGAACGGCAACGGCCACAAGCGCGCCAAGGCCGAGGCGCCGTCTCGGGTAGAGGCGTAGCGCAAGCCGAGCGCTCTTTGCTCGGCCGACGCCCCGGGCCGGCTATCAAAATGAGTTTGGGTTCTGAGCAAGCTGCCTCTTGCTAACCTCACATTTCCTCCTCAAACTGAAGCCATGCTCGCCTGCCGCCGCCCCGCCAATCTCGCTCCGCTTGCCGATGCCCCGACCAAAGGTGGGCGCGCCATCCGCGACGACCGCGCCAACCCTGCCGACACCTGTGACGACCGCGCCAACCTTGCCGACACCTGTGACAACCGCGCCGACCTTGTGGAGACCGGCGCAATTATGTCAACAGGCGGCGTCCTAGCCGAAGTGGCCTGGTTTTCAACTCTCAAGCCCTCTCACCCCCGCCGGCCCTGTATCTGATAGAATTTGATTGTGAAAATAAGCAATAAGTAGGCTCCGCCGCGCCTCCGCGGCCCGGAGTTGTGATAGGAGTCGGCCCGATGGAATCCCCAGCTTCGCACCCAGACCTCATGCGCCCCGACCGCCCGGTGGGCATCGTCGGCTATGGCGCTTACGTGCCGCGCTTCCGCCTGGCCGCCACCGAGGTGGCGCGGGTGTGGACGGAAGGCAGCGGCGGCCTGCCCATCAAGGAAAAGGCCGTGCCGGGACTGGACGAAGACGTGGCGACCATGTCGGTCGAGGCGGCGCGCAACGCCGTGGCGCGGTCGGGCATCCACGCCCACGCCATCCGCGCCGTGTGGGTCGGCAGCGAGAGTCATCCCTATGCCGTCAAGCCCACCGCCACCATCGTGGCCGAGGCCATCGGCGCGGTGCCGAACACCCAGGCCGCCGACTGGCAGTTCGCCTGCAAAGCGGGCACCGAGGCGCTGCAAGCTGCTATCGGGCTGGTGGGGTCGGGCATGGGGCAGTACGCGCTGGCGATCGGCATGGACACGGCGCAGGGCCGCCCCGGCGACGCGCTGGAATACACGGCGGGCGCGGGCGGCGCGGCCTATATCGTCGGGCCGGCCGGCGAGGCGCTGGCGACGCTGGAAGGCTCGTACTCCTACGTGACCGACACGCCGGACTTCTGGCGGCGACAGCACGAGAAGTACCCCGAGCACGGCCAGCGCTTTACCGGCGAACCGGCCTATTTTCGGCATGTGACCACGGCCGCCCAGCGCCTGCTGGAGCTGACCAACACCAAGCCCAGCGACTACAAGTACGCCATCTTCCACCAGCCCAACGTCAAGTTCCCGCAGCGGGCCGCCAAGCTGGTCGGCTTTACAGATGAGCAGATCAAGGCCGGGCTGCTGGTCGGCGTCATCGGCAACACCTACGCCGGGTCGGCCATGATCGGCCTGACGGCCGTGCTCGATCAGGCCCAGCCGGGCGACCGCATCCTGCTGGTGAGCTTTGGCAGCGGCGCGGGGTCAGACGCCTTCGCGCTGCGGGCCACCGAGGCGCTGGCGGCGCGCCAGGCGCTGGCCCCCAAGACGCAGGATTACATCGCCCGCCGCACGCCGATTGATTACGCCACCTACGCGCGCTTGCGCGGCAAGCTGGTGATGGACTAGATGCGCCCGATCTACCTGGCCGGGCTGGGGCTGACACCCGTCGGCGAACATTGGGACAGGGGCTTGCGGCAGCTGGCGCTGGAGGCGATCTTGGCCGCCCAGCAAGACCTGGCCCAGCGCGCCGGGCCGCAGACGCCTCGGCCGGAGGCCGTGTTCGTGGGCAACATGCTGGCGGGCCAACTGAGCGGGCAGGAGCACCTGGGCGCGCTTGTGGCCGACTACGCCGGGCTGCGCGGCCTGGAGGCCGTGACGGTGGAGGCGGCGGGGGCGGGCGGCGCGGCGGCGCTGCGCCAGGCGGTGTTGGCCGTGGGGTCGGGGCAGCTCGACACGGCGCTGGTGGTGGGCGTGGAGAAGATGACCGACCGGGTGGGCGCGGGCGTGACCGCCGCGGCCGCGACCGCCGCCGACACTGACTGGGAGGCCGCCCAAGGCGTGACGCCCACGGCGCTGGCGGCGCTGCTGATGCAGCGCTACCTGACCACCTACGGCCGAAGCGTGGCCGACTTTGCCGGCTTTACCGTGAACGCGCACGCCAACGCCAAGACCAACCCCAACGCTATGTTCCACAACGCCATCAGCGCCGAGGCGTATGCCCAGGCGGCGATGGTGGCCGACCCGGTGAACATGTTCGACGCCGCGCCCGACGCCGACGGGGCCGCCGCGCTGATCGTGACCGCCGAGCCGGCCGCGGTGCAGGTGCTGGCCTCGGCCGTGGCAACCGACACGCTGGCCCTGCACGACCGCGGCAACCTGCTGGAGTTCGACGCGGCGCGGTTGGCGACGGTGCGCGCCTACCAGCAAGCGGGCGTAGGGCCGGAAGACCTTGACCTGTTTGAGCTGCACGACGCTTATACCATCTTCGCCGCGCTGAGCCTGGAAGCGGCGGGTTTCGCGCTGCCCGGCCAGGGCGTGACGCTGGCCCAACCCGGCGCGATCGGCCGCGCCGGCCGCATCCCCATTGCTACGTTTGGCGGGCTGAAAGCGCGCGGCAACCCGGGCGCCGCCAGCGGCGTGTACCAGGTGGCGGAAGTGGCGCAGCAACTGCGCGGCGAGGCCGGCCCCAACCAGGTGGCAGGGGCCAAGCTGGGCATGGCGCAAAGCCTGGGCGGCGCGGCGGCGACGGCGGTGACCACCATCCTGGCGTGCGCCTGAACCAGCTCGGCGCGTGGGCGGGCTATTAGAGACGCGCTAACGAGTCGCTGACCGTTCGCTCATTTTGAACGTGGGAAACCGCGAATCGGGTACGATTGGCGGATGCCCACGAAACCGACCGTCACTTCAGAACGCGTTGACGATATTCCTTTGCTAATCGCGCAGATGCAGCA
>JADZEK010000161.1 GCA_020850595.1 Anaerolineales bacterium
GCACGGTGGTCGTCCGATGCGGTGCGCGGGGCGTTGGTTTTTTCACGGCGATCTCCCTGGAAATGGTGTCGCCGAGAAGTGTAACCTTAAAGTCTCGTAGTACCGCTAAGTCTCGTTGTACTATTAGCGCCTGCGCCGCGCCGCCTTAAACGCCACCGCCCGGTGTGCCAACACCGGGCGGTTGAGTCTGTCAGCCTGTCGGGCGCCCACCTGCCGCTGTAGTGCGCCGGCGTTCAGGAGGTAGGTGGCGGGGCTTGCCGGTCAGTCGCGCGCAGCCACAGGCTGGTCGAGGCCGGCTGCAAGGTGCGCGCAGTAATCTCAACCAGCTGGTCCGACAGCCGCGCCAGGTCGGTCTCATCGCGCAGCGTGTGGCCGAAGGCCGCCAGCAGTTGCGCGGCATCGTACTTACGGCGGAAGAAGCGGCGATCAACCGCCGCCTGTACCCGCCGGCGCAGGGGGCCAAACAGCGCCGCGATGGTCAGGGTCGAGATCACGGTCACCAGCGCCGGCTGGCGCCCCCCGGCCAGGCCGCCGACGACCGCTTGCAGGCCGACGACACACAGCAAGTAGATGAAAGCCAGCAGCGCCGTCAGGCTGGCATAGATCAGCGTGCGGCGGATGATCAGGTCAATATCCCACAGCCGGTAGCGCAGAATGGCCACCGCCAACGAAACCGGGATGCCGCTCACCCCCACCAACGGGATCCCCAGGGACAAGAGCTTCATTTGGGGCGCGATTTCTGCGGCCGGGTCGCCGCCGGAGAGCAGCGCTCCGGCCGGGATGGCGACGCCGAGGCCAATCAAGCCCAGAGCCATCCATAGGATTTGTTTGCGCACGACGGGTGTCGCCGCCTGGCGGTAGCGGTAGACCTGGCCGTACAGCCCCACGAGCGCGCACAGCGCCATGACCACGGTAGCCAAATTCTGGATGGCATTCGGGGCTGCGGGGAGTTTGTAGTCATTGAACAGCACGCCTACCGAAAAGGCCCCCACAAAGAGGATGAAGAACCACCGGCTCCAGCGGGGCACGAACCGGCCGTCGGGCAACAAAAACAGCAGGGCGGGGAAAATCGCATTACCCCATAGATAAGTCAGGGTGATGAAAGGCCTGAGCCAAGGGATGGCTGCGATGACCGTCCCGGAAACGCCCGACACCAGAGTTGTCCCTAGCACCACCAGCGCCAGCGAGCCGACATAGGCGATGAGCTGATCGGAGCCGCGCAGGAAGATGAGCAGGGCGCAAGCGGTGCAAACGGCGGCGATATAGAGGTGCTGCCCGACCACGACGGCCGCATACAGGTCTAGCGAGAGGCCGGCGGCCTGCCACGCCACCGCCTGGGCCGGCGTCAACGTGAAAAGGCTGGGGGGGGTGCAATTGAGCGGGTCGCAGGGTTGGCGCACTTCGCCATACTCTAGCGCCAGCCCAACGATAAACAGGAGCGTGGGATAGCCCGCCAACACCCACCAGGCGGCGTGCGTCAGCCCGCGCCAGGAGAGGAGCGGGCGGTGGGGCGGCTGGCCGGCGGCGGGTTGGCTCATGCTCCCACCTTAGGCCGAGATCGTCACGGAATCGTTACGGAAACTACGGCTTCCGAGTTGGCCGGAAGCGGTGATACCGTCTCGCCCGCCAGCGCCCACTCCCCAAACTGCGCCTGGTGCATCCGGGCGTATAGCCCGCTCAGGTTCAGCAGTTCCTGGTGCGTGCCCTGCTCGGCCAGCCCCTGCTCGGTCACCACCAAAATCCGGTCGGCGTTGCGGATCGTCGCCAGCCGGTGGGCGATGACCAGCGTGGTGCGCCCGGCGCTCAGCTCGGCCAGCGACTGCTGAATGTAGCGCTCGGTCTCGCTGTCTAGCGCCGAGGTGGCCTCGTCCAGGATCAGGATCGGCGGGTTCTTCAGGAACATGCGCGCAATCGCCATGCGCTGCTTCTGCCCGCCGGAGAGCTTCACGCCGCGCTCGCCGATCAGCGTCTCCAGTCCCTGCGGCAGCGAGCGGATGAAGCCGGCCAGGTGGGCGCGTTCGGCCGCCAGCCATAGGTCGGCCTCGCCGGCCCCCAACTGGCCGTAGGCGATGTTGTCGCGGATGCTGCCGTTGAACAGGAACACATCCTGCTGCACGATGCCGATCTGCTGCCGCAGCGAGGCCAGCGTCATGGCGCGCACGTCCAGCCCGTCAATAGTGATGCGCCCCGCCGTCACGTCATAGAAGCGCGGCAGCAGGCTGCACAGCGTGGTCTTGCCCGCCCCGCTTGGCCCCACCAGCGCAATCGTCTCGCCCGCGCGGATGTTGAGGTTCACCTCCGCCATCACCGGCCGGCCCGGTTCATAGGCGAACGTGATCGCCTCAAAGCGAATGTCGCCGCGCAGGCGCTCCACGGCCACCGCGGCGGGCGCGTCCACGACCTCCGGCTCGGTCGCCATCAGCTCTAGAAAACGCTTGAACCCGGCGATGCCCTTGGGGTAGGTGTCTACCACGGCGTTGATCTTCTCAATCGGCCGGAAGAGTACCGTTGTGAGCAGCAAAAAGGCGATGAACTGGCCGGTGGTCAGTTGCTGCTTGAAGATCAGCCACGCGCCGGCCAGCAGCACCAGCAGCGTGACGCTCTGGCGCGAGAGGTAGCTGAGCATGTTGCTCCAGGCCATGATCTTGTAGGCCGCCAGCTTGGCCGTCTTGAAGGCGCGGTTGTCGGCCGAGAACAGGGCTGTCTCATGGGCCTCGTTGGCGAAGGCCTGCACCACCCGGATGCCGCTCAGGTTGTCTTCCACCCGCGCGTTAAAGTTGCCGATGGCGGCATACATGCCCTGGAACGCCCGCGTCATGCGCGTGTTGAAGTGCAACCCCAGCCAGATCAGCACCGGGCTGACCAGGAAGGTTAAGACCGCCAAAGGCGCGTGCACGGTCAGCATGACCACGAACGTGGCGATCAGCGTCACCCCGGCGATGAACACGTCTTCCGGCCCATGATGCGCCACCTCGCCGATGTCGAACAAGTCGGTAGAGATGCGCGACATCAGGTGGCCGGTCTTGTGGTTGTCGTAGAACCGGAACGACAGCTTTTGCAGGTGCATGAACATCATGCGCCGCATGTCGGTTTCGATGCTGATGCCCAGCATGTGGCCCCAATAGCTGACGATGAATTGCAGCCCGCCGGTCAGGGCATACACGGCGAACAGGCCCGCGCAGGCCGCGACGATCAGGCCCCAATCCAGGCGCGGCAGCAAGGTGTCTATCACGTAGTTGACGACGATGGGGAAGCTGATTTCCAGGCTGGCGACCCCCACCGCGCAGCAGAAATCCAGCAGGAACAGGCGGCGGTAAGGCCGGTAGAAACGCGCAAATTGGCGGATGAGCGACCACATCGGCGATGACACCCCGCTTCACACGCGCAGCCTGGGTAGGCCGGCCCGGGCCGGTTGGCGGCGCCCGGCGGCAGCGCGGCGGCTAGCAAAAAAACCGCCGCCCGGTTGGGCAGCGGTTTGGCTTGGCGATATTACGGAACTCGAACCGGTTACCTCACGGATCTGAGTCCGGTCGGCCGCTCAGGCTCGCGTACTGACGCCTGAGAAACATGCTGCGACAAATGCCAGTTTAGCAAGTTTGGGCGCTGAATTCAAGGGTCACTTCTTGGGCTTACGTTCAGGGCGGACGCCGAGCGCGGGCGCTTGTGTTCGGTCGGCAGAGGTGGCTGGGCGCCGCTGCGGGTGTCAGCGCCGGGGATATGGGTCGCGGCCGACGGCGGTCGCGGCGATGAACCCGCCGGTCCAGTGTGCGGCGGGGGCGGGGTTCAGTCCGCCTCGGCCTCTAGCTCCACGCCGTAATCACGCTGCGCGCCGGCGCGGCTCACTTTGCCGGCGCGCACATCGCTGCTGAGCGCGGCGCGCTCACGTTGGGCCGGGTCGCCATAGCCGCCGCCGCCCGCCGCGTCCATGGTGACGGTGTCGCCGGGCTGTAAACTGGTCAGGCCGTAGGGGTTGCCGGGCCGGCCATTGATCAGAAATTGCGCCCTGGCCCCCGGCTGTCCGCCGAACAGTCCTTCAGGCGGGTGGCGGAAGCGGCCCGACTGGAGGCCGAGACTGACCGGCCCCTGTGGCGCGTAAGCGTCATCCGGCACATGGAAGACCTCCCGCCGTCCCAAAGCGCCGCGCTGCCGGCCCGCGCCGCCCGAATCCGCCAGCAACTCGCGCCGCTCGACGATCAAGGGGGAGTCGCTTTCGAGGATTTCTACCGGGGTGTTGGCGCCGTTGGCCGGGAAGATGAAACAGCCCTCGCCGTCGCGCGCGCTGCCCGCGCCCAGGCCGCCGCCGCGAATCAGGACGGTGTGGAAGGGTTGCCCGTTGCCGCGCCGCCCGTAGAACACCTGCATCGTCGCCGGTGTGCCGCCGCTGCCTGCCACGACGCGGTCGGGGAGCGCCTGCGCCAGCGCCCGGTAGATGATCTCGGTCATGAAGTGGCCGATTTGCATTCGGGCGGCGACGGCCGCCGGAAACTGGCAGTTGACAATCGTGCCGGCGGGCGCCGTCAGCCGGATCGGCCCGGTGCTGCCGTCGTTGTTGGGAAGTTCCGGGTCGAAGATGCTCTTGACGGCCATGTGGACATAGGCGTAGGTGAAGTTGTAGGTGACATTGCCGCCCCAGTCCACCTGGGGCGACGAGCCAGACAAGTCCACGTGAATATCACTCCCCGCGACCTCGACCGCGCACTGGATCTTCAGGTCTGCCCGGCCGGCGACCTGCTCGATGCTGCCCTCGGCGCGAAAAATGCCGGGCGGCACGCGGGCGATGGCGGCGCGCAGGCTCCCCTCGCTGCGCTGGATGATTTCGTCGGCCAGGTCATCCAGGCCGCCTAACTGGTAGTCGCCCAGCAGCCGGCAGACCTGTTCGGCGCAAACGTGGTTGGCGCTGATCTGGGAACGGATGTCGCCAATGACCTGCTCCGGTGTGCGCACATTCCAGCGGATCAGGGCGAGCACGGCCTCGTTGAGCCGGCCGGCGTCGTAGAGCTTGACGAGCGGGATGAACAGCCCCTCTTCAAACACATCGTGATTGTCGGAGGCCACGCGCCCGCCGACATCGGCGTGGTGCAGCACGCAGGCCGTGAAGGCCGTCAGTTGGTCGCGATAGAAAATCGGGCTGAAGACACAAATATCGTTCAGGTGCCCGGCCAACGCCCAGGGGTCATTGGTGATGAAGGCGTCGCCGGGGCGCAGCGCGTCGGCCGGCAGGCTCTGCACCAGGTGTTTGATGCCGAGGGCCATCGCGCCCGACTGCCCTGGCGTGGCGTACGAGCCTTGGGCCAACTCGCGCCCGCGCCGGTCAGTGAACATGCACGTGTAGTCGTGGGCATCGCGCAGCAGGCTGGAAAAGGCCGTGCGCGCTACGGCGGCGTCGGCCTCGTCCACGATTGAAATCAGGCGGCGCCAGATGATCTCTAGGGTGATGGGATCGAATAGATGCGTCATGCCGGCTTTTCTCGGTCCGCCAACTCTATCCACAAGAAGCCAAACTCGTCCACCGTCGCCCGGGCCGCCTCGCCGACGATGACCGTTGACTCGCGCTCTTCAACGATTGCTGGGCCGGCGAAGGCGGCGTCCGGCGGCAGTTGGTAGCGGTCGTAGACCGTGAAGGGGATGAAGCCGCGCGCCGGGGCCGAATAGGCTGGGCGCTCGCCTTTGATGGCGCGCTGGGCGCCGCCGGCCAACTTGGGCAGGCGCGGCAATTCCAGCAGCCGCACCGGCAGGCTGGCGCGCGTTCGGAAGCTTACAAACTCCACCGGGGCCTCCGGGTAGGTGCGCCCGTAGTGCTGGGTGTAGATATCGTCGAACTGGCGGCGCACGGCCGCCGGCGACAGCGTCGTGAAGTCGCCGGGGTCAATGGGCAGGTTGGTCTCTGAGCCTTGGCCGACAAAGCGCGCGTCAACCGAACGAGAAAACGCGATGGGGCCGGTCGCGCCCGCCTTGCGCAGGGTGCGCTCGCCTTCGGCTTCCATGGCCTGAAACAGCTTCTCGATTTCCGCGAAATCGGCCGACAGGACCGGCGCCTTGTGGCTGCGCACCAGATCGAACGCGCGCGGAGCAGTGAAGAACCCCACCGCCGAGCCGACCCCGGCGTTGGGCGGCACCACGAGGCGCGGCGCGCCCAGCAGGCGCGCCAGACCATACGCGTGTACCGGGCCGGCGCCGCCGAAAGCGGCGATGGTCACGACCCGCGGGTTGCCGCCGCGCTCGGCGATGTGAGTCTTGGCGGCCGCGGCCATGGTGGCGTTGATCAGCTCATGGATGCCCCACACGGCTTGCAGGTAAGACACCCCCAACGGCTCGGCGACCCGCTGCTCAATCCCGCGCCGGGCCGCGGCTGCGTCCAGCGGCATGGCGCCGCCCAGAAAGTAATCTGGGTCGAGATAGCCCAACAGCAGATCGGCGTCGGTGACGGTTGGCTCGACGCCTCCACGCCCATAGCAGATCGGCCCGGGGTCGGCCCCCGCGCTGTCTGGCCCAACTTGCAGCGTGCCCACCCGACTGATGCGCGCCAGACTGCCGCCGCCCGCGCCGATCTCCATTAAGTCCACCACCGGCACCTGGATGGTCAGCCCACTGCCCTTCAGGAACCGCTGCACGCGCCCGACCTCAAACGTCGGCACGATCCCGGCCACGCCGGCGCGGATCAGGCACGACTTGGCCGTGGTGCCGCCCATGTCGAAACAGAACATCTCGGGCACATTGAACAGGCGGCTGTAGTGCTGCCCGGCGATCACCGCCGCCGTCGGCCCAGACTCGATGATGCGGACCGGGAATTCCGCGGCGGTTTCGGCGGAGGTCACGCCGCCGCTGGAGAGCATGATAAAGAGCTGCCCGCGAAAGCCGAGGCCCGCCAGCCGCTGGTAGAGCGCGCGCAGATATTTCTCCGTCAGCGGCTTGACATAGGCATTCGTGACCGTCGTGCTGGTGCGCTCAAATTCACGGATCTGCGGCAGGACCTCGTAGGAAATGGAAACGGACGCGCCCGGAAATTCTTCGGCCAGCAGGCGTTTGAGCACCAGCTCATGCGCCGGGTTCTCGAACGAATTGAGCAGGCACACGGCCACGGACTCCACCGCCAGGGCCTTGAGCGCGCGCACCGTCTCGCGGGCGGCGGTCTCATCCAGCGCCTGGAGCACACTGCCGTCGGCGCGCAGGCGTTCGGCCACCTCCAGCCGGCGCTGGCGCGGGACGAGCGGCTCGGGAAACTGGGCGAAGACATCGTAGGGCGCGTAACGAACCTCGCGCCCTAATTCGAGCACGTCCCGAAACCCCTGCGTGGTAATCAGCCCGGTGCGCGCGCCTTTGCGCTCGAGGATGGCGTTAATGACCAGGGTGGTGCCGTGGATGATCTCTTCTAACCGGCTGAGGTGATCGGGCACTGCCTCGGCCAGGCCGCGCAGCCCGGCCTCAATCGCGTCGGAAGGGTCGCGCGGCGTGGTGAGGCATTTGTAGGTCTTGATATCGCCGGTCGCGTCATCGAGCAGGACAAAGTCGGTGAAGGTGCCGCCGACGTCAATGCCGAGTCGCATGGCTGTCTCCGAAAGGCCGCTTGGCCCGGCGCTGCGGCGGCCGGGCCGGGCGGCTGGGCGCCTGGGCGCTAGATCACGCCCGCCTGGCGCAGTTGGGCCAGCGCCTGAGAATCGCGCCCCAGCAACTCTCCATAGATCTGGTCGTTGTGCTCGCCCAGGCGCGGCGGAAAGCTAAGCTCGCTCAGCCCATCGCCGCCCACTTGCGCCAGCGGCGGCAGGGCTAGCTCCAGCCCGCTGCGTGGGTCGCGCGCGTGGGCGCGCCCCCGGCTGAGCAGCGGGTCGGCCCAGACCTCGGCCAGGGTGTGAACGGGCGCGATCGGCACGCCCAGGCCGGTGAGCGCCTCTGTCAGCGCGGCGGTGGGTTGGCGCGCGGTGCACTGGCTCAGGCGCTCATTCAGGCGGGTCACATCGGCGATGCGGCCCGCGTTGCGCTGGTAGGCGGGGTCGGCCAGGGCGGCCAGGCCCGGCGCGCGCGTCAGCGCCTCCCACTGCCCGTCGTTGCCCACGGCAATGTAGACAAAGCCATCGGCGGTGGGGTAGACTGAGACGGGCGCGAAGAATTGGTGGGTGTTGCCCCGGCGAACCAGCGGCTCGCCCAGCCCGGCCAGCATGTAAGGGCTGGCCATCCAACTGGCCGCCGAATAGAGCAGGGCGATGTCGAGCCGGCTGCCCTCGCCTGTCACGGCGCGTCGGTAAAGCGCCTTCATCAGCGCGCCGTAGGCGTGCTCGCTCGCGCCCAGGTCTACCATCGGCAGGCCGAAAACCAACGGCGCCTGGTCCGGTTCGCCGGTCAGCGCCATCCAGCCGGCGCGCGCCTGCACCACGGGGTCGTAGGCCGCCTCATCGCTGTCCGGCCCAAAGCCGGTGATGCCCAGCCAGATGAGGCCCGGCCGCAGGGCGCTGAGGTGGTCATAGGCGATGCCCAGCCGGGCGTAGGTGGATGGGCGGTTGTTGGTGGCGAAAACGTCTACCGGCAGACGGGTGATCAGGTCATGGAGGAGCGCGCGCCCCTCGGGGTGTGCCAGGTTCAGCGTGATGGACTGTTTGCCGCAGTTGTTGGGCAGGTAGTAGCTGTTCATCGCGGCTTCGCCCAATAGGTCGCGCCCCACATGGCGGTTGGGGTCGCCGCGCCCCGGCGGTTCGATGCGAATGATGCGCGCGCCTTCGCGGGCCAGGCGCTGGGTGAGAAACGGCAGCGTCGTGGCTTGTTCCAGGGATAGGACCACCAGATTAGAGAGCAGGGGCATAGGGCAATTCGTGGGCGGCGCTGGGCGCCTGGCTCAGCCGTTGGCGGCCAGGCCGGCTCTGGCCTGACGGTTTACAACTGCACCGGTTCCTGAAATTCGCCGAACACCGATTTCAAGGCGCGCGTGATCTCGCCGAGCGTGGCGTAAGCGCGCACCGCCTCCAGCATGGCCGGCATGACGTTCTGCCCGTTGGCGGCCGCCTGGCCCACCTGCGCGAGCGCCGCGTCCACCGCCGCCGGGTCGCGGCCCGCGCGCACGGCCTTCAGCCGCCGGATAGACTCCTCGGCCTGTTCGGGGCGGTATTCGTGCAACTCGACGGCCGGCTGCGCCTCCTCCACCCGATAGCGATTAACGCCCACCTTGGGAATAGCGCCGGCTTGCAGGCCCTGTTCGTACCGCCAGGCCTGGTGCGCCACTTCGCGCTGCACGGCGCCGCTGCGCACCGCCTGCACCATGCCGCCCATCTCGCTGTCTACGCGCTGCATTTCCGCGACCATCCGCCGCTCCAGCTCGCTCGTCAGCCACTCCACATAGTACGAGCCGCCCAACGGGTCGGCCGTGTCGCACAGACCCATCTCTTCCACGAGGAGCTGCATGGTGCGCAGCGAGAGCAGGGCCGCCTTCTCACTCGGAATGGTGTAGGCCTCGTCGTACGAGCACAGCGCCATGGTCTGCGCGCCCGACAAGGCCGAGATCAGCGCATAGTAAGCGCCGCGGATGATGTTGTTTTCGGGCTGTTCGATGGTCAGGCCGCCGCCGCCGCCCCCGGCGATCATCTTCATTTGCTGGCTGCCGGGCCGCTGGGCGCCGAACTCCTCGCGCAGCAGGCGCGCCCACAGCCGGCGCGCCGCGCGGAACTTGGCCACCTGCTCGAACAGGTTGCCGAAGATGTCGAAGTTGAAAGACAGGCGCTCGGCAAAGTCATCCACGGCCAGGCCGCGGCGCAGGCCCTCAGCCAGGTAGGCCCGCGCGATGCAGAAGGCATAGGCGATTTCCTGAACGGGGTTGGCCCCCGACTCGCGGATGTGGTAGCCGCACACGCTGACGGGGTAATACTTGGGGGCCTGGCGGGCGCAGAACTCGACCGTGTCGCCGATCAGGCGCAGGCCGTGTTCGACCGGGAAGACCCAGGCGCCGCGGCCGATGTATTCCTTGAGGATGTCGTTCTGGGCCGTGCCGCGCACCTGGGCCAACGGCAGGCCGCGCTTCTCGGCGACGGCGAAATACATCGCCATCAGCGGCGCGGCCACGGCGTTGATCGTCAACGACACGCTGATCTTGTCAATGGGGATGCCGTCAAAGGCCACTTCCATATCAGCCAGGCTGTCCACGGCCATGCCCACGCGGCCCACCTCGCCCTCGGCCAGGGGGTCATCCGAATCCAGGCCCATTTGCGTGGGCAGGTCAAAGGCCACGTTTAGGGCGTTCTGCCCATGCTCGATCAGGAACTTGAAGCGCGCATTGGTCTCGGCCGGCGTGCCAAAGCCGGCGTATTGGCGCATGGTCCACGGCCGGGCGCGGTACATCAGCGGGTGGATGCCGCGCGTGAACGGAAACTCGCCCGGCCGGCCGATGTCGCCCGCCGGGTTGATCCCCGCCAGGTCCTCAGGTCCGTAGAGCGGGTTGACGGGGATGCCGGATTCCAAGATCACGTCACGCACGGTCGCTGCCATACTCGCCTGTTCTCCTTTCGGCCGCCTGGCCGCGGTCTATTCGAGGGCGCCGGCCGAGCCGGGCGCCGCCGCAACTCGCCGGCGGATGAAGTCCGCAATCGCCTCGAAGCGGCTGCCGGTTGGGAAGACGCCGTGCACCCCGACCGCCTCCAACGCCGAGACATCGCGCGCGGGGATGTTGCCGCCGAACAGCACCACTTTGTTCTCCAGCCCGGCGGCGCGCAAGCCGTCCATCAGCCGCCGCGCGATGGGCAAGTGCGCGCCCGACAGGACGGACAGCCCGATGGCGTCCACGTCCTCCTGGTCAGCGGCGCTAATGATGTGCTCGACCGTCTGGTGCAGGCCGGTGTAGATCACCTCAAAGCCGGCGTCGCGCAGGGCCAGGGCTACGACCTTGGCGCCGCGGTCGTGACCGTCGAGGCCGGGCTTGGCGATCAGCACGCGGATGGGTCGTGTCATGGTCGTGCCTCCAGGCTCAGGCGCCCACCTTCACCACCACCGCCGCGGCCGTGTCGCCGGCCGCGCAGCCGGTGAATAGACCATAACCGCCGCCCAGCAGTACCAGCTCCTCAATCAGTTCCATGATCAGCCGCAGGCCGGTCGGGGCTTGCGGGTGGCCCCAGATGAGCGACGAGCCGTAGTTGTTCATGGCGGCCAGGTCCAGGCCCAGCGCCTGGGCCAGGTACAGGTCATTGACGGCGAACGGATTGTGGGTCTTGATAGCTTTGACTTCGCCCAGGCCGATCTCGGCCCGGGCCAGGGCGCGCTGGGCGGCCGGGACGGTGGCAGCCGGCATATAGCCCGGCGTGGCCCGGCCCTGGGCGAAGCTCACCACGCGCACTTCAATGCCGCGGTCGCGGCTGAGTTCGGCCGCGCCGGTTTGGCTGCAGATGATCAGGCCGGCGTTGCCGTCGGCCGGGTAGGTTTGCCCGCCATAGGTGACGGTGCCGCCCGGCAGCACCGGCTTGAGCTTGGCCAGGCCCTCGGCGGTGGTGGGGAACACCCCCTCGTCGCCCGTCACCCGCGCGGTCACCTTGCGGCCGGTGGGGTTCACCTCAATCGGCGTCACCATGTAGCGGCGCTGGAAGGCGGCGTCGTCGCGCAGGGCCTCCTGGTATTGCGCGTAACGCTGCAGGGCCACGCCGTGCTGCGCCTCGGTGGTCAGGCCGGCCTCGCGCGCCACATTCTCGGCCGTCGCCAGCATGGCCTGGCCTGCGAATGGATCGCAGTTGAAGTTGTCCCAGACCCAATCCTCGGCCTCGCCCCGGCCGCCCGGGCCGAGCGGGTTGGGATAGAGCAGGTGCGGCCCGTTAGAAGTGCGGTCGGCAGCCACGCACAAGATGGCGCGCGCTTCGCCCGCCTCGACCTCCGCAGCCGCGCTGCCCACCAGCCGGGCGGAGGTGGCGCAGGCCTGGGCCAGCGTCGGCCCGGTGAGGCGCGGTGCGCCGATGAGAGCCGCCAGCCAGGGCGCGCCGTAGAAACTGCCGCGGGCCGGCACCGTCAGGCCCAGGTACAGGGCATCAAACTGCGCCGCGTTGATCTGCCGCTCGGCCAGGGCGCGCCGGGTGATCTCGGCGGCAAAGGTCAATGGGTGCAGGCTCGCGAAGCTCCCCTGCCACTTGGTAAACGGCGTGCACCAATAGCCGCCATAAGGAATGAAGACCGCTTGCATCGCCATGGCCCGCGCCTCAGGCGCCCACCGTCAGCCCGCCGTCTACCCACAGCACCTGCCCGGTGATGTAGCCGGCCTCGTCGCTCGCCAGGAAGGCGTGGACGGCCGCAATCTCCTCCGGCTCGGCCATGCGCTTAAACGGGATGCGCTCCAGCAGCCCCGCCATGACGTGGTCGGGTATGGCGGCCGTCATGCGCGTCTTGACGCCGCCTGGCGCCACGCAATTGACGGCGATGTTGAAGCGCGCCCACTCCAGCGCCAGCGTTCGGGTGAGGCCGATGATGCCCGCCTTGGAGGCGGCATAGTTGGCCTGGCCCACGTTGCCCAGGGCGGCCACCGAGGCGGTGTTGACGATGCGGCCGTACTTCTGCCGCATCATGGGCACGGCCGCCTGTTGCGCCAGGAGCCAACTGCCCTTCAGGTTGACGTCTAGCACGCTGTCCCACTGCTCGTCAGACATGGCCTTGACTTCGCCGTCTTTTAGGCGCACCGTCAGCGCATCGCGGGTGATGCCGGCGTTGTTGATGAGGATATCCAGCCGCCCGTACTCCTGGAGCGCGGCCGCCACCATGCGCTCGGCCTCGGCGCGGCGGCTGACGCTGCCCGTCACGCAGCGCGCTTGCCCCCCGCCCTCTGCGACCAGGGCGGCCGTCTCGGTCAGGCCCGCTGCTTCGATGTCGGTGACGACCAGGCGCGCGCCTTCGCGCGCCAGGCGCACGGCCGTGGCGCGCCCGATGCCGCCGCCCGCGCCGCTGACTAACGCCACTTTGTCTTGGAGTCTCATGCTTTCCTCGCTAGCTCGGCCGCCGCCTCGGCCCCCGGCTGAACGGGCGGCGCGCTGCGTTTGAGCATCAGCGTCCAACGCCCGGTGATGACCGGCCGGCTGTCCTGATTGCGCACCTGCGTATCGAAAACCACCACCCCCCGGTCGGGCCGGGAGGTGGCCTGCTTTTCGGCCACGCCCAGTTCGAGGTAGACGGTGTCGCCTGGTTTGACCGCGCCTTTATACTGGATGACCTGCTCCAGGAGCGCGAGGGTCGTGCCCTCGAACACGCCCAGCCAGTTCGCCAGGCCGGTCGCCAGGGCGGCGACCAGCATCCCGTGCGCGATACGGCCGCCGAAGGGTGTGCCGCGCGCGAAGGTCTCATCTATGTGCAGTGGGTTGAAGTCGCCCGACAGCCCGGCGAAGTTGACCACGTCTGCTTCGGTCACGGTGCGGGCGGGGGAGACAAAAACATCGCCGACGTTGAACTGCTCGTAGGTCAAGCCGCGCGGCTGATAAGGCATGCCCGCCCTCCCGTGGGTCACAGGCCGAGTTCCTTGGCGATGATGTTTTTGAGAATCTCACTGGTCCCGCCGCCGTACAGCAAGAAGCGCGCGTCGCGGAAGTAGCGCTGGGCGGGATACTCCAAGGCGAAGCCATAGCTGCCGAAGATGCGCGTGCACTCGTCGGCGGCCTGATTGGCCATCTCGGAGGCGAACAGCTTGGCCATGGCCGCCAGGCGCATGTCGGCGCGGCCGGCATCAATCTGCGCGGCGGCGCGCTGCACCAACCCGCGCGCGGCCTCCAGTTGGGTCGCCATCTGCGCCAGCTTATGCTGGATGGCCTGGAAGGCCGCGATCGGCCGCCCAAATTGCACGCGTTCGCGCGCGTATTGGACCGAGGCCGCCAGCGTCGCCTCGGCCAACCCCAGCGCCAGCGCGCCCGTCATGGTGCGAATCTCGGCCAGGATGGCGCCCAGGTTCTTGAAACCGCTGCCGAGCGCGCCCAGCAGGTTTTCGGCGGGCACCCGGACACCCTCCAGGCTCAACTCCGAGGTCTCCGAAGCGCGCACCCCCAACTTCTCGATCCGCCGGCCGACTTGCAGCCCGGGCATCCCCTTCTCGACCAGGAACATGTCTATGCCCTTGAAGCCGGCGGCCGGATCGGTCTTGGCGGCCACGGTGAAGAAATCGGCCACGGTGGCGGACGTAATCCACATCTTGCGGCCGGTCAGCACCCAGCCGTCGGCCGTGCGCTCGGCGCGCGTCGTCAGGCCGCCCAGGTCCGAGCCGAAATCCGGCTCGGTCATCGCGATGGTGCCGATTTTTTCGCCGCGCAGCGCCGGGGCCAGCAGCCGCCGACGGTGGTCGTCGCTGCCAAAGCGATGCACGAAGTCGGTGCCCATCAGGCATTGCATGGAGACCGCCGCCGCCAACGCCAACGAACCGCGCGCCAGTTCCTCCACCATCAGGCAGAAGGTGGTGAAGTCGGCGCCGCCGCCGCCCGCCGCTTCTGGGTAGCGCAGCCCGAAATAACCCAACTGGCCGCAGCGGCGGAAGAGGTCGAGCGGGAACTCGCCGCGCTCGTCCAACTCGGCCGCGGCCGGCGTCACTTCGCGGGCAACGAAGTCGCGCACCGAGCGGCGGAAGAGCTCCTGTTCGGAGGCCGGCTGAGCGTCCATGCTGCGGCTATTTCACCCCCACCGGCCGTTTTTCGGCCAGATGGATCAACACCCCGAAAGCGTCTTTGGGATGGATGAAGGCCTCGCGCCAGACGCAGCCCTCAAAGGTGACTTCCGGCGCATAGGTGTGGCGGTAGGCGATGCGCCCGCCGCGGCGCTCCAGTTCGGCGACGGCCGCGTCCAGGTCCTCCACCTCGAAGGTAATGTGATGCACGCCCGGCCCCCCGTTGCGGCGGAGGAACTTCGCCACCGGGCTGTCGGCGCGCGTCGCTTGCAGCAGTTCCATTTTGTCGGCGCCGATGTCGAACGGGCGATAGCGGATGCCCATATCCGCGATGTGCTCCTCCGGGCAGAAGCGGGCGCCGAACCATTGCTCGAAGAAGGCCTGCGCCTGGTCGAGGTCTTCAACCGCCAGGGCCACCCGCTCAATGCGCTTCACGAAGTCCATGGCTGCCCTCCCGCCTCAGGCGTAGCTGCGCCCGTTGAGGCCGGCTAGTTCCGCCTCCAGCGCGGCGGCAAAGCGCTGGTTGTGCTCCGGCGCGCCGACGGTGACGCGAATAGCGGCCGGCAGACCCCAGCCCCCCATGGGGCGCACGATGACGCCGCGGTGCGACAGCCGCTCGGCCAGGGTGAACCCATCTATGGGCAGGTCGGTGATCAGGACGAAATTTGCCTGGCTGCGCACGTAACTCAAGTCGAGCGCATCCAGGGCCGCGTACAACCACTGCAGTTCGTCGTGCACCAGACGCCGGCTGCGCTCCTGATACGCCTGGTCGTCGAGGCTGGCGGTGGCTGCCACCAGGGCCGGCGTGCCGGTGTTGAACGGCAGCTGCGCCCGGTGGAGGTATTCCACCAGGTCGGGGCGCGCCACGGCGTAGCCCACGCGCAGGTTGGCTAACCCCGCGCTCTTGCTGAAGCTGCGGATGACGATCACGTTGCGCCCCTCGGCCACGTAGTCCGCGGGGTCGGGCAGGGCCGGGTCGTCGGCAAAGTCACGGTAAGACTCGTCGAAGACGACCAGCACGTGCTCCGGCACCTGCCGCAAGAAGTCGTCCACCTCCGGCTGGCGGCAGATCATCCCGGTGGGGTTGTTGGGGGTGCAGATGAAGACCAGGCGCGTGTCGGGGCCGATGGCCGCGGCCAGGGCGGGCAGGTCGAAGCCCAGGTTGGCCGCCGGCGGCGCCAGCACCGGCGTGCCGCCAAACATGGTGGCGCAGATGTGATACAGCGGGAAGGTGATCGCGCTCGTCACCATTTCTCCGCCATCGAAGATAAAGGCCTGGGTGATCAGCCGGATCAGATCGGTGGCTCCGTTGCCGATCATGATGTGCTGCTCGGTGAAGTCGGGCCGGGTGAGCGGCCCCAGCCGCCGCCGCAGGTCGCGGTCGGCCAGGCCGGGATAGCGATGGGCCTCGGCTAACGCCTGTTGGGCCGCGGCCAGCGCCAGCGGCGATGGCCCAATGGCATTCTCGTTGGAGGCGAGTTTCAGCACATCGTCCAGGCCTAAGGCCTCTTGCACCTCGGCAACCGACTTGCCGGCGATGTACAGGGGCACTTTCAGTAAGCTGGGATTGAGCCGCAACGCTGACATGATCGGCCTCGTCCTCTCAGGGTGAGCCAGGCGCCGGCCGGCTTGCCGGCGTTGGCTGAGTTTCGCGCGCGGCCGGCGGCGGCCGGTGCTCCAACAACGCTGCCAGTACCCGTTCGGGTGTCATCGGCAGCGTGGTGAGGCGCACGCCGACTGCATCGTAAATGGCGTTGGCCACCGCCGCCGCCGTGGGCGTGCCGCCCATTTCGCCGACGCCCTTGGCGCCGTACGGCCCGCCCGGGTCGTCGGTCTCGACGATGATGGTTTCCAGCACGGGCATATCGGCGCTGGTGAACAGCCGGTAGTCGAGAAAATCGGGGTTGAGCACGCGGCCGTCCTTCACCAGTAGTTCTTCGGTCAGGGCATAGCCCAACCCCATCTGCGCGCCGCCTTCAATTTGCCCTTCGACCGCCATGGGGTTGATGGCGCGGCCGACGTCGTTGGCGCACACCAGCCGCAGCACGCGCACGTGCCCGGTTTCGGTGTCTACCTCCACCTCGGCCATCTGCGCGCCAAAACCGTAGGTCGCCGAGATGTTGCCCTTGTAGGTGTCTTTGTCCACCAACTGGGTCGGCGGGTCATACCAGCCTTCGCCGCTCACGATCTGCCCGCCCTCGCGGAAGTGCCGCGCCCGGGCCACGCGGCTGAGTTGAACGCGCGCCTCGGGCCGCCCGCGCACGCCAATGTGCCCGTCCAGCGCCAGCAAATCCTGTGGATCGGCCTGGAGCATTTCGGCCGCCGTCTCGAACAACTGGCGCCGGGCGTCCAGCGCGGCGCGGTGGGCGGCATTGCCGGCGATGAAGGTCGTGCGGCTGGCATGCACGCCCACGTCCCAGGGCTTGACGTCGGTATCGCTATTGTGGACGGCCACGTCGGTGGCCTGCACGCCGAGCACTTCGGCCACGATCTGGGCCAACGCCGTTTCGGAACCCTGGCCGATTTCGGTGCTGCCGGTGATGAGCGTGACGCGGCCGAAGTCGTTGACTTTGACGCTGGCGCCGCAGCCATCGCTGCGGTAGATGCGCGCGCCGCCGCCGACGTTGAGCGTGGCCGCAAAGCCGGTGCCGCGCTTCAGCGCCGCCGCCCGCGCGGGCGCGCTCAGGCCGGCGCGGCCCGGCTGAGTGGGGCGTGCGCCGTTGCCCGCCGCCGCCGCGGGAGCTGCTGGGCCGGCCTCGGCCGCGTCGCTGCGGTCGGCGCGCGCCGCCACGGCTGCCAGGCACTCCCGCAAACCGCAACTGGTGATCTTGAGGCCCTGCGGCGTTTCCTCATTTGGGCGGTTGGCGTTGCGCAGGCGAAATTCCACCGGGTCCAGGCGCAGGGCCTCGGCCAGGCGGTCCATGAGTGTCTCCACAAAAAAGGTGGATTGGGGGTTGCCATAGCCGCGGACGGCCCCGGTGATGGGGTTGTTGGTGTACACGCAGTCGGCCGCAAAGCGGGCGTGCGGCACACGGTACAGCGAAGCGGTGGTCTCCATCATGACCAGCGGCGTGACACTGCCCCAGGAGACATACGCGCCGATGTCCAGCAGCGCATATACGTCGCGGAAGGTCAGGCGGCCGTCGGCGCGCGCCCCCGCCCGCGCCCGCACGCGCGCCGGTTGGCGCATGGGCGCGGCCAAAAACTCCTCGACTCGCGAGAACGCGATGCGCACTGGCTGCCCGGCCTTACGCGCCAGGAGGGCGGCGATCGGCTCGAAGGGGTAGATATCCAGACCGCGGCCAAAGGCGCCGCCGATGGCCGTCTGAACGATGCGGATCTGGCTGCCGTCGAGGCCGAGCGCCTCGGCCAGGTCGCGCTGCAAGAGAAAGGGGATTTGGGTGGTGCTGTAGAGCGTCAGCCGGCCGTGATGGTCGAAGCTGGCGATGACGACGCTGGTTTCCAGGGCCGCATGCGCCACGTAGGGCAGGTCGTAGTCGGCCGCGACGACGACATCGCTCTCGGCCTCACCCTGGGCCAGGTCGCCGTGGCTGTAACGAAAGGCGGAAAACAGATTGCTATCGCGCTCGGCGTGCAGGCGGGGCGCATCGGGCGCCAGCGCCGCCTGCGCGTCGAACACCGGCGTGAGCGGTTCGTAGTCCACGCGGATTAGCTCGAGCGCTTCGGCGGCCGTGTCGGCGTCAGTCGCGGCCACCGCGGCCACTTCGTCGCGCAGGCTGCGCACCACCTCGCCCTTGAGCGGGGTGTTGTCCTTACCGTAGCCGAAGCGCGTCGGGGGGTTATCGGCCGCGGTGACGATGGCCTTGACGCCGGGCAGTTGCGCGGCGCGCGAGACATCTACCGTGAGCACGCGGGCGTGGGGGTAGCGGGCGTACAGGATGCGCCCGTGCAGCATGCCCGGCAGGCGCACGTCGTGGCCGTAGGCTGCCCGCCCGGTGGCCTTGTCGGGCGCGTCTAGTTTGGGCAGACGCCGGCCCACCACGGCGGCCATCAGGCGGACATCTCCGCGGCCACCAGGACGGCTTCGACGATCTTCTGATAGCCGGTGCAGCGACACAGGTTGCCGGCCAACGCGCGCCGGACTTGCGGCTCGCTGGGGCGCGGGTTCTCGTTCAGCAGCGCCACGGCCGCCATGACCATGCCGGGGGTGCAGAAGCCGCATTGGATGCCGCCCTTGTCAACCAGCGCCTGCTGCACGGCGTGCATGACGGGGCCGTCGGCCACGGCCTCCACGGTAAGCACCTGGGCGTCCTGGCAGTCGAGCGCCAACACCAGGCAGGCGGTGACCGGCTGGCCGTTCAGCATTACCGTGCAGGCCCCGCAGTCACCCGAGTCGCAGCCGCGATGGGCGCCGCGCAGATTCAGCGGCCCGCGCAGCACGTCGAGCAGCGTTTGGCGCGGTTCGACCAGCACGGCCTGCGCCTGCCCGTTGACGGTGAAGGTGAGGTGATGGAAGGTCATGTCAGGCGGCCTCCGCCAGCGCCAGCAATCCCCGGCGTGTCAGGGTCGTCACCATCCGGCGGCGATACCAGGCCGAGCCGCGCACGTCATCTATGGGCTGGGCGGCCTCGGCGGCCAGGTCGGCGGCCTGCGCGATGCGCTCGGGCGTCAGGCGCTCGCCCAGCAAGACGTCCTCGGCGCGGCGCGCGCGCCGAGGCGTCGGCCCCACCGCGCCCAGGACGATGCGCGCGCGCCGGCAGCGCTCGCCCTCCAGTTGCAGAGCCAGCCCGACGCCCACGACGGCAATATCCATGCAGGCCCGTGGCGCCAGCTTGAGGTAGGTAGACGGCCCGGCGGCGGGCGCGATCCGCACCGCGGTCAGCAATTCGCCGGGGAGCAGGGCGGTCTGCCCCGGCCCGGTGAAGAAGTCTTCGAGCGGCGCCTCGCGCTCACCCTGCGGTCCGGCGATCAGGCCGACGGCCTCCAGCGCGATGAGGATCGGCGCCAGGTCGGCAGACGGAGCGGCATTGCACAAGTTGCCGCCGAGGGTTGCCAGGTTGCGGATTTGGACCGACGCCATGGTGCCCGCGGCGGCGGCGACGGACGGCAGGCGCGCACGAAGCTGGGGCGAGGCGTGCAGGTCCGTCAGCGTGGTCAGCGCGCCCAGGGTCACGTGAGAATTGACGGTCTGGCCGCGCAGCGCGGGCAGGCGCTTGAGGTTGACGACCGCCGGCGGGGCGATGCGCCCGGCCTTCAGCTTCAGCAGCAGGTCGGTGCCGCCCGCGATCACACGCGCCGCGCCGCCATAGTCGGCCAGCACCGTGAGCGCCTCCGGCAGGCTGTGGGGGGCGTAGTACTCAAACGGTTGCATGCTGAGCCGCGCCTGCCTCCAGGCCCTGCCAGTTGGCGGCCACGGCCCACTGCGGGCCGAGCAGTTGCACCGCCTCTTTCAGGCTCGCCAGTTCCAGCCCCAGGCCGTTGGCGGCCGCAAAGCCGAGCAGCACCAGGTTGATCGGGGCCGACGCTCCCAGCGCCTGAGCCGCGGCGCTCGCGTCCAGGCAGTAGACGCCGATGCCCAGGTCGGCCAGGCGGGCGTTGAGCGCCGCCGCCAGGGGCGCCGGCGCGTTGACGTAGACCCGGCCGCCCGCGCGCACGAACGACAGGTTGCGCACGGCTTCCTGCCGGTCGAAGGCGATCAGGGCCTCGGCTGTCCCGCGGCGAATCAGCGGCGCCTGGCTGCCGCCGATCTTCAAGTGCGAGATGACGCTGCCGCCGCGCTGGCTCATGCCGTGGTTCTCCGAGGCCATGATCGGCAGGCCGCCGAGCAGCCCGGCCTGCGCCAGCACCTTGGTGGCATAGATGACTCCCTGGCCGCCGATGCCGGCGAGCACGAACTTCAGCGCCATACCCACCATCCCATCACGGCATTTCGCCGGCGACCAGATCGCCGGCCAACAGGCCGTCGGCAACGAGCTTCGGCACGATAAAGCCTTTATAGCAGGCGTCTATACACTGCCCGCAGTCTACGCAAATGGCGTAATCAATGTCTACCCGCGAGCGGTCGGCGCTCAGCACCAGCGCCGGGCACTCAAAGGCTTCGACGCAGTAGCGGCAGCCGTCACACTCGGCCGTGATGATCACCGGCACTGGGTTGGCTTTCACCGGCTCGGCGTCGTACAAGATGCACGGCCGGTCGGCGATGATGACGGCCGGGCCGCCGGCAGGTTCGCGGGTGTAGGCCTCGGCTTCGCGCAGCAGCGCCGCAAACGGCTCCTGATCGTAGGGGTCGGCGCTGCGCACGAACCGGATGCCGCAGCCGTGCACCAGGTCGGCGATAGACACACGCGTGGCCTGGCCTCCGTCGGCGGTGTAATCATTGGCCGCCGTGGGCTGCGCGCCGGTCATGGCCGTCGTGTGGTTGTCCAGGATCAGCAAGATGAAGCGGGCCTGGGTGTGGACGGCATTGATCAGCGGAACCAGGCCGGAGTGCAGGAAGGTAGAGTCGCCGATCGAGGCAATGATGGGGCGCTGGTCGCCGGTGAGTTGGGCCGCGTGATAGAAGCCGGTGGCCATGGTGATTGAAGCCCCCATGTCCACGCAGGTATCCACGGCGCGCAGGTTGGTGCCCAGGGTGTAGCAGCCGATGTCGCCTGGGTAGATGGCGTTTGGCCCAAAAGTGTGCTTGACGGTGAAAAAAGCCGAGCGGTGCGAGCAGCCGGGGCACAGCTTGGGGCGCCGTGGGGCCAGCTTCAGCGATTGGACCAGCGCGGCCAGTGCTTCGTCGGCGGCCGGGAGCGCCACCGCGTAGCCGGCCCGCGTCAGGGCCTGGGTCAGCCCGGCGGCGATCACCTCGGGCGTATATTCGCCCGCGGCGGGCAGCGCCCCATCCAGCCGCCCGCTGACGCGCGTCCGGTCTGGAATTTGCAGCTCGATGCAGGCGTCTGGCTCCTCGATGACCAGGACGTGTTCGCACCCGGCGATGAAGTCCATCACGCGCCGGCGCGGCAGGGGGTAGGGGGTGCCGAGTTTGAGCACCGGGACGCTCACGCCTAATTCCGACAGCGCCTCACAGGTGGTGGCATAAGCCGCGCCGCTGGCGATCACGCCCAGCGCCGGGCGCGCGCCCTCCGCCCGGGGCGGGTCGGCAAAGTTGAGCGGCGACTGCTCAAACTCGGCTTCCAGGTCGGCCAGTTTCGCGTTGAGCTCGTGATGCAGCTTTAAGCGGAAAGCCGGCGTCGCCGCCCACCGCGGCGGGTCTTTGCGGAACCCGCGCGCACCGGCCGCGGCTTGCGGCGGGCCGCCGATCTCATCGGCGAAGGCGATACTTTGAACGGCGTGGCAGACCCGCGTGGTCGGCCGCAGGATGACCGGCAGCCGGTAGCGTTCTGACAGCTCAAAGGCCAGCGCGGTCATGGCCAGGGCCTCGGCGGGCGTCGCCGGATCAAGCACCGGCAGCTTGGCGGCCAGGGCCAGCAAGCGCGAATCCTGCTCGGTCTGCGAGGACAGCGGGCCGGGGTCATCGCAGACGACGACGACGAAGCCGCCCACCAAACCGGTGTAGGCGGCGCTGAAGAGCGGGTCGGCCGCGACGTTCAGCCCGACCTGCTTCATGGCCGTCGCCGCGCGCAGGCCGCTCCAACTGGCGGCCAACGCCACCTCGAACGCGACCTTCTCGCTCGCGCTCCACTCCGTGTAGACCTGGCGCCCGCTGAGCGTCTTGAACTTGACTACCCCGGCCAGGATTTCGGAACTGGGTGTGCCCGGATAGGCCGTGGCGACCTGGCAGCCGTGATGGACCAGGCCCAGCGCGATGGCTTCGTTGCCAAGCAGAAGTCGATCAGGCATGCACGCTAACCTTTACCCAGGTCTGGCGCGGAGGCGGCCGGCCGCTCACCCGGCCGCCTCCGTTTCCAGTTTCTCTCCGGCTTACACACTCACCTTCGGCAAGTGCGTCATGGCCTCGGCGATGGCCTCGGCCGGATACTCGTAGTCCTTCAACTCACCGCGGTGATACTGGTCGTAGGCCATCAGGTCAAAGTGGCCGTGCCCAGACAGGTTGAAGGCGATGACCTTCTTCTCGCCGGTCAGCTTGCACTTGAGGGCCTCGTCAATCGCCACGCGCACGGCGTGGGCGCTCTCGGGCGCGGGGATGATGCCTTCCGCCTTAGAGAACTGCACCGCCGCCGCGAAGGTCTCCAGTTGCTTGACGGCGCGGGCCTCGATGTCGCCGTGGTCTACCAGAGCACTGACCGACGGGGCCATGCCGTGATAGCGCAGGCCGCCGGCGTGGATGCTGGGTGGGATGAAGGTATGGCCCAGGGTGTGCATCTTGACCACCGGGGCGGTGGCGGCCGTATCGCCGTAGTCGAAGGTGTAGGCGCCCCGGGTCAGGCTGGGGCAAGAAGCCGGCTCGACGGCGATGATCTTGGCGCGCTGGCCCTCGGTCAGGTTCTTCCACAGGAAGGGGTAGGCGAAGCCGGCGAAGTTGCTGCCGCCGCCGGCGCAGCCGATGATGAAGTCGGGGTATTCGCCGGCCATTTCCATCTGCTCGAGCGTCTCCAGCCCGATGACGCTCTGGTGCATGAGCACGTGGCCGAGCACCGAACCAAGCGAGTACTTCTTAGCCCCGCCGGAAGTGGCCGCGACTTCCACTGCTTCGGAGATCGCCAGCCCCAGGCTGCCGGGGGAGTTGGGGTCCTGCTCCAGCGCGGCGCGGCCGGCGTGAGTGCGGTCGCTGGGGCTGGCATACACGTCGGCCCCGAAGTTCTCCATGATGATGCGGCGGTAGGGCTTCTGGTGGTAGCTGACCTTGACCATGTAGATTTCCAGGTCAATATCGAAGAAGTTGCAGGCCATGGCCAGGGCGCTGCCCCACTGGCCCGCGCCGGTCTCGGTGGTCAGCGCCTTGGTGCCCGCTTCTTTGTTAAAGAAGGCCTGCGGCACGGCCGTGTTGGGCTTGTGCGACCCGACCGGCGACACGCCTTCGTACTTGTAGTAGATGTGCGCCGGGGTATCCAGCGCCTGTTCCAGCCGCACGGCGCGCATCAGCGGGGTAGGGCGCCAGAGTTTGTAGATCTCGCGCACTGGTTCGGGGATCTCGATCCAACGCTCCGGGCTGATCTCCTGCAGGATCAGGCTCATCGGGAACAGCACGCTCAGAAAGTCGGGCGTCACCGGCTCCAGCGTGCCGGGGTGCAGCACCGGCTGGGGCGGCACCGGCAGGTCGGCGTTGATGTTGTACCAGGCCTTGGGCAGGCGGCTCTCGTCTAGCAGGAACTTGTGTTGGGGGCTCATGCACTCCTCCTAATGGTCGGGCGGTGTTCGGGTCGGCACGGACAGGTTGCGCCCCACGCCGTGGGGCAGGGTAACGCGGACGTAAGTCTGGGGCGCCAGCCTCCTATTCATTCGCAAGCTTCTGTCGCGCTTGGTTTCAGGCGCGCGGCCGAGTGTACAGGGTGACGTACTGTCGGCAAATGACGAGACGGCAGTCGGCGCATTCTGGGCCGATCTCTTCCGGCTCGATGGTCTCTTGCAGCACTTCGAACCCCAGCGAAGTGTACAACTCGACGTACTCGGCCAAACGCGCTCCGTCGGCCACGAAGCGCCGCTGCCAGCCTTCGGCGGCCAGGCGCGCGTTGCCCGGCTGCTCAGCTTCGGGCAAATGCGGCGTGGGGTGCTCGACGTGGCAGGGCGCCTCATCCATGGGTAGCATGGCTTGCCGGTGGAAATCGGTCATTGGAAACTCCTAGTAAAGCGAGTTTTCAGGCCAAGCTTATCGGAATAAAAAGAGCCAGTATGTTGCGACTGGCTCAGTCTGGTTTCCTGCGTTCGGGTGCTTGTCGGATCAGGCTGCGGCGCCACCAGATTGGCTCCATCCCTCCCGCGCTTGCGGTCAGTTTTTATGACCGTTCGGTCCTTGTAAGGTTGCGTTGATGAACTCAGTCGCCCGCGTGTTCAGCAAGCCACGATAGCCCTGGAAGATCTCAGCGGCTTTGTCACCCGACCAATCCTCCGGCAACAGCGCTTGCGGCAGGTTCGGGTCTAGCCGGGGGAACGGGCTGTATTCGTGCGTGATCCAGAAGCGCTGGCCGAAACACTCCGCCGGCGACGGCCCGTCGCCCCGCACCAGCGCCGCGGCGCACGTTTCATACTTGGGTTCCCAGCGGTGGATGAAGCGCGCATATTGCTGATTGAGGCCCTGCAAGTCCCAGCAGCGCCTGACAATGTCGCGATCGCCCCCGTTGACCAACCTCAGGTCCGAAAAGATCTGCACATTACTCTGCGCATCCAGGTCTTCGAGCAGCCGCTCGACCTCGGCCAGCCGGCTGCGCGGCGAAATCCAGGTCCCCGGCGCGAGCGGGCCATAGCCCAGCCAGGTCAGCCGCTTGCGCAGCGCGTTGCGCAGGCTGCGCTGCTGCTCGGAGAGCGAATAGACCGCCAGGTGCCACTGCCCGTCCCAATCGCGCCAGCGCGGCTCAAAAATGCGATGGCTGCCTTCTTCGGTGATGCGCTGCCCGCGGGCGGTGAGGGTATACAAGCTATGGCGGCCGGCGCGCTCTGGCTTGAGGAAACCCTTGCCGTGCATGCGCGATAGGGCCGAGCGGGCAGCGCGTTCGCTGACGCCCAGCACGTCCAGCATCTGCAGCAGACTGCTTGTCCAGACCGAGCCGCCCCGCGGGACAATGACATCGCCAAAGAGGATGAAGACGATGAATTGCGTGCGCAGGGCCGGCCGCTTCGACATATGTCAATTTTTACGCAAGTCGTCTTCAGAGTGAGATGTGTTGAGTTTAGCCTGAAACCCGGCGCTGTCAATATCGTGATGGTCTTCACATGGGCGCGCCGGAGCTGTCAAGCCGTTCGATGGCCGCGCCTACCTCCGCCAGCTGCGCCTCGTCTAGCAGGTTGGCCGCCATCGGGAAGAGCACTTGCTCTTCTTTGGCAAAGTGCTGCTCTAGCAGGCGGAGGATATCCATCGCCGTGCCGGCCAGGCCGACGGCGCTGCCGCCCCTGGCCGCCAGTGACCGCAGTTGCGCCCCGCCGGCTTCGATGGCGGGATGTTCAACTTCATTCAGCTCGCGCAAGGTCTGGCGCAGCGCCTCGCCCTGGGCGTGCAGGTCCTGATGTTCGCGGCGCATGACGACGGTCGGCGTTCCGTCGGCGCCGAAGATGGCCTCCAGCGCTTGAAAGAGGGTTGCCTCCTCCTTGCGCGCATGCTGCTCCAACTGTGTTTCCATGAGCGCGCCGGCCCCGCGCAGCACGGGCAGGGCGGCCGGCAGCGCCGCCTCGCCGCGCAGCGCCAGATCGTCGGCCGCCGCGCGCAGCCCGCCGATGCCGGTCAGGATGGCGCGGTGTTCGTCGAGAAGGTATTGGATGGGGTCCATGTGTGCGTTTCCGTTTCTGGCGTGACGTTGAGCTTGTTCCAGCGGTAGCGCGCCAAGAGCGCGGCGCCCAGGGCGGCCGTGAATTGCACCAGGTCGCCCGCCGGCAGGTTGACGCTCCCGCCCAGCTTTTCGCGGATCACCCGTACCATGGTCTCGAAGCGCAAGATTCCGCCGACCAGCGTGAACTCCGGCTCCATCTGCACGCGGCGCAGCAACTGCAGCGAGCGGTCTACCAACGAGACAATTGCCCCGTGCATGATATCGGCCGGCGAGCTGCCCTGCGATAGGTGGTTGATGACTTCCGACTCGGCGAAGACGGCGCACACGCCCGAGATGGGCACGACCGAATGCGAGGTGGCCGCCAGGGCGCCGATCTCCTCGGTGGCGAAGCCCATGTAGCGCGCGGTCTTTTCCAGGAAGGCGCCGGTGCCCGCCGCGCATTTGTCGTTCAGGCGGAAGGAGTGCACCTTGCCGCGCTCGTCCAACCGACTGGCCTTCATGGTCTGACCGCCGACGTCGAGGATGGTCTGGGTGCGGGGGAACAGGAAGCGCGCGCCGCGCGCGTTGGCGGTCAGGTCGGTCACGTTGACGTTGCGGAAGGGGACCTGAAAGCGCCCGTAGCCGGTCGTGGCCAGGTAGGCCAGGCCCGCCGGCTCCACGCCGGCCGGGGCGCAGGCCAAACCCAGGGCGCGCTCCGCCGCGTCGGCCAGCCGGAAACCCGTCTTCACCAGCCCCTGGCCCACAATCTGGTTGGCCTCGTCCAGGACGACGGCTTTGGTGTACGTTGAGCCGACATCAATGCCGGCCACGTGGATAGCGGCGAGCGTCATGCGGCACTCTCCCCGGCCGGAATCCGGCCGCTCACGATACGGTCCATGGCAAACAGCGCCGCGCCCAGCGCGCCCATGTAGTGGGCGTCTTCGCTGACGTTGACCGCGAAGCCCAGCAGGTGGTTGAGGGCGGTGACCATCCCGATGTTGCGGGTCACGCCGCCGGTGAAGGTCACTTCGGGGTCCACGCCCACGCGCCGCATCAGCCCCAGCGAGCGTGAGGCGATGGATTGGTGCACGCCCAGCAGGATCTCCTCGATCTTCTTGCCCTTGCCCAGCCAGGAGACGACCTCCGACTCGGCGAAGACCGTGCAGGTGGTGCTGATCTTCACCGCCTTCTCGGCGCGCAGCGCGGTGGAGCCGAGTTCTCCCAGGGGTATCTCCAGCGCGGCCGCGGCCGCCCCCAGGAACCGGCCCGTGCCGGCCGCGCATTTATCGTTCATGCAAAAATCTAGCACTTCGCCGGCCGGGCTGACCCGGATGGCCTTGGTGTCCTGCCCGCCCATGTCCACAACGGTGTGCGTGCCGGGGAACATGTGCACCGCGCCGCGGGCATGGCACGAGATTTCGGTGACCTGCGCATCGCCAAATGTCACCTTGTAGCGGCCATAGCCGGTGCCGATGACGTACTCAACTTCCTCTTCGCGGATATTGCCGGCGGTGAGCGCGGCCACATAGGCGTTTTCGGCCGCCACCACCACATTGGCGCCGGTGTCGTTCAGCGAGCGGCTGACGATCTCGCGCTGCTCGTTGATGATCACGGCTTTGGTTTGCGTCGAGCCGACATCTACGCCGGCAGAATAGGCCATGTGTCTCCTCCCGGGTCTGTAGGCAATGGCGGGCGCGGGCCGGTTCAGGCCGCCGCGCGGTCGGCCATCAACTTGCGCGTGGCCAGGCCTTCAAAGAACGCGTCAATGCGGTTTTTCAACTGCGCCTCCGACACCACGCGCTTGTCCATCATGTCCGACTCGATAAACAGGCTGCCGACATCGCAGGCTTGCAGCACGGCCCGGCGGTTGTCGGCCATCCCGGTGGAGGTGGTCCGGCACGACTTGATCGGGTGATAAACGATGCCGTCTATCTGGTAGGGTTCCACCATCTCCACCAGCCGCCGGTCCTGGAAGAACATGCTGTCCATGGCGTGGCGGACGCTGATCAGCACGCCTTCCGCCAGGCTTTCGAGCGGCCGGCGCAGGTCGTACTGGAAGCCCAGGTCGGTGCCGCCCGAGGCGAACCACAGGTAGGTGGAGCTGATGAAGGCCCCGCCGTGCTCGGTGAACATCTCGTTGAAGCGGCGGAAGATGGGGTAGCAGGGCGCGCCGACGAACACCAGCCGGTACTTCTCGGCGCTGACCGTCCCCAGGTGGTGGGCGGCCTTGAATTCCATCTCTTCCACCACGCGCGCGAAATAGTCCGCGCCTTGCGGCGTGCCGCGGAAGCCGTTGCTGACGCCCAGGTAAACGGCGCCGTCGGTCAGGGCGTTGAACGGGGCGGGGCAGCTCTGGTTAAGCTCCAGCACCCGCCGCCAGGCGCGGCTCATGTCGTTGGCATGGCCCATGACCTCGCGCAGCCGGTCAATATCGAACGGCCGGCCGGTGACCTGCTCGCACAGGGCAATCAGCTCTTTGAGCTGCGCGGCCACATACTGCCGGTCATTCTCAAATTCGGCCTGGCCGGGCCAGGTCTGCCCGCCTGCCGCGCGCGTGCCGGGAACATCCAGGGTGAAGATCGGGATGTGATACATCCGTTCCCAGATCTCGGCCCACTTGATGTAGGTGTTGCAGGCATTGGTGTAGACGGCCAGCGCCGGTTGGGGGATGCGGCCCATGGGGTGTTCGCCGCCGCGCAGCTGCATGGCGACATCAGCCTTCACGTAGCCGCAGATATCGGGCGAGTAGCCGTAGTCTTCGGCCGCGTTGAGGTACTCGGCCGCCACGCGCCGCACCGCCGTTTGTAGGGCGTTGATCTCGGGGAAGACTGTGTGCAGGTCAAAGACGCGCAGGATTTCGGCCAGGCTGCCCATGACAAACACGTAGGCCGACTTTTCGCCGCGCGTGGGCGCCTCGGTTAGCTGCTGATACCAGCCGCGGAACAGTTCGGCGCCTTCCTTGGCGCCTCGCCCAACCAGGCCCTCGGCTCTCGGACTCTCGCTCATAGGTTGCTCCTGCCGGGTTTGCCCAAGCGCGCCCGCCGGCTTACGCAAACAACAGATTCTCCACGAACGTTTCCAGCTGGATCTGTAGATGATCGAAGCTGGTCATGTTCTCCTCGAACTCGCTGACGAAGTACGGGATCTGGGCTTCGTCGAGCGCCTTGGAGTAGGCCACCTGCTCGTCCAGGCCTGGTTCGCACATCTTGGCCGCGGTAATGATGGCGGCGTTGGCCCGCGCGCCGCGCAGGCGCTGCAGCAGCATCGCCTCCTTGGGCTTGCGCAGGTCGTGCTGCACCGGGCTGTACGTTGAGTCATCCAGGTAGGCCCGCGCCAGGTTGAGCAGCGCGTCGCCTTCCAGCGGCACATCGTTTTGGATCCAGCGCAGCCCGATCAGCAGGTCGTCATCTACCACGTAACAGAACTGGGCCACGGTGCGCAGCAGGTCGAGCGGGGGCTGTTCGCAAAAGCCGCCCTCGAATACCACCCGGATGCGGTCTTGCGGCCGCGCCGGGCGCGCTTCAATGTGGGGCAAGACGGTTTGCAGCAGCGCGTTGTGCTCTTCGCGCGGGATCAGCCCGCCGACGGCCATCAACACGTAGGCCTCGTCGGCCGACAGCAGCCAGGGTGTTTCGCGCTTGATGGCATACAGGCGGTGCAGCAGGCGGCGGTTGGTGTTGAACACGGCCAGCGAGGCCCGCAGGCCGGCCTCGGTTACCGGCCGCCCGGCCACCGTCTCAATCACGCGCCGCAGCCGATCGTATTCGCCGCGCAGGTATTCGGCCGCGTGGCCGGAGTTGGCGTTCTGGGGCAGGTACAGGATCTGGCACGGGTAGGACAAATTGCGGCCCCACACCGCCGCCAGGTTTCGCGCGGCGTCGCAGATGGGCGGGGCTACGAACATGTCGAGGACGACCCGCTGGCTGAGGGCCAGTTCTAGCGAGGTTTTCAGGATCGAGCACAGGTAAGACCCAAACCGGGCCTCGGCCTGGCGCGCCTCGATGGGCGCGCCGTGCACCTTGAAGGGCAACAGGCCGGCGGCGTGGGCGATCTCCTCCGGGAAATACACCTGGAAATGCCCCAGCACCTTGCCGCCCGCCTCGCGCCAGCGGCGCAGGGTGGGGAAGTCGGTGTCTTCGAGCAGTTCGCGGCACAGGTACAGCGCTTCGTCGAGCGACTCCGGCCACTTGTCAGCCAGGATATGCGTCATAGGGCTGCCTCTTGGGGGATGCCGGGCTGGGCCTTACTGGCCGCTGCTGCCGTTCAGCGCCGCGCCGCACTGGCCGCAATACGCGAAGGCTTGCGGAAGTTGCCGGGCGCCGCAGTTCGCGCAGGCGCGGACATACGGCCCCCACAGAAACTCCGGCGCTTGCCCGGCCGCCGTTTGTTCACGCAGTTTTCGGTAAGCGGGCGGCCGCTTGTCCACAAAGGCGCCCATGCCTTCCAGCGGCTCGCGCGAGGCGAAGTGCACCGAGAGCCAGTCGCGCGCGTGGCCGGCGGTTTGGTGCCAGGCCAGGTCTTTCCAGAAATTCGTCTGCTGCTTGGTGTAGCGCGTGCACTCCGGGAACTTGTCAATCAATTCCTGGGCCAGCGCCTCGACGGCCGCGTCGAGGCGCGCTAGGTCGAGCGCATATCCGTCTTGCCGCTTCTGGGCCAGGCTGATTTCCTCCGGCCCAGCCTTCTCGATGAAGCTGCCGTGGCGGGTTACCGAGGGCACCACCTGGTTGACCAGGCCCCACTCCAGGGCCTGGTAAGGCGGGATTTTGCGATTGAGCATGAGCATCCAGCGCGCGCGCCGGTCGCCGACGAAGATCGGCAGCCACTGGGTCGCGCCGCCGGCCGCCACGCTGCCCACGCCGGTGCCCACCTGGCCCGCGTAGGCGTGTTCGGCCATGACGGACAGATCGCAGGCCAGGTGGCTCTCATTGCCCCCGCCGACTGCCATGCCGTTGATGCGGGCGATGACGGGCTTGCCGCAGTTGAGGATGCTCTCGATGTAGGCCGTGAACAGCCCCATGTACTTCCAGTAGTCGTGGGGCGAGCGGGTGTAGGTGCTCTCGTACTCCTTGACATCGCCGCCGGTGCAGAAGGCCCGCTCGCCCGCGCCCGTGTAGACGATGACGGCCACTTCGTCGTCAAAGGCCGCCTGGCGGAAGGCAGTTGCCAGTTCCAGGAGTGTCTGGGCGGTGTAGGCGTTGTAGGCCTGCGGCCGGTTGAGCGTAATCCGCGCTACCCAGTCGCGCTTTTCGTAGAGGATGTCAGCGAATTGGGTCTGTTCTGGGATCAAACGGCTCATCAGGTCTCCTCTGCCGACCAATGTTTCTGCCTGCTATTGGAGTAATTAGATGGATATACTCCGAAACAAAAGAGCCAGCCTATCAATCAGGCTGGCTCGGCTCAGGCCATGCTGGCCCGCTGGCTGCGGGTCGCGGTTGGGTCTTGGGTTCATTCAAAGTCGGATCCCCGTTGGCAGGCGGGGCACACGAGCGGTGGTGCTCACCCGCGGCCGCGCGTCTCACTGCCCATTCCGATATATGTCACTAGCGCATCTATCCGTTCAGAAAGTGAGACATTTGCAGTCTAGCATGAAAACCATACCTGTCAACATCGTGATGTCGCGTACAAGCGGGGCTGGCTGGTGTCGCGTTGCCCCACGCGCCACAGGCCAGGGCAGATAGCCGCCACAGGAGATCAAGCCTCAGGCCAACAGACCAGTGGGTCAGGCTTCCGGCCATGGCGGGTCGGCCAGGCGCTGCGCCACTGCGTCAAGCGGCGCGGCCTGCGCCAGGCTGACGTCTCGCCTCCACCGTCTGTGCGCCACCTGAAAGTGGTGCGCGGGTGCGCTGAGTCGTCAGACAGGCTCGCTGCGCCGTGCGCGCCTACCAGACCTCAACCAGCATCGTGCTCGGCCCAGGCGGCGCTGACTTGCGTGTGGGTCGCCCGCTCTGGGCCGGCGGCAGAGGTGTGCGCCGGTGTTCCCCCGTGGTAAGTTGGCGGCCCGGCCGGCGGGGTTTCAGGCCGCGGGCGGCCGCAGGCGTTCGAGCTGGGGGAAATGAACAAGCTCATGACAGGCGAAGTAGCTCACCTGGTGATACAGGCACAGTTCGCCAAACTCCTCGTGCCGGCCGCGCCGCCACCAATCGGCCGGCGGCAAGCTTTCGAGCCGGGCCAGGGTGCGGGCGCGCGAAGCATAATAGGCCTCCAAGATTTCCCGCAGCGCGGGCGGCCGGCCTGCCTCGCTTCTGGCCCAGGCAAACACAGCCTGAGACGCGAGCGGCGGGTTCTCCTGGTCGAGGATCAGGTTGACCCGCTCTTCAAGGACGCCCTGGGCATCGCGCAAGTGGGCGATGGTTTGGCGCAATGACCAACTGCCGTCCTCCGGCGGCTGGCTCACAAGCGCCTCCGGCAGATCGGCCACGAGGCCGGCCAGCACCTTCGGCGTTGACCGGAGATGCTCCAGCGCCGCGAATGGATCGAGCGCCTCGAGCCAGTACGTGCCGCGCCAGCGTTGGAAGGTGGCCGGCTGCGCCCCGCAGGTCGGGCACGGGCCGGCCACCGGCCCCAGGCTGACATGCCCGCAGGTGCGGCAGACGAACGGATCGGGCGCCTCGGCATACTGGCTGAGCCGACCCGCGGCTTGGGCCGCGCGCGCGTGCCGGAGCGCGGCCAACAGGTCGTCCGGGGTTCCCAACTCGGCCAGTGATTGGATGGCCCGATCCGCTTCATCCAACCAGGCGGCCGGGTTGCTGGGCAGGTTGAACTGGTGCGCGGCCTGGGTGAGGCGCGAGGCGCAGGCCGCGCGCAGCAGCTTGGCCTGGTTGAACTGGCCTTCATCCTCCAGCCGGGCCGCCAGCGCGAGCGCATGTGTGATTGCAGCGAGCATGACATGACCTCCTGATATTTCGACGAACCCAGTCGTGGGCCTATCAGCGCGGGCAGTGGTCGGCCCAGCAGATCAGGCTGGGCACGGGCCCGCGAACGGATCGGGCGCAGCGGCATACTGGCTGAGCCGGCCCGCGGGTTGGGCCGCGTGCGCGTGCCGGAGCGCCGCGGTTCGGTTGTGACGCGGCAACGCGATAACTCAGACAGGCTTACTCTGCAAAAACACAAGAGCCAGCAGGTGATGGGCTGGCTCTTGCGGCGGGGGCCATGAAGCGCCTGATCTTTCACAGCGTCATCTCGGTTGGCTGCGCTTGTGTGTTTATATTGCACGCATTCCATCCGGCCTGTCAATCACCTGCGAGCGACAGGCGCTGACTATCGTCGGTGCGGCCCGGCAGGCCGCGCCGGCCGGACGGGCACCGGGCGGTACCGCTCTTCAACGGAGGGAACAGTCGCCGCCTTCATCGGTCAGAGGTGTGCGGTGCGCCCGGCCAGCTCCAAGACCGTTCGTCCTACGGCGGCGATGGTGGCGGGCGTCAGGCCGGCCTGGAGGACTTCACGGTAAGGGCGATGGCCCGAGACGGCGTCGAACAGCGCGCGCCGCAGCGGTGGACATTGCTCGGCCGCGCGCACGATGGCCGTCATCAGCCCCGTGCGCGCGGCCCAGATGGTGAAGTGGCGCACGCTTTGGCCGTAGGGCATGTCGGCGACGAGGTCGCGATTGGCCGCATGATAGGCGCGAAAGGCTGCCGCCGATATGCCCTGGCGCAGAATGACCTGGGCGGCCCGCACGCCCGTCTGGATGCCGCTGGTCACTCCCTTACCTTTGAATGCCCGGACCAGCCCGCCGGCGTCGCCGACCATGACGTAGCGGTCGCCGCTGCTGCCATGCGCCAGCCCATTAGGAAAGCGGCCGCGAAAGTACCGCAGATCATTGGCGTCTAGTCGGCCGGCGTTTTCCAGACCGGGCAGAACCCGCCGCACCATCGGCAAGCGTAAGAAGGCCTCCATGTGGCGCGCGCCAACCGCGGCTCCGGCGATGTTGAGCGTTAGGTGGTTGCCTTTGGGCGTGATAGCCCCAAATTCGACCGCCTGGACCGCAGGAATGAAGGCGTGGATGCGGCTGCCGAAGGCGGCGATGGCCTCGCCTCCGGGATGATATTTGGTCACCACTGAGACGAGCGCCGGGGGGGGCCGGTAGGCGGTCGTGCGCCGAAAGATGGCCGCCGCGCCCTCGTCGAGGCCGAAGGCCCCCACGACCACATCGGCCGCCAACGGCCCGACCTCGGTATAAGCCATTACCTGGTCCGCATGGAACTCGAGGTCGGTCAGCCGGCCCGAGACCACCTCCACCCCCTTCGCCTGCGCCGCCTCGACCATGTAGCTGTCAAAGTGGAGGCGCCGGACGGCCAGCGACGGCTCGCATGCGCCGTCGAGCAGGATGTCAGCGGCAGTGGTGTGGAGGACATACCCAGTGATCGTCGCCCGGGTTAGGTGATGGGGAAACGCCAGGTCGAGTTCGTCGCGCAGCAACTCGACGATGGGTGGCGACAGCACGCCGGCGCACTGGTTATAGTGCCCGCCGTTGGCGAAGCGCTTGCCCTCGACAACGACCACGCGCACCTGCCGGCCCAGGGCGCGCGCGCCCTGTTGCAGCGCCAGCGCGGTGGCAATGCCGGCCGGGCCCCCGCCGACGACCACGGCCGTCGCGTGGTCAGCCAACGGCCCCAGGCCCCTCCCGCCGCTCATCTACGCCCCTTGACGCACCGCCGGCCGCGGCGGGCCGGCGCCGATTGGCCAAGACTCTGGGCGCGCCGGCGCGCCGTGCGGCGCGGCGTCCTGTGCAGGTGCTCACTGCTCATAGGGCGGGGATAGTTACGCTATGGCGCGGGCGCGTCCCGCTGTCGCAGGTGCTCGTGTAAGGATTCCCGCACCACCGTATTCAGGAGGGCTACCTCGTTGTTCAATTCCTTCACTTGTTGGCACAGGCTCTGGACCAGGCCAAAGGCCAGCGTCGGATCTTCCTGGATGCGGCGCAGAAAGGTCTTGCGGTCAATGCTCAGCACGCGCGTGGCTTCGAGGGCGCGGGCGCTGGCGGCATGCTGCTCGCGATTGAAGAGTGCCAGTTCGCCCAGGAAGTCGCCCTCCCGGCAGCACTTGAGCGACACCTCACCGCCGTCCCGTTCGATGAACACCTCCACCTTGCCTTCCAGAATGACATACATACACTCACCGGGCGCTCCCTGCTGCACGATGATCTGTCCGGGGGCGTAAGGCGCCCCCAAGGCTCCCGTCTCCATCCTCTCCTCCTCTCACGCGCCGGTCGGGCGGGGAGTCAGCCCCTCTGGCAGGCTGCCGGCTCACCGGCCTATCCGCTCGCCCCTTCCCCAGGCGCGCCTATGCGTTGCCCATGCTCCGGCGTCGCGTGCTCCGGATGGACCAGCACGCGGCCGGCCCGGTCGGCCAGGGCTACAGCCAGGTGCCCGAGAAATTCGAGCCAGAAGGCCGGGTGTAACGTCCGCAGCAGGATATCGCGGTACGGTGAGCTGCCGGTGAAGGTGTCCCACAGCACGAGGCTCATGCGCCGCGGCCGGTTCGACTGGCGCTGTTCGCGGCTTGTCATCCGCACCACGGCGCGCTGGGCAAAGATGCGGTGCTGGATCTGGCGGGTTACGAAGAAGACCAGCTTGCCAAGCAGATTGTCACCGGCAATGCTCCGGCAGGTTGGCAAGTAATGCTGGGCAAAGTCTGCGGCGGAAGTTCCATGAAAGATCACGGTGGCGGCGGCTGCCTTGGCGGTGCGATAGGCTGAGCCGATGCCATCCTTGTAAAGGCGCGTGACACTGCAATCGCCGATGAAGACAATCTGGTCGCCGTAGGGCTGCTGCGCGCCCTCCACGGCGATGCGCGGCTGGCACTGGCAGACGCTCTGATCGGGGCGCCAGTCCGGCGGCATCATCCGCTGGACTTCGGGCGACTCAGTCAGTGACCGCACCAGCCGCTCATCAATGCCTTCACCCAGCAGGCAGAGCGTCACGTAGTCGCCCTTGGGGATGATCGCGGCGAACTCAAGGCCGGGTAGGTTGAGCAGAAAGACGTGCATCGAATCACCCAAGTACTGGGCGATCTGGGCTTGGCCCAAATGGTATTCGCAAATGTAGGTCTTCACCGTGCGCGGCGGCCGGTAGGCCAGGTTCAGGTTCTCAAACAGCCGGTGGGCCGCGCTGTTGACTCCGGCAGTCACGACCAGCAGGTCGTAGGCTTGGGCCGGCTGGCCGCGGACGGTCAGCTGCCAGCGACCGTCCTGCCGCGCGATGCGCTCCACCCGCCCGCGTGTAACACGCGCTCCCTTGCTTTGCGCCAGACCGAGCAGGTGACCATCGAAGCCGCCCCACTTCAGCTCCTTCAACCCACGCGGGCCGGGCGCCCGGTAGACGGCGCCGATACGCTTCTCCATTCTGGGGGTCTGGATCAGGACACTGCCTACGTCGGTATGCAGCGTGTAGGAGGCAATGCCGCGCTGGACAATGTTGGTCGGGAGCCGGATGCCCTCAGTCGCCAGATGCTGGACCAGCGACTCTGAGATGATGCCGCCGCACATGTTGCAACCCTGAGGCCCCGGCACGGAGAAGTCGCGTGGCTCGAAGATGTCAACCTGGAGGCCCAAGCCGATGCGCTCGGCCATCTCCAGCAGAAAGTAGCTAAAGAATGACCCGGCCGGCCCGCCGCCAATCACCCCGACCCGGGAACCCTCTTCCAGTTTGACATCGTCGTGACCGTCCATCTGCGCCTCCTGGCCTGCTGTGGCGTGGTTCTACTTCTGCCTGTGAACCCCAGGATACTGAGCCGGCATTACGAGGTCGTTACGAACAGCGTTACTGGGCGGCGAAGCGGAAAGATCCAAGCGCCGCCAGAATAGATCAGAGCGCCGGCGGTCGGATCAGCTGAGGTCGGCCGGGGTTGTGCGACCCGCATACCCAGCCGCCGAAGCGGCCTCAAACGCCTCGTCGCCCAGGAGCGCCTGCGCTGTGCGGCGACCTCGCTCCCATTCGACCTGGTCAGCCGGCGCCAGCGGCGCGCCAATGACCTCCAGGATCGCCTGGGCGGTTCCGAACAAGCGCGCGCCCGCCTCCGCCTCGCCGCGGGCGACGTGCACTTCCGCCAGGGCCGCCAGGCACTCGGCGATGCCCTGCTGGTTGCGGTGCTCGCGCTGCAGCGCCAGGCTTTCCAGGAGCAGTGTCTCAGCCTGGCGGCAATCACCGCGGTGGCGCGCAAGGTGGGCCAGCTTGTGCAGCGCGGCCGCCAGGTCGAGGTGCCGGTCCGTCGCCCGGCACAAGCTCAGGGCCTCCGTATAGCAAGCCGCCGCGCGCTCGTCGTCGTCGTCCAGCCGCGCCAGGTCGCCCAGGCGGATCAGGTTATCAACGATCGTGCCGGCGTCATCTAGCTTGCGCGCCCGCGCCACGCTCTCTTCATAGTGCCGGCGCGCCTCGGCCGTGTCGCCCAGGTGGCTGGCCACCAGTCCCAAGTCTCCAATCAGAACCGTGATCTCCGGCTCCAGCGCCAGCCGGCGGCTCAGGGCCAGGCTTTGCGCGAACAGGTCTTTGGCCGCAGCGTAGTCGCGCTGGTCGAAGAGCACGTGCCCGAGCACGTGCAGCGTGAACTCCAGGCCCCGGTCGTCGGCTGAGCCGCTGGGCGCGCCCAGCGCCTGCCAGATCGCCAGGCTGGCCTGGCAATTTGCTTGCGCCACGCCATAGTCGCCCTGCTGCCAGGCCATCACCGCCGCGCCGGTTAACGCCCGCGCGCGCGCGGCCACCGGCTCTGTCACGGCGGCCGCCGCCTGCTCCAGCCAGCGCCGGCCTTCCGCAATTTGGCCGCGCATGTGCCAGACCAGCGTCATGCCGGCCGCCAGCTCGGCCGCCGCCTGGGCGTTGTGGCCGCTCAACCCCCACGCCAGAGCGGCCCGCATGTTGTCCATTTCAGGCGTCACCTGCTCCAGGCAAGCGGCAATGGGCCGGCCCGCGTAAGCGTCAGCTTCGACGGCTTGCGCCAGGCCGGCGTAATACGCCAGATGCCGATCGCGGGCCTCGTTCGCCAGGCCCGCCGCCGCGAGCCGGTCCAGAGCGTACTCGCGAATGGTCCCCAACATCTGAAAGCGCGCCCCCGGCTCAGGCTCACGCCAGATCAGGCTCTTCTCAGTCAGTTGGGAAAGCCCTTCGCTCACGTCCCCATCCGGCTGAACGGCGGAGGCAACCGCCGGGCCGGCCACCGCCTGGGCGGCTTCGCGTGTCCAGCCGCCCACAAACACGCTGAGGCGCGCAAACAGCCGCTGTTCCTGGTCGGCCAACAGACCGTGGCTCCAATCGAGCACGCGCCGTAGAGTTTGCTGTCGGGCCGGCAGGTCACGCGGGCCGCTGGTGAGGACGGCCAGGCGGCCGCCCTCCAGGCGCGCCAGCAGTTCGGCCGGCCGCCACACACGCGTCTGCGTGGCGGCCAGCTCGATAGCGAGCGGCAGCCCGTCCAGTCGCCGGCAAATCTCACCGATGGCGATGGCGTCGGCCTGATCGGTCTTCACGGTCGGGCGGGCGGCTTGGGCGCGCGCCACGAATAAGGCGCCGGCGGCCGATTGCGCGAGCAGGCGACCGGCCTCGGCCCCGCCCGCCCTGAGCGCGGCCTGATTGGGGAGCGGCAAGGGTGACAGGGCCAGTTCAACCTCGCCAGACAGCCGCAAGCGTTGTTGGCTGGTCGCCAGCACCTTCAGGCGCGGGGCGGCCGATAGCAGTTCGGCCACCAGGCCGGCGGCCGAGCCGCCGTCTGGCGCGGCCAGCAAGTGCTCAAGGTTGTCCAGTAGCAGAAGCCAGGGGTCCGGCTGCAGCGCAGTCTTCAGCGTCTCGAGCTCTGGTTTGTGTCTGGGCAGCGGCACATTGAACGCCTGGCACAGGTAGGGGGCGATCAGGTCGGCCTGGGCCAGGGCGGCCAAGCCGACGAATTGGACGCGCCCGGCAAAGTCGTCGAGCAACTCGGCAGCGGCCTGAAGCGCCAGGCGGGTTTTGCCGACCCCGGCCGGGCCGGTCAGCGTGACCAATCGCACGCTGTCACCCCTGAGCAGCTCAGCGATGGCCTGAAGCTCGGCTTCTCGACCGATGAACGAAGTTAACTGAGCCGGCAGAGGCGACGGAGACGCCGTGGGCGCGGGCGGTGACAGGTCGGCCTGAACAGGCCCATCCTCGAGCGCCAACCCCAGCGGGCTGCGCCGGCCGCGGGCGCAGGCCAGAAACAGCGCCCGTTCGTCTGGCGCGAGGCGCAGCGTGTCGGCCAGCCGTTCGGCCACCTGGCGGGAGGGCCGGCGCTCGTCGGCTTCAATCTTTTTGATCGTGACAGCCGCGCAGCCCACCAGGCGCGCCAGCGCTTCTTGAGTCAGGTCGAGGCGCTTGCGCCGGCGGCGAACCCAATAGCCGAACGAGGCCGTACGCTCTGTATCCACTTAGCGTTGCACGGTTGCGGATGCCACTTACCAGACGCGAACTGTATCTCGGATTGTACTCTAAGTAGTTTGACAATGTCAGATTAGTCGAAACCGCGATGATTCTGCGCTTCCAGACGACTACTGGTCGAACGAGCTCGATTGACCAAATGCCGCACCACCAATTGCGTGGCCGCCTCGGGCGTCAA